>NZ_QLIU01000048.1 GCF_003574425.1 Cysteiniphilum halobium | reverse complement strand
TTTAGTCAAGGTACTGGTGCGGAGGAAGATTGTGTAATAGATAATCTCACAGGTCTAATGTGGCCAAGAGAAGACTCCTTTACTGATCTATCATGGAGTGATGCATTGACTGCGGCTAATAATTATTCGCGTTGTGGTTATACCGATTGGCGTTTGCCTAATGTTAATGAACTTAAAAGCCTTATTAATTATGGTGAATTCCCTAATTATACCTGGCTTAATGGTTTTGGTATAAATGTTATCCGTGCTGTGTATTGGACTAGTACAACACGTGTTAATGATGTTAATGATGCTTATACAGTAAATATGCAGGATTACTTTGTACTAACATTTGATAAATTAACTCTTTTGCAGGCTATCCCTGTAAGAGGTAACAGCAATGGTTACCTTGCTAAAGTGATCATAACGGGGCAAACGTCATCTATGCCGATTGTAGCCCCTGTTGGCGCTGATGGTGATATCATGGCTGGCGAGCCATGGCCAATCACACGATTTGTAGAAGAAGGAGAGTGTATAATAGATTATTTAACAGGACTTATGTGGCCCAAAAATGGAGTTATTGGTTTTGAAGACTTTGATAATGCAGGACCATCACTACAACCTAATTATGGTAATGTAATTATAAATCTCAATAGACTTAACTGGCATGATGCCATCCAAGCAATTAATAATATGAATATCGCTGCAGTTAAACTATGTGGCTACAGTGACTGGCGCTTACCTAATGTCAACGAATTATCCAGCCTCATAAATTATGGTGCTGATATTAGTGTTGGACCGAATTATAATCTTGACTGGCTAATGATAAATGGCTTTGAAAACATGACGGTCAATTTTTATTGGACTTCAGCTGATTGGCTTGCCGGGCAGGCTAGACCGGTCGGTTTAAAAAGAGGTATCATAGATCCAGAGCCGGTTGAAGATGACCATTACGTTTTACCAGTGCGCAGTTTGATTTATAACCAAATAGAGTAATAAATACTACTATTAATAGCAAATCACTTACAAACAACTCTTAATTCTCTTAGTCAGATATAGAAAAAGTCACCATAGGAAATATCTTTTGTCCAAGGAAAGACATTATCAGAGCGACTATACTTTGTTTAAATTGTAGTCATTACTGTCTTTTGGTGGCTACGACAACTAACAGGAGCCCCGCCATGTTTAAACAATTATATCGATTAATAAAAGAACAGCTCAGTCTCAATAAAAAAGTAGACAAAGACTTAATTCTTAAAAAGCTATTGCAAGATAACCAGCTAAAAAACCAGCAGCAACCATTCTTATTGCAGGAGTTAGAGCCTCGATATATGTTTGATGGTGCTGCAATTGAAGCGGTGGATTTAGCCGATGGCGTCAGTGAGCAAGAACAAATTTATATATTAAACGCTCTTAAACAAAACGAAAATGCACAAGCAACAGAAAGTCTGCTGGAGGCTATTGAAGCAAATAGTGAAGGCTTTACAACAGATTATAGTCAGTTTACTGAAGTAATGATTATTGATAGCCGAGTTAAAGATCCTCATATTTTGATTGAAAGTGTGTCTCGTCATGCATCCATTGAAGTGATTACATCAGAGGTTGACGGTGTTGATGCAATTGCTCATATTTTAGCAAAATATCAAAATTTAGAAGCAATTCACATTGTATCCCATGGTGCTGAAGCACAGCTGCAATTGGGAAATGTCGATCTTACAGCGAGCAACTTGATGGACTATCAAGCACAGTTAGCGCAGTGGGGCCAAGCGCTGACGGAGCAAGGTGATATTTTATTTTATGGTTGTAATGTTGCCGAAGGTGATAAAGGACAAGCTTTTATTGATGCATTAACAGCATTAACCAGTGCAGATATTGCAGCGTCTATTGATTTCACAGGTCAAGTAAATAACGTTGTTGATTGGGATTTAGAATATGAAAAAGGCCAGATTGATATTACAGGCCTGTCATCAGAACATTGGAGCCATGTCCTGTTAGGTGATCCCCCAGATGCAGTTAGCGATGCTTTTACCGTTATCTCTGGGGTTCCAATTACCATCACCCCACTTGATAATGACTCAGATCCTGAAATGGAAAATCTCCAAATTATCAATCTTAATGATGGTACTGATCACCCTATTTCACCCGGCCAAACAGTAACATTGGCGTCTGGTACTACGGTGAGACTACTTGCAGATGGTCAGAGGCTAGAAGTCACTGCAACAGGAACAACAGAAAACTTCAGCTATACGATTGAAGACTCTCCTGGTGGTGGAACAGATAGTGCAACGATTAGTTTAACGATTGCTGATGATCAGGCAAGTGCTGAAGCGATCGGTTTTGTGATGACGGTTGATACAAATGTTACATACTCAGGCAGTAGCGATTCAAGCACTTATATTTTGCCAGTTGCCGGTGGGGCAGGACAAAGTTATAAGGTATTTTGGGGAGATGGAACATCAAATACATATACAAGTGGTGGTGATATCACACATAATTATGCTGTATCAGGACAATATACGATTGCAGTTGTTGGCGATGTTGATGGTTTTAATTTTGGCAATAATGATCGCTTGAAAGTACAAACTGTTGAGCAATGGGGGAATGTCGTTTGGAGTGATTTAGATTTCGCTTTCTCTAATACAGATAACGTAAGCTTTAATGCTTCAGATACGCCGATATTAACCGATGTTACCAATCTTAGCGGCATGTTTTATGCCAATAACAGTGCTAATTTAAATGTCTCAAACTGGGATGTGTCAAATATTACCAATATGTCTAATATGTTCAAAAGCACAACAGCATTTAATCAATCCATAGATAGTTGGGATGTCTCCAATGTTACCAATATGTCTAATATGTTCGCAAACACAATAGCATTTAATCAAACCCTAGATAGTTGGGATGTCTCCAATGTTACCAATATGTCTTGGATGTTCTCTGATGCAACAGTATTTAATCAATCCATAGATAGTTGGGATGTCTCCAATGTTACCAATATGTCTTGGATGTTTCAAATTGCAAGCGCATTTAATCAATCATTAGCTAACTGGGATGTCTCAAGTGTTAGCACTATGAGAGGTATGTTTTCGAACGCAACGTCATTTAATCAATCATTAGATAGCTGGAATGTCTCAAATGTTACCAATATGACAGGCATGTTCTCTGGTGCAACAGTATTTAATCAATCATTAGATAGTTGGGATGTGTCAAATGTTACTGCCATGTCTTCTATGTTTCAAAATGCAAGCGCATTTGATCAAGATCTAAGTGGATTCGACTTATCTAGTGCCACTAATATGGCTGCCTTTTTATCATTCAGTGGCATGTCGGTAGCAAATTATAATGCGACTTTAATTGGCTGGGATAATCCTTCGGCACCAACTGGTATCACTATTGGTGTCGATAATCTTTACTATGGAGCAAGTGCCCAGTCCGCTAGAGATAATCTAATCAATACTAAAGGCTGGACATTTCAGGGCGATAGTTTAGAGCCAACTCCACCAGAGAACACCGTGCCAGGCGCACAAAATATTGATGAAGATACACTACTTGCCATAACAGGCATATCAGTAACGGACCCTAATGGTAATTTAGCAACAACCCGTTTACAGGTAAACAATGGGGTGTTAAATGTCACCCTCTCCGGTTTAGCAACAATATCCGCTGGAGCTAATGGTAGTAATGACTTAACCATTAGTGGAGATGAAACAGATATTAATAACACGCTAGCAAGTCTAACCTATCAGGGAAATCTCAACTTTAATGGCAGTGATACCTTAACAGTTACTTCAACCGATAGTGGTGGCACACCCTTATCTGATATCGATACTGTAGACATCACCGTAAATGCGGTTAATGATGCACCAACGGCAGCTAACAATACCGTCACTACTGCGGAAGATACAGATTACACCTTTGTAATCGGTGACTTTAACTACAATGATATTGATAATGATACAATTGCCAGCATTCAAGTGACTTCGCTTGAAAGCGTTGGTGCTTTGAAACTCAATAATGTTGATGTCACCTTAAATCAAGTCATTAGCAAAGCCGATATTGATGCC
>NZ_QLIU01000047.1 GCF_003574425.1 Cysteiniphilum halobium | reverse complement strand
GTTTATATAAATAAATGATTACTTGAATGATTTGAAGCAACGCAGGTCAGGTGAATGTCTTGAGCACAAGAAGAGATCTTTAACAATTTATTATAGAGTAATGACCAAGAGAATAAGCGCAAACGGCGGATGCCTTGGCAGTCAGAGGCGATGAAAGACGTGATAGCCTGCGAAAAGCTTCGGGGAGTTGGCAAATAAACATTGATCCGGAGATGTCTGAATGGGGGAACCCGGTCGGAAGACAGAAAACAGAGGACGGAAGACGGAAGTTTTTCGAGCAACCTGTGTTTTGTGTCTTCCGATCATTCAGATGGCGGAAAATAGCGGATTAGAAACAGTAAGTTGGTAGTAGAGATGTGGTATTTAATTTTAGATTTAAGTAATTATATTTGAATTTTAAAGTTAAAGGCATCGCGTAGCGATTCAACAACTGTCTTCTGTCTTCTGTTTTCCGTCATCTGAAGGCGAACGTGGGGAACTGAAACATCTAAGTACCCATAGGAAAAGAAATCAACCGAGATTCCCTTAGTAGCGGCGAGCGAAGGGGGAAGAGCCTTGTATATTTTAGCATATAGATTAGTTGAACATTCTGGGAAGGATGGCCATAGCAGGTGATAGCCCTGTAGACGAAAATTTATGTGTGGAACTAGGTATGCGAA
>NZ_QLIU01000046.1 GCF_003574425.1 Cysteiniphilum halobium | reverse complement strand
ATAGTATTGTGCTAAAGAGATTTAGCTGATCAAGGCGCGAGAAGAATGAAAGCAAGAGTTTATATAAATAAATGATTGCTTGAATGATTTGAAGCAACGCAGGTCAGGTGAATGTCTTGAGCACAAGAAGAGATCTTTAACAATTTATTATAGAGTAATGACCAAGAGAATAAGCGCAAACGGCGGATGCCTTGGCAGTCAGAGGCGATGAAAGACGTGATAGCCTGCGAAAAGCTTCGGGGAGTTGGCAAATAAACATTGATCCGGAGATGTCTGAATGGGGGAACCCAGCCAGTTTACTGGTTATCCTACCACTTTTGATATTCTAACTTGTTGAGCGATTAAAAATACAGTTAAGTAACTGTTGTTTTATGCTACTTGATTTTAGGGTGTGGGATATAAAAAGTGGTAGGAAGCGAACGTGGGGAACTGAAACATCTAAGTACCCATAGGAAAAGAAATCAACCGAGATTCCCTCAGTAGCGGCGAGCGAAGGGGGAAGAGCCTTGTATATTTTAGCGTATAGATTAGTTGAACATTCTGGGAAGGATGGCCATAGCAGGTGATAGCCCTGTAGACGAAAATTTATATGTGGAACTAGGTATGCGAA
>NZ_KZ984542.1 GCF_003574425.1 Cysteiniphilum halobium | reverse complement strand
TTTCTTCGTGTACAGAGGGATTTAACAATGAGTAAAATATTTATTTTTTTTAAACTGCCTAAAAAATTGTATAGACCGTTTATTTTGCTTTTAATTATTGTTTATGGATGGTTAATGTATTCATTTTGGACAAACGAAATAAAATCATCGAAAGAAAATCTAGAATTTCTTAGGAGTGGTGTTATTGTTAAAGTGATTGATACAACAGGAGTTGAAGCAAGGAGAGCAAAAGACATGCTAGGAATAGATGAAGAAATATTTAATACAATAAACCAATATCGAAATGGTGTGGATTATCGAGATTTTTTATTAGGTTTTGCAAAATCAGAATGTTTAAAAAAATTTGGTTTTGATACGGACTTGATAAACATGTCTTTCAATAGCTACACACATAAATTTGAGTTAAACCTAAAAGTATATGACGTTGATTTACTAAAGATTATACAGACAGATGAATATAAATCTTGTGTGCATGGTAGGATTGAGAAAGCAAAAAATGACTTCTTGTACATGTTGGTTTTGGGTGCTATTTTATTGTTTGTATATGCCATACTAATATCTTATTTTGTATTGCTATTTTTAGGCAAAATAACTATTTGGTTATTAGGTGGCTTTAACAGATAAGTTTATAATATTACAGGAGTTTTAAATATGGTTTCATCTGATAGTCCAGCATTTCCAGTAGAAAAGTTGTCAGACAATGATGGTTTGACTAAGAAAGAATATTTTGTGGGTTTAATACTGCAAGGTTTATTAAATAATGTAACTATTGGGCAAGGATTTAGTGCAAAATCTTATGATTTATATGTTGGTACGGCAATAGCTATTGCAGATAAATTGCTAGAAAAACTTGATTAGATTAATACACATAAACGGCAATATCTGGTCGAGTAAGCCAGAGGAACTAACTACAACATAGTGGCAGAGTTCTTTGTTAAAGTTATTTTCACTTATTTATAAATAGATTATCTATATGTTCACAATATCCGTCTCTTGTAGATATGATAATTTTATCTTTTTGTTCAACGCTATGGTAATGCATTTTCTTGGTATCATATAGTTGTGAATAGAAATATCCTACAGATTTAAAATTAGTTGTCATAACCCATGGTAAATTATCCATTGGTTTCGCAACAAATCCATTTATTTTTGACAGGTCATTATTAACTTCGATATTAAAATTAAGAGATTTATTTTCACCATTCTTATTTTCATAGCCTTCGCAGCGTAAAGTATATGCATAGCTGATATTGGCGATAACTATGCATATTATAAGCGTTCTAAATAAATAAGATGACATTTTATTTTTAAACCATTTCCAACACCTGTAATGATTATTATAGACTAAAATTTTAGTTGATTAAGGGCTAATTTTAATAGCTAAGATAGTTTGTTTGGTTCATCGGCAGTGCGTGACTGAAGATATTGAAAGTCATTTATAAGCTGTTCTTTTGATGGGTTAATTCTTAAACAATTATACTGTCTTGATTTTTCTCTGATGGACTTTATTTCTTCTTGGCATGATTTTAAGTATCCATCGTAATATTGGAGGGTATCATTTAATTTGCATTTATGAGCTTCAAACCAGTAGCTCATTGCATGATAAATTTGACTTCTTAAGTTGCCATTATTGATCACATTCCTTTCTAGCGTTAGATTTTCTATTTCAGATAATAAACTCTCAGAAGTCATAAGTTATTCATATTGTTGATTGTAATATAATCATTATAACACTGTTTGTAATGCAAACAAAATCAGTTAGATATTAACTTAAAATTACATCCATCTTTTAAATCAATCCCGAAAACCTATTTTTCACCATAAACCACAATATCCTTATAGCTTTGCACGGTTTCAATATCCCTTTCGGCATCGTGTCCTAAGTGTTTGGCTAGCTCAAAGTCATAAAAGTTATCTGATTCATTCGGCTTTGCTTGCTCGATCTCGTATTTCAGCATCGCAGCGTAGAGTTGGCGCATGGACTTTGGCAGTAGTTTAATAGTAACGGCAGGGTTACAAATCATCGCGACTTGATTATCACGCTGTGGCGTTAAGGCAGATCGTAATGGTGTGCCAGTAGATTTATCGAATTTTCGATAGTCGTCACCGTACACAGTAAAGTCTTTAATTTCGCGTAATACCTTGACGGCTTGGATGATTAAATGGCTATTGGTAAATACTTTAAATTCTATGGACTTGTTTTCTTTGTCATCATCGTTTTTTTGTTTTGCGATGCCTGTCATTTTCATAGTATGAGCGTTTACTATTTCAAAGTTACCAGTGACGCATACCTCATATAACCGTCTGCCAGTCATTAAGCAGATAGATAAGCAGAGCTTTGCCCACGATTGATAGCGAGAGGGCTGCATTTGATTAATCATTTCACTTTCGACATCGTCAAAGATTTGTTTTGCGTCTTTGATATTAAGTTTTAGGTGTGTTTTGCTGTTTTCCGTGGTGTTGCGTAGGGCAACCTTAGCCTTGTATTGGTTGTTTTTGTACTGCATGGCTTGCTCGTCTTTGAGTAGTGCCAAGTCGTTATGGACTATAGCGGCAAAATCTTCATCAAAGTTTTTAATGTATTTATTGATCCCGATTCTTGCACGGCTCATATACTCGTAACGTGTTGTTAGTTTTTCAATGTTGCTGATTCTTGTTTTAAGTGCGTTAATGGCGCGTTTCAGTTGTGCGATATAAACGCCATCAAGTTTTTTAGATTTTTGGTCAAAGTGATTATAGATATTGCTAATAATCTGGTTTGTGTGTTTGATCTCGACATTGATAGATATGCCAGACGCTTGCGGTGCTTCTGTTGATTCTTCGCCTACGCTGATCACAGCGTCAGTCACCCCCAATTCAGCAGATATTTTAGCAAGGGCTTGTTTGATAGTGTCTTGTGTTACGTAGCCGTACTCAAAAAATGCCTGATTAACTTTATATGAAGCGATTTGAAAGTGGGTTTTTCTCACCCCCACATCTTCAATTTTGTTTAATCGCGTGGCAAGGGCAGAAACTGAACGGTGAATGTATCGGTTAAAGCCTTTAATGGGTTCTTTTGCTTTAACGGCAGCATCAATTTTATCTGCCCACTTGCTCAACACCTCAATGGCGTGTTCAGTGGCGTTTTTAAGCTCGTAGGTGTCATCTTTAGGGTAATCGTAGGTAGTAGGCGCAAAGTAATGGCGAACGTAGTTTGTGAGCTTTTTACTGGCTTCGTCTTGTTCGACTTGCCCAAGGAAGCCAAGGGCTTTAATAATAGCTTGATTTAGTAGCTCGTAAGATTCAACACGATCAAATATTTCTTTTAGATAAGAACGATCTTTGAGTGCTTCGGCTGCGATCATTTTACCAAGGGCGGTGGGGGTTATGTTTTTGGTTGTCATTTTTCTAACTCTTTTTCAAATACAGGTGCGATTATATCGATCAAGCCCATGTTAGGCGGGAAACGGCTATAAAATTCGCTTTTGGTGTAGCAGAAGTTCCATTGCTTGCCGTGCTTGTTAAACATAGCGTCACGGGCTTGCATGACGTTCTCAGCGAAAATCATGACATAGCCACCCCCGTGGGTTGGGTGTGATGTGGTGAAGTCGATGCAGTAGGCGTTGAGTGCGACTTGCTTATGGTCTGCTGTTTCATACGCATTGCTTTGTAATATTTCTTTGGCTTGTTCTTCGGTGAAGTAGCCGAGTTCTGGGCTGTCTATAGTTACGTAACCGCGTTTGTTTTGCTTCCAGTAAAGGTTGCGTTTGATGTCTAGGATAATAGTGTTTGCGTTAGTCATAGTATATTCCTCTTAGCAAGACTCATCACAAGGTGAGTAGCCGCATGTTTCGCATTCAGTTGGTGAGTAGTAGCAAGCCTCGGCATGACCATCACATGTGGGTGCCCCGCAGTCTGGGCAGGTTCCGTTTATTTCGTCATCATTAAAATAATATCCATCACAGCCTAACATAGTTTATCACTCCTTTGGTTCGACTACTGTATAGCCTTTATCGTATTCTAAATAGTTAGCGATGAAGATCGGATCAATAGAGTTCAACATATCTCGATCTTCGAATACATCGACTGGTTTTTCGCCTAGTGCATCACCGATTTTTACGTCTAGGATTTCAAGTAGCTTTTTAGCAAGCCTCCACTCAAGGCTATTATCATGATTAACAATAGCGTTGATTAGTTCTAATTTTGTTTGATTGTCCATGTTGTTTGCTCCTTGATCGTGGTTGTTAGTTTGGGTTTTGCCTCACTTTCTAAATACCATTACACAAGGTAGCGGTAGAAAGTCAACAATAAAAAACAAAAAACATCAATTATTTTGCACAAGATAGCGGTAGAAAACTACATACGGCAGTATGAAATACAACCTAATTCTAGCGACTACAAAAATCAAACTGTGACTACACGGCAGCATTGAGCGCATAAAATAGACAGTTAATAAGGGCGATTTTAAGCCCTATAGCAAGCGCTATTTTGAGGGTAGGCAGATTATGCGTGAGGCGGTGAGCGCAGCGTGTGAAGCCTTACAGGGTATACAATAGGCTATACAGAACGCGAGCGGGCGAGTGTGCAAGTAACGTACCGTTTATAATAACCCCATAGACCCACTACATATTGCCATCACGAGGCGCAGGCTGTGAGGATAGCTAAGGCAGGGTGAAGTAAGAACGTGCAGCCACGGGCACGCTAGGCACCCCCGCAGGGCAGTATGGAGGGAGTGAGCACCGCACCGTGCGTAGCTGCGAAGCAGCGTAGCAAGGTAGCGGTAGCTCATGAGCTACCGNNCACGGTGCGGTGCTCACTCCAATACTGCCCTGCGGGGGTGTCTAGCATGCCATGGCTGCACGTTCTTGCTTTACCCTGCCTTAGCTCCTCTCACAGCCTACTCCTCGTGGTGGCAATATGTAATGGGGCTATGGGGGTGTTGTGATCGGTACGCATTCTTTACACTCACTCACTCGGGTTCTGTATGATCTTATGTATACCTTGTAAGGCTTAGCACGCTGCGCTCACTGCCTAGCACTGATCTTGCCCACCCTCAAAGTAGCGCTTGCTACAGGGCTTGAAATCGTCCTTACTAACTGTCTACTTTATGCGCTCAATACTGCCTTGTAGTTATGCTTTGATTTTTGTAGGTACGATATAGTGGTCGTATTTCAATCGTCAATCCGTAGTTTTTTTACCGCTATTCAAAGCAAAAAATCCGATGTTTTTAGCTATATTCCATTGACTTTTTACCGCTTCCTTATATAATGGCATTTAGAAAGTGAGGCAAAGCCAGCAAGGAATCGACCATGACACCTAAAAACATAACACCCACCGCCCTTGGTAAAATGATCGCAGCCGAAGCACTCAAAGATCGTTCTTATCTTAAAGAAATATTTGATAGCGTTGAATCCCGCGAACTGCTAGATCAAGGCATCATTAAAGCTTTAGGATTCCTCGGACAAGTCGAACAAGACGAAGCCAGTAAAAAGCTCACAAGCTACGTTCGCCATTACTTTGCGCCTACTACCTACGATTACCCTAAAGATGACACCTACGAGCTTAAAAACGCCACTGAACACACCATTGAGGTGCTGACCAAGTGGGCTGACAAGATCGATACAGCCGTCAAAGCTAAAGAACCCATTAAAGGTTTCAATCGTTTTATACATCGCTCGGTTGCAGCACTCGCCACAAGATTAAACAAAATTGAAGATGTGGGGGTGAGAAAAGCACACTTTCAAATCGCTTCATATAAAATCAATCAAGCGTTCTTTGAATACGGCTACGTAACACAAGATACCATTAAACAAGCCCTTGCTAAAATATCGGCTGAGTTGGGGGTGACTGACGCTATTATCAGCGTTGGCGAAGGATCAATTAGCACTCCGCAAGCGTCTGGTGTATCTATCCATGTCGAGATCAAGCACACCAACCAGATCATTAGTAATATCTATAATCACTTTGACCAGAAAACCAAAAAGATTGATGGCGTCTATGTCGCCCAACTTAAACGTGCCATTAACGCACTTAAAACAAGAATTAGCACCATTGAAAAACAAGCCACTCGATACCACTATATGAGCCTAGCAAGAATCGGCATCTCTAAATACATCAAAGGCTTTGATGAAGATTTTGCCGCTCTTGTACATAACGATATTGCCCTGCTCAAAGATGAGCAAGCCATGCAATACAAAAATAATCAATACAAGGCTAAGGTTGCTCTACGCAATACCACTGAAAATAGTAAAACGCATCTAAAACTTAATATCAAAGATGCAAAGAAAATCTTTGACGATGTCGAAAGTGAAATGATTAATCAAATGCAGCCCTCTCGCTATCAGTCATGGGCAAAGCTATGCCTATCTATCTGCTTAATGACTGGCAGACGCTTATATGAGGTATGCGTCACTGGTAACTTTGAAATAGTAAACGCCTACACCATGAAAATGACAGGCATCGCAAAACAAAAAAACGATGATGACAAAGAAAACAAGTCTATAGAATTTAAAGTATTTACCAATAGCCATTTAATCATCCAATCCGTCAAGGTATTACGCGAAATTAAAGACTTTACTGTGTACGGTGACGACTATCGAAAATTCGATAAATCTACTGGCACACCATTACGATCTGCCTTAACGCCACAGCGTGATAATCAAGTCGCTATGATTTGCAACCCTGCCGTTACCATTAAACTACTGCCTAAATCCATGCGCCAACTGTATGCTGCAATGCTGAAATATCAGATCGAACAAGCAAAGCCGAATGAATCAGATAACTTTTACGACTTTGAACTTGCCAAGCACCTTGGACACGATGCCGAAAGGGATATTGAAACAGTGCAAAGCTATAAAGATATTGTGGTTTATGGGGAGTAAAATGACATGTTCATCTGATCAGCAATGTTGTTTTTGTGGATCTGCTTATTCAAAGCTAGCAAAAGCACATATCATTCCAAAATCCTTGTATGGCGATCTTATCACTGATACTAAGGATCCCATGTATCTTGTTTCCAACAACAAGCGTCCCAAGCGATCTCTTATAGGAGTATACGATGAGAATATATTGTGCAAAACATGTGATTCAATGATTGGTAAACTAGATCAGTTCTTGGTTGAGTCCATTAGAAATTTTAATGTACAAGAACCGCTAAGTAAATTTAAAGACGAATATGGCACCACAATAGCTGAAGTGCATACTATCAATAATAGTAGAAAACTTATGGTTGCTATTATCTCAGTTATCTGGAGAACACATATTAGCAAAATAGAAACTTTTTCAACCATAAACCTAGGAAATGAATATGGGGACTTGGCGAAAAATATAATTGCGCAATCACTATCCATGCCACAACAGGATTTTTCTGATAACTCTGACTCTTCTGACCGCTCATTAATATTTGAAGCAATTATTGAAAAATATTATAACGCCAATGACATTGTCATGTTTCCACAAAAATTAATCAAATCTATTGGTGCTCAGAACCTTACATTCTATACATTCAGTTTAATGAAACATCGAATTCATTTGAAAGTAAGCAATCAAAAACTAAAAAATGAAACATTGAAGGCTATCTCACTTAATACGATAAAGGATAAAAACATTTACATCATTGTCGATTATTTTAACAATTCACCAGTAGCTAGAAACTTCATTAAAATGGTCAAAAATAATGAGTATCTCATTGATCATTTTCGAAAATAATATCAATGCGTAACACGTATCAAGGAAAGCCACAAGCTAAACTCAAAACTAATGCTTACTGCCGTTTAACTCGTCCGCTAGGGCGGTTACTTCTTCCATTGTTAAATTATTAAGCTCTGCCACTTCTTTAGCGTCATAGCCCCTTAAAAGCATATTGCGAGCCGTGGCTAGGGCTTTTTCTTGTAGCCCCTCGGCTTTACCCTCGGCTTTACCTAAAAGCACGCCCTGCAATCTTGCTTCATCTTGCCAACGCTGTAGTATACTCATAAGCTCACCACCTGTTTTATTGTCTATTACTTTTATTAAACGCCCTATACTTTCAGGGTCTTTATTCTTTCTTGTCTCTACATAAGATAATACAACATTTAAGAAATCTACGCCACCACTCAAGAAATAATAAACAAATTGAGGGTGCTGCTCGATGAAGTCTATTAACTTCTCGGCAAAATCTTCATCACGTGCATGTCTTAGCAAATATTCAAAGTACAATGTAGGCGGTAACTTCGCTATATCCTCATCTTTTGTTACCGTCAAATCAATTAAATTGAACGGCTTAAATGCGCATTGCTTGGCAAGCTCAACATCTGCAAAACAATCTAACAAATCATTACTAAAAGGATAAGGCGATTTTTCACCATGGTAAATTACACAGGGCAGAATGATTGGTAGCTTTTTATTACCTTGAGCCAAGTGCATTTGCATTATTTGCACGCTGTACTCTAGTAACCTAAATGACATCATTTTATCGGGCGTTGACTGTGGCTCATACAAAAAATAAATATAACCGTCACTGTCTTTGATCTTGCAAGAATAAAGCACATCACAAGCAATATGCCGCAAATCTTTTTGGATAAAATCAGTTTGTCTATTTTGAAAGCTATCAAAATCGATCAATGCCACAATCTCTTTTGAATAATGATTTTTAGTCAATTCCTTAGCTCTATCAGCATTAGCAAGGTTTGCCTTTGTAAATGCGTCATGTGGTGTTGCTATTTTGTTGTTGCTTTTCATTATTTCCCTAAAGCATTCGCATTATCTAAATGTAATATATCACTTATTTTAACATTAAGCGTCTGTGCCACAATAGACAAAGGCGCACCTGATCTTAACATTTCCTGAATCTCTTTAAGCTTGCAACAACATATTTTTACATTCATTTATGCCACCTTGTTATGCTTTATTTTTCCTAAATTATCCGCAATATAGTTAAGCTCAACACTTAGTGCAACCATTCGTTGCTGAATATCGATTATTGAAGCATCTATGCTGTTATTTTCCTTTACCGCTGCTTTGTATTACTTTCTTCTTTAAACTTAATACATCACCACTAACGCCTTTTACTGCGCTGTTTGACTGATAAACTGGCTCATAACTCTTTTTTGACTTCTGGACTATCAAATAGCATGACTGCTGGTGCAGGTTGGTTTTTTTAGTTACTATTGCGCTATTAGTCATTTTTCATAACTCCATTACTATTGAATTTACTTGATTGTTTTCTTAGGGACTTGGCTTATTTGTTGTCGTTATCTTCTGCACGTTTTAGCAGCTTGTTAAACGACTTCTGTGCTCTAATACTTGCCTTGAGAAAATCAGCGTAAACTTGTTCGTCCTTGGTGCCTTTGACTAATTCATAGCTTGAGCGGGCTGCGCTGTTTAAAGCATCTAGGTCATCGGCTATGCTAGATTCTTGATTTTGTGGATTGACTTTTTTTTGAGTTGTCATTAGTATTTACTCCGTTCAATTAGAAAGCTCGATGTTCAAAATTTCCACGCTATGACATCGGGCTTTTTATTTATAATTCGGTCAAATCGACCGTTCCATTTATGCCTTTTCGGGCATTTGTTTACTATATTAAATATCACTTCCCATTAGCTGCATCTTTCAACAACTTCCCTGCTGAGAATTTAGGCGACTTAGACGCTTTAATTTTCATCTTCTCACCTGTCTTAGGATTGCGACCATCACGTGCTGAGCGATGGCTCACTTCAAACTTACCAAAGCCAGTAAAACTAACCGCATCGCCATTTTTAATAATATCAGTCACTGACGCAATGAAAGCATCAACAAATTTATGTGCGTCTGCTTTTGTTGATCCTGCTTTCTCAGCAACTAAGGCTTCAAATTCGCCTTTGTTATGTATTTTTAATTCTTTTTTCTCTGCTTTCTTTGTCATTCTTATAGCTCCGTTACTGTTAATATTCAGTAAAAATATACCGCAAATCCTTTAAATACAACGATAATCACGCCAAATATAGACAATTATGTACAAAAACATAATAAATGAGCCAACCAACCGCTAAACAAACACCAAAAGGCATGACTTTAACCTCTTTTCCAAACAACTTCATAAGCATACTAAAAGCAATCCCTACCAATGCTGCAAACAACGCTACACAAGGCAGTGACCACACTCCAAACCATGCTCCTATCGCTGCTAAAAGCTTAAAATCACCATAGCCTAAGCCGTCTTTGCCAGTGAATATTTTAAACGCATAGTACAAAATCCATAATGCTAGATAGCCTATCATGGCACCCATGACCGCCATTTTAAGCGGCACTATCCAACCATTAAGATTTAAAGCCAAACCAAGCCATAACAATGGCAGCGTCACTACATCTGGCAAGATATAATGATTAAAGTCAATGACCGCCAACCCAAGAAGCACCACGCCAAAAAAATAGCACATAATGGCATGCCATACCTCAGTGCCAACATAATGGTAAATCAATAGCGCATACAGGATCAAAATCACATCAATAGCTAAGGCTTGCCAGTTAGTTTTAAATCTAAAAAACAATCGCAATATTCCTGATAATGGCACAATTATTCTGAATAGTGGCTTAGTTGGTAACTTTTTTTGTACTGGTGCCAGTATGTCATGTGCTTCAACTTCTTTGTCATAGAAAAACTTTGCAGGAATATAGTTGGTCAATGAATTTAATGCGCTGCTTGATATGAGTAACAGAAAAACAAATAATATAGTCATCATCTGCTACGCTCTACAGCTTTGCCTATAACCACAATTCGCACATGGTGACGATGCAGTATCTACCATTGGCTCAAAACCATTCTTAATATTCCCAACCGCAGCATGATAGTCTTTTATTTCATTATACAACCGCCAATCATCAAATAATGCAATCTCTCGATACTCTACTAGCGTGTAAATAATCGCTTTTCTTAATGATGGATACTCCCTACGGACAGCTAATGCTGCTGCATAAACTTGCATTTTATCTGTGTATTTTACTTTGCCTCTACGTGCCTTATATTCTATCAAATACAACTGACCATCTATCTCATATAGATAATCAGGTTTGGCTGCAATTTTATACTTGTAGCTTTTGAATGATTTATCATATTTACCACCTTTATCACAATATAGCTGTTTAAACGATTTTGCATTTTGAAAAATTTTTAAACATTTTTCAGGGTGCGTCCTATCCTTACCGCCCTTATATCCTTGGCTCTTTGGATAAACAAATAAAGCGTAAAGGATAAAACCGACAATAACAACAAACCAAAACATCTATATCCCTCTCTTAACAATATACTTAACAAACCAATCGACTAAGTGCTTGCTTGCAATGCGAAATACTTTAGAACGACCAAAATATTTAATCAGCAATGGGCTTGCTTTGTAATATAAGTTAACAAAAGCACTCCCTATGCTCGTCTCTAATAGCTTAGTATCTCTATAATCTCTCAGTAAATTTGTTATTTCATGATCAGCACCATACAAATAAGTTGCTATGTAACAATTACTGTTTCTCTGCCCACTGTATCGAACATTATCAGAAGCTGCCAGCTTATGCATCTGCGTTCCTTGAGCAAGTCTATCGTTGGCTTATCTTGATCTCTCAAAACCTTGTTTAGCCAAATAAAGACTCATTGGGCAAAAGGCTACTTCTCCTATTTCTGAGGCTGATACCCATACATCTTCAGGTGAAGCGATAGATTCAGTGTATCTACATTTTGGAAAATTTGAACAACCAAGAAAAAACTCACCTTTGCGTGATTTTCTTTCTTTCAATACTCCATTACATTTTTTGCAATTCAAAACAATCAATCCTTAATTAACTATATTACCATTTCCCAATATAACTTCCCAAAATCTCAGGTCGTGAATGACCCAACTCTTGCGATACAATCTCTTTTGCCGTCAAATCTGCACTTTGCTTTTCTTCATCTATTATCACCTTTTCATCGCTAATAATTGGACTTGGCAAGCCACTTAACTCACTATAACGCCTTTGTGCATAAGCATGACGCAAACCATGCAAGTTTGACCAACCTTGCTTTTCTACCTCGCGATCGTATTTGTCGCGCTGCTGCTTATATGTCTTATGCACTGGAATCAGTGAGCCAGTTTTCGCAATCTCTTTTGCCTTGTCTAACCAATAACGCTGATCTTCTGTCTTAATCGGAATATAACGCTCAACATTGCCTTTTGTCCATGATGATTTAAGCCATAGACGCTTGCCTTTGTCTGCTTGCCTTGGTTTTATTTTAAGGCATTCCTCTCTTCGCAAACCAAAATGCCGTTGAAGCTCCATCGAGCAACGTAAATATTCATCGCTGACCACACTTAAATCAATTTCATCAATCGCTTTGTTTTCCTCTAACACATAGCTACGGTTAGCAATACCCAGTGTATCATTATCTGGCAAATCTTTCTCATTGAACAACCGATAGATAAAACGCAAATCACTCATGAAGTTTTTAATCCGTCCTGCGCTTAATTCTCTAGCTTGCCAGTGCGCCACTAATTTATAGACGTGCCTTGGCTCTATACATGCGATATTTTGGACTTTATAGCCTATCTCGTGCAAATCTATACCTATTCGCATTAAACGCGATAGGCGCTCGTATTTAGTCGCATACGATAGATTATTGCCATACTTGTTCATCACTTGATGAATGGTATGCTTTAAATGTCGATATGCCATTGTCATAATAATCCCTGCTCCATCATTTGATTGGTCTTATAGCCTAATTCTTCTCTCAATATTCGCTTTGATGTCCGTTGATCTTTGGTTTTCATTAATTGCGCTAATCTATTCGCTGCATAGAATTGCCTAAAAGGATGGGTGTGGTCAATGTCACAATCGTAAAGCTCGGCATGGTACAAACTGGCAATCAATGTCTCAGGCATTTTTTCAATCAATGATCGATGCTTGCCTAATATGTCATAACGATAAGCAATAACCTCGCGTTGCTGCTTGGTTTTAATCGGGATAAAACGGTCTTTGCCATTTGACGCTATCGCACGTGATACCACTAAATCATCGTCTTGTATTGCGGTTGGCAAAATAATACGCATTGACTCGCCTTTGGTTAAGCCAAAATATAACTGAAACGCTAAAACGGTCTTTGTAATTGGATGATGGACATAGTTTAGAACATCGTCACCTTGTGATTTTTGGATTTTCTTGTTTTTTTTGCTTTCTTTTTCTTCATAGCCTAAGCCTAATTCCTGATTAGACGGTACCTCAACATTAAAAGCATTCTTTAAAAAGTGGCGCAATATACCCACACGACTAACTATCGTATTTTTAGATAGGTTGGCTTGCTGCCAACGCTGAATTAAACACTCAACTTGATTGAGTTTTATGTGTGAAAATGATTGCGGCAATATGCCTAAAGAGGATAATTCTGAAATAATAAGATTTAAAACGCTCTTGCGCTTTACTTTGGAAACAGGCGATCCTGTCCGATAACTGTTTAAAAAAACATTGATTTCTTTGGTTAAATTTATACGTGTCATGTTCAATCAAACCTTGATCGTTAAGTGTTAATACATTGACCTCTATATAAGAGCGTCTCCATTATTCGGATAATAATGCATTAAATTGTGGTTGTGATTTTACGCTAATTTCTCAATAAGCCGTGACACTAAATTATCGACACTTTCATCTGACAACGCTTCGTTGACGAGACGCTTAAAAGATGGCTTGAAGCCTGTGGCTTCTTCAATTTTTACCTGTGCCTTATTAATGCGCTTAAATGATTCATCGGTTAAGAGATACTCTTTCTCGACTTTGGGCTTATTGTTTTTGCTGTTTTTATTCTTAACAGCAGCTTTATTTGTTTTATTGGTTTGTTTCGCTGTATTGTCTTGGTTGGCAACGTATGGCTCAGACTTAACTGGCTCAACACTCACCGCACCAACTGCTTCTGATTCTTTTGAATCTTCTACATCTACAGCAACCGCTTCATGATTCATAACTTATATCTCCTTTAGGTTAAGTAGCCATCAATGACGGCTACTAAGTTATGCTAGGCTAAACGCAAAGTCGTCTAAGATAAGGCAATATTGAGATAATCCCGCTATTGTCTTGATGCTTAATGTGGCTTTGGTTTATTTCGGTATTGTTACTGCGCTTCATCGCTTCACGATCGCTTAAAACGATCTGTGTTGTACGTAACGCCAATACTTTACCAAGATATTTTTTATCCTTATGTAGTAATTCCTTTATAACGTTGTTATCGGTTACATCGGCATTGACTAGATCGTCTGAAATTCTATTAATTGTTGCTAAAGCATGTTTAAGTTGTTGAGTGATGCTAAGTGCTTGTTGTTCGCTCATTGTTATTCTCCGTTTCTTGAAATGAAAAAAGGGAATAACAATGCCCCTGTAGGGAGTAAAGTTACTCCCTGTTGGGGTTTGGTTAATTAAGCTGCATCTTCAATAAAAAGATGCACTCTATTTTGATAAAACTCTGTCATATTACCTGCTATATCAATGGCTGCTGCATAACGGTTCTCTTTGTAAAATTCACAAAGTTTCTTGATTTCACTATTATACTCTTCAGTATTTTCACACTGTATAGTAGTTTCGTCACCCTCTGCATAAGTAACAATAGTCATCGTTTTCTTATTGACCCATACTCCAAAGTACCAAGCGTCTTGATCTGTATCAAATTGCTCATAATCTCCATTGAAACACAGCTTGTCATCATAATAATAACGATCACCGTTTTCGACAAAATTTTCTGTTTTTTTCATTGTTATATCTCCTATTAATTCAAGGGAGACAAACAACGCCCCTAGCGGGAGATAGTTAGTCTCCCTGTTTAGGGTGAGTTATTTATTTGATAAAGTAACCGCAAAGGTCATCGAAAAAATGCTGAATCCGTAAAGATGAACAAATCACCTTTAAATCAAATTCTTTATGATGGCGTTCTAAAATCTGCCAACCTTGCATTAACTCGGTATACTTTACGTAAGCTTTTCTAATGGCTTTTTTACTTTGTTTGTTTAAGTTCATAATGTTTCTCCGTTTTTAGTTTTTTAGTTGTAATAACAAAAAAAGGGAAACACTACGACCCTGCAAGGGAGTAATATTTCCCTTGCGTTGGGTTGAGTTTTTTGAGCTAAATTGAGATAAAAGTTATTTAAGACCGAAATAGACAGCAATAGCTACAGATATAAAACCAACTAAAATAGTTGATCCCAATGTACCCGCAACTACCCACGCGTCTTTCTTATGTTTTCTTAAAACATCGTCAAACTCGCGCCTTTGTTCTTTACGAAAAGCTTCAAACTTAGCATCGCTTTTGTCAAAAACTTCTCTAACAGTCTCTGCCATCATTTTATCAATCTCCTTTACTGAATATACATTGTCATGTTCTTGGTTTGAAATCTGTTGAACTAACGTCTCCGCTACGTTCCTTTCTAAACCTTGATCAATCAATGCATTTACAGTCTCAATTGTAGCATAATTCAATTTAACAGTCATTTAGATTGCTTCCTTGTGGTTGATATACAAATCACACAGGAAACAATCCACCATACAGGGATTATTCCCTGCATGGGCTGTTGTTATTTCTTCTATTTGTTTTGATTACTCATGTTGGCGACAAATCCTAAAATCCCACCGACACACGTTAATAATGCACCAATGATGAATATAAGCTTCTTGCTGTTATTCTTTTCAGATATTTCAGCAAGCTGTTGCTCAAATCCACTAGGACTATTTGCCACTACATGACCGCCTACTTCTTGTTTTTTGCCTAACAAGCTATGTGCAAACTCTTTTTTGAAGTCTGGTAGCTGATAGGCTGAAAAATCAGGCACATCAAATTCTTTATGTACTCTTGGCACAATCATTAAGTATTGCTCCAATAAGCCAACCTTAAAGCCTTTACGTCTATAATGCGCTTTCACGTGGTTATAGACTTTATTAGCATAGGTTACGTTGCCGCAGTTAATGAACTCACCTTTAAGCGAGACTTTAACGTGCGATAAATCTTTTGGGTCAATATCTGTCACTGAATCAATGACATCAACTAGATCAAAAGTATTTATCACTGCAACATTATTAGCTTTGGTACTTTTACTATTTTTCTGATTTGACTTAACACCTTGCCCAGACTGAGCTGTTTTAGATGTGTTCGCCTTACCAAGAACTGTAAATTGATTTTTATTAAACGTAGTCATTCTATTTCTCCTTTTATTGATTTTAAAAAACAAAAAAGGGAAACAAAATGCACCCCTTACGGGAAGACAAATGCTTCCCTTGTTGGGATGGTTTAATTTATTTCTAGTGATCGCAATGCTCGGCTAATCTTTATCTGATCAACCGTAGGCAAGCAATCAAAGTCTTTGATGTCAAACGTCAAAACAGGTGACACATATTTCAAGTGCATAAGCAATGATAATATCGTGCCATCGTTAGCGTTTAACTCGTTCTTTATATATGCTTTTAATGAATTGTTAAGCATCTTTTCGGACAGACTTAAAAACGTGCCTTGCTGAATCTTTTTGACCTTTAAAGCAATTGCTTGTTCAAAAAAATCAGACTGATCGGCTCTGATCTGCCACGGTGTCATTTTCTTTTCTAAGTAAGCTGTTAAAACTTCATCGTCCGTCGACTTATTTTGATGAAAGTTTAGCTCATCAAAATTGAAATTTAACTTAAAGTTTAATCGTGGAAGATAGCGGATAATATCCGAATAGCTTTCACAAATTAAATCAATAAATTTAATCAGCATACTTTGAATTAAACGTGTATCACTTAATGATAATTCTTCACTTATTTTTGAAGCCTTAATCATCACAGCATAACGAATCATGCCTAGTGTTTTTTCGTCTAATTCTTTCGTTTTCATTGTCATTGTATTCTCCTTAATTATCGAAATAAAAAAGGGAATACAACCACCCCAATAGGGAGCTATACTCCCCTTTATGGGATGGGCTATCTTTAAAAGATAGTGACTAATTCGTTTTCTTCTTTTTTGTGATCAACCAAAATCTATCGTAACTATTTAACTTGTGTTTAACACAATGGCTATGTTAAATAATCATGATTAACAGCATATTAATCTTCGACCATATTACTTCTGCATTTTCATTTTCACCTGCTGTTACTAAATCAAATACATCACTAATAAAGCTTAGAGTTTTTAACTCCGTCAAAACCTTAACGCTCCCCGAATTTTCACCTGCTGTTACTGATCGAGTTTTCCGAATATTGCTTACATCTTTCACCTGCTGTTACTAAATGCTATCCGAAACATAAATCATAAATATTCTGCTCTTCTTTCACCTGCTGTTACTAAAAGATATTTATAATTTATGCCATAGATATTTAACCATTCATTTTCACCTGCTGTTACTGAGAATAGTAAATAACTATTTACGCTATTTGGTTTCAATTTCTTAGTTACATTTCCTATCGTTTCACTTGTTGTTACTCCTACAAAAACATAACTTGCACATGCCACATTCAGAAATATGCATGCTTCTTTTAACGTCACATGGACAAAGACGCTTTGTAAGCGTTTCGCTGCTTTACAGCTCGTCAGCTTGTCTTTGTGACGACTACTATTTTCAAAAATTAAATTTTTGTTGTAAAGCACTATTTACGGCAAAATATTTTATATAATCTTTTGAAAGAATATTATTTATAGATGTAATCTTTATTTTAAAGGATTTATAGAAAGCAAGACTTCTCCAGTCACTATTGTTCTTGGGTCTCGTCAGCAGATAAAAATTCACCACCATAATTTAGCGTTTTGCATAACTTATGATCTGTCATGCTTACAGTTACCAGTTGATAACAACACTAAATGGTGGATTATTTGAGAGTGAATTTAAAGAAAAAAAAGAGAATATTAGACAGAAAATATCGCTAAGATTTTGTGATTTTCATGTATGGGTCAATCGCATTTTTGCACTCAAATTCAAACGCATAAACACGATCTTTTTTATAAAAGTATTCGTTACTTTGAAGCACACTTTCTTTGATTAAATCAGTAATATCATCATCGTTTAGACTAAATAATTCTAATCCTTTTTGCGTTATAAAAGTCAACTCTTTATATTGAAATGGGTTATATAAGAAATACTTTTCATCTGAATTGGCAGGATTTTTTGATAAATATTTTATGAATTTATCTACTATATTATCCTGATTATCGGAAATGTTTTCACTGCCAATTTCTTCAAGTCTGTTAACCTTAGGATAACTCTCTTGATAAAATTTTATCGATTTTCTATAGCCATAAGCAACATGTTCCTCATTTACTAAAAACTTCGCTTTTAATAAAATATTACTACTCATTAAGTCATCTAATGAATACTTATTTTCACAATCAATAATCCATTCATTTAATGCCTTTTTAGTGATTAAAATAACGCGTTGCTTTTCCTCATCTTCAACATAAAACCACCCATCAACTGAGTTAGGTATATGCTCCAAAAGTTTAAGGTCAACCCACTCATCGAACTTGTCTTTATCAATTAAATTATCTGATTGACTTGATTCTACTGCTCCACTTGAATCGATAATTGCACCATCATTCCCAACATTAACTGGCTTGTCTGTTAATGGGAATGCCGTGATATTTGTATCAACATTGAGTATATCTGGGAATCGATAAACACGTTGATTTAAGATGTACTCTTCTTTCCATATATCCTTAAACTCTTCGTCAAGATTAAACTGCTCAGACTCAATTTTATAAGAGATCAATGCAGCTTCTGTGATGAATACGGTTCTTGGAAATTCCCCATTGGTAAAAAACCAACTATCTTTCTCATTGAATGTTGTAAAACGTCTTGCTTTCATCGCCCAGCTTCTAAAATTTTCACGCGAGTATTTGCTTGATACCACTTGCTCTAATTTTTCAATGCTAACCTCATCTTGATTGATATAGATGGGACGGTTATATATTAAATTAGGCAAGTCAAATAAGCGATAACTATTTGCTTGAAGAGTGTTAAATAGCTCAGGAATGTTGCACACTCTAAACATGAAGTCTTTAAACTTAGGTTGCCTTTTACCAAACACATCATCGGCTAACTCGTCCTCGATTGTTCGGTACAAAACGGTTAAAAATGACACCACCATAATGGCATGATCACGTTTCCAGTTTTCTAAACTGAGGTACATCTTCCCATAATCAAAGCTCTCTTGATGAAACACATACTTAATCTTTTTTGCCGACTTATTCGCCCATTGGTCGGCATAATCTTCACCTTGATATAACGACACATACTTGTACGCTCGATCTAGTGTTTTTGCGATAACCTCTTTTAACACTGGCGAAAAATCTGGGTGCATGAACTGCCTAATCTCGATAAAGTTTTTTGTTGGAAAAGCAAAAACTTCGGGATATGGTATCGTCAACCAGCGATATATTAGTGCGATTACCACGATAACATTAAGCATTATTGCAATACTAAAATTAGTAATCCAATTATTTAAATAATGCACTTGGTAACCTGTGAATATTCTTAACATTTGATAAGCTACCCAAGGAACAAGTAGCCCAAATATATAATAGACATACGCGTCCATTGCCTTATACATATTGTGCTGTATGACAACGCGATTAAATGATAGCTTGCGACTGACGTAGCTTGGTTCAATTATTTCTTCTGACATAGTGGTCAATCCCCCTCTCTAATTGATTAAAATTGGTTTCACCTTTAAAAACCATAACTGGTTTGTCTTTGCTAATATGACGATCATAGATAAGAAGTAAGGGTGTACCTGAATCATAATGATCTAACAAACTCTGACCATATTGCATTTGATTAAATATGGCTTTATTGTCCTTTGCGTTATTAATAATTTTATTTACCAAATCTTTTGAGAAATACTGCGATAAATAGCTATCGCTACTTCTACCATCAGCTAATAACGCTAAATGATAGCCTTGAAAAGCATTCGGATAATTAAGCGCTAATTCATACGCTACGGCTGCTTTTTCGATTGAGCTTGGCTTTAGGATTGCTACAGGCAGCACCTTAAAAGTGACTTGTTTAAACTCTCTCCGCACATCAAGCATTGTTAATTCTTGGTTATGGCAATGAATGCAGTTGTAGTCTAATACCTCAACAACGCTTACTGGTGATCTTCCTTGTTGCTCAATGATTGCTGCATTGACTTGTTGGGTCAAAAAGAAGAAACCAAGTAAAGCAAAGCATGACAATTTTTTTGTGATATGAATAACCATTTGACACACCTACCTTTTAAAATGGTAGATCATCATCTTCAAAACCACCTGTAGCCGTTGCCATATTCTCTGGCGTTGGCAAATTGCCTTGATGATTACCATTTGACGGTCTTTCACCTTTTGCTCTGGCATAATCATTGTTTGGTGTCGTTGTTTGCGCCAATGATTGACTTGATGGCGTTGCAATATGATTCTGCTCGTAGCTATCCACTGGTGGATTATGACTACCTTGCAAGCTTCCGCCCATTAATTGAATCTCATTGGCAACGATCTCAGTCGTATAACGATCTACGCCTGTTTGGTCAGTCCATTTATTCGTACGAATGCGACCCTCAACATAAAGCTGACTGCCTTTTTTACAATACTGCTGAACCACCTCTGCCATTTTGTTGAAAATGACAACACGGTGCCACTCGGTAACATCGATATATTGACCAGTTTGTTTGTCTTTGTAGCCATCATTAGTTGCAATATTGACGTTTGCTACTGCATTGCCACTGGGCATGTAGCGGACTTCTGGGTCAGCGCCTAATCTGCCCATAATGATTACTTTGTTTACTGTGCCTTTTGCCATTACTCTATGACTCCTATATGTTTAAAATATTGAGGCGTGATTGCCATTTTCTCCGTTTTTTAAACTCTTTTTTCGTCAGTCACTCACTGTCCATGATGCAATCTAAATCCTTTAGCAATTAGCTTATCTTTGACTTTCTCAATATAACCATCAATCTCAGCTATCTTACGATTATAAACGGCAGCTATTTCTTCCGAACATTGCGCCACTGGCGAATGCAAATCATGCAGATAACTGTTTTTATCCATGACTAACTCGTGGTAGCGTGACTTAAAATACTTAATCTCTTTTTCCTCAGGTGTAAGCTCAATTGGCTTTTTCTTAGTTGGCATTATCTAGCTCCTTGATCTCTTTTTGAATATCTACAATCTTTGCGTTGGTGATTTTAATCTCTTTTTGATACTGCTCACGCAAAGCCGAGCTATACTGACTTACTGGACTTGCTAGGTTGTCTTGTGCTTCTTTAAGAGTATCATTCAGTAGCTTTAACTCATTTTTTAAATCAGTTAGTCTAGTTTCATCTGGGTTGAAGTCGCCCCAGTCAACATCAATTGTTTTAGCTTGCTTCATGTCAGCGATGCTATAATCTTTGATGACTGCATTAATGAACCATGCCGTTGGGTTTTTTATCTCAGTCGTGGATTTTTTGTAGTGATAATAGTGGTACTTTTCCCAGAGTTTTTCTTTGCCGTGATCATCAATAAGCTTTAAAATGTCCTTATCTACCAAGCTAAATTCATTTTTAAGAATTATTTCAAGCTCTGTTTCATGTGAAGATGTTAAGTTATCAAGAATCATTGAGCTAAAGCTATCTCCATATTCATTTGATAGCTCATCCATATAATGCTTATTATCACTTTTTGAAACCACTTCATGATAGCTTGTATCCGAATTCTTAGCCATCTTTTCAAGAAAAGTATTATTGGTTTTTATTTTGAAATTTATAGCTGTAACTGACCTGCCTGTTTTTACTGGCTCATACGTGAAAATAATATCGCTTTTACCTTTTAATTCCGCCTGCGCATGATCAATAACTCGCTTTTTAAAATCATGCCACTTAGATAATTTGTCATCGGGAATGTACAAAATCTTGCGAAGATCTGATAAATCAAATTTTCTAGATTTAATTTTTTTATACTGCATTAATAGCTCATATAATCTAATTGAGTACATAGATTTTAATTGGATAGCACAAGCCAATTTATATTCTGTAAAGTGACCACTTAACTGAAGTATAAAAGGCTTGATTGCATCATTGAGTTTCAATCTCACAAAACCATCTTCATACTCTGCATAACTCATCCAGGGGGCTTGCCTTAAAGCCTTGCCATTTTTGGTAATTAGCTTAATAACACTGCCACTTAATTCTTCTGTTATTTTTCTGATATGAGAATAATGCTTGCCATCTAAATCTAATATTCTACAAAGCTCTGTTACCTTAATCTCAACTTCTCTAAATTCAGTATCATTTGGATTAACTAGCGAAGCTAATATCAGGATAATTTTTTTATGTGGTACACCCAAGCTGTAATGCGCTTCAACAATACTATTTGACTGAACTACAATTCTATCTTCCAGTTTTTCCTTTGTTATAGTAATAGCATTTCTCCTCATGCGAATTCTACCTTAGACATTACTATAAACGACATGAAAATAGAAGTGTCGTTTTTAACTTTCTTACAGGGATAAAAAAAGTCGTTTTTACTAATAGCAAGGATAAAAAAAGTCGTTTTAGGGATAGGAAAAGTCGTTTTAAGGTTAAGAATTGTCGTTATTGGGATAAAAAAAGTCGTTTTAAGGATAAGAAAAGTCGTTTTTATCATGCTACACCCCTTTACTAATAAAGATTTTAAGTGTGTCGAAAACATTTAAAACAATATAAAAAGAATTAAAACAACTACAACCGCACGCGAGAACACAACCACATGCAAATCTCTCACCACTCGATAAGCATATGTTGTCGTTGTTGTTGTTTTTTCTTTCGCTTCGCATTTTCTTTTTCCCTTTTGCCTATTGCTTCACTAAACAACGCCTACCAAGCTTCATCACAAAAACTTTCCAACCTCTAGCTAACGCAGCCTTAACTATTTGCCCTTGATGCCAGTAGATGTATTGCGGATTACGTTGTTTCGACTCTTTTGGTTTTCTGTAACGCATCAGACACCCGCCTTAATTTTTTCAAACTTCTTTTGTTGTCTTAATCGTTCATGAACCTCATTAACTGATCGGATTAAGTCCTCAAAGTCAGCATTAGCTTCATCTTCACCCTTTGGCTCAGGACACCTGCCCTTGTAAAGCTCATTACCATTGGTATCCATGAAGAATTGACCTTTAGGCAGATTGATTAAGTCGGCAGCCGATATTAATGGCAGCTTTTCTTTACCTAGAGAGGCACGCTGTGTTGATTTATAAAACACATCATCATCAGCATAAGGGGTATCATTTGACGAGCTATCTTGTGTCACACTATCAACATGTACTTCGCGCACTGTTGTTGTTAACAGTTCAGCCGTTTGTGTATTTCTAACCCGCATAAAAATCTTACTTTGCGTGTTTCCTATCGCGATATAGGCTTTAGTTTTAGAATCAAGCCCTGCTTCTAAATCATCACTGGTTTGCAACGCCCCTGTTACTTGAAATCCCGCACCACCCGCTTTGTTGAGTAGCCTGATTAAATCATCTTGAACAATCTCGCTGACCTCATCGATATAAATCGCACACGTGTTTTTTTCGCCTAAGTTGTAGGTTTTCCCCGCACATGACTGGATTAAGTCTGCCAATATCGCTTGACCCGCAGCTTGCGAGACTTCTTTGTTGACCATCGAATTTAAACCGATGTATAAAATGCCGTTAGATTTGATCAGGTGCGACAAAACCACCTCGCCTTGGGGTTGACTACCCATAAACGAAAAAATCTCAGCAGAGCGTCCTGTAGATAGCATCTCAAGTGTAGGTTTGGCAGATTGCGCTAACTTCTGATAGTTATCTAAATTCACAAGATCAATTAGATCGAATAAGAGACTATCTAAATGATCGTTGATTTTGTCTGCTTGCATCAAATTTTGCTGCAAAGCAGTTAACGCCTTAACCACGCCCCACTGCAAATCTTTCTTTTGCACGCTTGCCTTGGTTTTGTCATTTTCAAGTTGCTTTTTAAAATCCTCATCAATAATCCGATTAGCATCATCAATGACATCTGGGTGTTTTTTGACAACGTAACGCATCAGTAAGGCTTCTGGCTTAAGTAGAAAAAAGTTGATTAAGCGATAATTGATGGTCTCTCCAAGCTCATGTAAGGTTCTGGCGCAGATATTGATAAATCGCCATGCGAATTTGACAAAGGCATCACTGCCACCGTCTGTGCTTAAACTGGCGGTAATTCTCCCTGCTACATCGATCACCTCAACAAAGCTTGCTAAGGTATTCATCTTTGCTGACACATCAGGAAAACCTAAATGCACGACTTGCAAATCACCTAAGCGGTTACATGATTCACACACCGAATAGATACTACGCAAATAGTCAAGATCACCTTTGGGATCAATAATCACTACTGACTTTCCACGTAAAATATCCTGTGCCGTTAAAATGCAAAGCATGCGCGTTTTACCAGAGCGAGTAGAGCCAAAAATAAAGCAATGCCCTGTGCGTTCACTTTCTAAAATCCCTATCGGATATTCTTCACGCTCAATGCCGTGCATTGCGGGAACTCCACCTACTGGTGGCGGTGGCTGAAAGGGATTGAACTTATCCTGTGATAGATAGCGCATAAAGCGATTACTTTGTTTGCTTGGATCGGATTTGTAGGCTTGGACTTTTTGTGTGAGCTTAGAATCCTGCAAAAGATGTGCGTTATCAGTTAAATTCAAACGATACATCAAATCAGCATGTTTCACCGTCCATCGAAAGCCTAAGCCAGTAAACAACCTATCTTTAAGTTGTACCGTGTCCTTGATGTTCATGGTAAAGCGTTTTAATTTTCTAATCTGACGCTGATAACGACTTAAATTCAAACCCTGCTTTAATCGCAACAACGCCATCAAGCTTAAACCACCGACAAAGGTCGCTTGCAACATTGGCGAAAAAAACAAATACTTGCCCCCTGTGTAACCAACTAAAGCAATAGCTGATAACACCGCAACGCTTTTAAATTCATAGACTTTTCTAAATGGATTATGAATGTTGTAGCGTTTCTTTAATCCTAAATTTGATAACATGGTTTAACCTCCTCCCAATTTTAAATTTCTTGTTTTTTTATTTTTTAAATTAAAAACAGCACGCGAACGACAAGTGCCAAGATCAACAAAAAGATAACAAACCCCCACTTTTTATTTACCATCGCTTCAATTTTTTCAGGACTCCATCCTTTTTTAAGTCCTTGACTGCGTGTAATTAACGGATACCACCACAAAGACGACACGATAACAGCTAACTGAATCACTAATAACAACCACTGTTGATGCAGCAAAATCAGCAAATCGGCATAAATGATAGGGTTTTTCATAAGCAACACCCCAATCACCATCAAAAGCACGTAGAAAAGTGCAATAAATGCTAACCACTTAACGATCTTACGCGCCGTTGATACCGACAAGCCCTTTTCTTTTTTGACGCTCTCAGTGTCATTTATAGCGTTTCTGTTACTTCTTTTACTTTCATTTTCATTTTTGATATGATTATTTTGTGATATGGACATTTAAGGACTCCTAACTATGGCTAATTATGCAAGACAACGAATGAAACAAAGCCGATACATGGATCAAGCTGATCAAGCGGTCGACAACATCTATAAAAACGTCAAAATGGCGCATGCGTTCTTTCGTGAAGATGTGGCTAGCACTGCTCAAAAAAGCAAGAAGCGCAGATTTTTCAGCAGTCTGTTTAAAGTCGTGACTTTGGGTGTTTTTCATGTTTTGGCGGTGATGCTGAGTGCTATTGCTTATGCGGTGGCTGTTGGGAATGAAAATAAATCCAAAACCAAAAATACACGCAAAAAGCATAAATATTTGGTTTCTCCTACTGGGATGACGTATAGAGAAGATCAAAGACATTATAGTAGCGAAAGTCTTAGATACATTTGATTTTATATTACTTGATAGCATCTTGCATTCCATCCTCTAATCCATTGCTACTTGTTTCGCTATCACTACCACCTTTCATTAAACCTCCAGCCTTACTAAGTCCTTTTGACGCATAGCTCAACCCCTGACCTAATTGGGAGCCATCTGCTTCTATAGTTGATCCACCCTGAGCATTAAACTGCTCGCTAGAGCCTATTAATCTGCTAACAGCCCCACCAGCCATACCTCCACTTACATACCCCAACCCGCCAAACACACCCGATAACAAAAACGGTGTGGTATAAAACACATACGGCATAAAGTTCATAAAATTTGCCTTGGCTGCGGGAAATTGCCAGTCACTATCCATTGATGCACCAACCGTCATCATGAATGTATTAAGCATGTGAATAAACGCATCGGACATCATCAACCCAAAGATAATGCCACTAAGCGTTAAAAAGCTTTGAAATGAATAACCTGTGCCGACCATAAACAATGGAAATAGTGTTAAGGCAATAAACAGCGACACCGCAATAATAATTGGCAGTATCGTTTGTGCTTTTTCTTCGTCTGCCTGTTGACCACCAAACCAATTTCTAAAGACGGATTTAACGCCCTGAACGGCACCTGTAACTTGCTGTGCTGCGCGATCTAAATCACTACTGACACCGTTGCCATATTCACCACCGATAATCTGGTGCTGATTGTAAAAGCTATCAGGATTATAAAGCGCTTCTTTGATAATGATGTCTTTAGATAAAGACGCATCTTGATAGCCGATTTTTTCCTTAACCCAGTTGCTAAAGCTCGTTAAAGGGTCAATGCCGTTACCGATATGCTTATTGCCTTTTGGTGCATAGCTTTCAACGTCATTATAGATTTGTTCTTTTAAACCATATTTTGAGTCACTCCACCACTGGGCACACGTTGGGAAGCCGTACTGTGGCTTTTGGTCAATTGAGCCACTTTTGTAATTGTCGTCAACGGTTTTGCTCGGGAATTTGTTATAAGGAAATGGCTTGATAGATTCACGCATGACAATGTTTGGATAGATATTATCAAGCAAATAATGTGAGCCTAACCAGTGCAGATCACCGTCACCATATTTTTGGGTATAAGTCGCCAGATCATCTTTAGATGGCGGGGTTTCTGTGGCTTGCGTTGCTGCGGGGTAATAGCACATTTCTCTGAATTTTCCGACTTCAACCGCAGTTTGTGGTTGTATGCGTGAAGTTACCACCGTTTCAATCGCATCATTGATATTGGTAATGCAAGGCGTTGATTTTTGAATCGCATAGCTTATCCCTGATGCAAAACTCATTATTGCATCAAGCATGATGGGAATTTTGACGTTCTGAATATCGAATGACTGAAAGGCATTATCATAGGTCGTGCCAGTGTCGCCATAATGCGATGTATTATTAACTTGCTGACCACTGGCAGTGCAAGTCTCAGGATAATCAATTTCACTGACCTTTAACTTCTGAAAAGGAATAAAGCAAAAGGTAATCGTAAACAGCATTGCAATAATACGAAAGCTTGTGTACCGAAAAGACGCATCCCATAGATTACCAAAGGAAATCGTAGACACGCGATGAAACGCCTCAATCATCAATCCCACAAAAGGAATTAAGCCTAAGAAGCTCACCATCAAGATCGTATAAATTAACTCGGCATATTTTAAGCCAATCACCAATGCGTATAGTGATAAGGCACTTTGTACCATCATGTTTCAATCTCCCGCTTATTGACCGCTTGAGCTATCAGTGTAAACTGCGCCATTTTGAACATTTGGTGTTCTTGGCGTTAATTGATTTTGGAATTGCCCGACTGTGCTGTCTCTGCTTTGAACAACATTATTTAAACTCAACATCACATTCGAGCTTAGGTTTTGTCGCGCCTGTTGCTCGAACAATAAATCTTTCATTGAGTCGTTTAAGTTATTGATTGCCTGACCACTTGCTTCCGTGGCGGGCTTGTAGTTATGAACGGCTTGTGTTTGTGACCCTGCTCTTAATACACGTTTTAACATTAGTGCTTCATCAATTAAATTTTGTATAGCGATGGCTTGCGCAATGCGATTGACATAATAGGCTTGCAACTGTGGATTGCCTTTCAAACTTCTTAACTGATCAATGATGGTAGGTGTCACCGCATAATTAGACGCTGAAATGGCTAATAATTCTTTATTGGTTGGTGTACCGGTTTCTTGAACTAATGCGGATAACTTATCTCTGACCATGCTAATACACGTTAAATCAGACGTGCCTTTCGGGCAGTTGGTTGCAATTGGCAATAAACCCATGCCCGCAACTGTTTTGGTTTGTGTGTCATTGGTGCTAATGGTGATGTCACCCAATACCAGATTTGAAAAAGTTTGTGCGTCTTTTGGTGACTTCCAATAACGCGACAAACCTGTCGTATCATCACTGCCAAAACTTGGACTGCTTAGGTCATCTAAAGGACGCGCGCTATCGGCAATAACATTGTAACCTGCTAAAGTGACATCACTTATCGCATGAATTGGTTGTTGATTGCCAACAGAGCCACCTGATTTTTGCCCTTGATGAATCCAGTACACCCCATTTTTAGCATCGGTTTGCACGACCTGATCACTGGCTGCATTAATATCTACATCTCCACCTTGCGCTGCTGCTTTTGCTTGATCCGACCAGATACCTGATTTTGAGAACTGAAACCAATCATTGTAAGGTGATTGTCCGTGAGATATTTCGCTCATCGCTTGAGTACAATCTTTGGTTTTTAAAGCAAACTTCTGCTGGGCACCAAAAATCCCATTTTGCACAAGGTTGTAAAGCTTAGGATCGCTCTTTTGCAATTCGTAAAGCGGAAGCGAGCTAATTGCTGAGGTTGCCGAATTAATCACATTTTTCTGCATACCCATCACCGAGTTTTTCATATTATTCATCGTGCCGTTGACTGAAACGGCAGGATTAAATGAATCACATGGTGAAAAACCTGTATCAATGCCAGTACCTATGCCAATCTCAGTATCTCGTTTAACAGGTGGCATCGAATAATTAGCCCCTCCATTTAATGCGTAGTATTGATTATTACCAACAGGCACATAGCTATCGGCAAAGGATTGCTGCCATAAGCATAAAAGACTAAGTACACTTATAATTTTTATTTGTTTTGTGGCATTTAAGCTTTTCATTTTTTCTCCCTCTTCCCCTTTTCTTACTTACCTTTTTTATTTTTTTCTTTTCTTTTTTTTCTTTTTTCTTTGCTACTCACCGTGTAGCCGTTGGTGGCACCATCACCATTGCAAATAAAAACTCACCTGCGGTTTGCACACAGCCCTTGTAGTGTCGCCAAACCACATAGACATAATTACCATGACCTTTGGCATCATCTGCTTTACCCAATCTGTTTGCTGTACCCTCGGACTTATCTTTTTCACCAATGCGAATCACTTTGTTATTGGGATACACTTCTTGCCATATTTCGTGTGTTTGTTTTGAGTCTGGGTCTTGTTCGATGACATTGGTCACCGCGCAATTAATCCCACAGGAATTGCTAACGGATTGATAAATATGCAAAGGTGATGAATTGGTCGTGATGTCAACAGCGCGCTGTGCCGCCATTGCCGAAGCCATATAGGTGTTATCGATTTGCACACTCATGCTCCTAGGAAACTCATAGCCCCATTTATTGGTAAAAGATGCGCCAATGTAATTACTAAAAGGGTTATAGGTTTGATACTTTAATTTTTCAGCTAATCCATAACGATTTGGCAAATCCATAAAACTGTTGTAATACGGTGTCATTGCACTGGTGGCATTGTTTAACTGATATAATCCATAACTAAAGCTTGGGATTCCATAGACATCAACCACACGATCTATCATGTTAATTCCTTGGTTCTGTGAGGGTGTGCTGCCTGTAATCTGCCCCTCGGACAACTTAGTTTTTACCGTTTGGAATGTTCCTGCCCCTGCGTTGGCTGCCTGATACATTGCCTTATCTGCAAGATTGGCAACGACCCATGGGTTTGTACCCAACGTATTAAAGCTTGAGACAACTAAGTCAGGTTTCCAGTATTCCATTTCATTGGTCGTTACCACCCAGTAGCCTTGCTGCCAGTAGCACAACCCTAAGTAACGCCATTGTGACAGACTGGGAATCTTCATCACGGCATCTAACATAATCTGCCACGTCATGATTTTAGTTTGTGGCTTAATCTCACTTGTTGCATTTTCTGCATTTTTTGCATTTCCTGAATTACAAAACCCAGTAAGTGGCGCAACCAATCCACCCATCACAGACAAGAACATAGCTGACTTGATGGCAAGCTTTGTCAAATCAATCAAACATCGCATCATAATTCTCCACTTGTGCTTTAATTGCCTTTAAGTCATTGGCAATCTTGCCTACCGCTTCTAAAGTTGTATACCCAAACTCTTCTGACAGTGACTTACGCAATGCTTTCTCATTTGGATCAGTCATAGCCAGTGCTAACGGCAGACGAGGGGGGATGTTTTTAAAGATTCCCTGCCAGTTCTCATGCATCAATACCGCTTCTGAATAGAACGGCTTGCACTTTCTGGCACGATCCAACATCGCCATCACTTCATCGGGCAATTGCTTATTTTGTTGAAACATCTCGCGCTCTTTCTTATCCATATACAGCCCGATAATCGTATCCATCATTGAGAGCATTTTTTGCATGCCACCTGTTTCGCTCATATCCGACAAATTCTGTGTTGCGGGTAAAATATTTAAATTTATTTTGCGTGAGATTTTTGACATCAAAATCAAAAAATCAGCCAGTAATTTGTACTTAAACAAAATGTGTGCTTCATCGATAATAAAAATGGTCGGTATGCCGTCATTGGCGGTTGCCTGACAAAGGCTTAAAACACGAGATAACACGGAAATTGACACAATATTCAAATTGGCTTCGTTACCGTGATTGGCTAAAAAACCTAAATCAATATGGTAATAGTCAAAATCTGAATTAATGTAGGTTGGTTTGTTAAAATAGCCTGACAATTTACCTGTAATGACTGATTCCATTGCATAGTGAAACGCCTCTAAACGCTTGCGATCTTCTTTATCTTGAACAGCTTTACTTTCACTTAAAAAGCCTTGTGATACATGCGATGGCATCACTTGCAAAACGCCTTGTGCTTTGCAGTCACGGACTGTTTTTTCAAGTACGGTCATAATTAACCCTGTATCGTGTCCAGTAATCCGCTCCTGTGTATCGCCACCTTGAATAAACATCTTGGTAATCGTGACAAGCTCGGTTACTAAATCACGTTCGTGGTCTTTGGATTTATCCGCCTTGATCTGGTCGATATTGTCTAACTGGTCATACAGCTTTTGCATGGCTTCTGCATTGATCTTTTTAATCAACTCGACATCATCTTCACCAAACGATTTACCTGATAAAGCGTCCTCAGCTTGCGCTTTTAATCTGGCTTGCTCTCTTTCTAACTGCTCAAGCATCAAGTACGCATCAGCATACGGATTAAAAGGCACCTCATGTTCTTGGTCAAATTTAAGGTACTGGACTTTTTTGCCTTGGCTTTTCATGTACAAAGTCATTAAGTCAAAACTTCCGCCCTGCTCAAACACGACAACGCGACACTTCATCGTTGCCATCATGCACAGAATCATATAATTAAGCATCACCGACTTACCCGCCCCTGAGCTGCCAAAGAGTGCCAAATGAAAGTTTGCCTGTTTGTATTTCTCCGACAAATAATCAAAAGAAAAAGATTCGCCCGACCCTGTGAAGAAATTAAAACGTGGCTCTATGCCTTTTTTGTTATCACTTAACACGCCAGTGCTTCTGCCATAAATTGGCATGAGTGCTGCAATCTCACTGGCAAAGTGAAGATTGGCAATATACATCTGCGTTTTTTGATAATGATGATCCCAGTTGCAAGGCAAAAGGCGAATAACATCATCAACAGGAAAGGTGCGAAACGCATCATCATACGTATTTACAATGCTGTGACACGCTCTTAATACTTGGGTAATCTGCGCCTTAGCGGTTTCAATCGGCATACTCAAATCGTTATAGATAATCGCTTGCGTACACCACAACAATGGATTGCCATCGTGCTTAATGGCATCATAAGCATGTGCAACTCTAGCGCGAACATTCTGTGGCTCGCTACCTTTGCCCATTGCGCGCTTTTCGATAACACTTAAATGCTTAATAATCTGATCATCATCGGCAAAGGCAATTTGCAACGTGTAAATACAGCCCTCTGGCAAACGGTCAAACAATGAACCATACTTGCCACCCATCCAGATAGAATCACCTGTCATCATGCCATAGCGTGGCTCTCCTTTGAGTTCTGATAGAAACAAACAACGATGTTTAACCCCATCTAAAATCAAGTTTTTGTCATCCGTCTCAGGCGCATTAAAAAACACCCGTGACATCAAATTAAAACGAAAGTTACGCATTTCATCGCCATACTCAATGTCTGGCGTATCAATAGCATCAATTTCTGGGCGCAATGGATTTTCTTTAACAAGTTTGTAATTGTCGCCTTGGGTTAAAAATGGCTTTGGGTTAAAAATCTTCGCTAACCATTCATACAGTCTTTCTTCGTTTAAATCGGTAACAATGCAGCCTGTATCGCGTAAGCTTGACATAAAGGCATGTGCCACACCTTGCGTAATTTCGATTGCTTCGGTGCGGTCATAATTGGCTATCGCATGTTGTGGGTACTTGCGATATAACGCAATGCGACATCTGATTTGATGACCTCTAAAAATCGCCCCTGAATGCTTATCTTTAAATAATCCACCGTCTTGGCATACCAGATCAATATGCTCATTCATCATCTCAAGATAGCTTTTCGTCAGTTGTGTCTCTAACAAATCAGGATCAATGTAATCATGAATACGCTGCTTTAATGGCTCTAAATTCATTTCTTTATAGAAATAGACTTGCATATGCCAGTAATGCTTTTCTTCTCTTGGTATACTGGCTAATGCCCCGACAATCGCTTTATACGAGTTAGCAAGCTCATTTCTTCCTTTTAGCTCTTTGGCAAAGGGCTTAACATCAATAAATTTCACTAATGTTTTACTATCATCTAATACGCCTAAGCGCAATTCATCATTAAAATCAACCAGTGCCATTTCATCTAAAAATGATGGCAATGTGGCATAGCGTTTTTCCATGTCACTAAACTTTTTTAATTTCTCAAACATGATCAATAATCCTCTTGTGGCATCGCATAGTGATTTTCGCGATATAAATAAAAACTGGTGGTATAGGCGGGAATTGGGCTTTCAGTGCCATCGATAAAAGCTAAATGTGGATAGATATAAATTGGAATGTTCGGATTTGGATATTGCTTAAAGAGATCATTAATATTGTTTTGTGCCGTGGCGGTGTACGCTGCATAATGCACACTTTGCGCTACCGCTTTGTCGCTTTGAATATTACTGCCGTTGCTACCATTATTTATTGCGTTCAAACTATCTTCGCCATTGTCACTATTCACCGACTGATAAATCGCTTGCATGGACATGCTCGATGGCGGCATATCATTGGGATTGATTTGCGTGGAACAACCGCCTAGTAATAACATTCCAAAACTGAAAGTGATTGCTAAAATGTTAGTTTTCTTAATCGTCTTAATCCAATGCATGACTGATTACTCCCGAATTGATGTTATGCGGATAAATAATGCGTTGTGTTGTGTCTTTGTTGATGACAATGTCTTTATTGATTAGTAAGGAAACCGTAGCGATCTTTTTGCCCTTGGCAGCAGGAATATAGACAATATCGTAAATATGACCAATACGGCTTTTGTACCAGTCATTGGTTTGCGAAGCACCGCCTGACACCAATCCTCCTGCTATGCTACTTGCTAAGTTCTTAGTGATTTCAATCGTGCCCGCCCCATTAACAAGTTGTGATTGGCTGGCGCTGGATACGGCATCGCCTCCCTTACTTAATGCCCCCATTAACGCAAGATTTGTAATCACAGGTGCGGGATTGTTGACGACTGTTCCATGAATGCACACATCACCATTAGCCGTAGATAAAGTTGCTAAAACATCATCGTTAAAATCAAAGCGCTTGTTACTGGTCATTGATTTACCGACATAGGTATAAGTGCCATCTGCCCAGTTGAATAACATGCCTGTGACGTATCCTCTGGCGCAGCTTAACTGAGCATTGCCCCATGTGTAACCCTCAACGATAATACCGCGCAAATCAGGTGGCAGTGTCACACCACGAGACGCTAAAATTGCTTTGCGTCCTATCACCGCTTTAAAAGAAAAAGGTTGCTCGACAAGCTGACCATTAACTGGCACCTCAGCTTGAATGCTCGTCATTAACTTTACATCGGGAACAGTTGCCCCCTCGGGGATGCGATAGTAAGGAATGCCTTTGTTTTTTGCGTTTTTTGCGTCCTTTGCGCTTTTACTGTCACTTGTGCCGTTGTTATAGCTGCCGACCGTATTTTTGGCTAATGGATTGTTACGATCACTGCTGTTGTCATTATTGGTGCGGTGACTGCTTTTTGTATTACTATCATTGCTTATACTGACTAACGCTAAATCAGGCACATTGCTTAAAACATGTGGTGATGATGTGGTTGTCGCTAGATGAGCAGTATTGTCATTATTGCTATTGTCCTCTGCATTAACTGGATAGCTGCCTGTCTGGTTATTTTGATTGGTACTGTCTTGAATCCTACCTGTCGCCTTTAATTGCGCCAGTTGTGATTGCAGTGCCTGCATCTGATCATTTAAGCTGCTGTTTTGCTGTGCGAGACTTTCAAGCTTCTGACTGTTTGCACCGCTGGTATTATTTCCATTATCTTCTTTGGCTTTTTTAAGTGACTGCTGCATCTGGAGCAGTTGTGCTTGCAATGCTGTTAATTGCTTACTTGCAATCTTGTAATTGGCAGCTAATTGCTTAATACCCACCCCTGCTTTGGCATTATAGGCATTCAAATCCCCACCTTGATAGCTACCGTTATTACTGCCACCACCTGACGTGCTGCCGATATAACTTAAAATAAGTACAACAGCTAAAGCACCACCAATCCCGATAAGTGCTTTTTTGCCCATGCTCATTTTAGGCTTGGTTTGATTTTTATTACTCATTGAACACCTCCCGCATCTGCTGCATCTCTGGCAAACGGATTAAACGTGTGAATAGCTTGATGAAATGGAAGATTAGAAACCACAATAAGCCATGTTTGATTGCTACTGCCTTTACTATTTAACGGACTTAACACGTTTGTGGGATAAAAACTTGCCGATAAGAAATAACCATGCACCAATCGTGGATCAAGCACCTGTTTAATAGGACTCATGTTGACCAATAAAACCGTCGTGACGTATAAATTACCTGATTGCCACTGCACTTTAGGTAACGACTCAATCGTAGTAATTGGGTAAAGATCAATAATCTTTTGCGACTGCATCGGTGTGCGATAAATATTACTTACCCGCTCCCTTAAACGAGGATTGCCTAACTGCTGAATGGCAAAGCGGGTTAAGCTAATAGGGCTTGGAATGATTTGTCTTGCTTGGTTGTTTGTACCATCAAAGCTGGTACTGAGTTCACTTGCTGCTGCTATTGAATTTGTATTGCTCATTAAGGGCGCATTTGCGCTGCCTGTGTTCTCTCCCGCTTTTTGTGTGTGCGTCACAATCGTATAGCACAACGGTGTCAAAGGGGTCAAAGGGGTCAAAGATGCGTTGTTACTTGATGAATCAGTTGATGTAGTTGTCTCTACCCCTTTAAACTGCAACATCACGGTCGTTTTAGTGTCCGTCAAATTTACTGGATACAGTGTCGGCTGAAAGGCTTTTTTAGCCGTAACATATAGTGAGCCGCCATTATTGACGAGATCGACTTCATCACTGGTTAAAGTCGTCTTAACATGCTCAGTATAAAGCGGGTGATTAAAATGGATAACGACTTGGTTGTTGACAGGTAGGTTTAAAGTAATCGGCATATCTGACCACTGAATTACCTGACAATTACTTGAATTGCTAAAATCATCAGCAAAAGCTATTTTTACTAAGCCACTTATCGCAACAATCAAAGTCATCAGCGTCAAAAACACCTTGCAACAAGTAGGTAAGTAATGAAATCTAGGAAAATTAAGACAATAGCGCATTGACTTCCTCCTGCGAGAGTTCTTTGACAGATACCACGCCATCAAGCTGCAATCCAAACACGTTATACTGAACATTTGGTGCCACCATCGACACTTGCAGCGTGTATTCTTTATAGGTGCTTGAGATGCTTAAATTTGAGGTGGTAATCTGCTCTTTTAAAATAAAGCTAACATCCCAAATATGCGGTCTGACTTCTGTTACATGCTGATTGATATACGTATCACTAAAAATATTATTCATGAGTGTATAAGTATGTGACGCGGTATTGTTCACCAGATCGTTAACCTGAATGTTCATATCTTCAATAACTGACTTGCGATAATTGGCTGAGAGGTAATACTGAAAATGCTTGATATTCTCAGGATAGTTTTTAGCAACAGAATCAGGAAAAGTATTAAGAGACACAAATATCTGATAGCCAAAGTTAAAGACATCACTTTTGGTGACTGTGTTAGGTGTCACTTGACCACCGACTTGCGCCAAAGCAGGGGATATATGAAACCGCTCTAAGGTTGGCGCATTTGACCAGCCGCGATATAAAAGATAAATCACAAAAACCAGTATAAAAATAACCACCCATAATATTTTAATCACGGTTTTTAAGAACTGGTCATAACGCCACACACTAAACACATCAACCTGTGTCTTGCGCGATAACCCTGCCAATATTGACCTGATAAATTCCATCATATTAATCCCACCTACTCTTTTTAATTCTTTTGCTTCTTTTACTTCTTTTGCTTTTCTTTAACTTTTTTTAGTTTTTTTGCTCTTCTTGATACTTGCATCATCATTAATCATTAGCCGTGTATCCCAGAAACCAGTACGCCTTAATTGCAACCCTGAATTAAATTTCTTAGCTAATCCTAAACGCCAAAAGTTATTCGGTTTGCCTTTCTTTTTGCTTGCAAACCAAGGAATAGCAACAAATCGCAATGCCAACACAGCAATCACAACCACAGCAATTAAGCCAAAACGAAAATAATTCCATGCAATATGTGTGCTAAAGGCTAATACCAATGTGATCAACACATGAATCCCTAATACAATCACAATACATACCAATAACAGCATGCCAATCTCTTCAATTGAGCAACCTTTAAACATTGGATAAGCGTGTGTTAATCCTGTGGAACTTGGTGTTTTCATGCGACTATCCCCTTAAAACATTAACTGATCGACGCTTGCCATTTCGTTAATATCTGACCACCAAAAGCAAATAGAATGACCGCAATCGTAATCATCAATACCCCGCCAACTAAGGAATTTTTAAACTCGCCAAAGTCTTGCGATTGTTGATATTTTTTGTAACCGCCATACATCCCCCAACAAGAACTGGCTAATAAGAAAATCGAGCCACCATATAAAACAATCGGTGCTGCATAGTTAGCCATATAGTAATTAAAGGTATACATCCAACTTTTACCTTGCTGTCCAGTATCGACCGTTGGAATAATCGAATCATCAGCAAAGCTCAATCGTGACAACAGCGCAACGAATATTGCAATCGCAGCGACAATGCTTTTTTTAATGTTTTTTACAGTTCTCATTCTTCACCTCTTTCTTATGTTGTTTGATTTTTTTGTTATTACTAATAAGCTGCCCAAAGCGTTACCATAAACACGCTAACAATGACGACAATTAAGGTGCCACGTGATGCCAACTCCCATCCATCGACCTGTTCGTCTTTAATCAAGGCGCTAATCACCCAACCCGCCCATACAATACATAAAATGGACGCAGTGCCTTTGACCAACATCTCAATGCTGCCAACATTGACCCCAGCCCCTTGCTCAAAGAACTTAATAATGCTTGCTGTATCTGGAATGCTAAACGCCATTGCTTTAACCCTCGTTGTCTTGCTTGATTGCAGTGTTTTTTGATGCTGCTTTTTGTATATGCGTGTAATCACCATGTAATGCCTTAATCTGAACAATCGGCATCACTTCTGGCTTTAAATAGGCTTGAATACCCTGTTTAATCGACTGCAAATCATCAATTAAGCCTTGATGTAAAATTCCCTGACTATCACGCCATGCGCTGAAATGGAAAACGTCTCGAACAACCCCATTTTCAATTTGCTTTTTCTGTGCTTTGTCAGCTTCACGTGCGACATAAATGGCAGCATTTATCTGGCTTATCTCATTAACCAACATCATGCGCGTTAGATTACTTTTAACTCCACTTTGCGCGAAACATAAACCGTTTGCCGACAGTATAAGTAAAAGAACCCCAACCCACCGCATGGGCATCTTTTGAATGACTGACATATTTCCTCCTGTCGTAACCTTAAAGCTTCTGTTTGAATCTCTGGGCTGCAAATCCAGAGTAGTAAAAGGCAATGAACATTAACACCAAGCACAAGAGTGCGGGTGCGACCTCAAAAGGCAGCACTAAATGCAAGGTCAAAACACCCGATAACACCAACGGCAAAAACAAAATAAATTTGTGAAACCTAAAGGCAGATTCTGAATCGTGTTCAGCTTTGCGAATATTGCGCCCCACTATCCAACCGTCAAAAAAGCCCGCAATCATCGATAAAATAATCACTGGAATAAAAAAGATGCTCTCGGCTAATTTCAGTAAAACGTAAAGTAAATTTTGCCAAGCCAAGATAAAAAACGCTTTTATATATCGCCACCATGTGCTTAAAAATGGGAAAGACGATAGCACGCTACGGCTTAAAAAATTATCTGACCAATCTGTCTTGTGTAATTGATCAACGGCTGTCTGATAGCTTTGTGTTTGCTCAACATGGTTTTTGACATCACGCCAACTGTCCATGCCCTTTAAGTATCCCCAACTCCAGATAAAATGCGCGTTGCCTAATAAAAATATGCGCTGAACAAGCACCTTTTCTTGGGCGTTAATCAAGGCTGAGTTAAAGCCATTGCTTGACCATGTGTAACAACTAACGATCATGCAAATAACCCACGCAAAAGTAATGCTCTGCGGAATGGTCGTAGATAGCTTGCGCTTAAATGATTTGCGAATCGGTGCATTGTTGTTGCTGCTTTGATTGCTCTTTGCCATCGCTAAATATCCCCTGCTACCTTATTGAAAAATGCCTTTAGCCGTCACTAAAAACGGATAATGTGTGACATTAAATGATTGCGCCAACCCTTGTGTACTTGCATTGACTAAATGAATGCCTAACTGTTCATTTAAGGTCTTTAGCTGATTTGCACTAACATTCAATGCAAACCCTGTGGCATTGAGTTTGTTTAAAACCGCTTTGTTGGCTTGATACCAATGTAAAGACACTTTATCCGCACCCATGAAATACAAAGGACGACTTATTTTTTGTGGCTTGTCTATATTCGGTTGCACACCAACGGTTAATGGGCTGTTATTACTGACAAATTGAAAGGCTTTAGTCGTTGTATGTTGGTATTTTGCTTTGAAATTATCCGCTGTTGCTGTTTCCAGTAATTGATGATTGGCTTTTTGAATCTCTTGTGTGCTATTAGTAAGCTGTGCGTTTTGCTTTTTATCAAACGCATTCATCACTGCACTTTGAAAAGCCTGACTATGCACATCGGCATCTGGATTAATCCGTAGCTTAACCTCTGCATATACGCTGGTTGTAAACAATAGCATCAAGCTCAATGCCAAGGTCTTTTGGCAGTAAAACATCTTAAAAACTCCCCAGATTAACAACTTCACTAATGCGCTGACCTTTATCGTTACGTGTCACTTTAAACGCATACGGCAATGACTTAAACTGAACAAACAACGGACTTTGGTTATTTAACGTGATCTTGCCACTGGCTACATCAGCAAAGGGGATATTTTGATCATGCGCCCATTGCTGAACCTCAGTTGCTGTCGCATTTTTGATGTAAACATTTAAGGTAAAATTTGGATTATCACCCATGCGTCTTAACAGGTACGTCATCACATAAGACATTGAATCTGATAAGGTGAAAAATAGGTTAAAGCTATCACCTTGCTTTAAAGTAACAGGCTGACGGTTGTAAGGCGAAAAAGGTTTATAATCAAAGGCTTTCACCATCGGCATATTTGAATATAGCTTGCGCTTTGCATCAAATGCTGCATGACTCCATGCCAGTTCTCTACCCACTTTGTCATTATCAAGCTTGGCATATTGTTCGGCATATTGGTTGCGTTCTTTATCGCTGTTAGCTGCCATCCCTAAAATCTCAACAGGTGATAAATCGGTTTGATTCGCTCTGTAATAAAAGCCCATCTTGCCACGCATTAAAGCGACATAACGCTGCTCTTGTTGCTCAGATAATCCCCAAACAACTGCTTGATGCTTTTGGGCAACCGTGAGCTTAATGCCATTAATATCAATGTCACTTGGCACAAGGTTGTCAACTTTGGTTAAACCAACAGCGACAAGCTGCTTATTGTTTTCAAGCATCTTAGCACTGGGTGCGTTGTTTGCACTATCGTTGTTTTCATTGGTATTGTTACCTAATACCACATCACCGAAACTTGCACTACATAACAAGGTAGCAACACTTAACATTGAAATATAACGTAAATAACGCAAAAAAATCATTGCACACCTCCAACCACAACTTGTTTTGAACCTTGGGTGAATACCGCAATATGATTATTGCAATTGCTACTTTTTAACGCCCATCCCATCAGTGAATCACCGATTAAAACACCTTGATAAACGCCATCATGACTGGTCATTACCTGACAAGAACCACTATCCACTAACGTGGTAAAACCTGTTACCTCAAATGGTAAATCAGCACTAGAGGCTAGTCCTTTATGAGCGAATCCCTTTTGGATTAATTGAGCAATGCCATCAAGTGCGTGAGTATTTGCCTTGGCATAGTTCACAAAATCAGCATGTGAAACAAAAGACTGCTGATTGTCACTGACAGATTTAACCGCCTCATTGACTGATCCAATTTGCGCCCGATTAGTCGCAATCGCTTGCTGTAAATTCTGGTTATCGGTTTGTAAGTTTTGAATCAATTTAGCTTGTGCTTGAATCTCAGTTTTAAGTGATTCAATCGCTTTTAATAACACCTTAGTGTTTTCATGATACAGAGTTGAAATTTGCGTTAAATTCTTGTCTGTCACACCAATACTCATGCTTGGTGTCGCATGTGCTTCGGCACTATTTCCTGTGGTACTCGTATCTTCTGACGAAGTTGGCAAGATAGCTGCCTGAGATGGCTGTTTTATACTAGCTGCCATTGTCTTTTTAATGTGATCTGTGGCAGCAGATTTATTCACCGTTGGCATAGATTCCATCGATGGCGCAGTTTGTGAAGATGTGCCACCACTAAATGATGTCGCCCATACAATGATAATGACTACCGCAAAAACAACAATAAATAGGTAAAATGGCTTTTTACTTTTTGTTTTATTTGTTTTATTTGTGCTTTTTGCGCTGCCTTTTACTTTACTATCTTTTGTAGATTGTTTGCTTGGTTCGTCTTGGCAATTTTTAGCATTATCTACAACATTATTTTTAGTTGATTTGACTGTGCTTTTTTGTGTTTCACTGTTATATGGATTTTTATCCGTTTTTTTGGTGTTGCTCGATCTACGACTACCAAAGCCAAACAAACCCAAAACAGCTTGCATAAGTGATGGGTGATGATATGCGCCATTATTCTTTTGAGCTGAGCCAGAAGCAGTATCATCACCATTCATCAGTGAATCATCTGAAACATCCCCGACACGCTCTTTGTTTTCTTTTATCTCTTGGTTGCTGTTGTTTTCTTGGCTCATCACCACACCTCTATGCCTTTATTTACCTGTATTCTTTCACTTCAATTATTTACTGTTTTTACTTCTTCTCGTAGTATTCAGTAATCGCAATAATTTTCTCTGTTTGAGCGTCCTTAAATGGATTATCAATTCGATCAATTTTGCAATGCCCAGTCTTATTCAACACATCGCTTTCTTCTAATTCACATGTCATATACTTGTCATAAACGCCAATTGCTTTGGCAAAAATCCCTAACTTAAAAATCATCTTTTCAGAATTTAAAAAGTGATCTTTGATTTCTTTCGTCACTCCACTGCTATCTTCAAGCAATAGCGTTACTGTCGTCATTTCCTCGCCTTTTTGTGAGTAAGTCTCATCCCATGCGATGACTTTGAAGCCTACTTTGCCGTTAGCAATTACTTTGTGGATTTCTTTTGGTTTGTATTTCATTCTTTTCTCCTATTTTTTTCTTTTTTTGTTGGTTATTTCTATTGTCAAATCTTCAATATGGAATATATGACCAACCTAAATATTGTGGGTCTCTATTACCCCCACCATCATCAGCGACTGCAAACCCTGTGTATGTGGTGTTAATTGCACCCTTAAAGTCATACTGAAACATAGGGTTAGCAATGGCATAGGTTCCCTCATGCTCATTCATTGTGATTCCATACTGCTTTAGTACCGTTCCATTGTGCTTTAACCTAAGCAATATATAGGCACCGCCATAAACACTTCGTGAGCCACCATAAATAGTAAGCTGTGCATGTCCTGTTCTTCCTGTGGTGACTGAAAATGGGAGGTTAACGCATTTATTGCTGCAATAACCATCGTGAGGTTCTATTCCTATATTTTTTATTAAATCACTTAACTTCTGATCTTGTTTACCATTGATATTGGCATGAATCGTCATATCATTAACGGTGACATTTGAATCACCCGCAACTCCTGACTGATTTCCTAAATACACCTGACCATTATTGCGATTAATATTGGTAATGCTTGAGTTGAGATTAGTTGTTGTGCTGTTGTCATCAAAATCCACCCCTGTAAAGGTGATTTTACTTGGGTCAATCGTGATCTGATTGCTGCCGCTGGCAACATCAGCCTGAGCATCACCGACCAACTTGGCAACATTGCCACCAATATACGCCTGTTGTCCTGCCGTGACTTGGTAATTATTCGTGGCTTTCTGCATAAGCTCGGCTGCCACCTGATTCATTTGACCAATACTTTGTATTGTCAAATTCCCATTGCCATTAATCTGGGCATCGGCATTGTTTATATTGATATTAGATACATTATCAATTTGTCGATGATTAACAGGCTGTGTTGGATCAAAGTGCAAATCAGCCAACATCATATTGCCACCATCGGTTCTCAACCACACGCTATTGGTGCCAACCACATTAACATCAACGCTAATGACTGCCGTTGCACGATCAAAATGCCATGTGGCAGCACCGTTATAAACAGCATGCTGATCCGCCCCTAAATGCGCCTTAGCAGCACTTAAAACAATTGCTGCTAAATAAGGGGAGATTACACGCGCATTGCCGTCTAATTTGCTAATGGCTGACAAGGTAATTGTCGCTGTTTTGCGTGGGTTTGTGATATTTGTTACCTGTGTCACTGGATTATTCGCCATTAAATCATGCTGAAACATCGTAAAAGCAAAATCACACGGCACATAATCATTCGGTGAAGTACCACCATGACAGGTAGCACTTTTCAAAAAGTTCAAATCCGCATAGTTGCCAACCGCAAACGTGGTATCACCTGAGAGCCTTGCTTCAACCGCAGAGACATATTCAGCTAGTTGGTTTCCTAATATTTTAGCTTTAGTGGCGCGCTCTTCTTCGGCTTGATGCCAGTAATAAGTTACAACCATCATTGAGACAATCATTAATACAAAAACCAAAGACAACAGCATAAAGCCTTGCTCTTTGCTTTGTTTTCTTTGTTTATTCGCTTTCAAAGCCTTTGATCTGTTTGGTTGTATAGATTGCTGTGCCATGTCAATTACCTTTTGTCTTTTAATACTTTGCAATGATCAATTAAACGTCAGCGCTAAATCAGAATTGCCTCCTGCACCCGCTGCACATTGTGTTGCCAAAGCATGCGGATTCGCAGCAACTACTGCATTAGCTGAAATTGATGCAGCCACATTAAAAAATGCCCCGCCAATCTTGGTGCAATCATCATTCGGGATTTGATTCAATGTCACGATAAACTGACTATTGGTTGGTGTCGGTTCAAGAGTGATGGTTGAGGCATTATTGCCACCATACCAAGGTGTACCCATCACTTGAGCAGCTCCTGCCCCATGCAAAATATTCTTAGGTGCCAAGGGAATTGCATCTGCTGTCACTAAACCTGTGTAATTCCCCGTTGAAGCATACATCTCATTAATGCCTTTCGAGATGAATTCAACAGTATCTGTAATGTTTTGATCTTTAGCCTTACTGGTTGCTTTGGTGCCTAATGCAATCACTAACACCACTAAGATGGAAATAATCGCTAGCACAATAATAATTTCAATTAAGCCCCAGCCACCTTGTCGATGTTGTTTGTATTGCTTATATTGCTTATGTTGCTTACCTTTATTTTTTAAGCTGCCTGAATTAATCACTTTATACTCTCCTCTTTGATCCATTGAATTAACCTGAAAACGCACTCTGCAAGCTGAAAATCAGCATCGCATACCATGCCATAAATGCCCCTAATCCCACTAAAAATAGGTAGTTGATCACCTGAAAGGTAGACTCCATCTTTTCAATCTGCTTATCTAAATAATCGTGCCCTAGCGCATAAATCCCCCGCTCTAACTGATTGGACTTGCTGTACATCTCAATCATGGCGACAGTGTCTTTTGCGAATAATCCGCTTTGTGTTAAAACCTCGCCTGAGCTTTTACCTTGAGTAATAAGCTGTTGTTGACGATGAATAAAAAAACACAAATAGCGATTACTAAAACGCACCATGCTTTTAATCGATTCAGGAATCGGTAAACGACTTGTCCTGTTTTTATCATTACCTTTGAGCATCAAGGCTAAGGTAATCAGAAAACGGATCATCATGACTTTTTTGTAAATTGAAAAAACAGGTAACTTATCAAGAATCACAATACGCCATTGCGCGGTCACTTGCGGTAAAGTAATGATTACGGCAATCGATAAAATAATGACTGCCAATACCAGAACAATGTATTGATTTACGATTAAATCACTCAAACCAAACAATACTTTGGTACTAGCCGCTAAACTTGCCATTTTACCTGTGCTTTCAACGACAGGCTTTAAGGTGAAATGCACCATCATTAACAAGCCAATCATCGCAGCAAAATTCACCATTGGTGACACAAGGCTTTTGCTAATGCGTTTTTTCATGCTGCTTAATTTGCGTGTAACAGATAAAGTGTTCTCAATGGCTGTTTTGTCAATTTCCTTAGCACTGGCAAGCATCATTAGCTCAGTCTTTGGCAAATAAGGACGCATCGCGTCAAATGAGCTGAAACCTAAACTGTTATGGCGATATTGAATGTCTTTTAAAACCTCAATCATGACTTGTCTGTTATCAAAATACTTACGTGCATGTTTGCTGTAAGTCTCTAACATCTGAGCAATAGCATTCGAAAAGCTGCCAACCTCCAACAACATCATTAGCGTTTCATAAAAAGCAGTGCGTTGCTTTGTGTTAAACTGAAAGGCTATAAAGCGTTGTTTTAGCGGGCTATAGAGACTGTTACTTACTCTATGTTGCGCTGAATGCGCGAACGCATTTCTGCTTTCTTTACTTGTCACCTGTTTGATGCTATTAAACCATTGCATGATGTGTCTCACTTGTTTTTTCAATAGATGATTTCTCTAAAAATGGACATAAAATCTCTTTGAAAAATACATCCCCTAAAGAGTCGAGCATATCAACTTCATTAATAGCACCCAATTCTGCTTCTAATGAGCTTGGGCACACTTCGCCTTGGATGACTTTTAAAATGGCAGATTCCTTTACGGTTAACGCGCCCTGACCACGCCAGTATAAATAAGCATCAATGTGCTTATTTTGGCTGAGTAAAGTTAACAGCTCGCCAGTTGGCTTGACCATTTCAGCAACTACTGTTAAGCCGTTAATACCACCAGTGCAATGACTACACCCTTGCTTATTTCTAAACCGAATAGCAGAAAGATAATCGGTGAGAACATATGTTTTAAGCATACTATGTAATCTTAACAACATCGCTTGAGTATCTTCATCTTCACTAGTAGTCGCATCAATACCTAAAGCGCAATGTGGACATAGCGTCTGTATTAAGGCTTGATTGACTAATAACTGAATAAACTTAGGTGAGCAGACAATGTCGCGCTCAATGCCAAACGACTGTAGGCGATTGACAATACCTAATGCGCTTTGTGCATGAACGGTCGATAAAAATAAATGCCCTGCTTCAACCACCCATTTGGCAAATCCTGCGGTATCTTCATTTCTAATCTCATTAATAAAACCAATATTCATATCCGATCTGGCACAGGCATTCATCGCACGTTTGTAAGCTTGTGACATCTCTTGATCACTCATATCAACAGAGGTATGCACTGGGTGTTGCATCACGCCATCAATAATATACTCAGGCGGTGATTCAACTGACACAACGCGCTTACTCGGATATTTGAATCGAATTATTTTAAGCAATGAGCCAAGTGTCGTTGATTTACCCGAATTCAATTGCCCTGAAAAAATCACAACGCCTGAATCAGCTAAAATTGTATGCGTTAACAAAGCAAGCTGATCTTGACGATAGCCTAATTCAGCTAAGGGTTTAATTGCACTCATATCTGTTGGTAAAATACGTAGTGGCGCATAGTAAGCTGAAAGTAAGTGCTTATTTGCTCCTGCGTTACTTGAATCAATATTCATTGATGAAAAACGAATACGGTATTTCTTTTGATCAATAAAGCGTTCAATCACTGTCTGTTGAATCTTTGATGGGTTAAATTCACCATCTTTGGACTGCTCTTCACCTTGGTCATTATAGATCGCTGCTATCAGTGAGTTGATATATTGCACATCATATTCTTTATACAGCACCAGTTCTCTGAATTGTCTAAATTCAATACGTGCGCCTAATGGCTGCACAATGACATGAATATCAGTGACTTTACGATTGATCGCTATTTGCAATAACTGATCAAAATCAGCCAGTAGTTTTTTGCCATCATAAAATGTGCCATCGTCAACCTTACTTCTAGCTTCGGCAAGCACACTGGGCTTTACAAAGTAGGTTTTACTGTCATTTAGCTGATATTCCGACTTTGCCTGTAAGCGATAATTGGCAATGCGATTAAGTAAGGTTTGATCATGGCATTTATTAATATCAATCAATGCGACAAAATGCGTGCCATTGGCTTCGCCTAGTGCAAAATCTGCTTTATCCTCTTTACATAATTGTGATTCAAACAATAGACGGTTAGGTCGATAGCTTAAATCGCTTAACTGTTGATATTCCATTATTTCACCCCTTAATTAAACGGATTAAATCCGTTGTTGTCTGATTTTTTAGAAGATATCTGTGGCGCTGCTGCAATATATAATTGCTGTGTTATTTTGTTTTTCTGGTTCATGAGTAAAACATAAGCCGAGGTGATTTTTTGAACCGTCCAGATATCCGCAATTACATCACCCTTTTTAACTTGCGCCACACTGCCTTGATATTGAATAAAAGCCGTTGGATTTTTAGCATTACCTGATACCTGAATCAGCTTGAATCCTTGGTCATAGTCTGTCATCTGCGGTTTTGTTGCACTACTAACATTCGCTGTCTGTGCCGAAGAAGTAGGAGAAGCAGAAGATGTAGGAGAAACATCCACTTGCATTGAAAGGGCTGGATCACCATTTGTTTGAAGATGATCCAGATCAGCTTTTAACTTCGCAGACTTTACCTGTTCACTTAACAGCGCATTATGCGCTTGTTCTAACTGCATCTGCTGCGTTAATTGATCAATCTGCATCGTTGGATTGCTTTCAGTGGTTTTGGTTTTTTTGATGTTTGTTGCATTTGAAGCATCTGCTGCATATATATTTAACGCAAAACAACTGATACCAAGGCTCGCTAAATACTTTACTCTCTTATTCATAAATAACCCCTTTAAATTGAAACTGATTAATGACACTGATCGCCTTGTCATTAAATGAAAGATGCAAGCTGTTAATGATGACAAACTGCTTTGCTTTAACTGCGTCAATTAATGCTAAAAGCCCTAATGATGTCGTGCCTGTAACAAGAATGTCCTGCACCTGTTTGTTGTTTTTAATTTGACTGCTTTGTAGTTGATATTTCAGTGTTGTGCCAATGAGCTGTGTTGATGACTGCAACGCTGAAATAAACGCGCTCATCTGCATCACTCTGGATGAAGCATTGTCAAACGCACTGGCATTGATGAGATGATCTTGGTCAGAAACACTTAGTGTTTTAATCTGAAGATACATCTTGGCATTGTTGGCACCTTGATCGATGTCCATTTTTGGTGAGCCTAACGTCTCATTAAGCTTAAGGACACCATTTAAATTGCCATAGCCTAAGCGATGATAGTTCAACACGAGTGTATCTCTTTGATCTTGCGTGTAATCTATGCTATTAAGCACCCATCCTTGGCTTAAATAAGTAAGCGCTTTCAGTTGATCATCAATGACCGTTAAGACACGGTGAGCATTGACTTTATTTAACATTTGAATAAAGTTTGACTTCAACATCGCTAAATTGGCTTGACGCGCTCTAATACTCCTCTGAATTTGAGCATCACGTGCGCTTTGTAAAGATTGTACTTGCTGTTGGTGTCGATAATAGCTAAAGCCACCAATAATCAACCCAACCACGATGATAAGCACCAATAACTTACTACCTGACACACTTGGTTTAATCGGCTTTAAAGTTAAGGAAGATAGTTGTTTTTTAGGCAGTAATTCAAAGGTCGCTAAAAGAGGTTCAATATCCTCTAGTTCAACCAACAATACAGATAACAACATCTCAATTTGGCTTCTAATAATGTCATCATTTACTGCTAAAATCACTTTAATCGCACTATCCTGACTTAGCTGCTCTTTTAATTGTGATACCAAAAGAGGTAGCATTTCAAAAAGCTTAGATTCACTGAAAAAGTAATCACTGGAATAAGCGACATCATCACCTGTCGGATTCGGTAAAGTTGATCCTGTCGGAATTAAGTTGCCATTAATAACACAGCCAAACCAATAGCTTTTATTTAATGCGCTTGACTCATTCTGCCTATCTTGCTCATTTTTCGCATTTTGCGGATTTTGCGCATCGTTTGAATCCTTAAAAATCTGATCACTAATCACAATGGCATTTTGATAAACATGCGCTAAAGCACCAACAAAAGACACCTTACCTTTTGCACCCAGTTTGCCATCATCGGCATACGTCAAACTTAACTGACCTGAGGCAAGGTAAACACCTAGTTTTGCCTTAATCCCTTTAAATTCCTTAAGCCACTGCCGCCTGCTTTGACTGGTGATTCGGGCATTAAAGCCATAATGTCGATATTGTTCACTGATTAACATATTGCGCACCTGTCTGGCTAGTTATTACTGATAATGTAAGGTGTGACGACAACAACCGTCATATCATGCACTTTAGAAGTGGCTTTATTGCCGCCTAATGCCCAGTGCTTACCATCAATTGAGTTTTCACCGACACTGGCACCGTCATCATGAAAGGCTGCCAAAATAAATGATTGCCCTGATTCAAGCGGCAAGGCTTGCATAAAGTTTTTTGATTCAGTCGTTGGCAGCTCAACGTAACTCTCGTTGTCACCTGAGCCTGTTTTTGATTCACGCATGCTTTTAAGTGACGACATGCCAACAGATAAATTTAAAAGCACCTCATTACCTTTGATGATGCGTGGCATGAATTTAAGTAAAAAGCCTGTGTTGATCGTACCAGGTGTCGTGCTTGCCTGAACACTACCAGTATCGCCACCTGTAACAGTGACATCACGTTCCTTAACATAAGCAATTGATGTGCTGATATTCAAAGCCGTAGGATGTCCATTGACCGTATAAGCCGTATCTCCCTTAACATACGTTGTCTTACCAACACTTTGTAAAGCACTAAAAATAAACTGACTGCCTGATAATATCCCTGAATTGATTGCCGCCTTTGCAATCGCTGTTTGAATGGTTGATGAAAAAGGATTCGGCAACGCATTAGGCATCCCTGTCGTATCCCAATTCAAAGCAGCACTTGTGGTTTTATAGATGGCATTCCAATTTAAGCCATAGTTTGAACCGTTAGTCGCCTCAACATCATAAATATCTACCTTAATCGCAATACGCTTTCTTGCCGCTTTATTGAGTCTATCAATATAGCTGGCTGCTTGTGCCATTAAATCAGGTGTTGTGGTGACAGTGATATAACCTGACTCGGGTGATGCGCCAATACTACCACTACCACCAATAATATTATTTAGTACATCAACCGCCGCCTGCCATTGGTTGGTTTGCCCAGAGTCATAGTCAACACTGCTTAGTTGCGGTGTTAATGTATCATTCGAGCTGCTGTTTTTAATGGTGTCTTTGACTTGTGTTTTACCCTGCAATAAATCAATTTCAAATGTCTTGGTTTCATAATGGAAAATTTGCACAATCCCTGTAGTGTGATCATATTGCCAATACAAGCCATTGTTAGAGGTGATTTGATTTAATAACCCTTTTAGCGTACCTGTAAAATGCAATTGCATTGTTGGTTCTTTGTTATCTTCTTTACCATCTTGATGACCAGTTAATGGCGGTTGATTATTGACGACATTGCTTTGATTGCTTCCATTTTTACCTGTTGATTTGTCGGTATTTTCTATATAGGCTTTAGCATCATTTGAAACACGAATCATCACCCCTGTTTCCTCGGAAATGGTATTAGAAACCTGTGTTAAAGTGAGCTTTTGATTACTGTTAAAATAAAATCCCTCATCAAACACTTGAGGCAAAGGCTGTGGTTTTTCCTTAACCTTAAATGCCTTATCCGCAACAAAGATTCCTTTGTCAAACTGAATCAATGCGCTACTTGGCTTCATCTGCGCTTGATTAACGAGATGGTCTGTTGCCTTAATATTATGATTTGCCTGATCTTCCGTTGCTTTCATATTTAACGCGCAACCCGATAAACCCAGTATAGAAAATGATAAAATAGCCATTATATTTAGCCGTAAAAAGCCATGTATATTTGCGTTATTTTTAGTCAAAAATAGCTGTTTTGACGTTTTTTGGGTGCAATTATGACTTTTGTATGTGTTGTTTTGCATGAAATTTCCCCTAAGCGGCTGGCGTCAATAAGGTTGGTGAATATTGATCACTTTGAATGAGTAAAACGTGATTTGATTTGGCAACTGCTTTTAATGGATTTGTGGTGCCTTGAAGTGATGCCAATAGTTGTGCCAATACAGAACCACCATCTTCACTTAAAAACTGCCCATAAAGCGTTGTCGTTTGTGTAATTGGGAAATCAACATCGGTCTGATAAACTACCGTATAGTTATTAAATTTTGCCCATCGATTAATGGTTTCTCTAACACTTTCCCCTGCGATGAGTTGATAAACATTGCGATCTTTGTCTGATAAGGCGCGCGCAACTTTGTCGGTCAAAGCATACGCCATCACCCCACTGCTTTGATTAAAATAAAATACAGGTTGAAGTTTTTGATTATCACCATTCTTTAACGCATCCTTTAACAACGTGGAAAAGCGCAGATCAATGTGATTTGTTTTAAATGTTTGATTGATTGAAACCTTAGGTGACATTGCTCCGTTGGCTGCTACTGCCATATCATCGGCAAAACTTGCCGAGGTTGACAATAGCGCACATAAACCGAATGTTACACCCATTGTTGAATTGAACATACGCTTAACCATGTTGTTTTTCCCCTCTCTCCCACGCAATGGTTTGAAATAGATTGTCGATAGCGTTATCCACGGAATCACTATTCGACAAGCTGCCTTTAAAAATTTGATTTTGCGTTAATTTGGCATGAAGCACTGAATCGGGTACATCCGATACATCAATCTTAACCTTAGTTTGCGCTTGCCAGTGTGTTAGAACATCACTGATACTTTGTCCTTTGAAACCGTAAAAGACAGTATTATGACTAAATAATTGTGCATTTGCTTTGCTCGCTGCAACACAAACGTGTTGTGTTTTATCATTGCGGTAAGCCACTAAATGTTGTGACTTAACCGCCTTGATAAAGCCCATTGAAAAACCTAGTTGATCATACGCACTTTGAATGAGATGAGCTTGTACGTCTGATAAAAACGGAGAAACAACTAGGATGTAATGGGCTAACCCTTGAATCTCATTTTGCTTATTTTCTGCATCTTGTTTGTCATTGTTTGCAAGATTTGAATCATCACCAGAAAATGAAAGTGGTTGCGTTATCTCATTATCACCACTTAAAACCAGCCATTGATCATGAAGATCGTTTGATGATTTTTTATTTTTGTTTTTTAAGACGGTTAAATCAACAAGCCTATTAACTTTATTCGCTGATTGCCCTGTTTGTGCAATATAGCGCTCAGATAGGCTCAATCTAACCGCCTTTGTAATAGGATTAGCAGATACTAAAACATCATTACCCAACAAGGTTTGAATCGCACTTATGGCAGTTAATGCATGCAGATTATATTGATTCACTGCCAATGGAGACGACAATAATGGTAGTACACCTTGGGATTGTTGATCGTCAAGGTGATAACCACTGGCTGTCAAAATCTGTGTGACTGCTGATTCCACATTGCTTGTCTTTTGTGAAAATTGATAATCACTAACCAATTGCAATGGATTCATCTGCTTTGAACTGATAGCCGTTGAAGTCGTCACATAGCGTGATAACTGCACATTGCTGTCACCTGTTGCTAAGCTCTTGTTAGAAACAACACAAAAACCATCTGGGCATACAGGTTTAATAACCTTAGCACTAGCCGTTGGTTTGATGGTTTGCGTTGACACTGGCTCTTTGGCATTTGTTGCACAGGCAGACAATAGCGTGCTTGCCAACAAAAGACTTAAGGGACTTCGTAAAAAATGTAAAAAGTATCTGCTAAACATTTCTCTTTCTTCTCTTTCTTCTCTTTCTTTTTTCTCTTAATCCACGTCACCCGTGACCGTCAACATCACACCCTGAGCAATCGCTAAAACTTTACTCTGTGCGGGCTTGCCTAAGCTTACCCAAGCATTACTGCCTGAGGCTTTTTCATAAACGCTATCACCCGCTGCTGCAAATAAATTGCCTGCACTATCCGCGTATAATCCATTGACCTCAGTTGTAGCGTCTACAACATTGCCATCGCCATTTGACCATGTATTGGTATAGCTATAGGTGTTGCCTTGATTCGCTAAAGAAGTATAAATCTTGCCATCAGGCGCAACAGAAAAACCAAGAACTGCATTCGTAAGCCCTTGTGGCATACTAATATTCTGTGATTGAATCCACGTCTTATTGGCAGCTCTAATATAGAATGATGGTGTTGAAGGTAGCTTTCCTTGAATTACCATCGTGTCATTTTGATCAAATCCAATATGTTTAATTGAAGTGATAACAGCGTCTGGTGTGCCAATACTTGACCACGTGCCGTTACCCAATGTGTAAATATCATGTGAGCCATCGCCACCGATATAAGGGGTATCATCCTTGTCAAAAGCAATTGTATTGACCTTGGTTATGCTAGGCGCTTTCCCCCAGTTCTGAAATGCGCCACTGTTTGGATTATCAGCTTGTGAAGAAATCTGATTTCTTACGCTGTCTGCGAAAAAAGGAATACCAAAATTATTAATACCTAATGCTGATACAGTGATGTAATTATCATTACTATCAACAATTTTGCCTAATTGTGCTGACCATTCCGTCTTGTCTTTTTCTTTAATGAAAAGGCTGCTATATCCTGCATAATCATATTGTGGTAGCGCGTATAAAATACCATTTAACACTAAATTGAGATTATACACTTTGCCATTATTTGTAATACTAATAATATTTTTTAATGTCACAGGTGCTGAACCATAAGGAACCACATTCTTAGCGGCAATATAAATAAAGCATGAATCACTTGGTTTAATATACTGACCGCTCACACAAGATTTGTAGCAAATTGTTGGCGTACAGAACGAATTACTGCTTTTACCATCATATACCGTGTAATCATCATTTTGAAAAGCATCTATGTATATCTTCCCTGAGTTATCCATCCCACTGACATTATTAACTTCAAGTGCCATAACAGAAGCCGCAGTACGCTCTGTTGGAAATATCTTGATTTCGCCAGTGCTTGGCGTGTTATGCGCGCCACTTTTACTGCCACCACCGCCACCGCAAGCTGATAGCCCAACTGCCATAGCGCCTGTCAACGACAAAGCCATTAATTTTGTTAGTTGTTTCTTCACTGTTTTATTTCCTTGAGTTTTCATCCATTTTTCTCCGTTTTGTTTTACTTACTTTGGTTACTCGCCTTGAGTCTTAGGCTCAACGCAAATCTTGTTAATTTCTGTTTTCAATAATTCGATATCGTCAAATGGGTCAAACGCAATTGACGCAGCATTGTTGTTTTTCTCTAATAATGCTCGAAGCTGTTCGTGCGACATCACTTTGCTTCCCATTATTGCCACTCCCTACTTAGTGCATTTACTCGGTTAATTTCTTTAGTTCTCAACATATCAATCACACTGGAATGTTTTGTTGTAATCTCTTTCTTAACACTTTCAACCGATGACTTAACATGCGCCAATTTTACATTGCAATAATCAGCCCACTTGCGAACAGTGCTGTATTTAAAGCCTGTCAGTGTGCATACATCGTTATACGTAAAGCCTTTCTGCACAAACTCTTTAAAAATCAGCTCTAAAGATTTATTGTGCTTTGCTTCTAGTATCAGCTTTAAACTGCCGCTGTATTGGTTAGCCATTTTATCAACTCAAACCACAAACTCATTTTCACCTTGAATAAGAATATAATTACTCCCATTCAATTGCTCACTGCTAATCGATTTTACATCGTGTTGAATGTCTTGCACTCGACCTTGTAGGTAAAAATCAACATCACCGTGGGTGGCTTTTAAATCTTCTAACTTTGCGATTGCTTCGCTGATATTCATATTTTCACCTCTCTCATCTATCTTCAAAGACACCGCTGCCAACTTAGTCAGCGGCTATGTCTGCCCCAGCCCCCACTACGTCAATTTAACAGCAAATCCAACGCCTTTTTCACCCATTGGCGTTGGCTGCTGCCCCCTTGCAGATTATAATTCACAAGACTCAATGATCTTTCTTATCATTAGCTGTACTGCTAATATTCTTGCTACATCCAATGCTTGAGGTATCAGTAGGAATTTCAAAAACCTCACCTGTCATCTTGTTTCTAACAAGAATTACTAATTTTTCATCGCCTAATATTTTTATATCTTTATATGTGTCCATGCGCATCTCTATGGTTTGGCTACGTTTTTGTTGTAGCTTTTATATTTTGTTATGTGTGTTCATGTGCTAATGAAAACATACTTTTTTTGGAATCCCTTGCGTAAAACGCAAGATTGAAAAAAAACATGAAAATATTTGAAAATGTAATTTTTATGAAGCTAAATCAATGATATTTTCTAGGTTGATTTTATCAAAATTTGCCCATATAAGAGACTTGTCATGATTTCTAGAGGATAAGGTTTTTTGGGTGTCTATAGTGAGCTGGTCGTATATGACAAGATAAATATGCTTGAATTCAACAAGAACATTACTGTATTTGTTGATTAAAGAAATATATAAACTGTCATCTACAATAGCTACTATGTTTTTATGGGGTTTGTTTTGTTTAAATAAGTCATATTCATTTAAATCAGTAAAATAAAACTTATTATTATCAATATTTACTAATAGCTTTTGCAATTTTACTATCATCTCAACATTATGAGAGATGACAATAAATGTTGATAAGTCTTCATATAATATTGTTTCAGTCAAAAACACAGGAATCTCATGCTTTTGAATCTTCACTTCAATAGTTGTCCCACAATTTTCTTGTGAAGAAATGTTCAAACGGCCATTCAATTTCTGAAAATATTTTATTGCTGAAGTTAAGCCAATTCCATTACCCGTAGGTTTTAAGCTTTTACCTGACATCACATTATTTAACTCATTCATTGGGATGCCGCACCCCGTATCTATAATTTCTATTTTCAAGATTGATGTCAAATCATGTAATTTGACATGTATATTTTTGACACTTCTTCCATTCAAACTCTCGTAGGCATTATTTAATAAATTTAGAATAGAGTCTTGAAATTCAATGGGAGATATATAAATCCAACTTATAGAATTATGCTCTATTTTATATTGGCATTTTGGATGTTGTATTTGATAGTCATTAATTATCCTATCTATAAAATACTCGGCAATTACAAATCTTGAATCACTAATATCATCATATTCTTGGCTTTTTGTGCTAACTCTAAAGTTATTAAGTATATCTTTGGTTAGTCCATGTATTGTTTTTATGTACTTTTCCAAAAGATCAAGCTCTGCTTTTGCCTTACACTCAGACATGATTTTTGGCATTATAGCGACAATACCATTTAGCGGATTATTCAACTTATGAGCTATATCTTCTGATAATGTTTCTATTTTAGAGTTTATCGTTCGTGAATTATATTCATTGATAACATGTATCAACTCATTAAACTCCAATAAAAAATGTGGTTGCTCCTTGAGATTTGAATTAGCTTTGTTATATCCGTCATAAAGATATTTTAAAGGGTTTATGAGGTAATTATTTATGATTCTATTTAAGGCTCGATGGCTAAAAATAAATCCAAGTATAAAAAATAGCACAAGAAAATATATGGAACCTATAAGCATGGGCTGGTCATTATGTTTCAGATATAGTGTGATGTTATTTTTCCTTGAATAGTTTTGAGTATGAAATACACCAAATGTATTTGAAAATGGCTGAAAGCTATAATTATAATCACCATTATTGGTGGTGAAGTCTACTGGTGATATTTTTTTCAATTCATTTATATAAGCATCTTTATTAAGATATATAGTTATAAAATCACTACAGTTACCCAGCGTCTCATTAAGCACGTCTCCAAGATAACATAGCTTTAAAGTAGTGAAAAATTTATTTTTTTCACCGTCATAATATAAAATTTCATATGAATTAAAGATCTCAACACCTTTGATTAAATCCCTGTTTAACTTTGCAAATGCCCATTTCATTTGTAAGTGATTTTTGTTTCTGGTTATAGTTCCAGATCTGAGATATCTAATAAAATCCATATTATTAACAAAGATAGAGAGCTGCAATGATAACTGTTTTTGAAGTATTGAGTTTGTTTTATTTATTGCTTGTTGATTTGATATTGTGTCATTATGGCGATTCATATAAAAAATAAAAGCTAAATAGCTTAAAGATATAAGCAAAAAGGCTATCAATGATAGAGAAATAATACGCTTAGTATGAGTTTTAAATATATTTATATTTCTTGAACGGAAGCTACTATGCATTTTCTTCATATAGCTTTAGCTTTATGTTTTCCCAATTTTTATTGTAATAATTTTCAAAGTCGTATACAGGCTCAATCATTGTATAGTTAGTTAAGTTAGCTTTAGCCTGATTATATACCTGAGTATATATTGGGTCTTTGATATTATTTTTAAAATATGGGGAAAAATAGTAGGAATCCTTTTCAAAATACTTTAATAACTCCGGTGATGCCAGTGCGTCAGCCACGCATTTTGCTTGAGGAGTATCTTTCATTTGGACAACTAGATCTGTGCAAATAGATGTTGCATGTGTTGGCATGAAAAATTTATAAGGCTTATGAGACTTTTTAAGATAAAGTAAAGCGTCACCAGACCAGATATATGCAAAAGCAAATTTTGGGTTATCATATATTTTATTAAATTCAGAAGTTACATAAACATGGGTGTTCTGGGTTAATTCTTTTAGATTTTTATACGTTAACTTAGTTTGACTGTTCTTGTTGTACTTTTCTTTATATGCTTGAGTAACCAAATTACCAATTTCACCCGAATCATCTACTAATATAACGTCATTGTTTTTTGCTTTTTTAAATAAATCAAAAATAGTATCATCTGGAGAGACTTTGATTAACTTTGGATTATATAAGAAACCAACCATTGCATGAGTAAAAAACGCCGTATTTTGTGTGTATCCATGAGTTTTAAAATAATCCTTAAAATATGGGTAGTAATTATTAGATACGCTCGATAAATTACTTTTAAAGTTTGGCAATCTATCTTTGATGCTACCATATATCAAGTTAGAAAATATCATTACATCATAATCATCTGCATTGGTGTTAAATGTATGTAAAAATTCTGCATTAGACGGGTAGTTGTCGTGCGAGAAATTAACATTACATTTTTTATCAATAATTTCAGTTATTTTAGGGTCATCAAGAAATCCAAAGAACGCAATAGCATTTACATTTGGCTTTTCAGACGCATCTGCCGAATGAGCCTGAGCCATATTAAAAGAGATGACAATCATGCTTGAGAATAAGGTTATAATTAATTTTAGTTTATTCATTAGTAGATAATTCCATTATTTGATAGATGTTAATTCACCAGTGTTAAGTACACGAGCAAATCCAAAAGAAATATTTTTTATCGCAGCTTCGTGAAGCTCACTATTTATAGTACCTGTAGCATCATTGATAAAAAACACATTGTACCCTCTCATAAAGGCATCTCTCGTAGTGGTTTCACAACAACAGTTAGTCATAACTCCGCAAACGATGAGATCTGTAATTTTGTTTTCCTTTAAAATATCTTCTAAATTGGTTTGATAAAAGGCGCTATATTGACTTTTATCTACAATAATATCATTACTAGCATCAAATTCATCCATGATTTCCCACTCTTTGCTTCCTTTGATTATTTGATCTCCGCCCCACCAAGCAATCATATTGTTAGATGTATCTGAACTATCATTATGACGAACAAATATTTTTTTCATTTTTTTATCTTCTGCAAATTTAATCAGTTTTTTAACATTAGATATTTGCTTTCCAGATATAATTTCACCCTTAAATACATTTTGCATTTCTATGATTAATAAAGCAGCAGAGGCTGTGTTTATTGTATTTTCACTCGAGTTATATTCATTTGCAACACACAAATCAACATCATAATTCATACTATGCTCCTATGGGTTTATTCTTGTCATCTATTTCTGTTAAATTAAAATAATATTTATCAAATTTAATCGCGGTATAAAAGTAATCGTCTACATTTACACCAATATTATTTGGTATTTTAAAGTTTGGAATAATCTCACGTGCTTGAATTTTGTCAATAATTTTATTTTGTAAAAAATTATGCATATCACAAAAAACATCTAAATCCTTATCCGTAGCTGAGTTAAAGATATAAGACCTCTCTTTGTTCTTCATGATAAAACTCCCAGTGCTATTAACTAGATAATATTCAATAATATTATGTTTTTCCTTTATTTTGTTAAATAGCTCTTGGTATTTTTTGTCAAAAAGAAATGAAAATCTATCATCCAATATTCTTGAATAGTTTTTTGTGATGTCAATAAAATATTTATATTGTAGCTCATTAATTATTACAGTCAGATTCTTGATTGTATCTACATTTCCTTTAGCAATGTAGTGCTGAGCCTTTCCTTCATTAATAGCCATTAAAGCTTCAATTGGTTTGAGTTCTCCAGTTAGCAGAATTTTAATTATATCAATTTGTTCATTTATCCTGTCACAAACCTCAATTCCATCCATTAATGGCATTTTGCAGTCAATGACTGCAATTCCATAAACATCATGTGTATAATCAAATAAATTTAACAGGCTATCAAATGAGAATTTGAATACAGACTCATCATTTGAATTGGCTGTATCTAATTCCATGGCATCGGTTATATCTGTGAATACATCTATTTTATTTACACTCTTAGAAATGATTTTTTCTATTGCAATAAATGGATTACTTTCAGTTTCAATTTCATTTGGAATTTCTATATGAGAGTATGACTGTAATAAATCAACATCATCGTCTATAAACATAATTTTTAGTGGAAAATAAAACATTGGAATTAATGGCTTCACTTCTTTACTCCTTGAAGAATTGTAAAGTTATGTTGATTATCAAATATTATAATATCTTTAATATATTTACCCACAGCCTTTAAATCTTTTTGTAGAATTCGACTTTCTTGACCACTAGATTTTGTGATTATAAATTTTGTGCTTGTACTTATAACGTCAAACTCTACTAATTTATGTTTATAATTAGCGAGATACAAACCATCTATTAAAATGCTGTCACAATTAGCATAAAGCTTATATAGTGATGCATTTATACTTTCAATCCTGTTTTCTTTAACTGCAAAGAGTTTTGGATACAGATTTGATTTATAATCAGCTAATGAAATCCTTATGTCAGCATATGATGTTTTTCCCGCATCAAGCAGTATGTTTTTATCATCATATAATAATGCATTAACTTCGATTTTATCATCAATTAACTGTTCAATAGAACAGCCTAAACAATCTGAAATCATTGCAAGCGATGATACTTTAGGCAAGGCTTCACCTTTCATTAATCTATGTACTGGTTGATATTCAAAACCAAATTTTGAAGTTAAACCATATAAGCTAAGATTGTTTATATCCATATATGCCTGTAGCTTATCGCTGACATTTTTAATCAAATTAAGCTCTTTATCTGTTAGTGCTTTTTTTCCCATCAAGTCATCTCTAAGTAAAAAACTTATTTACAAATACTTATTTATCGTAGACAATAAATAATGTTTTACGCTATTAGTTTTATAAAATGTGCTGATATCGTAACACAAACAAATTAACTAGATAAGAAGTTTTATATTGTCAGCGTTTTAGTAGGTAAATAAATATGGAACATGATATTACCCCAATTGAATCATTATTCGTCTGTGGATTAAAAAAATCACAAATTGCAGACAAGCTAAAAATTCCTCTTAGAAGCGTCCAATTTGAAATTCAGAAACTAAAGGAGGTTCATAATTGTGATACTGATGTTCAATTAGCCCTGAAAATTTTTACATCACGTTTTGATTGCCTACCAACGATAAAAATGGATAATGAAATAAAGAAACCTGATAATGTATTAAATATCGATGAAAGTATAACAGAAAATATTGAACGAACCAGCCGCAAGGCTAAGACATACTCTCAAAGAGTCGCCAAACTTAGTTGAGAGATACAGCTATCAGCTGGTAAGCACCATTATACTATAAATTTGGTGTTTATCAAATGGTATAGGCTATTTTTTACCTATAAGTCTTTTTAGCTTCATGTCTTAGCCTTAATTTGAATGAAAATTAAGGAACAAGAAAATGAGCACAATTTTCCACGAAGGACACCAAGTCCTAGTGCAACACATCGGAAATAACAATCAAGCTACCATTGCAGACCTTTTGTATTTCCGCATCACTGGCAGTAGCTATCAAGAAAACGGAGAAGCGTTTTTCTTGATGCCCAACATTAATCACCTTGTGAAATACACTAATCTCAGCAAGCGAGTATGCCAAAGAGCATTAATTGCATTAGAGAAAAACGACTGGATCAAGCGCATCAAAACTAGATGCCTTGATGGTGCCGTAAGAACCAAGGTTTTTATCACCGACAAGCTCAAAAAAGCCATGCTTGCGATTGATAATTTGAAAACATCAAAGGTCGTTGCAAATTCACCAAAAACATCCGTCAAACCCAGTTTTTATGCTGATTGTGCCAAAATGGCATTATCTGATAGTGCCAAATTGGCGAAGTCATATATAAAAGAAAAAAAAGGAAAAGAAATAAATAACACTCAAGATAGTTTACTAGAAGATTATAGTTTTGCAGCGCACGAAAACTATTTGACTGTTAAGACTGTTATTTTTAATTTTTCAAAGTATGACCTAGGAGATTTCACCTGTGAGTCTGCTATCAACAATGAGCTAACAGCAAGGCAAAAAGAAGCTGTATACATCATCATACTTAACAACACCAACACGATTGACCTTAATGTTTTCAGAGAAGCTATTACCAACAAGGAAAACAAAGCCCATGCAAGCGACTTCAAGCACTTGGTGAGCCTCGCCTACCGTGAAGCTAAGAACGCCAAGAGAATCAAGCTAGAAACGGAAATGATTGCATCTGATTTGAGTGTTGATGAGTGTTACTCTATCGATTATTCAGCGTCTGTATGTGAGTATGACTATTTGGAAGATCAATCAAACGCTGAAGCCTTGGCGGTTGGTGCCGAAAGGAACATTAACAACACCAACACGGAGAATAACAACGATAGCAAAACATCTAGCGCTGTTATCCCTGATATTGACGAAGTAAGAGCAATAATTCAAGCGAAACATAGCCTAGTTGCCCAAGATGGCGCAATTGAAGCAATTGAAACTGTCACCTTGGACGATGGTGCAATAAACGAAACTAACCACATCGACACTGTGGTAGAAACCGAAAATAGTGTTGATGCATTGGAATTTCAAGAAGAAAATCACGTTATCCCAGAAAGGATAGAAAATGTTGTTGAAGCCATGCAAGCCGCAGGATATATTGACACAGATAAAGTAGTAAAAACCGCACAAGAAGTCTTGATTAATGAGCCTGAGATCGGTTTTAGAGACTTGTTCGATGCTGTCCACTACTTGCTTGTTAAAGTGCCGTTAAAGTCTGCTAATGGCGGTAAAAACAAACTGTTAAGTGCGTTATGGGCAGATAGGGAAAATCCCGAGGTAAATTTAACCCAGAGCTTCAAGCAACAAGGTTCAGTACCAACCTTAGCAGATATTGAGATGCCAAAAGTTAGCGATACACGGTTACGCCATGATTTGGCTAGTGAAGCTGAACAAGTATTTTTCTCAAGCAAACTACCTTACTCGCAAACGGTGGCGTTGGTTGGCATCATCGACTACGTTAAGCGACAAGGCGTTGTGATTGGTAGTGACAAAGAAGTCTATCAGTGGTTGTATCACATGGCGAGCAACAAGGATTATTACTATAGCAATGCCTTAAACTTCAAGCATTGGTGTAATATTGCGATGAGTCAGTTAAGGCAAAGACGACTACACCGCCCTACCGGATTTGGTAAGTGGTTGGCGATGGTTGAGAAGCAGGAAGTGGCGACTGTCGCTTAATGTAACCGTTGCATGTAACGCATGATTGAGCTATACTTGTTACATGAAACAAGTTTGACGGAGAGTAAAATGGCAAGAACAATCCAAGAGCGAGTTAAAAAACATCGTGAAGAATTAAAAGCCCAAGGTTTAAGACCTTTGCAAATTTGGGTTCCAGATACGCGTAAAGTGGGATTTAAAAAAGAGTGTTTAAGGCAGTCGAAACTTTTGCTAAATGATGAGCATGAGCATGATACAATAAACTGGATTGGTGATGCTTCTGATAATAAGGATTGGACGTGATAAAGCGTGGTGATTTAGTGACTGTTTCCTTGCGTGGAGACTATGGGAAACCGCGACCTGCGTTAGTTATTCAGTCAGATTTGTTTTCAGGACATCCGTCAGTTACTGTGTTGCCAGTAACCAGTGAAATAAGAGAGACGCCGTTGTTTCGCTATACGATCAAGGCAAGTGAAACCAACGGTTTAATGAAAACGTCACAAATTATGATTGATAAATTGCATACCGTAGCGAGAGAGCAAGTTGGCATACCGTTTGGCAAGTTAAATAGGAGTAACATGCTAGAAATTGAGAGATTGTTATCAGTGTTTATAGGTATTGCATGAAATTCAACGAACCAAAAAGCAAAGCAGGCAAATCAATGCTAGGTATTGAGGTTGGCTACAAGGATATCTTAAAGATATTGTGCTGACGGTTGAGAAATGGGAGCCTGTTAGATAAATAATTAATAAAGTATAAAAGATAAATATAGTATATACTATTTTCTACCCTTTTTTATCTTCTCAACTTTATTTATAGCTGCCAGAAACTCATCATTACTCAGTTCATCTAAGCATTTAAGACCTGCTCTAACAATTTCTGATTTATTGATTATTGTTTTAAGATTTATAGCCTTACCAATGCATTTTTCAATTAATTCATAATCTTGAATGGGGAATGAAAAAATATCTTTTTTAACAACATCTGTTTGAGGTGTTGATTTTTCTGAATCATCGAAAAATGTCTCTGCTTTTTTAAAACGGTCACTTTTATCGCTAAATGATTTTAGCTTATCGTTCACAGTGTGAGATTCGTTTTCAACAGATTTTTTTAGAAGATCTTTCATACTTTTAGACATATTAAAGTCCTTAATTAAATCATTAATACGGTATTAAAATTATATATGATATAAAAAGTATATAATATTTATAATAAACTTTCTATTTCTTTTTTAAGCTTATTGATTTCACGTATAGCCTTATCATCGCTGCTTCCTGCTATTTTTTTCATATCATTTACAGTGCAACCAAAAGCAGCGGACTGCCGGTAAGCTGTACGTAAAACTAACGAAGTAGATGTTTTAGCAATACCAAACTCTTCTACTATTGAAATAATGTCTCTAGCTATAGTCGTATTTGATTGACACATGTTAATAACAAGTCTGGTTTTTAATGAGTCATTAAAGTCATTCATTCGCTCAATTAATTCCTTAATTGCTATTCCCGCCCATAAATCTGGAGGTGAAGGAATTATCGGTATTAATGCAAGATCAGATACCATTAATGCAGACTGTGGTACTGGACTGTCAACAGCGGGCGGAGTATCTATAAAAATGTAGTCATAGTCATCAAGGTATTTCTTAACTTCTCTGTGAACTTTTCCCCCTGCGGCACCAAGTCCACATATTGTTGCGGGAAATGGATGATCATCTGGAGATGATGAAGCCCATCTAGTTGCTGTTGCTTGTGGGTCAGCATCAATAACCATAACCTTGTTATTCAAGGCAAATGTGCCTGCTAGCTGCATAGTTAAAGTACTTTTGCCTGCACCGCCTTTTTGATTGGTAACTGTTATAACCTTTGCAGTCATATATAAAGCTCCTTAGATATGTAATGACATAAATAGTATATACTATAGTAAAAGTAAGTAAAATATTTATAATATAAAAAGTATATACTATTAATAAATTACTGCAAAACCCTATAAGCCGCCCGCAAAACCTTTTCCTCATCCTCCGACAAACCCGCACCTTTACCATACAAGCCCACAAGAAATCTCGCAATTTCGGCTATATGTGAAAGGTAGGCTTGCTCGTCAGCGATCATGCCGTCAAAAGCTAAAGCTGCGTTGGCGATGAATTCTAGTTCGAGGTCGGAGAGGTCAATTTTAGTCTTTGGCATTGCTGCCAGTCTCAAACTCCGCCACAAACTTCTCCGCAGCGTAAATCCTCGCCTTGCACACTTGATAGCTTTTGGACGCACTTTCAAGCATAGGCGCAAGCTCATCGATGATATTCGGATTATTTTGCCCGCTTTGAAGCTTGGCGTTGATTTGTTCTAGTGTTTGATAGTTTTGGGCGTAGGTGGTTGATGTTTCAGCCATGTTTGACCTCCGTAATTAATTCGCCATCGTGATACGTCACCGTCAACGTCTGGTACTGTTTCGCATCCGCAATCGATGTCACATACTTCCCATCCGATTTTGTCACTGCAAACCCACGTTGTAAAGTAGATTCAATGGACATTGACAGGATTCCTCGGTAATTACTTTCAATGCTGTTTTTAGCGTTGATAAGCGTATTTTTCGCATTCACTGCAATATTGCTATGCCAAGTGCTTAATTGTTTGCTGTGGCTTTGGATTAAGCTTTTAGCTGTCGTCATCGCTGTTTGGCTAAGGTGGTCAATCTTAGTCCGTGACAGCTCAAGTGATTTTTTCGCTGATTGCATGATGTTGCTTTGCCAACTATCAATAATTTGTCGCTGATACGCAAGCTGCTGTTTCGCATTGGCGTGAACAAGCTTGTAATAGTCGTCAGTGACTTTTCTCTGTGACTTGACCACTTGCTTTGCAAAGTGCGTGATGTATTGATGGTGCTTATCTATATCAGACTTGGCTTTGGTTGTGCTATTAAGTGCGATTGACTTAATCGAATCAAAGCTCGTTTGCGCTTTTACTGCGTTATTGGTGATCGTATTCGCGATATAGTTGATCACCTTTGATGGTGTATCAAAAGATCGCGCAGCCAGATCATCTAAGATGGTTTTGTCTCTTTCGTGCCCAATACCAACAAATACTGGCACTGGCATGTGACAGATTGCGTTAGCAGGCTCAAAGTAGTTAAACCAGTCAAGGTCGGCTTGGGAGCCACCGCCTCGGATAAGCACAACGCAGTCGTAGGCTTTTTCATGGGAGCCAATGGCTTTGTAAATTTCACGGAATTGTTTAGCAACAGTCGCAGCACAGTCTTTACCTTGCATCGATGCGTGATAAATGTCGAATTGGCATAATCCGTACTTTTGAAGCAAGTCGGCTTCGGCAAAGAAGTCGCCTAGTCCGGCAGCGTTTTCACTGGAGATAACAGCGACGTTGGTAAATTCAGTCGGAATAGCTAAGTTATGGTTATTATTGATGACACCGGACTGAGCTAAGTCTGCAATCACTTTCTTTTTGCGGGCTTCGCGGTCGCCAAGAGTGAAACTGGGATCGATGTCTATGACGTTAAGCGAAAGTCCAAAGTTCTGGTGAAAGTTCACGTCAACCATGAGCAAAACTTTCATGCCGTTTTTAAGGTATTCGCCAGTAGCATGGTGAAACTTTGGCATGACCTTGTGCGCCACGTTCGCCCACATATTGATTTTGACCTTGGCGATTGACTGGTGGGTATTTTCGTCAAACTCGATTAGCTCACCGTAGTAGTGTGCGCCATTCTTTCTCCAGTCAGATAACTCACCACGTACCCAGTAGCCACCTCCTTTAAATTTGCGGTCGATGGTTTGCTTTATTTCGGTGAGGAATTGGGAGAGGGTGAAAGAGGTGGTGTCGGTTTGGGTGGCAGGTTCGATCATGACAAAATCACTTTTGATATTTTCAAAACTTGCTCAAGGCATGCTTTTGGGCATATTTCTATTTTCTCTGCATTGCGCGATTGGAAGTCCATTGATCTTATTTGAAAGGTTAGTACACTGCCCTTGGTTTTGCATTTATCGGGGAGTATTACTTCAAATCTATTCCCTCGCTCAGTGCTTGTTATTGGAGCAACAAAGGCAAAGCCAGTACGCTCATTGAAAACAGCTTTTGTTAGCACTAGAGCAGGTCTGCGCTTCATTATTTCGCGTCCAGAGCTTGGATCAAAGTCAAGCCAGATAATATCACCTTGATTTGGAATGTATTTTTTCAAAACTCTTTTCCTTTAGGCTTGTCGTGCATCCATTCTTTGTCCTCATCTATAAGTTTAAAACTTGATTTTGGACTTTCAGCAAGCATTTGCTCTAAGCTTAACTCCTCAACTCGGGGAGTTAAAATTATTTTACTATCTTCAACGTGAATATCTAGTTTATCTCCAGTGTGAAGATTTAGCATTTGAAGTATCTTCTTGGGGATACTTACAATATTGGCACCGCCTGACTGTCTGAGTGATAGTGATGACATTTGGATACTCCTGCTTTTAAGTTATATAAAAGTATAACACATAATGGATTATTTACTATTAATAATCTATGTTGTCTGTATGTATATCCAAGTGTTTAAAAATGGATTTAACCTCTGTACACGATGATTTTTTCATTTGAGTAGCTCCTGTAATGGTCGATTTAAAATCTTAAGGCAGAGCTTAAAATCTCTTATGCTAAAAGCTGCTCTTTGATAAGCATTAGCAATCATATCCAAGCCATACCGGAAATAGCTAGACTGTAACCGACCATGTTTTTTACGTTTGATTGGCTTTAACTTGGCATCTTTGTATTCGCCGACCTTTTTTGCCATGCCTACGCCAACGGTAATC
>NZ_QLIU01000043.1 GCF_003574425.1 Cysteiniphilum halobium | reverse complement strand
GTAAGAGGGTAACGTTCTTCATGTATAAAGCACCATATTTATTTATTAATACATGCTGGAATACTGCTCTTTTCAGTATGGGATGTCAAATTTTATTTTGAGTATAGGACTTGGTAACATTCCCACTTCGGTACAAAACAAAGTCAAATGACTATTGATAGACTCAATTAGGAATGCTCTTGCAAAGGAGAATGGGAAATGACTGTGCTAAACTTTGCATCTCTGTACACGATGATTTTTTCATTTGAGTAGCTCCTGTAATGGTCGATTTAAAATCTTAAGGCAGAGCTTAAAATCTCTTATGCTAAAAGCTGCTCTTTGATAAGCATTAGCAATCATATCCAAGCCATACCGGAAATAGCTAGACTGTAACCGACCATGTTTTTTACGTTTGATTGGCTTTAACTTGGCATCTTTGTATTCGCCGACCTTATGTGCCCAGACTACGCCAACGGTAAGCAACGCCATTAGTTTGGAAATTTTATTTGAGTCTTTCAAATGCGTATCTTCAAAATTAAACCCTCTGCCTTTAAGTGCTTGAAAAAGATTTTCAATTTCCCAACGCATACCC
>NZ_QLIU01000042.1 GCF_003574425.1 Cysteiniphilum halobium | reverse complement strand
GATTTTGCAATTATGAAAAAGAAAATGATATATGGAGAATATACAGCCTTAGAAGAATTGATTAAGCAGTATGGAAATATTTTGGAATGACTATATATGTTGATAAGTTAATGACATAGATTTAACACGCTGGCAGGTTGACTGCCAAGCCACCAAGGGATGTTTCTTTGTATTTGGTTGACATATCTTTTCCAGTTTCTTTCATCGTCAGAATAACTTGATCTAAACTGACATGATGCTCACCATCACCTAATAGTGAAAGCTTGGCACCATTTACCGCTTGCACCGCACCCATGGCATTGCGCTCAATGCATGGGATTTGCACTAAGCCTCCGATTGGATCACAGGTTAATCCAAGATTATGCTCCATGCCCATTTCAGCAGCATTCTCAACTTGTTCAACAGTACCACCTAATAATGCACAAAGCCCTGCTGCCGCCATCGAGCAGGCGACACCAACCTCTCCTTGACATCCTACTTCAGCAGCTGAAATCGACGCGCCTTTTTTAAATAAAATGCCTATAGCTGCTGTTGTTAACAAATAGTCGATAATCTCTTTTTTTGTCGTAGATGGGTGACTTAAGATATGATGTTTCAATACTGCAGGAATTACGCCCGCCGCACCATTTGTTGGTGCTGTAACCACTTTACCACCGGCGGCATTCTCCTCATTGACAGCAATGGCAAAAACGTTTAACCAGTTAAGATCTTTAATATCTAAACATGATTCTTCTAGACGTTTTTTAAGTTTATAGGCTCGGCGTTTGACCTTAAGTCCACCAGGTAGCTCCCCATCTGTTTGTAAACTTTTTTCGATGGATTGATCCATCACCTGCCAAATCGCAAGCACACCTTCTTCAACTTCATTTTTATTCCGTAGCGTACATTCATTTGCCATCATTAAATCGGCAATACTCATTCGGTGTTTTTCACACAGGTCTAATAACTCTTTGGCAGTTGCAAAGGGATAAGACACGGCATGGGCATCAACGGGTGCAGGATCATTAGTCAGATGCATCTCATGCTCATCTAATATAAAGCCACCACCAACTGAGAAATACTTCAATGTCTCAAGCTTTTCACCTTGCGCATTCCATAGTGTAAACAACATACCATTAGCATGCTCTGGCAGCGCCTCATTATAGTGAAAAACTAAATCATTCGCATAGTCAAAATCAATCTCATAAGATCCCAATAATTTCATTTTTTTGGTTTTAAGAATCTGATCATAGCAAAGTGCAGCCGCATTAATATCAATGCTATATGGCTCAAATCCTGCGGCCCCTAGAATACACGCATAATCTGTTTTATGCCCTTTTCCTGTGAGTGCCAATGAACCAAAGAGCTCAATCGTAAAACGTTTAGTTTCCATCAAAAAGGCTTCATGTTTTTGCAAAAAGCGAAATGCTGCACGCATTGGACCTACCGTGTGTGATGATGATGGTCCAACACCAATAGAGAATAAATCAAAAATACTAATATTCATAAACTCACCCTTAAAGCCCATGTATCTATAAAACCTGCTTACAATAAATCAGTGGCTGGCAGATGTAAAATAATTTACAATGCCAACCAAAAATATATCGCTTAATACTGCATGTTTAAAGACACCTTATTTTTAATACTTCAAAAAATACTGCCACAGGCCTGTTTATCACGCCTTGCCGGTAAACTTGCTAATTGTGAAAATGCTATGATTAAAAATAAGTTAATCAACCTTGCAATAAGGCGTTTTAATATCGACTTAAGTGATGCATTAATTGAAAATCCCACAAGTTATGCTAGTTTCAACGATTTTTTCACCCGCAAATTAAAGCCTGAAGCGCGCCCTATTGATCCAAACGATAACAGCATTATCTCGCCAGCTGATGGCAAAATCACGCAAGCTGGCAAAATCACGCAAGGCAAATTAATCCAAGCAAAAGGTAAATATTTCTCATTAAAAACACTCACAGCTGACACAATGAAAGAGAACTATACTGATTTCTCGGTGATTTATTTGTCCCCCTCAGACTACCATCGTGTGCATATGCCAATCAATGGCAAGCTCACACGCATGACCTATATTCCAGGCAAATTGTTTTCAGTCAATGAATTAACCGCGGAAAACATTGACGGACTCTTTGCCAAAAATGAACGTCTGATTTGTTATTTTGAGACTGTTATTGGTGAAGTTGCGATAGTTTTTGTGGGTGCGATGCTCGTTGCAGGGATTGAAACCGTTTGGCACAAGTTAGTTGCACCTAACTACTATAGCAAAGTGACACACTTTGATTATTCCGGGCAAAACTTATGTTTTAATAAAGGTGACGAAATTGGTTTATTTAATTTTGGCTCAACGATCATCACGCTTTTTCCTGAAAATAAAGTGGCATGGCAAGAGCATATAAGCAGCAAAGTTAACATGGGTCAAGCAATCGCCACTTATATCTGAACATAATTCCTGTAATTTCATATCGACTTAATAATACTTTTTCTCATAGAATAAATATTATTTCCAATATTTATATTTGCTATGCAACAAACTATTCGCGAGACTTTACGTCAGCAACGTCAAGCAATTTCTAAAACACAGAAAACAGCACATGCTAAAGAGCTTCATGCACAATTTTTTAGCTATTACGCACAGTTTTTAACTTCAAGTCCTAAAAAAATAGCAAGCTACTATGCTACTGAAGAAGAAATCTCACCACTATGGATTGATAAAACATTGAGCAAAACACATGAGCTTTACTATCCAGTGATACACCCTTTCAAAAAGCGCAAACTATTTTTTGCCAAACCAACAAATATTAAACGACTTAATAAGTATGGCTTGCAAGAGCCATTATTTATCAGTGAAAACATTTTAGCACCGTGGGAGCTTGATATGATCATTGTGCCATTGACTGGTTTTGATTTAAAACGAAATCGCATTGGCATGGGAGGCGGGTTTTATGATAGCTCATTATCATTATGCAAAGCTTTTAATCATACTGAGTTTATTGGTATTGCTTTTGATGAACAACAATTTAATACATTTCAACACCAGACAGTTGCAATGAATGATTGGGATATTAAAATGGACACCATTATCACACCAACACGCATTATCTGCTGATTGCATGAAGACATTAGACAAAGAGATTATTGACAAACTTGAGAAAGCATTCTCTCCTTGCACAATAGAACTCATTGATGTAACCCATAAGCATCAAAAACATAAACAATTCCAAGCAGGAAAATCACATTTTAAATTGCGCATTGCCAGTGAACAACTTGCTTCACTTAGTACACTAAAGGCACACCAGGCAATCTACGCTTGTTTAGGCCAATTAATGCAAACTCAAATTCACGCCTTATCGATCCAGATTTATTAAAACATAAAAAGTCGAATTAGCACAAAACCAAGAACGGCTCCTGCTAAAGGAGCTAGTATTGGTACCCATGCATAATTCCAGTCACTTGAACCTTTACCTTGGATTGGTAAGATCGCGTGTGCAATTCTTGGGCCTAAATCACGTGCCGGATTAATCGCATACCCTGTAGGCCCTCCCAACGACAGGCCAATCCCCCAAATCGCAAAACCAAAGACATAGGGTAAAGAGCCATTAGCGAAGGGTAAATGACTACCATAGCTAATCAACGCACCAACAAATATGATAAGAAGTGTCGTAGCAATGAGCTCGGTGACAAAATTACTACCCTTATGACGCAAGGCTGGATAAGTTGAAAATATCATCAACTTAAAGTGCGCATTATCTGTATATTTCCAATGTGAGTAATAAGCAAGCCACACAAGAACAGCTCCCAAAAAGCAGCCAATAACTTGGGCGATCCATAATAGCAGCACCTCGCCAAATGAAGGATAAATCCCACCCAATAAATACTTTGCTAAAGTAACCGCTGGATTAATATCTGCTTGTGGCGACCCAGCCGCTTGAGCGATAAAAACGCCCATCATCACCGCAAAACCCCAACCTGTAGTAATCACTATCCAGCCACTGTTTTCAGCTTTTGACTGTTTCAATAAAACACCTGCAACCACCCCACCGCCTAGCAATATTAATACAAGACAGCCCAGCAACTCTCCAAAAAAAGCGCTATGTAACATAAATTACCCTCTTTTGTTATTTTCTTGCAGAAGCTAATCTGCGGCGCTTAATATAGCACAAATATTTTTAAGTCCTGTTAATATTTGTGGCGAAAATTGCGAAATTCCGTTAGATGATAACTGGAAAACTTGTTGGTTTTTTACAGCTAGCAAATCCTGCCAACGCTGCCACATCGACACGTTATCCCTATACCATCTAGTCGTATTTGACAACATAATGATCACATTAGGATTGCGCTCAATAATGGCATTGATATTTGTTTGAAAACTGATTTTATGAATATCTTTAAATATATTAACCCCTCCGCATTGCTTCACAATATCGTTTAAAATACCGCTACCGCCGGCAACAAAAATTGGTTGCGTGGATAATTGCAGCAATACTTTTGGCTTGTTATGTTTAACTGTTGCAATAGCCGATTTTTTCTTAATAAATACCTGAAGCTGAGTCAAGAAGGTTTTCTGCAACGCAGTCCCTGCGTTTTTTAGTTGTATACTTGCACCAATATCAGCAAATGCTGTTGCTAATGATGTAAGATCTTTAGCATTAAAAACTGTCACTTTAATGCCAAAGCGTTCAAGCAAAGCAATCACCTGCGGTTGTGTTTGCCCATTCCAGGTAATCACCAAGTCAGGCGCCAAACTAATAATCTTCTCAACATTAAGCGCTTGAAACGATCCAATGTTCTGATAGTTTTCATAGTATTTAGGCTGTCCGGCATAATAAATACTACCGATAAGCTTGGTGTTAATCGCACCCTTTACATTATCTTTTGTTGCTTGCTTAATCACATCATGAATAATCGCGGTGGTATTTGGTGAAAGTGAGATAACTTTAAAAGTTTTAGATGTATTGGCATATAGTAATTGCAATGGCAATAAAGGAAATACCAAACAAAGGAGCAATGCAAAATACTTTACATAATGTTTATGCTTTACAAATTCAATGGCAATACACTCATTTTCTTCTATCATTTAAACCATCTTATACGGATCAACCACTTGATCAAACTCTTGTTGTGACAAGAATTTTAATGCCTTATTCGCTTCACTTAATGACGTATCATGCGCATCAGCATAATGTGCTAACTGTGATGCCTTATCATAGCCAATCACTGGACTTAATGCGGTCACTAGCATTAATGAATTTCGCAAGTATTCATCAATTTTTTTCTTGTTTGGTTTGGTACCTTCGAGTAAATAGCGGGTAAAGTTGATTATGCTATCAGACAAAATATTGATCGATTGCAAGATATTATAAATCATCATTGGTTTATAAACATTCATCTCTAAATATCCTGCACTACCACCAATCGTTACAGCAACATCAAGCCCAAAAACTTGCGCGCATGCCATTGCCATTGCCTCACACTGCGTTGGATTGACTTTTCCTGGCATAATTGACGACCCAGGCTCATTAGATGGAATGAGTAACTCATGAAAGCCTGCACGCGGTCCACAGCTTAAAAGACGAATATCATTAGTAATCTTAAATAATGAATTAGCCAGAACTTTGATCTGTCCCATCAACGCGACCAATGCATCATGTGAGCCTTGCACGGCAAATTTATTATGTGCTGATACAAATGGTAATCCGGTAATTTTAGCAATATATTTACACGCCTTTTCGGCAAAGCCTTTCGGCGCATTTAGCCCAGTACCAACAGCAGTACCACCAATCGCCAATTGATAAACATCAATAAGCGCATGCTCTAAACGTGCAATATTCTGCGCTAACAGCTCAGCGTAGCCTGAAAACTCTTGCCCCAAAGTTAACGGCACCGCATCTTGCATATGTGTGCGCCCGATCTTAACTACCTTATCCCATTTTTTAACTTTTTTTGTTAGCTCTTTATGCATAAGCTTAGTCGCAGGAATCAATCTCTTCTTAACTGCCACTGCTGCTGAGATATACATCGCGGTTGGAAAAGTATCATTGGAAGACTGTGACATATTCACATGATCATTGGGATGAATGGGCGTTTTGCTTCCTAGCTTACCACCTGCAATTTCAATCGCACGATTAGAAATCACTTCATTAACATTCATATTTGATTGCGTACCACTGCCTGTCATCCACACATGTAAGGGAAACTGATCTTCGTGTTTACCGTCAATAATTTCATCTGCTACTTGCACGATAAGCGCTTTTTTATCCTCTGACAAAATCCCCAAATCAGCATTTGCCATTGCTGAGGCTTTCTTCAAGACCGCAATGGCTTTGATCACCTCGTTTGGAATACGTTCCTGCCCAATGGAAAAATGAACCAAAGAACGCTCGGTTTGCGCACCCCAATATTTACTATTATCAACCTCGATCTCGCCTATGCTATCGGTTTCTTTGCGTGTGTTCATAGACTTGCTCCTTGTGCTTTTTTATTCATCATTCATCTGGCGTATGCAATACGCCCCTACGTCATTTAAAATGCTAACTTATGTATACAGTACGCCGCTATGTAATGGTGTATAGATAAGTTGCATCAGATAGTACCTATCCCCTTGTGGGAGAGACCGTGCAGCTTAAGCTTCACGGATGAGGAGGCAATTAAAATTCAACTTATTCTTAATTCATTACGATGGTTATATCTATTTAAAATGCATAAAATTGAGATAACTTCTCGACATTACCATTTTGACGAACTTCAAACCCTAGCGCACTGACACCATTAAATTTACCAACTTCTCCAAGAAGCTCACCTTGTGTAACATCTTGTGATTCTTTAACGTTAATGCTATTTAAATTATTATACGCTGAAATATAACCTTTTTCATGACTGATAATCACCATCTGTCCATAACCACCCATGCCAACACCTGCGTATAACACGCTGCCTGCCGCTGCAGCATAAACTGCAGTGCCCGGCGGTACATTAATCTCCCGCTGCTGATCCATACCATCTTTGTCAAATTTACCTGTTTCTTTTAATGGCCATTGCCAGAGAATGCCAGCAACTGTTTTACCGTTTGGCACTGAGGCTTTGGTAACAATTGGTTTTGACTTTGCTTTTTCTGCTACTATTGGTGTAGCATTTGTTGTAACTGACGCTTTTGCTACCTTTGTTTCAACTGCTGTCGTACGCATTGATTTGGACTTTACCACTGATTCATCTGATGTATTTTTGTCTGTCACTGCTTTTAGCTTAGATGATGCCTTATACTCAGATGGTGGCGCAACACGCAGTTTCTGACCAACATAAATCACACTTGGCTCTTTAATATCATTCCACGCTTGAACATCAGATAAACTCACCCCATTGGCAAAGGCAATTTCAAGTAATGAGTCACCTGATTGCACGGTATAAAAACCAGTTTTACTCTTAGCAATACGATGCTCATCAACGGTGACATTATCATTGTTTTTTGCTAAATCATGCATATCCAGCTCTTTATCTTGACTCATCTGTTTATTTTGAATTGTGGTTGCCGCAGGTAGTGATTGCATATTTTGGCTTTGGGTGACTGGAGCAGCACTTGAGTCAATCACAGGGATATTACTAACATGATCAACTGGTGCGCTTGTTGATTCTGCTACAGCAGAGACTTTAGAACCTGTGCTAATTGAGCTTGTGTTTACCTTATTGCCATTTGCACCAACTGGTACTAACACCCCGCCTTGATAAGTATACATCTGTCCATCACGCAAAATCTTCTCACCCGGCAATGGACCTACACGGACAGTCGACCCTGGTGTTAATACATAAGGAGATTTAAGTTTATTCCATAAAATAAGTGTTCTTTCAGTGACATTAAAGCGACGTGATATGTCATATAATGAATCACTAGCCTGCACGGTATAGTAGGTTTGTTGTGTTGGAATATTGGTTACTGGTGCGCTTTGCTGTTGTCCATTAAAAAACTGGTTAATCGCGCTACATCCTGACAATACTAAGATTGCCGCGCTTAATGTGGCTATTTTTTTTATCACAGAAGCTCCTTTTTAGGATCTATTTCCAAGTATCCTTTGACGTTAGCATCGTCATAATTTTTTGCAACATTTTTTCAGTGTTCTGACCACTCATTCCTGAAATAAAAAAGTAAGGCTCTTTTTTATCCCAACCAATACCTTGTAAAATATGCTCACATACTTCATCAACCTTATCACTTGCTAACTGGTCAATCTTATTTAACACCAGCCAACGTGGCTTTTTATAAAGTGTTTCACTGTACTTCTTAAGCTCATGCTCAACTTTATGATAATTTTCAATTGGATCAGAACCATCAATAGGTAACACATCAACAATATGTAACACATACTTAGTACGTGTCAAGTGCTTCAGAAATTTCAAGCCCAAACCCGCACCTTCAGCAGCTCCTTCAATCACACCAGGAATATCGGCAATAACGAAACTTTCATATTGGCCAACACGAACAACACCCAGATTAGGATACATTGTGGTAAATGGATAATCAGCAACCTTTGGTGTTGCCGCTGACACTGCACGAATAAGTGTTGATTTACCAGCATTTGGCAAACCAAGCAAACCAACATCTGCTAATAGCTTAAGCTCTAAACGAATCTCAAAAGACTCACCTTCTTCACCATATGTGAACTGTCTTGGCGCCTGATTGACACTACTTTTGAAATGAACATTACCAATACCACGCCGACCACCTTGCGCAAGTTTTAATACGTCACCATTTTTAAGCACTTCGCCAACTTTTTGATTGGTAGTCGCCTCGTAAGCAATCGTACCAACAGGAACGATAAGGTATAAATCCTCACCCTTTTTACCCGCACATTTCTTGCCCTCACCAGGCTTGCCATTTTGTGCTTGATAATTGCTCTGATAGCGGTAATCAATCAAGGTATTGACATTCTCATCTGCCAACATAAATATGCTTCCACCATGACCACCATCACCTCCATCTGGTCCACCTTTAGGAACATATTTCTCACGTCGAAAACTAACACAACCATTGCCACCCTTACCCGCATGCACGGTAATTACGGCCTCATCTACGAACTTCACAGTAACCCTTTTTATTATCTTGCTATTTACGCCGTCTATGATCCAAGAATTTCACAAAAATGTACAGCATAAATACCGCTCGTAAATCATTTTGCGGTGTTCAATGGCGAAGAAGTTTTTGATGCTTTTGAGTGATTAAATGCCAGAAATAATATAAAGTGGTTTGCGGGCGGTATAAAACCAATAAACGCACTGTGCATTAGGCAATGTTACCGCTATACTAGTTAGCAATTTAAGTTAGCAAAGTGTACAGATGTCTTATCAGGTTTTAGCCCGTAAATATCGCCCTAAGAACTTCTCTGAAGTTGTCGGTCAACAACATGTTTTAAACAGTTTAATTCATGCATTAGACCAAAATCGCTTACATCATGCTTATCTTTTCACTGGAACGCGAGGTGTCGGTAAAACCTCATTAGCACGCCTCTTAGCAAAGTCTGTTAATTGCTTAAATGGCGTGTCCTCTCACCCTTGTGGGCAATGCGAGCACTGTGTTGCTATTGAGCAAGGTCGCTTTGTTGACTTGATTGAAATCGATGCTGCTTCACGTACCAAAGTTGAAGATACACGCGATATTCTTGATAACGTCCAATACATGCCAAGCCAAGGTAAATATAAGATTTATCTGATCGATGAAGTGCATATGTTATCACAGCACAGCTTTAATGCCCTGCTTAAGACACTTGAAGAACCACCTGAGCATGTTAAGTTTCTCTTAGCAACCACCGATCCTCATAAGTTACCAATTACGATCTTATCGCGCTGTTTACAGTTTAACTTAAAACACTTAAGTGAAGTGCAAATTGAACAAAAACTCGTTGAAATTCTTGGACTTGAAAAAATTGCTTTTGAGCAAAATGCATTAAAAATTATTGCTCACGCTGCTGATGGCAGTATGCGTGATGCACTTAGTTTAACCGATCAATCGATTGCTTATAGCAAAGGCGAAATTCTAACGCATTCTGTGCAAACGATGCTTGGCATTGTTGATAAAAAAATGATTGATAAACTGGTGATTGCATTATTAGAAGAAGATACTAACGCCATTATTAACTTCTCAGATGAAATTATTCTGGCGGGCAAAGCGCCACAATCCGTATTAAACGCTCTTGCAGAATGTTTTTATTACGCAAGCCTTATTGGCTTTAACCACCAGAACTTATCCAGTATCCCATGCTCAGATGAGACGCTGAAAACCATATCAGAACATTATAGCAAAGACACTTTACAACTTTATTATCAGCTAACAATCAAAGCTAAAGAAGATCTACATCTAGCACCAAATGCACAATGCGGATTAGGGATGGCGCTATTACGCTTGTGCGCTTTTTCACTGGATTTGCTACCTGCATCACAAGTCACGACCCATACAAAACCAGTAACAAATGTCAAAACAGCATCAAGCTTAAGCAAAAAACCTGATTTAAGTGCGCTTAAAAAAACACTATCTGCACCAAATGAGTTTCAATCTGTCAGCAAGCAAAGTAAAGCAACTGCTATTGCACCAGTTAAGAATGAAGCTGTACCGCCAAGCACTGCAAAAGAAGATAAAGAGCTGAATAAATCAACCAAGCCAACGATTGCTATAGAATCAAAACCTAGTGATAAACACACAGCAATTGAAATAGCAGATAATATAGCCATCCCTCTAAAGTCTGACACTATTGTTAAAGATACTACAACTGTGATAAACAATAATAAAATTGACTGGTGCCATTTAAGCCAAAGTCTTGGACTTAAAGGCACTGCATTACAAATTGTCTTGAATTCAAGCCTAATTGAACACACGCAAAGCGTCTATACATTGCATACTGCTGACGCGGTTAAAGCACTCATTACTGCAAATACCATTAAGAGAATTGAAGATGCTTTAAGCCTTAAACAAGGATCCAACATTAAAGTGGCTTTTAGCCATTTAGATCATGAACAAAAACCAGCTAAAGTGAATACTGACATCATGCTAGTATCACGTAACGAGCAAACGACAAGACAATCAACAGAAGGCTCTACAACAACCGCTGCTACTATATCACCAGCTGATCATGCTGTTGAACTAACAGCCTCTCCTATGACGCCACAAGTCACACCAGCACAGGTAATACAACAACAAAAAACACAAAAAATCGATGAGATTTATACCTCCTTGAAGGTAAACCCTGAAATTCAAAAACTAGAGCAATTAGGTTTTCAGCTTAATAAAAATAACATCAAACTTAAGGGCTAAATTTATAACTTTTTCCAATGTGACGTACCCTGCAAATAGACCGGTTGGACAATATTTTGAAGCTTATTATCATGTTTAAGCTGTTGATAATTATATTCAATAACAGCTTGCAAAAAACCAACATCAGGACAGTAATCAACAGCATTAAGCTCAACATCAACACCATTGATCACATCACCAATAATAAATCCTAAGTTTTGTTTATCAATCTCATGATTACACTCATCAACCTTAAGACATTTTTCTTGGATGGTTTTCATTATTTGCAAATTCTTATCCCAGATATATTGCCCAAAATAAACATCTGACATCCGTGCATCGAGAATAACACTAACATGTTTTGCCTTATAGCAATGATAAGAGTATGTAGCAATTGCTTGCATCGATGAAAACCCAACCACAGGACAATCCAATGTCAATGCCATCGCCTGAATGGCTGCTGCTGCCAAACGGACACCAACAAAGCTGCCAGGACCAATACCATAGGCAAGTAAATCAATCTCTTTTTTATCTATACCTGATTGCTTTATTAATTCATCAATCATTGGTAGAAGTGCTTCATTGTGCTTACGTGGGATATGTCGTGTTAAGCTAAAACACTGTTTTTCTGTAAAAAGTGCTACAGAACAATAGGCACTTGAAGTATCAATGGCTAGGATATTCATTACTCAACCGTTACTGACTTTGCTAAATTGCGCGGCTGATCAACATCCGTACCTTTTTGTACCGCCACGTGATAGGAGAAAAGCTGCAATGGAATAGTAAAAATAATTGGCGAGATAACCTCTGGCACACTCTCAATAATAAAGGTATGTTTCGAGTCGATATGTAGTGACTGACTAATCGCATGATCAACAAACACATAGAGCTTACCACCACGCGCTTGCACCTCTTGCAGATTGCTCTCAAGCTTCTCAAGTAAAGTGTCATTAGGGGCAACTGCAACAATTGGCATATCTTTATCAACCAAAGCCAATGGACCATGCTTAAGCTCGCCTGCAGGATAAGCTTCCGCATGAATATAAGAGATTTCTTTAAGCTTAAGCGCACCTTCTAATGCCACTGGATATTGTATCCCTCTGCCTAAAAACAACGTATGCTGCTTCTCCACAAAATCATAAGAAAGCTGCTCAATTTCAGCATCTAAAGCCAATACATTTTTAGCAATTTCAGGCGCTTTTTTGAGTGATGATAAAATGTTTCTCTCAAACTCTAAACGCAATGTTTTTCGTGATTTACCTAAAGCGACCGCAAGAAGCAGGAAACCAACCAATTGCGTGGTAAATGCTTTGGTTGAGGCAACCCCCATCTCAAGACCGGCTTGCGTCATAAACACCAAATCCGCTTCACGCACCATTGAGCTATTTGGCATATTACAAATACTTAATGTTTTCATAAAACCAAGCTTCTTCGCTTGACGCAATGCTGCCAACGTATCTGCGGTTTCCCCTGATTGCGACACGGTGATAAATAAACTATTTTTGGGCACCACACTCTGGCGATAACGAAACTCACTGGCAATCTCAACATCAACAGGAATTTGTGCGTATTCCTCTATCCAATATTTAGCAACCAATCCGGCGTGGAAACTCGTGCCACATGCCACAATTTTAACATGCTCAACATCAGCAAAAAGTGATTTGGCTTCCAATCCAAACTTCTCAATAATAACCTCATTATCAACACTAATACAATTAGCAAACGTATCAGCGATTACTTGCGGCTGCTCAAAAATTTCTTTTTGCATATAATGCTTATATTTGCCCTTAGCAGCAGCATCTTGGGCTTGATCTAGCTCTTTAATATCCAAGGTTTTTTTAATACCCTCTTGATTATAAGCTTCTACTTTTTCACGTGTGACAAGTGCCATGTCCCCTTCATCAAGATAAGCAAAACGATTCGTAACCGGCAATAATGATAAAGTATCAGAAGAAATAAAGTTCTCACCAATCCCAAAGCCAATCACAATGGGTGAGCCTGAACGCACGGCCACTATGCTATGCGGGTGATCTTCATGCATAACCGCTAAACCATAGGCGCCTTTAAGCTCTTTAATCACGGTTTGAACATTAGTAATAAAATCATTTTTACTATTCCAATGATACTCTAGCAAATGCGCGATTACTTCAGTATCGGTTTGTGATTGGAATGACACACCTTGTGCGATAAGTCGTTCTTTGAGCAACATATAGTTTTCAATAATACCATTATGCACAATCGCAATTTTGCCTGACTGGCTAACATGAGGATGAGCATTTTGCTCTGATGGCTCACCATGCGTTGCCCAGCGTGTATGTGCAATACCCGTAGAACCTTTAAATCCACTGTCTTTTGCTACTTTTTCCGCTAATGTTTGCACTTTGCCTAAAGCACGCAAACGCTCAATTTTACCTTTTTTATCTAACAGTGCCACGCCAGCTGAGTCGTAGCCACGATACTCAAGCCGCTTTAGCCCTTCAAGTAAAATTGCCAATACATTGCGCTCAGAAACTGCGCCAACAATACCACACATAACACACTCACTTTTTTCTTTATTAGGCGTATGCAATACGTCCCTACACTTTCTTATTTTCGAGGGGTATGCAATACGCCCCACTTTTTCTTGGCCCTTTAAGCATATGCAATACACTCATGCCTTCTCTTGTTTTCCGGGCATATGCAATACGCCTCTACCTAGTATTTACTACTTTTTAACAGGTCGCTGCCAACCTGGCACGACTACCTGTTTATTCATCCGATTAATCGTCAATTTACCTTCCGGCACATCTTTGGTAATCGTCGAACCTGCGGCAATATTAGCGCCATTGCCAATACGTACAGGTGCAATCAACTGACAATCAGAGCCAACAAATACATCATTACCAATAATCGTTTGATGCTTATTAGCACCATCATAGTTACAAGTAATGACACCAGCACCAATATTACAATCATAACCGACCGTACTATCACCAATATAAGTTAGGTGATTTGCTTTACTGCCTTTACCAATCGTTGTTTTTTTGATTTCAACAAAATTGCCAATATGCGCCCCTTCCTCCAAGATACTTCCCGGACGAATACGTGCAAAAGGCCCAACAATAGCGCCAGTTTTAATATCAGCACCATCAATAATCGTATTGGGTTTTATTTTAACATTATCACTGATCACACAGTCTTTTAAAATACAATTGGCACCAATCACACAATCCTCACCGATAATAACATTGCCCTTGATCAGCACATTAATATCCACCCACGTATCAGCACCAATTTCAACAGAACCTCTCACATCAAAGCGACTAGGGTCAGCTAAAGAGACACCTTTTGCCATCACCCGTTCAGCAACTGCCTTTTGCCACATCCGCTCAAGATCAGCCAATTGCGCACGTGTATTAACGCCTAAAATCTCAAAATCATGTGCCGGATGTGCGGCTTTAATATTAACCTTATCACGCCAGGCAAAAGCTACAATATCAGTTAGGTAATACTCTTTTTGTTTATTTTTATTTTCAATTGCTGGTAACCATTGCTGCAGATGTTTGCCACTGACACAGTAAATCCCGGTATTAATCTCTTTAATTTGGCGTTGAATATCTGTAGCATCCTTCTCTTCAACAATCGATTCAATTTCACCGAAGCGATTACGTAAAATGCGCCCAAGTCCCGCCGGGTTATCAAGACTCGCTGTTAAAATACCTAAATCATCGGCACGTGTCACCTCAATCAAATGATTCAAGGTATCAAAAGACACCAGTGGCACATCACCATAGAGTATCAATACTTTGTCTTCTTTGTTAATATAAGGCAGAGCCTGTAAAACAGCATGTCCTGTGCCTAAACGATCGGTTTGCTCAACCCATGTGATTGTTTTGTCTTCTAAAGAGGACTGCACCTGTTGACCAAGATGTCCTTGCACCACGATAATATTATCTGCTTGCAGTGATTCCACTGTTTCAACAACGTGTCGTATTAACGTTTTTCCTGCTAATGTTTGTAACACTTTGGATTTTTTAGAACACATGCGTGAACCTTGACCTGCGGCCAAGATCACTACCGATAATGCCATTTTGTCTCCTTATAAATATCTTCTTTTGCTTTTTTTACTATTTGCAAAACTGCTGCGCATTATATAATAGCATTAACAGGTTTTATAGACTTCTTACATGATATTCTAAAACTCTTTTAACCTTATACTTTCTTGATCATTGCTTGGTTGTACTGACAAATGGACTCATCGGCAGATATTAGCATAATTCCTTCTACCATTGATTGGGCAATTAAAATACGATCAAATGGATCTTTATGAATCAGTGGCAGCGTATTTACCTCAACGACATGTTCACTCAAAATAGGTAGCTCACTATAACCATTATCTATTAACGCACGTCTTAGCAAACGAGCGTCGACTTGGAAATCATATGGTAAAATTACAAATCTAAATTATTACGTTTAAAGACGCGATCCGCGCGATAACTTGAGCGCACCATAGGCCCTGAAGCGACTTCAAGGAAACCTTTTTCCAAACCAATTTGACGATAAGTTTCAAATTCTTTAGGGGTAACAAAACGATCGATCGCCAAATGATGTTTTGTCGGCTGCATATATTGCCCTAAAGTTAAAATATCGACTTTAGCATCGCGCAAATCATCCATTGTTTTGAGCACTTCGTCATGCGTTTCACCTAAGCCTAGCATCAAGCTTGTTTTAGTTAAAATCTCAGGCTTTTGTGATTTGACATATTCAAGCACTTTAATCGTCTGCCAATAACCAGCACGTGGATCCCGCACTTTAGTCGTCAAACGCTCAATCGTTTCAACATTTTGTGCAAACACATCAACCTTTGTTGCAATAAGTTTATCGATCGCCTTTGTATCTCCTTGAAAATCAGGCGTTAACGCTTCAACTTTAATCTCAGGGATAAGTTCTTTTATTTCATTAATCGTTTGCGCGTAGTGTGCAGCACCTCCATCTGATAGATCATCACGATCCACCGAAGTTAACACGACATATTGAAGTCCCATAAGCTTAACACTTTCAGCGGCATTTCTGGGCTCATTAACATCTAACCAGCCTTTAGGATTTCCCGTATCCACCGAACAAAACTTACATGCTCTTGTGCAAACACTGCCCATCAACATAATGGTAGCAGTACCATGTGACCAGCACTCATTAATATTTGGGCACTTGGCTTCTTCACAGACTGTTGATAATTTATGCTTTTTCGTTAACGATTTTACCTGTAAATATGTCTTGCTTGAATCCTGTTTTGCTACCTTTAACCAATCCGGTTTTTGAATACGGATTTCATTGACCTTTTTATCTTTAATACCATCTTTTACTGCAGAAAAACCTTGCTCTGTTTGATATTTCTTACCGCTTTCAACTTTTACTGGAATATCGATTAACTTGCTCATATGAGTTATTTTAAATACTTTAAGCGCTTAAAACTTATAACGCATCATGACAAAAAAAGACGCTTAAGACAATGTTATTTTAAAAGCTTTTTAGAGCCGGATATGCTACATTTTCACCATACTTTGTCTTAACATCACTAAATAATGCTTAACTTTCTTGGAATCAAAAACTTTGCAATTATCAAAAACTCTGAAATACATTTCAAATCGGGCATGACAACAATCACGGGTGAGACAGGTGCCGGTAAGTCTATTCTTTTGGATGCACTTAATATCGTTCTTGGCACACGCGTTGATAAATCAACCCTAACAAGTGATGCGCCTTGTGAAATCTCTGCTATTTTTGACATCAGCAAGATTCCTCATGCTAAAACCCTATTAAACAGTTTTGAGTTAGCCCACCAAGATGATGAATGTTTATTGCGTCGCGTGATTCAAAGAGATGGTAAAACACGCGCATTTATCAACGGCAGTTTGGTGACTTTGGCACAACTTAAACAACTAAGTGAGCAACTAATTAGCATTTATGGTCAAAACGCGCATCATAGCTTATTAGATCCTACCAATCAGTTAATACGCCTTGATACCTATGCTGGCTTAACCACTGAAGTTGATGAAGTTACAGCAATTTTTAAAAAACTATCTGAAATCAATGCATTAATTAGCGACGAAAAAGAGCGTATTGAAAAAGATAAAACGGCTTTAGCGTTAATGCAATATCAATACGATGAGCTCGTGCAACTAAACCTTGGTGCTGATGAATTAACTAAATTAGATCAAGAGCATAAGTCACTTGCTAATGCCGAGGCACAAATTCATACCATCGCCCAAGTCGTTGAATGCATCAATGATAATGAACAAAGCCTATTGGGCACACTAGATCAATTAATACATCAATTAAATACCTATAACGAAAATTCAGCATTTAAAAGTATTTACAGTCTATTAACAGATGCTAAAGTCTATCTCAAAGAAGCCGAACATGAAGCCAGACACCTTTTAGATCACTTAGAAATAAACCCTGAAAAACTACAACAGATTGACCAACGACTTAATGAGATATATCAGCTAGCACGCAAGCACAAATTAGATCCCAAGCAACTTTATCTGCATATTGCTGAACTTGAACAAAAAATTAGTGCACATGCGCAAAATGAACAAAAGCTTATGCAATTGACTCAAGAAAAGTCTCTTTTAGAGGAGGCTTATTTAGCCAAAGCAACGGCCTTAAGCAATAAACGCCAAGCGGCAAGCAAAAAGTTTGCCGGCGAGATTCAACAGTATATTCGTCAACTAAATATCCCAAAGGGTGAGTTTTACGCACACATTATTCAAGGTAAAACAAAACATGCCAATGGTATTGATCACTGTGACTTCTTAATTAACTTCAACCCCGGACAGCAACCAGCACCCATTGATAAAGTCGCCTCAGGTGGTGAGCTAAGTCGCATTGGTTTGGCAATACATGTTATTGCATCGAAAAAAATCGCACCACCTACCATTATTTTTGATGAGGTCGATGTCGGTATTAGTGGAGGTACAGCTGAAATTGTTGGTAAACTCCTTAAGCAGGTATCCAAGAATGCGCAAATACTTTGCATTACCCATCAAGCGCAAGTGTCGATCCAAGGAGATCAACAGCTACATATCAGTAAAAAACATCTTGAGCATGATACTATTTCTGAAGTGCTTGAACTGAATAAAGAAGAGCGCATTAATGAAACTGCACGCATTATTGGTGGTGTTGACATTACCGATAAAGCGCTACAACACGCCAAAGAAATGTATGAACTCTATCACAAGTAATTACTACCAATAATAACCAATAAATTGAACTTCAACCCCCCTCACCCGTGCAGCTAATGCTGCACGACCTCTCCCACAAGGGGAGAGGTAAAAATTAGCGTAGCTTATTGCTTCATTTTTATTACCAACTACTATCTTCCTAGCCACTTTTTCCAGACAAATAACAAAGCGGCAAAACTGCGACATTCGATAAACTGCGGGTGAGTAATAAGTGCGTCAATATCTGACAATTTCCATGGCACAACTTCTAAATCTTCTGGTTCATCGCCTTGAGCAGCTTTAGCTGAAAGACCTTCAGCAACGACTAATGAGATATGTTGCTTCATATAATTGGGTGACAAATATACATCTTTAAGATAAGTGTAATGCTTTGCCGTAAATCCAGCTTCTTCCATCAACTCTCTGTCTGCCGCCTGATAGAGGTCCTCACCTTGATCAATAGCACCTTTTGGAAACCCCAAAGTATAATCTTCAACACCCGATGAATACTCTTTGATGAGTAAAACCGTGTCATTATCAAACATAGGCACAATTAAAACAGCTGTATGCTCATCACTTTTTGGCGCAATACGCTCATACGTACGTATATTACCGTTACTAAACGTTAATTCAAGCGCTTCAATTTTAAATAAGTCTGACGCAAATAACTCTTTTTTATTATGAATGATGGGAAGCTTAGTAGCCATTACTGACCTCCTGCCAACGTTCAGATGTACCGACATCACACCAGTTAGCGTGAAACACCTCACCACTTATCACTTTTTGTTCAATAAAGGACTGCCAAATAGCAGGCAGAGAAATCTTCTCACCAGCATAAGTATTAGCAAATAATGACTTCTGACACAAACTAATACCGGTATAAGTGTAGCTTTCTCCTCTACTGATCTTATTGACAATATTATTTTGACCATCTAAACAGAAGTCCCCTTTTAGATTATGCTTTGGATTTGGTACAAGAATTAAATGTGCCAATGACTCCATTGTTTGACTGTAACGAATAATGTGTGAGAAATTATAATCCGTCATAACATCAGCATTTACCACAATAAAAGGGTCACTCAACCAAGGCAGAGCTCTAATAATCCCACCACCGGTATCATAGGCATCTAAAGATTCATATAGATAGCAAATATTTATTCCCCAACGCTTGCCAAAGTCAACTTCATATACAATTAACTCTGCCAGATAAGCAACATTAATCACAATACTGGTCACACCTGCAGCAACAAGACGCTCTATTTGCCATTCAATAAGTGATTTACCATTGACTTTAATGAGTGGTTTCGGCGTGTGGTTGGTCATATCCCCCATTCTGCGTCCTCGTCCTGCTGCAAGTATCATTGCACTAACACCATGATTTACTTTTTTTGATATCATTCCATTTGTCATCCAAATTTTATCTCTTTAATTAAATTTAATTTATTATTAGCCAACGCTTATCTCATACTAGCAATATAAAGATAGATCGCAAAAAAGTGTGCAATACTACCAGCCAGCACAAACAAATGCCATAAAAAGTGACAAAACTCAATTTTCTCGTCAAGCATATAAAAAACAACACCACTGGTATAAAGCACACCACCTAAGATAATCCACATCAAACAGCTACCAGGCAAAGCTTCAACAATTTGCACAATAAAGCCAATTGCCGCCCAGCCCATAATGACATATAGTGCTGTTGACAGCCATCCATCACCAAAAAACATTACTTTATAAACAAATCCAGCAATTGCAGCCCCCCACAACAAAGCAAAAATAACCCAACCATAAACGCCAGATAAAGCAATCAATGCGATCGGTGTGTAGGTTCCGGCAATCAAAAAATAAATATTTAAATGATCGACTTTACGCAATATCTTTTTAAGCCTGGGATTAGATACACCATGATATATACTTGAGGCACCATACATCGAAATCAAGCTTACGCCAAATATTGTCACGGCAACCACATTAATCGTATTCCCCGTTGCAATAGCTTTAACTACCATCACAATAAGCGCCACAATACTAAACAACGCACCGATGAAGTGCGTCAAGGTGTTTAAAAACTCTTCACGACGTGAGTAAAGAACTTTAGAAGCAGCAGGTACAGCCACTTCTCCATTTAAATTTCTTGCTTTTTTCAACAACATATATTTTGGTCGATTTTGATTTCAAACGTTGCTATTTTGCGCTATATGTAGCCATTAATCAAAAGCTAATAACAACTTTATGTCCAAAAGATGTATTCTCAAGTCCTTTAATCTTTCCAATATTAGCAATAACCCTCTATACTTTGAAATAGTTGTTGGTTATGTTGGCACCAAGGATGAAAAAAAGAAGCAAGTCAAAAATCACTACAATGAACAAAGACGAAGCAAAATTTTATGTAAGTGCTGAAACTCTGATATTGACCGGGCAATGGCGTTGGCAATCTCTTGATCAAAATATCTTGGCAAAAATCAATAACCTCAAAGAACACATAATGTGCATTGATGCACAACAAATTGAAAAGCTAGACATCTCAGGTGCTTACTTTATATACAAAATACAGAAGTTCTTTTTACAAGCTACGATTAAAGTTACTCATACTCAAAGAAGTTTAATTAATCTGGTTCATGAAAACTACACCAATTATGACAGTCGCTTGCAACCTTTAAATACCTATGAAAAAGTTTACCAAATAGGTGAACACACAACAAGTTATATCAAAGATAGTAAAAATTTAGTGGCTTTTATTGGTGCCACGGTAATGAGTTATTTGCAAGTGATTCGTACACCATTTGCTACCCAATGGCGCCTGTTACTGGATATTGTTATCCAAACAGGTGTAAAAGCAATTCCAATTGTCTCATTACTGTGTTTTTTGATAGGAGTTGTACTGTGTTATCAAATTGGTTCACAGCTTAAAATTTATGGCGCCAATATTTTTGTGGTGGATTTACTTGGTATTTCGCTATTGCGTGAATTTGCTCCTTTAATCACAGCAATTATTGTCGCCGGCAGATCCGCTTCCTCATATACAGCAGAGCTCGGTTCAATGAAAGTCCAACAAGAAGTTGATGCACTTAAAACCTTTGGCATCAGTCCCATTAAACGTCTGATATTGCCACGAATTATTGGTATGATGATCTCTTTGCCACTATTAATCGTTATTGCGGATATTATCAGCTGTATTGGTGGCATGATTATGGCAAAAACATCTCTTGGCATTAGCTTTTTTGATTTTTTACAGCGCTTTTCTACTGCAGTTTCATTTAACAACTATCTCACAGGACTGATCAAAGCACCATTTTTTGCGATTATTATTGGTACAGTTGGTTGTTATCGTGGTACTGTCGTTAAAAATAACTCTTTAAGTATCGGACAGGAAACCACTAAGAGTGTAGTTTATGCCATCTTTTTGATTATTGTGACCGATGCACTATTCTCCATCTTGTTCAGTGCAATAGGAATATAAATAATGCAGGAAACAAAAGAACAGCCAATTATTGAAGTGAAAAATCTGGGGACCTGCTTTGATGGTATCTGGGTACATAAGGGGTTAAACCTTACCATTTATCCGCATCGCATCACCTCGATTATTGGTGGCAGTGGCTCAGGCAAAACGACATTGATCCGAGAAATATTGATGCTGCAACCGGTAACAGAGGGCGAGATATTTTTATTAGGACAAAAAATCTCTGATCTGTGCGACGATGAGATGAAACGCCGCCAATTCGCAAGTCAGATGGGCATGATGTTTCAAGGTGGTGCACTCTTTAGCGCATTAACTGCACTTGAAAATGTCATGTTTCCCTTACAAGAATACACCAGTTTTAGCCGTGATATTGTGATTGACCTAGCACGCTTAAAACTTAAAATGGTTGGTTTATCAGAGGATGCTTATGCCAAATATCCTTCTCAACTCAGTGGTGGAATGCTTAAACGCGTGGCTCTTGCACGAACTTTGGCACTTGATCCTGAGATTATTTTTCTAGATGAACCTTCAGCTGGCCTTGACCCACATTCTACTTATGCACTGGATCAATTGATTTTAAAGCTTAAGCAAGATTTGAATCTATCTATTATTATGATTACACATGATTTAGAAAGTATATGGCGCATTGTTGATGAAGTCGTCTATATTGATCAAAAGCGTATCCTTATTCATGATAGTGTTGAGAATGCTGCTAAAATGACACAATATGAAAACCTTAATAATTTCTTTAATGGTGCTAAAACCAATAAAGAAGAAAAACAATACTAGGATCGTAACCATGAAAAATAATCGTTACTTTGTTGCAGGTTTGTTTATTATCATCACTACTATTGTGATGATCTTTATTGGCTTTTGGCTTGCTTTTGGCTTAAAGGATGTCAAATATAATACATATATTGCGCGTTTTAATGAGTCAGTTACTGGATTAAATGTCAATGCAGCAATCAACTACAATGGTGTAAATGTGGGTAAGGTTGAAAGTATTAGTATCGACAAACAAAACCCAAGCATTGTTATCGTCGTTATGCAGATTCAACAAGGGATTCCAATCTACAACACAACGTATGCAAGTTTAGTGCCACAAGGTATTACTGGTCAGGTTTTTATTACCTTATCGCTCTCAAGTGATCCCAATCAATACATTATTAAACCCAAAGATGTACCACCATTTCCAGTGGTTAAAACCAAGCCCTCATTCTTAACGAATATCGTTAACCAGATGAGTAGCGTTGCGAAACAAGTCACTTTGATCTCAACACGCGTGGCTAAAATTATTAGTGATGATAACGTACAAAAGATCAATCATATTGTTGCCAATGTCGAAGATATTTCCAACTCACTTGCAACGAGTAGCCAAAATATTCACCAAAGCATTGAATCAATAAATATTATTCTAAAAAATGCAGCTAAAAGCTCAGCCGAGCTTAATCAGATTGCTCAAAATATAAATCATGGATCACAAGCAGTTGCTCACGCCTCTGAAGATGTTAGTAAAGTAATTACCAGCTTTAACAACCAAACCTTACAAGGTGTCAATAATATTTTGCTACCTCAGCTTACGCAAACGCTTAGCAATATTAATGAAACATCCGTTCAGCTATCTGATCTCTTAAAGAAAATGAATCAAAACCCATCTATCCTTGTGCGTGGTGAATCGCCAAGGAAAACTGGCCCAGGAGAATAATAATGCATAAATCTACTCAACTTCTTAAAATCTTAAGCATTGTTGGAAGTATAAGTATCATCACTAGTTGCGGCATTTTATCCCCCATAAAAAGCCCTGAAATTAAACAATATCAAATTATTGCACCAAATTTACAAATGACGCATCATCACACAGTCACTGAGCCCACTATTAAAAAAACTAAAAAGCAATTTGATCTAACGTTGTTTATTGCCCCTTTAACGGCAGATCAGCCATATAACTCAACTCAGATGTATTATCGTGAAAACAATTATGAATTAGCAAGTTACACACACCATTTATGGGCAGCTGACCCTGGGCAGATGCTAAGTAAAAACTTACTACAAAGCCTACAAGGCTATCACAGTTTTAAGAATATCGTTTCGAGTAATTTCATTGGCTATGCTGATTATCGCTTAACAGGCAATCTTAACCAACTCACCCAGGTGATAAAAGAGAATGAAAGTAATATTATTTTATCGGTAAGCTTTACATTAACAAATGCCAATAGCGGACAAGCTATTGCCATCAAAACGTTTACTTTGAACAAATCAGCCGAAACAAATGCAAAGAGTTTTGCAAATGCTACTAATGCGCTTGCCGCAGACTTATCTAAAGCACTTAACAACTGGCTTATCACGCAACCACTAGCAAATAATACCAACAACTAAATACCCGTATGAAACATACTTAATCAAAATAAATCAGAATTTATTAGATAACTTTATTGCCATAAATGGAATTACGTGCTACTATCCATTTTATCTTTAGTTTCTTCATCAAGAAACATGCTTGCTAGATTTGAAAAAATTAGCGTGGGGGCAGTAACACTGGGGGCAGTGTTTGCGAATGACTATCAACATGGGGATGCTGATAGTCGTTTGTATGCTTGTTTTGCGATGCGTCATAGTATCGACTATTAAACAATCAGTCAAGGTTGCGTAATTATTCATTTGCATATTTCTGCCGATGTTTAAGGCATTTTTGCTGTTTTTCACTTGAATAGGTATTAATGATCATTATACTTGGCTCATGAGTTCAGCGATGTTGAGATTGATCCCCAATCAATCTGCCGCGAAACTGCCCCTCCCCCAGTTAGCAAGCAATGGAACACTCGGCAAGGATCAGCGTTGAACTCAAATTTTTTCTATTTTTATCATACAACACCTTAAATCATGATGAAGTAGTTAGTTTTAGCATTTCGCCTATTTAGTCATAAAAATCATTTATATCTTATGTATAATAGCAACTACATAGCACAATGAAGTATACGCATAATATGTCAACTCTAGATAGCGCACTACGCATTAAAACACCTATCGAAACACTTGAAGTGATTAAAGCTTATTTACCTAAAGCCAAGATTACACGTCTGGCTAATTTAACTGATCTTGATGATAGTAACATCCCTGTATACACCTCTATTCGGCCATTAGGTAAATCATTATCAACCAGTCAGGGGAAATCATTTTCACATGATGCAGCTAAAGTTAGCGCCTATATGGAGGCATTAGAATTATACTTTGCTGAGGAGGTTAAAGCAGAGTTATATGACAAACCATTCCAACAAAGCACTCACTTTATCTCGCCCAATCAACTCTCTAGCAATATTATTTATAAAGATGATAAGGCGCATAACTGGTGTCAAAGCAAAAGTTTTCTAACAGATCAAACCTTCTACCTACCCTTTCAATTTGTATCAATTAACTCAGGGCATCCTGATGTCGTCATTCAAGCCACCGATACCACAGGTATTGCATCAGGCAATAGTTATGATGAGGCACTAGTACATAGCTTATTAGAATGCATTGAACGCAAGAGCGCTACTTTAACAAGCCAACAATTCAAACTGGATATTAAGCATGTTTTTTATGACAAAATAGCCTCACTTCATCACGTTGAATTAAAGTATTATGCCAATCCTTATGGCGTTCCAGTGATTAGCTGCTTAATTCAAAGCAAAGATAAAACTGCTAATCAAATGGTTTTCTCAGGACATGGTGCACATCTTAACAAGGAAATTGCACTTAATCGAGCACTCACTGAAGCGATCCAATCTAAAGTCACCACGATTGCTGGATCACGTGATGATTTATTTAAACATGCTTATGAAAAATCAAACCTTAAACTCAACCCAGAGGCTTATGAAATAAATTTTAGCGATATTCCAGAGCAACAAACCAACAACATAGCCAATGCATTAATGCTACTTAAGTCTGCCCTGAAAAAAGCCAAACAAGATGCATTAATTCATGTTTATCACGATGAAGAGCTTACTTTCTTAAAATCCATTTTAGTCAAACAGGAGGTGATTGATAATGCTTGATCTAACCAAACTTCAGATCGATATTTTTGCCGAGACAAGCATCACTCATGCTCAGATCAAAGCACATTTACCTCATGCACATCTTCACACTTCAGCAAAAACAGGTGATATATTACGCGTTATTCCAAATAGTAACATTATCATTCTAATTGATGGCAACTTTGATTTCACTAACTCGGTTTGGCATAAAGAGATCCTTTGCGCACTTGAGAAAGGCATTACCGTTATTGGTGCATCGTCAATGGGTGCTTTACGTGCCGCTGAGCTTGACGTTTTTGGCATGATTGGCTTTGGTTTTGCCTATGAGTGTTATAAAAATAATATTACCGATGATGATAGTGAAGTGGCGATTAACTACTATCGCTTGGGCGATGAAATGCTCCAAACCATTCCAAGTATTAATATTCGCGCAACTTGTGATGCTCTGATCAATAGTAGGCTATGCACACAGCAGACTGCCAATGATATTTTTACTAGCACACACAATATTTTTTACAAACGCCGAACCTGGGAGGTTTTACAAAGCACCTTAACACGTGATCAATTTAACCTACTTAAAACGCATTATATCAACGCAAAATACAATGATGCCTACCAGTGTATCACCGAATTAGCTAACATTATTGCCAAAACAAAAGCACAAGAATCCATATCGTTTACAACATCCTCTACCATTCCACTGAATAAGCTTAAACAGGATATATTTTGCAATGATGAGTTTGCAGCTCTTTTGTTTATTTTGCAGAAAATACATAATAAAAGTGACCATAAAAAAACAAACTCAGATATCACTCATGAGGCGCAAGAACTTAATAAGCTTACGCATTGGCCAATCAATATATGTGAATTTGCACTATGTCAGTTAAAGCATACAGGCATAGCATTGACGGATATTGGCTTTATGCGCTCACTCAATATCATTCGTCTGAACCTTGGATTTAATGATGGTGATATCTTTAAACAATGGTGTATTGATAAACAATTAGATATGAGCGTTGTTGAAACCACTTTTAGAAATCTTTTACTCATTAAACGCCTTGCAAATGCCTACGCATGTGAGCATCAGTTTAATTATGGCTATTAAAAATTATCATAAGATAAATTTAAAAACATCTTACTTTATTTGTCCCAATTCCTCAAAGGATAGAAATGCCTGGCGTATAATCGTTTTGACTGTGTTTGACAGATTGCCTAAAGAGATTTGTTGTTTTATCAGGCAAGTCAATATTGGTTAATGCCAAATCATAGAGGCTTGCTGTTAATAAACGTCCACCGGTCATCGAAAATGCTTTATCTATTGCACTGTGCATAATAGCTTTAATATCTTCAAAAATATAATCAACCGATATTTTATCTTCAGGTGTCAACATCATGGTATAAAATGTGCGCGCCATCCCCATATTTGCGAGAAAATCTGGCACAACTGCCAGCTTACCATCCAAGTATTGTGAGCATAGCCCATAGCAATATTCGCTTTCAACAAAAGGATGATTTGCACCACAGGCAATAAGCTCAAGACCTGATTTTTGCATTTGGTCAACAAAAGCCTTATCGATAATATTTGATCCAGCAGCCGGAATTAACACATCAATTTTAGCTGATATTAATTGCTGGTTAAACTGTTGATGTGTCAAATTATCCTTTAATACATTAAGTACTCTACGGCTTTTTACTACCTGCTTAACTTCATACTCACTTAAGCCATTATCACGTATCACACCGGCATCGCGATCTGTCATTGCGACAATAATAGCTCCTTCCTGATACAAATAAAAAGCTGCTGCTGCACCAACATTGCCAGTACCTTGAATATAAATACGTTTATTTTGAACACTCTCATTACGCGTGTGATAATAAGCAATAACCGTTTGTGCCACACCAAAGCCAGTAACCATTTCAGCAAGCTTAGTATCTGTTTCTTCAACTTTAATACTCGCATTTAACAGGTGCATATTATGATAAGCTGCTTGCGTTTTCAAGTGATCGCCTTGACAAAATGCATGAATAATCCCTTGCTGTGAATTATCTATACCTAAGCCACGCAGCAAGTGATTAATCTTATGAATATCAGTATTTAAATCGCTGCCAGTACCATAATATTCAACTAATAATGGATGGATTGCTTCATACCAGCGCTCAAGAATAGCGTATTTTTCGGGGTGATCTGGATTAAGACGAATACCCGTCTTAGCACCACCGATCGCAGGTCCTGATAACGCAAATTTAATCTCCATAATTTTAGCCAAAGTGGTAACCTCTTCCAGCGTAATATGTTCATGCACCCGAGTACCACCACCTGCTGCATTGCCACGCAATGAGTTAATCACCAAAAAGCCGCGTGCTGTTGAGCGTTTATCTTTCCACTGAAAAATAATCTCTGGCTCTTGTTGTGAGAAATGCTGTAAACGATCGACCACACTATTTTGAAAATCCGTTAAATTCATTTTTTATTCCTTTTTATTCTTATCCCTTTTGACTTTTTAAATTCTCTTAAAATTCCTTTTTTCAACCGTAGGGGCGTATTGTATAAGCCCTTGTATCGATACACCCCTCATACATATAGTGATAATGCAAAAATAAGTTGAGCTTCAATTATCCCCCTCAGCCGCGCAGTTTAAGCTGCACGAGCAATCCCACAAGGGCAGAGGTGCCAGGTGTTGCAACTTATTCTTGATTCATTACATATTCAATAATTAAGCTAACAGCGCATCCACTTTAGCCGCACATATAAAATCATTTTCCGTCAACCCATCCACTGCATGTGTTGTAAAATCGACCACACAGCGATTAAAACTCACGTGCAGATCAGGGTGATGCCCTTCACTATTAGCAACCCAGGCTACAGCATTGACAAATGCCATTGTTTTGTAAAATCCTTTGAACTCAAATATACGTGTTATCTTCTTGCCACATGCGCTTAATTGCCACATTGGTAATGCTTGCAAATAGCCTTCCGACTCCTTGATTGTGAATGGTGCAAGATCACCATATTCACAGACTTGACACTTTTTATCTAATAGATTTTCCATAGCTATTCCTTAAATTTTAACATCAAATGTAAGAGCATACCGTATAAGCCCTTGTAATTTATTGTATATACCCTTCTACTCAACAAACTCAACACCTTTATCTTCTAAAGGTTGTTCCTTTTTAAGGAAAAGTGCACTAAATTCAGGTAAACTTTGTGACTTTTTAATCAAGCCAATAAAATCATCTTTCAATACGTTATAAATGCTTTCATATGAATGCACGATATAATAAATCGGTTGATAGATATCGATGCGATATGGTGTTCTTAGTATATTTAATGCATCAAAGCGTGCATAACGCACCTTAGGGTCTTCAAGCGCATAAACTGTCTCGCCCATCGATGACAAAATGCCACCACCATAACAACGTAAACCTTGTGAGGTATTGATTAAACCAAACTCAACGGTAAACCAATAAAAACGCGCCAATAGTCTTTGGATATCAGGTGTTTTCCCTACTCCAAGCTCACCATAATGCTGCATAAAGTCAGCATAAACAGGATGAGCTAACATCGGACAATGACCAAATAATTCATGGAATATGTCAGGTTCTTGTAAGTACTTGAGTTCCTCAGGTGCACGGATAAATGTCGCACAGGGAAATTTACGTTCGGATAATAATTTAAAAAAGCGATCAAAGCCAATTAATGCAGGAACAGGTTCTACCGACCAGCCCGTGGTTTTCTGTAGTTTTTTATTAACCTCTGGGATCTGAGGGATACGATTAAGTGGAAAGTCAAGCAGATCCAATCTCATTAAATATTCATCACAAGCGCGCCCCTGAATAATTTTAAGCTGTGCTTCAATCAATGTTTGCCAAGTGTTGTTCTCTACTTCATCATAGACAACAAACCCGCGATAATCTGGCTTTTTAGAAACATACTTGCTGTTTGCTTTCATGCTCATCCTTCCTTTGAGCGTTGTTGTTTACAAGTGTAGACGAAAATGGCACAATTTCGCCAATAAGATCACCAAAACCAATTTTATAGCCCACTCCTTGGCAAAATCCTTGAATACATGCGCTATCACCATCTTGCAAAAACACGCGTTTTTCACCATTTTTTAAAACAATGGGATGCTTACCACCTTCAGTAATTTCCAAGAAACAGCCTAAACTATCTTTTGTTTTGCCACTTATGGTTCCTGATGCTAAGATATCTCCTGTCATCATCGGGCAACCGTTGATACTGTGATGCGCTAGCTGTTGCATCATATCCCAATACATGTATTTATAATTTGTTATTGAGATGACTTCATAATCTAGTTGTCTAGCAGCTTTAATTGATAATTCAAGTGTGATATCTACTGCCCAATCTTCCTGTCGCTTTAAATAATCTAAAACGCTAGGCTCTTGTTTTGGTGATTCTACGCGAAATGGCTCTAATGCATCTAAAGTCACAACCCATGGTGAAATAGAGGTTGCAAAGTTTTTCGATAGAAAAGGTCCTAATGGTTGATATTCCCATTTTTGAATATCGCGCGCACTCCAGTCATTAACAAGCACCATACCAATGACATGCTCTGGCGCTTGATCCATAGTCACCTGCTGACCATGTTGCGAAGGCAAACCAATAATAGCGCCCATCTCTACTTCAACATCTAAGGCTTTAGATGGACTAAAGATCGGTGCTTCATCCGGGTTTGGTTTAATTTGACCATTGGGACGCATAACTTGTGTGCCACTGACAACAACACTTCCGGCTCGCCCATCATAGGCAACTGGTAAATGTAACCAATTTGGCAATAACGGATTATCTTTATCACGAAACATCTTACCAACATTTTCAGCATGCTCGCGTGAAGAATAAAAATCCGTAAAACCTTTAACGTCAATCGGCAGATAAAGCGTGCAGTCACTTTGCTTTATTAACACCTTTGCTAGTAAGGTTTTATTATCGCGTAAAGTTGCAGTCTCACTATTTAATAAATCACTGATGATCTGCCTTAGTTCGCGCACCTTTTCTCGGCCATATTGAAAAAGATCATTTAATGTTTTCATTTGTGTTATATCAAGATTAAAGTCAGGTAGCAAACCCTCGCTATATGCCGCTTTTACATCAAAAATATACTGTCCAATGGCAACACCGATGCGTTGGTAAGTTTTATCTTCAGAGATTTTACTAAACATACCAAATGGTAAGTTTTGAATCGGAAAATGACAGTCTTTATCTATTTCAATAAATGATTTTAATTTAGGGTTATTTGCTTTGATTGTTAACATTATTCGATTACCTCTTTTGTAAACTGTGCTTTTAATGATGACCAGCAATTCAGATAATTATGCTGACGCAAATCACTCATTAATGCAAATTTGGTTAATTGCCATGGCAGACGTGATTCAAACATAAATGCCATAGTATTTTTATAACGTACAGGATTAAGCTTTGCCTGTGATGCATGAGTAAAGGTATCATAATCAGGGCCATGTGCTGACATTGAATTATGCATACTCATCCCACCTGGCTGAAACCCCTCACCTTTAGCATCATAAATACCTGTTAGCAATCCCATGCATTCGCTCATGATGTTGCGATGATAATAAGGTGGTCTAAACGTATCTTCCCCCACTATCCAGCGTGGTGGGAAAATCACAAAATCAACATTTGCCGTTCCTGGATTTAACGATGGTGCAGTAAGCACGGTAAAGATACTTGGATCAGCATGATCTTTAAGGACGGTATTAACAGGGCAAAACAAATCAAGATCATATTTATACGGGTATAAATTGCCATGCCATGCCACAACATCTAAGGGCGAATGGCTAATTTCACCTTGCCATAAGCGCCCTTGATATTGACAGTATAACAAAGCGTCTTCTGTTTTATCCTCAAATGAGGCAATTGGTGCCAAAAAATGACGCTCTTCAGCCAGACCATTAGCACCAATTGGGCCACGCTCTGGTAAATAAAATGCACTGACATTAGATTCACAAATATAACCACGTGCATGCTCATCGATTAATTCAACGCAGTAACGTACACCGCGTGGAATAACAACCACTTCATGTGGTTTAGCTTCAATCACCCCGTACTCTGTTTTAAAACGCAAACGCCCTTGTTGCAACACGTACAACCAATCACCATCAGCACTGTAAAAATAACGATTATCCATTGATTGGTTAATCGCATATAAGTGCACTGCTGCTGTCTCGTTATACATCATTGTTACAAGACCATGCAAGAGATCGGTTTTCCCCTGAGGAAAACTTAAAGCACTCCAACGCATCTGCTCAGGAGGTGTCAATACATCATCTTGATGATATTGATTACGTAACAAGGTGTGATTAACTAATGTATATTTTGGACTATGCAATACCGATGGGCGAATACGATATTGCCATGCTTTAAAGTTTTGCATGCGCGGCGCAGTAAATGCACTATTATTGACCTGCTCGGCATATAAGCCAAAAGGTGCAATTTGTGGTGAGTTGCGATCTTTGGGCAATGCTCCTTTTAGCGCTTCACTTGCAAAGTAACTATGAAACCCTAGTTGATAGCGCGCCATTTATTGACACTCCTTAGGTTTAACCTGTTCAGGGGAAGCATGAAAAAATGCCGGATGCTTCATCGCATGTATAGAGATTTTCTCAATATTTGGAAAGGCACTGATATCTACATTAAAGCGCTTGGCATTATATACTTGCGGAATAAGACAGATATCTGCCAAGGTAATTTCATCACCAAAACAATAAAAACCTGCAGTTTTTTGTAAAGTTTTCTCTAGTGCGACGAAGCCTAATTCAATCCAATGCGCATACCATTTGCTAATATCCTCTTTAGTTGCTGCAAACTCAGCTTTAAGAAAGTTAAGTGTTCCTGAGTTATTCAAAGGATGAATATCACAAGCTATCGTCAAAGCAAAAGCTTTGACCTTAGCCTTTAGCACAGGATCAGTTGGATAGATTGAATGCTGCGGATATTTATCTTCTAAGTAATCAATAATCGCCAGAGATTGAGTAATAGTAACATTACCATCTTGCAGGGAAGGCACCCGTGATTGAGGATTAATTGCTTTATAAGCATTTGAGAATTGCTCACCACCATTGTTAATTAAGTGTATCTCTTTTGATTCAAAATTTATTTTTTTAAGCTGCAAAACAATACGCACGCGAAAGCTTGCGGATGAACGAAAATAATCATATAAAACCATCATGTTTTCCTAACTACTTATGTTCTTGCGCGCTTAGTATACCACGCTCAATTTGATCAAGTTCAATAGAGTCAAACAATGCCTGGAAGTTCCCCTCACCAAAACCATCATCGCCTTTGCGCTGAATAATTTCAAAAAACACCGGTCCAATTACAGTATTGGTAAAAATCTGCAATAAATAGCCACCATCTTTAGTTGGTGCACCATCAATTAAAATACGATTTTTCTGCATGCGCTCAACCGACTCAGGATGATAGGGTAAACGCTCATGTGTCTTTGTGTAGTAAGTATCAGGGGTATGCATAAACTCCACACCTGAATCTCTAAGCTTTTCAACAGTAGCAAAGATATCCTGACTCTCTAAGGCAATATGCTGAATACCCTCACCATTAAATTCGCGTAAAAACTCTTCGATTTGGGAGTGGTCATCAGCAGATTCATTGATGGGAATTTTGATTTTCAAACACGGACTTGTCATCGCGCGACTAAATAATCCCGTTAGTTTACCCTCGATATCAAAATAACGGATTTGGCGAAAATTAAATAGATCAATGTAATAATTTGCCCACTTGTCCATATTACCACGAAAAACATTATGTGTCAGATGATCAATATATAACAAACCGCATTCATTATGCTGCATCTGACGCCTAGCATTGGGAACCATCTCAAATAAACCACTATCAATAATTGCGTCATAATCCATCAAATAAAGCTTAGTATCCGCAATGCCATGAATTACTTCAATGCTTTGACCATGCCAATCATCAACGTTTTGCGCTTTAAGTGTTGCCCCTTTTTTGATGCAGTGCGCCAAGGCATGTTCAACGTTTTCAACCATAAACCCCATGCCGCATGCACCAGATTGATGTGATTTCTTAAAGTCCTTGGCAAAGCCTTGTGATTCATTATTTAATAAAAAGAAAATATCATTTTGCTGCCACAATTCAATCGCTTTGGTTTTATGATGGCCAACCAAAGTAAAGCCCAAAAGCTTAAATAAATTCCGAATTTTTTGTGGTGAGACACTAACAAACTCTAAAAAACCAAATCCACGCGTTCTTGCTGGGTTTGTTGCTATATCCATTTTACTCATTCCAAAATCTCCTTGTTGCTAAGGAATTGTTAAAAAACAAGGCACTCCAGATAATAACTTACTGACTTATTATGCCAAGTATATAAAGGAAGCACGCCCGCTTAAGTGGCGCTAACATAGCATAGCATAGCTAGATTTGCATCCAGATTACAAAGGAAAAAGAAAAAAAGATTGAAATTATTTTAAAGTCGGAATTATTCTACAAATTGAATAATTATTGTAAAGCCACATTGTATAGTCATTCCAGTATATAACCGATCAACCGTGACCTTGATAACCTATTACTGATATAGGTTAAAGATATATGGGTATTTATTAGAATGACTATAGCAAGCCACCAATAGATAATTTGCCCAACAGTAACGACTGTACCCTGAGCGAATTCAAAAAGACAACAGATGGCTTCAACTTCCGCTCAGCCAACACTTCCGTAGGGGCGTATGGCATACGCCCACGTATTGCATATGCCCTGTGTCTTAACAATTATCTTTTATCTTCTTTGATCTCAAGCTTCTTACCAGCAACCCACACTTTCTTTAGGTGATCGATAACATTCTTTGGTGTATCACTCGGTAAATCTACCGTACTAAACTGATCAAATAATTTGATATGCCCAATATTGCGACTAGTAATACCTGCTTCATTGGCAATGGCACCCACGATATTACGCGGCTCAACACCATCACTGCGGCCTACCTCGATGCGATAAGTTGTCATATCCATATCTGGTGAGCGACGCGATCCTCTATCACGATCACCACGCCCATCACGACGTTGTGAAAATCTACTATCTCGGTCGCCTCTACGACCATCACGATCACCACGTCCACCACGCTCTGATCGATCAAAGCGATCTGATCTTCTTGATTCTTGAATTTGAATTTCTTTAACAAAAAGCTTCTTATCCCCTTGTGCTAAAAAAGCAAGAGCGGCTAACATATCATCAGCTTCCGCACCATACTCTGTCGTAAATTCCTGCATTAATTCTTTAAACTTGCTTAGATCTTTATGACGGATAATCTCTGCTGTTTCATGTTTAAAGCGTGCAACACGTTTTTCAGTTATCTCTTTAGCACTTGGCAATTGCATCTCTTCCAAGGTATGGCGGATAACGAGCTCAAGCATACGCAATTGACGCAAGTCTCGTGTATAAATCAATGAAATTGCATCACCTTCACGTCCAGCGCGCCCTGTACGCCCAATGCGATGAACGTACGCCTCATTATCTTGTGGTAAATCATAGTTGATTACATGACTAATACGCTCAACATCCAAACCACGTGCCACAACATCTGTCGCCACAAGAATATTGATCTTAGACGCTTTTAACTGATCAATTATATACTCACGTTGATTTTGCTGCATATCGCCATTGATTGCTGCTGCCAAGTGACCACGTGCTTTTAAGCCATCAGCAACTTCAATTGTTGAAGTTTTAGTTTTAACAAACACCATAACTCCATCACTATCTTCAACTTCTAAAATGCGATCAAGTGCATCTAATTTAGACAAGCCTTTGACCACTAAAAAGCGCTGGTGAATCGTTTTAGCAGTTGCTGCTTTTGTTTTAATCTGCACCTTGCATGGCTCACGCAAATATTCGTTTACAATATCCAACACATCACGCGGCATTGTGGCTGAGAACAGCAAACGTTGACAAGCTTCAGGCGTATGTGACAATACCCACTTAACATCATCAATAAAGCCCATGCGTAACATTTCATCAGCTTCATCTAATACCAATGCTTTTAGTGCATCTAACTTTAATGTGCCTTTGCGCATATGATCCATCACGCGTCCAGCAGTACCGACAACTACTTGTACACCACGACGCAATGCCTGAATTTGACGGCCATACTCTTGCCCGCCATAAATAGAAGCAACTTCAAGTTTGGCAATATTTTTAGAAAAAGACTCAAACGCTTCAGCGACCTGAATTGCAAGCTCACGTGTTGGTGTTAACACTAAGACTTGTGGCATACGTTCCTTTCCGGATAAATCCATATTGTTTAGAAGGGGTAATGCAAATGCTGCTGTTTTACCCGTTCCAGTTTGTGCCTGACCCAACACATCACGACCTTGCAATACAAAAGGAATCGTATTGGCTTGAATCGGTGTTGGTGTTTGATAACCCATTGCTTCAATGGCTGACAATAGTTTGTCATTTAAGCCCAAATTGTGAAAGCTTAATTCTTGAGACTCAGTATTCATAGTAATTTAAAACCCAAAAGTTATGATACCCATCACTGCCCTTCTGCGTTTTAAACGACTACAAACGATACGCGACGAGTATGTTGTTGATAAATTCAATGCGACATTGTACCTGAATAAATAAAAAGGTACAGAACTATTTAAAGTTAATTTGTTCGAAATAACATCAATTATTTTGTTACTCAAATCTAAGCCAAAAATGCACGTCACAACTATTGGTTACAATCAGTTTTATGTGGTAATCTTAGCCAAATTTTTTTGGCAGCTTATTTTTGCTATATGACAAGTCATTGGAATACTAAAGAAACTATCATGCTACCAACTGAGCTTAAGTATTGGTTATTCGATGTTAAGCGCTTGGGTGTTACCTTAGCACAACTCATTCCCAACATCAGTTTACACTGCATTGAAGAATACCATGCCTTAATGGATGATGATGAAGCTGAGCTTTTAAACTTGAGTGAGCGCACAAGTCGCATTCGTCTGATTAAGCACTATCATCAAGATAACATCTATGTGTTTGGTCGCACGATAATTCCACAAAATACCTATAAGCGTTATCAAGATTGTTTTGACTCCTTAGGCAATAACTCGATTGGCGAGCATTTTTTATTTAAAAATACCCACATCAAACGCAGTGAATTCTATGTTAAGCAATGTCCGTTTGACCTCTTAAGGCATAAACTCAATGTAAATGACAGCTTTTCTAGCACTCCACTATGGATGCGCGCCTCTATTTTTACACTTGATGTAGAACATCAGCTGTTGATTGAAGAATTTTTTGTACGTATGCCACCTGTGTAAACTTAACCTAAAACAGATATACTTATCTTCTTGATATAAATAAAAGACTGATATGAAAGCTTATTTTTATTTGATGCGTCTACATCGCCCAATTCCTATTTTAATCATTCTTTACCCCACCTTATGGGGACTTTTTGCAGCGACTCCCGCCCTACCCAACTTGAAAGTTTTTATTATCTTTGTGCTTGGTGTAATTATTATGCGCACTGCTGGATGCATTTTTAACGACATTGCCGATCGCAACTTTGACGGCCAGGTTAAACGCACGGCCACGCGTCCGATAGCAACCGGAGAAATCACTGTTAAACAAGCTGTTTTCGTTGGCGTGCTATTACTTCTTATCGCTTTTATCCTCGTGTTGCAGCTTAATCTACTAACTATTTTTCTATCACTTGTTGCTGCCATACTGGCACTTAGTTATCCGCTTTTTAAGCGTTTTTTTGCATTACCTCAACTGGTTTTAGGTTTTGCTTTTAATTTTGGTATTATTATGGCTTATGCATCCATTCTTAACACAATACCTTGCTCAGCTTGGGTATTGTATCTTGCTAGCATTTTTTGGACGATCTCTTATGATACAATGTATGCGCTAGCTGATAAAGACTATGATTTATCACTAAATTTACACTCCTCTGCCATTACCTTTGGTAAGCATAATCTTATTATCATGATAATTTTTCAGATCTTAACCATTACTTGTTTAGCCATTTTTGGCATGATGCAACATTATAATACTGCCTTTTTTCTGTCCTTAGTTATCGTTGCTATTTTGTTTTTTTACCAGCATAAAACTTGGCAAAAGGGTGGTATTGCCCAATGCATTAAAGCATTTTCAGATAACCATTGGATCGGTCTTGTTATTCTATTGGCAATTTTGATGCAATAGCTATACTTTATACAATTAACACACAAAAAGGATTTTACATGCGCTATTTAAGCATTCTTTTCATAGGATATATTAACTTTGGTTTTACCTGCACAGATATTTTTATCAACAAATCTCCCTTCCATGTCACTGCGCGCACGCTTGATTTCCCCTTAAAGCTTTACACTCAAAGCTTTGAAACCTATAGCTGGTATCAGAAAATATTTCAAACAGATATTAACCTGACACATATCACTTCTCGTGCCTTTAGTTTTTACACGGGATTTATTAACGTTAATAATACAACGAATCTCATTGCCAATCGTGATAAAGTCCCAGAAGATAAGCTTGCTCACTGGCAAAATAAATATGGCTTTTTTGGGCGATTAGGTTTTATTGGTAACACATTAACCGATGGTTTAAATACGAAAGGGGTAAGTATAGCAGCGCTTTATTTGCCAGGTAGTATTTATCCTAAATATAATTCTCATGATCCACGACCAGCACTTGGTATTTATGATCTATCTAATTTTATATTAGGCATGGCCAAATCAACCGCTGACGCCTTAAAACTCATTATGAAATATCAACTCGTTGAATCAGCGATGTATGCCACAAGCGGCTTATATATCAAAGATATACCACTGCACATCGTCATTCGTGATAAAACCGGGCACAGTGTAGTCATTGAGTTTATCGATGGTAAAACTATTATTTATGATCATGCCAAAGATGTACTTACCAATGCACCTGATTATGAGTGGCAACTTACAAATTTACAATACTATCGTAGCTTAAATGACAAAGATGCTAAAGCAAGTCTACCATTTGCTCATTTTATCCCTGACTACAAAACGGTCATCAAATATGCACAACCTGAAGACGCGGGACTCCTTGGTATGCCTGGAGATTATACTTCCGTATCACGTTTTGTACGTGCGAGCATTCTAACACGTGAATCACCAACACCTGCAAACATCAATCAAGCGCTATATCAAGCAAAAACAATTCTCTCAAGTGTGACCGTACCTTACTATGAGGCAACCGCAACCTTATGGCAGTCAATTAAAGATTTAGATAATGCACGTATTTATTATCGTGACTTATTGTATTACGATCGCGATAGCATTAAACAAAATACCTTAAACCATGGCTTTGTTGAATATGATTTAACAAAAATGGATTTTAACGCACACACACCAGATCAACTCAACTCAGGTATTAAAGTTACACCAGAAGACCACATATCTGGAGTTCTATCGATTAATGACATTCCGGGGCTTAATGATGCCAAAAACTTAGGATTTAACTAAGGAGTCGTTATAAAATAAACTAAATGTTTGCGTTGCAAACCTTTTACTTTATTTTCCTTCACCCCTAAAGCACGAGTGCCAACTCAGTCGCCTCTTTAATCGCGCGCTTAGCATCAACCTCTGCAGCTACGTGGGCACCCCCGATAATATGTACATTTTTAACGCCACGCTCTATTAAGTCATTGTATAACGATCTATCAGATTCTTGTCCGGCACAAATCACTACTTGATCAACATCCAGTAGCTTCTTCTCTCCTTTAAGTGTGATATGTAAACCCGTATCATCTATCTTGTCATAACTAACACCACTTAGCATTTTTACCTTTTGATGCTTCAAGGTCGTCCGATGAATCCAGCCTGTTGTTTTACCAAGACGTTTACCGAGTTTTTCATCCTTACGCTGTAATAAGTAAACTTGACATGCGGGCGCTGATGCATATGGCTTAATTAAACCACCACGATGTGCCAAAGTCACATCAACACCCCATTCGTGATAATAATCTTGCATACTTTCACCGATTTTTTTGCCGGCAAACACCAAAAAAACAGATACATCAAAACCAATGCCACCGGCACCAATAACTGCTACCTTCTTACCAGCTGCTACCTCACCATTTAACAGCTGCATATAATTAATCACCATCGGATGATCAATCCCATCAATTATAGGAATCCTTGGTACAACACCTGAAGCAATCACAATCTCATCATAGTTTAGCGATTTTAAATCTTCTGCATTGATCTTGGTATTAAGCTTCACATTCACCTGATGAGTGTTTAACTGATACTCAAAATAACGCAATGCTTCGGAGAACTCTTCTTTGCCCGGTGTTTTAGCGCTTAATTTAAATTGACCTCCGACCTTATCAGACGTCTCATATAAATCAACTTGATGCCCACGTTTGGCAAGCTCAATTGCCGCAGTACATCCTGCAGGTCCCGCACCAATGACAGCAATGTGTTTTTTATCCGTTGCAGGCATTGATTGCATCACGCTCTCATTACAAGCATAAGGGTTAACCAAACAAGAAGCTTGCTTTCCAACAAAGACATGATCCAGACAAGCTTGATTGCATGCTATACAGGTATTAATTGCTTGAGATTGATTATTTTGTGCTTTTTTGACAAAGTCAGGATCTGCTAATAATGGGCGCGCCATCGATATAAGATCGGCCTTTTGCTTTTGCAAAATACCTTCAGCCACTTCTGGCGTGTTAATACGGTTAACACAAACAATAGGAATACTAATATGCTTGCGAATTTCCTCAGTAATTGGTACAAAAGCAGCACGTGGCACTTGCGTGCTAATCGTTGGAATACGTGCCTCGTGCCAACCAATGCCTGAATTAATAACCGTAACACCTGATTTTTCTAAAGCTTTGGCTAAAGTGATCACTTCATCAAAACTGCTTCCCTTATCAATCAGATCAAGCATAGATAAACGAAACATAATAATAAAATCATCACCGACTTTTTGTCGTGTTGCTTTAATGATTTCAAGCGGTAGACGCATTCGATTATCAAAGCTGCCACCCCATTGATCTTGACGCTTATTAGTATGCTCAACCAAAAACTGATTAATCAAATACCCCTCAGATCCCATAATCTCAACGCCATCATAACCTGCCTCTTTTGCAAGTTTAGCGGCACGTGCGAAATGTTTAATCGTGCGTTTAATACCGAAATTACTTAATGCACGAGGTTTAAACTTATTCATCGGTGCTTTAAGCTTCGAGGCACTAACGCACAAAGGGTGATAACCATAACGTCCAGCATGTAAAATCTGCATCAAAATCTTACCATCTGCCTTATGCACAGCATCAGTTAGCAGACGATGTTTTTTAACTTCTTTTTGATTCGTAAGCTTAACTGCAAAGGGATAAAGCCATCCTGAGATATTAGGTGCCACTCCTCCCGTGACAATTAAACCGACACCTCCTTCAGCGCGCTTTTGATAGAAATAAGCCAAACGCTCAAACCCACCTTTTTGCTCCTCAAGGCCGGTGTGCATCGACCCCATTACCACGCGATTTTTTAACGTCGTAAAGCCCAAATCCAAAGGCTCTGATAATAGTGGGTAAGGATTTTTTTGATCCGTCATAATAATCTAAACTCCTCTTTAACTTTTCTCTAATGGGCGTATGCAATACGCCCCTACGATAGATATTTAAGTTCAACGCCTGCTCGTATTTTATTTGACGTATACAATACGCCCCTACAGCACATTGGGATTTAATGAATCTAATGCCCACTTTTGAGGATTGTTCTCGATATACTCATTAAACTCGGTTGTAATCATTCTCATCGCGCATAACATGCTCATAATAATTGCGCTGCCAAATTATTTCACCACATGTTTGCTTTTGCGCATAATCATATCCTTTAAGTCGAACGGTATGTCGATGATGCTTTTCTAACATAACATTTCCTGTTCAGGTTTCAATTATTGCTGATACTTTGCTTTAACATACTGATCAACAATACCCATAAACTCTTTGGCAATATGCTCACCTCTTAATGTATGTTTTTTCTGTCCATCAATAAACACAGGGGCAATAGGCGCCTCACCCGTACCTGGCAAACTAATACCGATATTGGCATGCTTACTCTCACCAGGACCATTGACAACACAACCCATTACTGCAACTTTCATATTCTCAACACCAATATATTGCTGCTTCCACTGAAGCATTTGCTCACTGAGATAATTTTGAATATCATTGGCAAGCTCACGAAAAAAGCTACTGGTTGTCCGTCCACAGCCTGGGCACGAGGAAACCGTTGGAGTGAAGGCTCGTAAGCCCATGGTTTGCAAGATCTCACGACAAACTTTCACTTCATTGGTGCGTGGCGCACCGGGTTCAGGCGTTAATGACACACGAATCGTATCTCCAATACCTTGTTGTAATAGATAGCCAAGGCTTACACTGCTAGCAACAATGCCTTTAATTCCCATTCCTGCTTCGGTCAAACCTAAGTGTAAAGGATATGGACATTCACGCGCGAGCTTTTGATAGACTTCAATCAAATCTTGAACATCACTGACCTTACATGACACGATAATCTTATTGGCTTTAAGCCCCAGGCTCTCAGCATACTCAGCACTTGATAAAGCTGACTCAATCAGTGCTTTGTGCATAATCTCACGCGCGGATAACGGTACGGTGAGTTGACTATTCTCATCCATTAATTTTGCCAATAAGGCTTGATCTAAGCTACCCCAATTGACACCTATGCGCACCGGTTTATCATATTCAATCGCCTTTTGTATAATCTCAGCAAATTGCGTATCTTTTTTGCGCCCAAAGCCAACATTACCTGGATTAATACGATATTTATCCAGTGCCTTAGCACACTCTGGGAAATCCGCTAATAACCTATGACCATTATAATGAAAATCTCCAACCAAGGGTACATCACAATCCCTTTGTAATAAACGCTTTTTAATCTCAGGGACGGCTTTAGCAGCCTCTTCATCATTAACCGTAATCCGCACAAGCTCGCTACCGGCTCGATGAAGTGCTAAAACTTGTGAAACCGTTTTTTCAATATCAGCAGTAGCTGTATCAGTCATCGATTGCACGGCAACCGGAGCCCCTCCACCTATCGTAATATTCCCTACTTTTACCGCAATAGACTTGTGCATAGTATGGTTATAACCCTAATTTGTGTTCGATTAATTTCTCAAGCTTTACTGTGTCAATTGCAAATTTGCGAATACCTTCGGCTAATTTTTCCGTCGCCATTGGGCTTTCATTCATTGCCCATCTAAAATCACCTTCCATTAATTTACGATCTGGTTGATTGGTTTTTTCGCTCTTAGCTAATTGCCTATTTAATGTATTATCGTCCTGTTGCAACTGCTGTAATAAGTTTGGCGCAATCGTCAATGCATCACAGCCTGCCAAAGCTTCGACTTGTCCAACATGCCGAAAACTTGCTCCCATTACAATCGTTTGATAACCATAACGCTTATAATGTTGATAGATTTCTTTGACTGATAAAACACCATTATCTTCACTGACATCGGGGAAACTTGTGGCACCTTGCTCTTTCATATACCAGTCAGTGATACGCCCCACAAATGGTGAGATCAAGAAGACTTTAGCCTGAGCACAGGCGATCGCCTGCGCGATACTAAACATCAAGGTTAAGTTACAATTAATACCCTCTTTTTCAAGCACTTCAGCGGCCTTAATCCCTTCCCACGTTGAGGCAATCTTAATCAAAATACGTGATTTATCGACACCAGTTTCTTGATATTTATGAATCAAACGACGCGCATAATCGATGGTAGCTTGTGTCTCAAACGATAAACGCGCATCAACTTCAGTAGAAACGCGACCTGGAATGACCTTTAAAATTTCGACACCGAAACTAACTGCCATATCAAGCATCGCCTCGTCAACACGTGATTTTCCACTTAAATGTGCACTTTTTGCCAATGCTTGTTCGATTACATAATCATACGCTGGCATTTTAGCAGCATTTAATAATAAACTTGGGTTCGTTGTGGCATCAACAGGTTGATACGCTTCGATCTGCGCGAAATCACCGGTATCGGCAACCACTTTGGTCATTTCTTTTAATTGTTCTAATTTATTCATCTTAATTTTTCCATTTTTCCGACTTTTATTTTTATCCAATCACTGCGTCATAGCATATAGCCGATTGGCTTAACGCTCAAGCTTTACGCCCAATAATCTAGCAATATAGTACTTCGTGTATATCAGCATACTCTTCAAGACACATGATAAGGCGATCTAACCCCAAAGCAACACCTGAGCATTCAGGTATTTGATCAAGACAAGCTAATAAGTCTTGATCAATCGGCACTAAAGTTTTGCCAAGTGCTTGACGCAGGTGTATATCATCTTGAAACCGCTTTGCTTGTTCAGTTGCACTGATCAGTTCATAATAGCCATTGGCTAATTCAACCCCTTGATAAAAAAGCTCAAAACGTTTAGCAACCACCTGCCCACTGCTATCTGGCATGACACGCGCTAAAGCTGCCTGAACTTCTGGGTAATCATAAACAAACACAAACTGGTGTGCTTTAAGTTTAGGTTCAATCACATGGGTAAATAATAAATCTAAGCACTCGATGACATTTGGATTTGCTAAACCTTGAATATCACCCACATGCTGATAAACCAACTTTTGCAAAGTAATTAAGTCTGCCGCATGTGGATTGATGCCTATAAACTGATGAAATAATGCTTTATAGCTAAAGTACTCAATGGATGATTGAGGATTAAGTACAAGTAACATTTGCGCGATTTCCTCACGCAATGCTTCATCATCCAATCCCACACGATACCATTCAAGCATGGTAAATTCGTGGTTGTGGTATTGCGCTTTTGGATCATCACGAAATGCCTTACAGATCTGATAAATACTGCCTGAGCCTTGTGCCAATAATCTCTTCATTGCATATTCAGGCGAGGTTTGCAAAAAGCGTGTTCCTGATTGTGTTTCAATAGCAAAAGCATCGATATATGGGTCACTCACAGGATAAGAGTAGGACAAAGGAGTATCAACTTCTAACACACCTCTTTGGGCAAAAAATTTGCGAATTTTTGTAATGTACTCAGTACGCCGAATAAGCGCACTATTTGATGGTAACATAATCTAGATCACACGTTAAAGTACGGCTATTCTATACCCATCACAAACCATTTTACAATATTTCTGCTATTGATAGTCAAGACTGAAGTTATTCCGGATATATCTCACTGGCTAGACCAACAATCAAAGGATCGGGTTTAATTGCAATATTAGCATCTTTGTTTTTATAGTCTAGGCGCGACAACACGTATCGCATCGCATTAATGCGCGCGCGCTTCTTATCATCTGATTTAATCACTGTCCAAGGGGCTAATTCAGTATCGGTGTGCAAGAACATACTTTCTTTCGCTTCGGTATAATCATCCCATTTATCAAGACTCGCTTTATCAATAGAACTTAATTTCCATTGCTTCAATGGGTGCACCGTGCGTGATTGAAAACGTCTTTTTTGTTCTTTTTGGCTGACTGAAAACCAAAATTTAAGCAGCTTAATACCACTTTGTACTAACATTTTTTCAAGCTCTGGCGCTTGTGTCAAAAATAACTGATACTGCTCGGGAGTACAAAAACCCATCACTTTTTCAACACCAGCACGGTTGTACCATGATCTATCAAAAAGCACAATCTCTCCAGAAGTTGGCAAATGTCGAATATAGCGCTGAAAATACCACTGCCCCTGTTCACGCTCTGATGGCTTCTCTAATGCAACAACACGCGCACCACGCGGATTAAGATGTTCCATCATTCGCTTAATAGTACCTCCTTTACCAGCGGCATCGCGTCCTTCAAAGATAATAAGTACTTTTTGCCCTGTTGACCTGACCCACTGCTGCATTTTTAAAAGCTCAATTTGTAATTGTGTTTTCTGCTGTTCGTAAACCTTTCTTGGCATTTTTTCCTGGTAAGGATAAATATTCTCGGTAAACAATTTACGACGATTTAATAAATCAAGTGTCGCGTCGGTCATATCCATGGCTTTTTTTAGCTGTACATATCCTCATTGTAGCGCTAAAGAGAATAACTACAAGCCACCATCTGGCATCTATAAACTTCATTACGGAAATTACAGCCAACTTGCATTTTTTTTGTTAGAATTGCCTCGTTTTAACACATGGAGCAAATCAATGATTATTGTTACAGGTGGTGCTGGATTTATTGGCGCAAATATTATTAAGCAGCTTAACTTACGTGGACATGAGGATATTCTCGTTGTTGATAACCTAAAAGACGGGCATAAATTTGTCAATTTAGTTGATTATGACATCACAGATTATTGTGATCAGACGCCTTTTTTACAGACTATCGAATCTGATCTATCCTATCGCACACCAAATGCTGGCTTAAAACTTAATCCCACTGACATCAAAGCCATTATCCATCAAGGTGCTTGCTCGGCGACGACTGAGTGGGATGGACAATATGTAATGAATAATAATTATGAATACAGCAAGATTCTACTGCATTTCGCGATGCGCCACAAGATTCCTTTTATCTACGCTTCAAGTGCTGCAACTTACGGCAATAACACGACCTTTATTGAAGAGCGTCAATATGAGAAACCGGTGAATGTTTATGGATATTCTAAATTTTTATTTGATCAATATGTTCGCAAATTCCTACCTCACACCCAAAGCCAAATCGTTGGCTTAAAATACTTCAATGTTTATGGCCCGCATGAGGCGCATAAAGGCTCAATGGCAAGTGTTGCCTTTCATCATTACAATCAATTTAAAGCACACAAAAAAGTTAAGCTGTTTGATGCCTATGATGGCTTTGCTGCCGGCCAACAGATGCGTGACTTTATTTATGTCGAAGATGCTGCTAAGGTTAATTTGTGGTTTTTAGACCATCCACAAGTCTCTGGCATTTTCAACTGCGGCACCGGCACTGCGGAACCCTTCAACAACATTGCTCATGCTGTACTTGATTTTTATAAAGAAGGTGAGATCCAATACATAGCGTTTCCTGAACATCTGAAAGGACATTATCAAAGCTATACCGAAGCCAATTTAGACAAGTTACGTGACGCAGGTTGTGATGTCGGCTTTAGGGATGTTAAAACCGGTGTCAGTGACTACTTACAATGGCTAGAAAAACATAAATGATTAAAGAATAAAAACCCATAAGATATGATATATACGCTTATTCGTTTTATTTACAGTGTATTATTTTGCTTAAGCTTGCCTTTTATCAGCATTAACAAATTAATTCGCAGCTGTAAAAACAAAGGCTATCGCCAAAGAGTTCGTGAACGCTTTGGTTTCACACCCTTTAAAGTAAGCGAAAGTATTTGGGTTCACTCCGTCTCTATGGGAGAAAGCATTGCCATTGCACCTTTAATTAAGAAACTTGCTGTAAGCTATCCGCATGAAATTTTTGTTATCACTACCATGACGCCAACCGGGAGTGCTCAAGTACAAAAACTTTATCGAGACTTTGACAATATCAAACATAGTTATATCCCATATGATATCTCTCATTTTTTAAAGCGTTTTATCAAGCGTACTCACCCTAAACTATGCCTTATAATGGAAACAGAAATTTGGCCAAATTTGCTAGCTCAATGCAGTAAATATAAGATTCCAGTGGTTTTAATCAATGCACGTTTATCGCAAAAATCAGCTATGGGTTACGCCAAAATTGGCTTTATCATGCGTCATATGCTCAAACAAATCAGTCATATCAGCGCACAATCCGAAGGTGATGCCAGACGTTTTATCCAGCTGGGTATGTCTGAGAATAAAATAAGTGTTGATGGCAACATCAAATATGACTTTCCGATTGCACATGATCTTCTTAAAAGTGCCCAGAATTTACGCCAGCGCTTTGCAAAAAAATACATCTGGATTGCAGCAAGCACCCATCAAGGTGAAGATGAGATTATTCTTGATGCACATCGCAAGCTATTACAAATGCTGCCTGATGCACTGTTGATTTTAGTGCCTAGACATCCTGAGCGCTTTGACCAAGTGGCTGAATTAATTAAAGCAAACAACTTTATCTATAGTCGTAGAAGTCTAGATCAGTATGACAGTAACAGTGATGTCTACCTTGGGGACACCATGGGCGAGATGATGTTATTATATGCCATGAGTGATATTGCCTTTGTTGGCGGCAGTTTTGTTGACAATGGCGGACATAATATGCTTGAGCCCGCAGCCCTTGCTAAACCTATTATATCCGGCCCATCGGTTTTTAACTTCGCTTTAGTTGCTGAAAAATTACAGACGCAACAGGCTTTAAGTTTCGTCAATGATAGCACTTCACTCGCCAAGCAATTACATCTACTCTTTAGCAACCCAGAAATAGCCCAAGCTCAAGGCAATGCTGCACTAACTGTTTTTCAACAAAATAAAGGCGCATTGGATAAACAATTCTCGATCATTAAAGGATTTTTATGCTAAGCAAATTTATACAAATAAAAGATGACTTTGAAGACTTTGCCAAGGAGTACTTTTTTTCACAATCAATTCAAAGCTCACGCCTACAACAAGCCATGGCATATAGTTTCCTCAGTGGTGGCAAACGTATTCGTGCCATACTAAGTTTCTTAAGTGGTAAGTGCTTTCACTGTAATCTACACAATATCAAACATATTGCTTTTGCATTAGAAGCAATCCATGCCTATTCACTGATTCACGATGATTTACCAGCAATGGATAACGATGATTTGCGCCGTGGCAAGCCAACGTGCCATATTCAATTTGATGAAGCCACGGCAATTCTAGCTGGAGATGCGTTACAGACGCTAGCATTTCAATCTATTAGTGAGCTGCAAGCTATCGATATTACACAAATGCAAAAAGCACTTTTTACACTCTCAACACACGCAGGATGCTTAGGTATGGTTGATGGACAACAGCTTGATATTGATGCGGAAGGTCAAGCTCAAGATATCGATAACATTGAAACAATACATCGCTTAAAAACAGGTAAATTATTAACCGCTGCTGTTGTGTTACCGTTTCTTGCTTCACCACATTATACAGATAAGGTGACTGAGGAACATCTTACTGCCTTTAGCCAAAGTATTGGCTTAGCATTTCAAGTAAAAGATGATTTACTTGAAGTCACTTCTGATACTAAGACTTTAGGTAAAAACAATATGAGTGATATTAAACTCAACAAATCAACCTACCCTTCTTTGCTAGGTATTGAAAAGACGCAACAACTATTGGATGAGTTATTTACTCAATCCATGGCGCATCTGCAACAGATTAAAGGGCATAACACAACATCACTAGCCCAACTTGCTGAATATATTATTAGGCGCACACATTAATTGTCTCTTAAATACATCACCTAACGCCTATTACCTCGCCCCTTGCGGGATTGCTCGCGCAGCTTAAGCTGCGCGTGAGGAGATAATTGAAACTCAATCATCTAAACGTGCGAGAAATTCAATGCCAGAAACTCTGTAAAATGGTTTATGAGCGGTATACTATTCTATATAACTGGTAATAATACGCGCTAAACTAATCAGTTGATTTTTATTCTCACAATTAAGCTTCTCACAAAGGTTTGCAATACTGCCCTGTACTGAACGATATGAACGCCCTGCGTGCATCGCAATTTCTTTAGCCGTGGCACCCGTGGCTATAAAGCGTAAATACTCAACATTTAAATCCGTCAGTTTTAAACGTTGCTGCAAATCCTTGGGTAAATGTACAGTCTCAGGCTTAACAGTTTCATCATCAAAATCCTTAATCTCAATTAAAGTATGAAATCTCACCATACTCATCAATAGATCAATACAATCGGTCAAACGTTGATAAAGTGTGGTTTTACCCTCAAATGTTAGCTGATTAAAATAGTCTGTTTTAATATCAAAAGAAAAATGATCCGTATAGTTGTGATAGCATTTTACAATATATAATACGATATTATCTTCATTTTGAGTAATCAACTTATGCTTAAACGGATCATTGGTTAACTCATCGTATGTAAATACTTTAAAGACGTTAGTCTGCTTAGGAATAATTGAAGGATCATAACGCCATAATCCAAGCTGCAGATATGGTTTAATAATCTCTTTACTAAAGCTTGTAACCATAGCATATTGATTTGCTGCAAAGCGTCGTACCCAAGTTAAGGTCGTGATCGTATCTTCACGGATAATATCTAAAATTTGTGTGATAATCGTTATATTACTCACACTATCAGCAAGCATTGTTTGAATATCTTTCTCTTGGAGCTGTAGTAATGAAGCAATGGAATATTTTTTCATAAACTGAAATTCATTTTCAGTAGTAATACACGTAAGTATATACCGCGCATAACCCATTTTACAGAGTTTCTGGCATTGAATGTCTATGCTAGGTTAACGTTTATGTTCAATAATTTTATCAACCTCGGTAAAACTTATTTTCTTCACACCAAAGGGTATATCGATCATCACATGTTCAGCAGAAATATGCTTAAGCACCCCGACATAACGAATATTATGTGATTTGACGGTCACAATGCTTTGCTTATTATACATATCAAACAACCATCGCTTGGTTTTATCATTTATTTGCATGATTGTCTCCTCCGCACAAAATATCAATGTCGTATTTTAACAACAAGATCCCCAATAAGTTTGAATACAAACTTACTTTATTGTTTTCTCTCTTAATCTTGCCAATGATAGATAGGAACTTTCCAAAATTCAATATTCAAAAAAGAAACTTTAGCTGAAATACGAATAAAACTTAAATTAATTTAGTGCCAACTTGTGACCGTAGGGATTAAACTCCGCTATGGAAACGAAACTCTGTATCATGTGATTCTATCAAGTCCTTTTCTACTGCGGCAAAACGGTTAATATGCACTGCCAAATCATCTGTGGTAAAATGTTGCGCAAATTTTAAATAAATTGTAAAGTGCCTCTGCTCTGACGCTAATAATCCTAAATAAAATTTTTGCAACTCGTCATCCAGAAAAGGTGCAATTGCACCAAAGCGTTCGCAGGATCTTGCCTCGATAAATGCACCAATAATTAGCGTATCCACAAGACGCCCTTCTTCCGAGGTGCGTACATGCTTTTTTAACTCTTTGACATAGCGAGACTCTGACAGCAAACGATAGTCAATATTGCGCTTTTTTAAAATACCTAATACCTGCTCAAAGTGCACTAGCTCTTCGCGTGCAATTTTGGACATTCTAAGCAAAAGATCAGGATGCTCAGTTGATTTGCGATACATAAAGCTAATAGCTGCTGATGCTGCCTTTTTCTCACAGTGCGCATGATCTAGCAATAGAATATCGATAGACTTAAGCGCTTTATCTATCCAAGCTTGCGGTGTTTTGCATGCTAAAAACGTATCAATTGTTGTCTGATCAAAATACTTCATTCAAAACATTTTTCTATTCTTGATTATGCATATCAACAGCACCTAACTTTGCTGTGGTACTATTTACTTGCTGTTTGCGGTGACTTAACAACGCCTTAAAGTAGTTCTCATCAACACCACCGGTAACATATTTGCCATCAAACACTGAAGTGTCAAAACTTTGCAGGTGGGGCGCCTGATTACGTACCGCTGCGATCAAATCCTCAGTTGTTAGATAAAACAAATGATCCAAACCAATCCATTGACGAATTTCCTCAACGCTGCGATTATGTCCAATCAGTTCATCGTGTGTTGGCATGTCAATACCATAAACATTAGGATATTTAACCACAGGTGCCGTTGACACGATTGATACCTTGCGCGCACCAGCTTTTCTTGCCATCTCAACAATCAGCTTTGAAGTATTTCCACGCACAATCGAGTCATCAACTAACAACACATGCTTGTCCTTAAACTCATGCTCAATCGTATTGAGTTTTTTGCGAATGGATTTTTGGCGTGCTGCTTGAGTCGGCATGATAAATGTGCGTCCAACATAACGATTTTTGACAAACCCTTCACGATATGGCACATCTAAAACACGCGATAATGGTAATGCTGCATGACGTCCTGAATCAGGCACAGGAATGACCACATCAATATCGTGATCTGGCAATTCAGCTAATATATTTTTGCCGGCAATACGTCCCATTTCCAAACGAGCACTATAAACCGATACGCCATCAATTACAGAGTCAGGACGTGCCAAATAGACATACTCAAAAATGCATGGCGATAAACTGGCATCTGCAGCGCATACTTTACGCTTTAATTCACCATCAAGACTAATAAAAACAGCTTCTCCTGCTTTTAAATCACCAATAATCTGATAACCATCACAATCTAAAGCAACCGTTTCAGAGGCGACCATATATTCTTTTTTGCCATCGACTTCCTTTACACCTAAGACCAAAGGACGAATGCCGTGTGGATCGCGAAAGGCAAATAAGCCAGCACCTGCGATCACACCAACAATGGCATAGCCACCAATACAACGCTGATAGAGCTTAGTTAATGCATTAAAAAAGATATCTGTTGAGAAGTTTGTTAGTGATACTTCTGCCTTATGCAGCTCTGACGCTAATACATTGAGTAAAAGCTCTGAGTCTGAACTGGTATTAATATGACGAAAATCATGCTCGAGCAATTCTTTACGAATTTGAGTAGTGTTAATTAAGTTTCCATTATGTGCTAAAGCAATACCATAAGGTGAATTGACATAAAAAGGTTGCGATTCAAAAACACTATCTGATCCTGCGGTTGGGTAACGCACATGACCGATGCCTAGATTGCCTTGCAAACGTTCCATATGTCGTGCGCGAATAGCTTCAACGACAAGCCCTTTATCTTTGCGTAGTGACATATGATAACCATCACAAGTTAAAATGCCTGCGGCATCTTGCCCACGATGCTGTAACATCGTCAATGCATCAAACAATTTTTGATTTGCAGGCTCATACCCAATAATCCCAACAACACCGCACATAATTTTCAATCTTCTTGCTGTTTTAAGACCGAAGTATTTTATACTCATCGCAAACCATTTTATAGATTTTTTTGGACGAAATCTCTGTACACGAAGAAAAATTTGCAAACTGCTGCTTGAAGCGTTATTTTTTCTTGATTTGCACACCATGAAAAAGCACCTCAAACAGCTGACAAATAGTT
>NZ_KZ984541.1 GCF_003574425.1 Cysteiniphilum halobium | reverse complement strand
GTATATTTTAGCATATAGATTAGTTGAACATTCTGGGAAGGATGGCCATAGCAGGTGATAGCCCTGTAGACGAAAATTTATGTGTGGAACTAGGTATGCGAACAAGTAGGGCGGGACACGTGAAATCCTGTTTGAAGAAGGGGGGACCATCCTCCAAGGCTAAATACTACTGACTGACCGATAGTGAACCAGTACCGTGAGGGAAAGGCGAAAAGAACCCCGATAAGGGGAGTGAAATAGAACCTGAAACCGTTTGCGTACAAGCAGTGGGAGCATGTGAAGACGTGTGACTGCGTACCTTTTGTATAATGGGTCAGCGAGTTACTTTTAGTGGCGAGGATAACTGGATAAGGGATCCGTAGCGAAAGCGAGTTTTAATAGAGCGCCTAGTCGCTAGGAGTAGACCCGAAACCGACGCGATCTATCCATGACCAGGTTGAAGGTTGGGTAACACCAACTGGAGGACCGAACCCGGTAATGTTGCAAAATTATGGGATGAGTTGTGGATCGGAGTGAAAGGCTAATCAAGCGCGGAGATAGCTGGTTCTCCCCGAAAACTATTTAGGTAGTGCCTTGTGAATGACTCGTTGGGGTAAAGCACTGTTTCGACTAGGGGGGTTTTGCGACCTTACCGACTCGATGCAAACTTAGAATACGACGAAGTTGAATCACAGGAGACACACGGCGGGTGCTAAGGTCCGTCGTGGAGAGGGAAAGAGCCCAGACCGCCAGCTAAGGTCCCGAAGTTATCGCTAAGTGGGAAACGATGTGAGAAGGCATAGACAGCCAGGAGGTTGGCTTAGAAGCAGCCACCCTTTAAAGAAAGCGTAATAGCTCACTGGTCGAGTCGGCTTGCGCGAAAGATTTAACGGGGCTAAGCGATACACCGAAGCTGCGGATGGCACCGAAGGTGCCATGGTAGGGGAGCGTTCTGTAAGTTGAAGAAGGTGGATTGAGAAGTCTGCTGGAGATATCAGAAGTGCGAATGCTGACATGAGTAACGATAAATAAGTGAGATTCTTATTGGCCGAAAACCCAAGGTTTCCTACGCAATGTTAATCAACGTAGGGTAAGTCGGCTCCTAAGGCGAATCCGAAGGGAGTAGTCGATGGGAAACAGGTTAATATTCCTGTACCGATTGTAATTGCGATGGAGAGACGGAGAAAGCTAGGTCTGCCCGGCGGATGGTTGTCCGGGTGAAAGCGTGTAGGTAGTGTGTTTAGGTAAATCCGGACATATGTTGATCTGAGGCGTGAGACGGAACTAAGATCTACGGATTTTAGCCAAGAGATTGATGCTCTGCTTCCAGGAAAATCTTCTAAGCATAGATTATGATTGACCGTACTGTAAACCGACACAGGTGGGTGGGTAGAGAATACCAAGGCGATGAGAGAACCCAGGTGAAGGAACTAGGCAAAATGACACCGTAACTTCGGGAGAAGGTGTGCCCCATTATGGTGAAGGATGTACATCTGGAGCTTGAAGGGGTTGCAGATACCAGGTGGCTGCGACTGTTTACTAAAAACACAGCACTCTGCGAACTCGAAAGAGGAAGTATAGGGTGTGACGCCTGCCCGGTGCCGGAAGGTTAATTGAANNTGGATCGAAGCCCCGGTAAACGGCGGCCGTAACTATAACGGTCCTAAGGTAGCGAAATTCCTTGTCGGGTAAGTTCCGACCTGCACGAATGGCGTAACGATGGCCACACTGTCTCCATCTGGGACTCAGTGAAATTGAAATCGCAGTGAAGATGCTGCGTACCCGCGGTTAGACGGAAAGACCCCGTGAACCTTTACTATAGCTTTGCACTGGACTTTGAAACTATTTGTGTAGGATAGGTGGGAGACTATGATCTCAGGGCGCTAGTTCTGAAGGAGTCGCTGTTGAAATACCACCCTGATATTTTTGGAGTTCTAACTCAGGCGGAAGCCGAGGACAGTGTATGGTGGGTAGTTTGACTGGGGCGGTCTCCTCCCAAAGAGTAACGGAGGAGTACGAAGGTGCACTCGGTGCGGTCGGAAATCGCACCAAGAGTATAAAGGCAAAAGTGCGCTTGACTGAGAGAGTGACGGCTCGATCAGGTACGAAAGTAGGTCTTAGTGATCCGGTGGTTCTGAATGGAAGGGCCATCGCTCAACGGATAAAAGGTACTCCGGGGATAACAGGCTGATTCCTCCCAAGAGTTCATATCGACGGAGGAGTTTGGCACCTCGATGTCGGCTCATCACATCCTGGGGCTGAAGCAGGTCCCAAGGGTATGGCTGTTCGCCATTTAAAGTGGTACGCGAGCTGGGTTTAGAACGTCGTGAGACAGTTCGGTCCCTATCTGCCGTGGGCGTAGGAGATTTGAGAGGGTTTGTTCCTAGTACGAGAGGACCGGAATGAACGAACCGCTGGTGTTTGGGTTGTCTCGCCAGAGGCATAGCCCAGTAGCTACGTTCGGAATGGATAACCGCTGAAAGCATCTAAGCGGGAAGCCAGCCTCAAGATGAGATCTCCCTATCGGAGGAC
>NZ_QLIU01000039.1 GCF_003574425.1 Cysteiniphilum halobium | reverse complement strand
GTTAGTGTCCTGTAGTGTGACTTTATGCAATGCCAAATAGTGAGTACTTTTTCTATCCCGAATATTTAGGTGATGATGAAGAGTGTGATGATAAAGAGGATTCAGAGGATAAAATTGATGATGAGGTTAATAATGATTTCAACGCCGCAGCCAATGTGATACCGCGACACATGGATCCAATGATTTTTGACTTAGATGGTGATGGTGTTGAAACAGTTACTGCTGATGGCAATGTACTATTTGATCACAATGGTGATGGGGTGAAATATGCCTCAGGTTGGGTTGGTGCTGATGATGCGTTACTGGTACATGATTTGGATCAAAATGGACAGATTGATAATGGATTAGAGTTATTTGGGGACAATACCGTTAAAGCAAATGGAGAGAAAGCCACAGATGGTTTTGATGCGCTATCAGATTTGGACGATAATAACGATGGTATTTTTGATAAGAATGATACAGCATTTGATGAGCTTAGATTATGGCAAGATAGCAATCAAGATGGTGTGGTGCAAGATGGTGAGCTTAAAAGCTTAGATGATGTAGGTGTTTTAAGCGTTGATTTAAATGCAACTAATGATGGCAGTGGCGCAACCGGTGGCGTGATTGCTAAGAAATCAACTTATAACACAGTCAATGGTGAGAGCTATATAGTTGCGGCTTTAGATTTTAATGCCAATTTATTCTATCGTGAATATCATGATGACTTTAATCATCAATTTGCTGATGAGCTTGAAGCAATAGATTTAGCTTTTAATATTAGGGGCTCAGGTGCCGTAAGAAATCTAAATCAAGCGGCGGTACTCAATCCAGACATTGTTAACGTTGTTCAAAGTATTACGCAAACCAATAGTTATCAACAGCGCAAAGGTTTATATCAGACGCTTGTCAGTACATGGGCACAATCAGCTGAAGGGTTTACTTCAGCCATTACAACTCTGGAAGGGCTAATATTCGAGTCAGGAGCGAAGATTAGTTTTGACATTAGTGATGAAACACGTCAGCGTTTAGAGAGGATTGCTGTACTTGAAGCATTTAATTTTAGTCATATGCTTGATTATGCCATCACTGAGGATGGAGTAAACTCAGAAATTAGAGTATCCATTGGTAATTGGTCAAATGTGATGAAGTTTAACAGTAATGAAGATTTAGTGTTAAATGATGCGATGTTTATAGGCTTTGTGCAGCAGGCAGAGTTTATTAAAAAAGCATATGATAAGTTATTAAAATCAATAGATAGATCTGCTTTTAAATCAATTAATCATCAGATGTTTCTAGATATGATTGAATTTAATCTGACTGATCAAGGAAGTGTGAAACTTGATTTTAGTCACATTTACAGTTACTTAAATGACCTTGCAAAAACAGATAGTACAAGAGTTTTACACACTATTTATGCTCTTTATGAATACACCCCATATTTAATTGATTTAGGGTTAGATGTTATATCAATATATCGTCAAAGCTTAGGGGAGATAGCAGCTTATCTGCCGGAGGATTTTTTAGCTGAAAGTTTGCAGCAGATTGATATGATGCTAAGTGACGGTAACTTTATGACAAATGCACAAACGTTATTGGGCTCTAGTGGTAATGACCGTATCTCAGTGCATGGAACTCAGTTGATATTAGCAGGTGATGGAGATGATATTGTCATAAGAGACCGTGGCACAGATGATCTTGGTTTGTTCACTGCGGTGGGATATCACTATATCGATGGGGGTAAAGGCAATGATAAGTTGTATGGCAATATTTATGATGATGTGTTGTTTGGTGGCGATGGCAACGACTACATAGATGCTGGCTTAGGTGATGACATAATCGATGGCGGTACAGGCGATGATTATTTATATGGTGGCACACATGGTAATGATACGATCTTTGGTGGCGATGGCAATGATTACATCGATGCTGGCTTAGGTGATGACATAATCGATGGCGGTACAGGCGATGATTATTTATATGGTGGCACACATGGTAATGATACGATCTTTGGTGGCGATGGCAACGATTACATCGATGCTGGTTTAGGCGATGATATAATTGATGGGGGTAAAGGCGATGATTATTTATATGGTGGCGTGCATGGTAATGATACGATCTTTGGTGGCGATGGGAATGATTATATAGCTTCTGGGGCCAGTGTCTATCAGTTCTATTATGAGGATTTTCATGGTTATTTAGGCGAAAATATTTTTCCTTACTGGAATATGATTACAGGCGGAAAGGGTGACGATGTTTTAGCTTCAGGCTATGCTAGGGATTCTGTGTTTATCTATCATATGGGCGATGGTAATGATATTTTGGTTAAAAACTCATGGGGGAGCATAAGGGATAATGAAATTATATGGAATTATCAGAAAAACCTTGGAGATGGATTACTATACAATAAAACCCTAGGTGCAGATGGTGTGATGCTTAATGATACTTTTAATGATGTTATACGCTTTGGTGAAAGTATTAGTGTCGAGGATGTCAGCATTAGAAGGATTGATTATGATTTGTTTTTAGATGTTGTAGACGGTGGTAGTATTCAGGTGGTAGGATTTTATAAGGAAGACGATGATTACGCTAACTTAAGTAAAGTATCTACTATTGAGTTTTCAGATGGCACGGTTTGGGATAGAAACAATGCTATTTTTAATGTGGAAGCTCAAGGTGTAAACTACATGGGAACAGAGAGTGACGAATATATTTCTGCTACGATTGCCGATGATACACTCCAAGGACTTGGCGGCAACGATGTGCTATATGGAAAACAAGGTAATGATATATTAGATGGTGGTCAAGGAGATGATCACTTAGAAGCTGGTGATGGTGATGATATTCTAATTGGTGGTAAGGATAATGATTTCCTACTTGGTGGATTAGGACACGATCGTTATATATTTGGAGGTGACTCTGGTGAGGATATGATTTATTACTATCACTATGCAGATGAATCTTCTACAGATAGCTCAATGACTTTGGTTTTTGAGGATGGTGTTCAGCTGCAAGATCTAGCAATAAATACTTGGCATAAATATTTAGCAGGTCAATGGCAACTGCAGGATTTAAAGTTAGCCTCTGAAGATTATAATATTTCAATTAGTTTAGATCGCTATTTTTATGATTTCAATGATAGTACGATGGGTTATTCTGTGCCGGTTTATCTTGAATTTAACAACGGCACCGATCGTTGGCAACTAACGCCACATAAAGCCATGAGCATGGAGGTCAATGGTGAGGAAAGGACCTTTCATAACAGTGTGACCTTAACACGCTTTGATGAGATTGAGCAGGTGAACTATATTCAAGGAATTGGCAAGCGTGAGTATTTGCAAGGCACTGAAGGTAACGATATTTTAGATGGAGGTGGAAATCATGATTATCTAACAGGTGGTTTAGGTGTTGATCGTTATGTGCTATCTAATCTTTCTTTCAATGATGATGTGATTGTTGCCGATGTGTTGAATGCTGAAGATGCTGTTTTGCTTAAAGACATTGCGATGGATGCACTGTATTTTCTACGTGAACAGGACGATCTTTCTATCATTGCATTCAATAGTGATTTTGAGCAAGCGGGTAGTTATCAAAATAATGGTAGCTTTTATCGCAGCAGTATCAAGCTTAGTGGTTATTTTGCTGGCTTAAGTGTTAAAACCATTATTGACAGCGCGGGTAATACGCATTCAATCGCAGAGCTATTAAATGATGAAAGTAAATATAGTGCCATTAATGATAGTTTACATCGCATAGGTAGCAGGGGTGATGACTATATCGAAACCTATGCAGGTAATGATGTCATTTATGCCAAAGCGGGTAATAACTGGGTTGATGCGGGTCAAGGGAATAATACCATTACAGCTGGAAGTGGTGATGATCGAATAGATGTTGGTGATGGTGATAACTTGATTAGGGCAGGGCATGGTGAGAATGATATAGAGACTGGCAATGGCAACAACAGTATTAGAACAGGAAAGGGCAATGACACTATCTATGTGAGTGAGGGTGATAATATCATTAAAGCAGGACATGGTGAAAATACCATTCAAGCAGGTAGTGGTGACAATCAAATCTATGCGGTCGAAGACAGAGCACCACGGGTGATACCCGTGGGTGAATGAGCCTTTCGGTGGTATTATGTTTGGATGAA
>NZ_QLIU01000038.1 GCF_003574425.1 Cysteiniphilum halobium | reverse complement strand
GAAGATTGTCGATAATAATAATGGCACCTTTACCGCCACGACCGCAGACAATAGTACCATTACTTTAGTCGATGATGGTGGCGCGATTATCCAAGATAATGGCACTGTCGTTAGCGTAGATAGTAATGGCAATGGCACCCCTGATGTCACCGTAGAAAGTGGTAGTGATATTGTCAGTGATGGCAGTACCTTACAAACCACCCTAGCCAGTGGTGAAGTCATCAGCACACAAGCCAATAGTGCCGCTGTCATTAATAACAATGGTGGTAACAGTGTTACGATCACCAATACCGATGGTTCAGCCATTACGGTTGATTTAACCGGTGATGGCACACCAGATGCCATCATCACAAGTGGAATGACCGTTGCTGATGCCGGTAGTGGTCAGGTTGCAATTACCGATGCCGACGGTGATACCGTGACTATCCCGGCAAACAGTGATGTGACCATCGGCAATGCCGCTGTCGGTACTATCGCCGTTGATCTTGATAATAATGCAACAGATGATGTCACCGTTCCAAATGGGGCGACTGTTGT
>NZ_QLIU01000037.1 GCF_003574425.1 Cysteiniphilum halobium | reverse complement strand
GTCTTCGACCGCATAGATTTAACTGCTGGAACATATAGCACGTTTGATATTATGGTAAGTGAAGCATCTAAATCTATTTCTCTAGGTGCAAGCTCTAATCAAACTTACAGTATTAAAGTCAGCAATATTAAAGGGTTGAATATTATTAACAATTGCCAAAACATTTTAGTTGGTACACCTTGTAAACTACTGATTGAACATGATCTAACTACAGATGTACCTCCATCTTTTGAATATGAGGTGGTATATTGCGCTCAAAGTGTTCCAAAATCAGCCAAAGTTATATATGAACAACATGGTGCTCTTTTATCAAATATAGATAACTTAGATTCACTACCTATAGTGCAAGATAATCCAGTTTTCCTAAGCAATGTTTTAGCAGATCAGAGTTTACATATCTCAAAAGTTGTATTTATACCTGATAATGGATTTGGTCCTGCTAAAATTGACAAGGATAAGGACAGCTGTAGTGACACAGATTTAACGCCAAGCACTGGCTGCTCATTTTATATTAGCTCAAAAACGGATACGGCAGGCTACATTTCGCTTGATGGTGGGGCAACGCATTTCGAACATGTCAATATCAGTGGTTTACAAGTCACTCAAGATTTAGGATCTTTTTCCAGTAATACATCACAAGCTCAAACATATCAAGCGCAATATATCATTAGCAATAAAAATGGCTTAAATCCTATCAACTTTACTTACACACTAGATGGACAAGGGTTCACTGAAGACAAACCAAGAAGTACTTGTTTTGGGAAAAAACAACTAGATGGTGGGGATTCTTGCTCAGTTGCAGTTAGCTACACTGCGCCTAATGATTCTACCACAGATCAAAAAGCAAAGCTTACCGTACACTATACTGATAGCAACAATCATCAGCATTCCATTCATTCAACATTAGTTACCAATGTCAATACATCTAACATAGTGGGATATAAAGTTACAAGTGATACATATGGTATTCAAGCAAATAGTATAATCGATAATCCCTATCGTTTTCAGTACATATTCAAAAATATCGGCATAAAACCTGCCACCAACATAAGATTTGCAAATATTTTTGATCCCAATACGGTTACATTAGATGCTAAAGCAAGCACATGCAGGCAAACTAACACCTTAAAACCAAATTATAGTTGTATCATCACAGGAACTTTTACAGCAAAAAATGCTGATAAAAACTACTATTTAAGTTCAAACTTATTTTATAAGCAGGGGCACTATGTCAGCCTAAATGACTTAACCAAGGCTGCTGACCAAGCAAAAGAACCTATTGTAACTGGCTCAATCACCACAGACGTTCCTGCTAATAATATTATGTTTATTGGAGATCTCTATCATATAACATATACATTTAATAATATCGGCAAAGCAGATGCTAATAATCTGCAGTTTATTAATACATTACCTAAAAAAGCTGCTGGTTTTTCAACAGACGAAACAAAAAGCACATGCAGCAATACTCAAAAATTAACGCCGAGTAGCAGTTGCAAGTGGGCTTTTACTTTTACACCCAATAGTGCAGACATTAATACCTCAATTATTTCTAACTTACATTATGACAATGGTAATAATGTCATTCTCAGTAATGAAAACTTGATCAACAATCATAAAACACCGCCTGCTGTGCTGGAAAATCACATCGTTATCACACAAGGAGATAGCATCCCTGCAACCACACATATTGGACACCAATATCATGTAGCCTATACAATTAAAAACACTAATAAAAATCATAGTATGTTACTTACCAACGCATCTATTCCCATTAACGAAGGTGGTCCTCTATCTGAAGGCAAAACTGGCACTTGTAACAGTCTCCCTCCGACACAAGAAAAATCAAAAGAAGAATCATGCACGATAACTTTATACTACAAGTCAAATAAAGCTATGGATTATCATCACGATATATATCTTAACTATAATATTACTGATGGTACTAATGTTGCTCAAATATCAAAAAAAGTGGGAACTATTAATACGACAACGACAGATGTCACAAAATACATCTCAGCTACTCCAAAGGTAGTTATTCCTGATGATCCCAAACAGTACGTAAGTTACCCATTTGATTATGTATTTACAAATATTGGGCAGAGTTCACTAACAAATGTTAGCTCAGATGTCACCACACTCACTGCAGAGAAAGGTTTTACAATTAGTAAAAATACATGTCAATCTATTGCAACAATGCACCCACAGGATACCTGTGAAATCTCAGGCGTGTTCTATCCCGCTCAACAAGGGTTGATTGGCACTGCTAACATTACCTTAAAATCCAATAGCCATGATAACCTGATAACTATTGATCTTAGCAATAATAATACTTTAACAGTACAAGCAAATAATGCTTATCCTCAAATGGTGGCTGCAAATTATGGCGGATGTATAATAGATAACAATAAACTATATTGTTACGGATCAGCGCTACATAGTAGATTTAGTGATAATGTATTATACACGCCAACAAATATCTACACACCAGCTGCCGGCAAGATACTAAAATCTGTTAGCGCATCAAGGCTAAATACTTGCGTTATTGTTGGAGATCAGAGCACTCCTAACAATGATCAACTATACTGCAGAGGCTCTCTGCCGGATGGTGTAAAAAATCAGTTTGTGAAAGTACCTGCCCAAGGTGATTTGATAGTAAAACAGGTTGCATCAAATGGCGATCCTGTAAATCCATACATATGTACCATTGAAGGAAAACCAGGTGATAATACCCAGGATATGGCATATTGTTGGGGATATAATACCTATGGAGAACTCGGTATCGGGAACACTACATCTCCCATTACTACGCCAACTCCAGTTGATAAAACAAGCATTCCTAATGGATATATATTTAAATATATAAGCACATCTAATACAATAGTTCAGCCATTTACTTGCGCTATAGTTGGATTACCATCAGATGAACTTCATAATCAAGTATACTGCTGGGGAAATAATACAACTGGATATTTAGGTCTTGGAAGTAGTACTGTGAAAACAAATATCGATACTCCTACTAAACTCGATTTTGGTGATAATGCTTCGGTATCCCAGTTGGTAACAACTTGGTATGGTGGTTGTGTTTTAATGGAAGGAGATAGCAATCAAGTAAAATGCTGGGGAGGAGATATTGGAGCGTATAATTATGGATTTCCAGGAAATGGTACTAGTTCAGGAACGCAGTATTCGCCAGTGGAGCCACATAATTTGACTACTATCGTTGGTCAATCAAAGATCATTAAATTAGCAGCTGGCAATAGCACTGTTTGCTACTTAACCAATGATAAGGTAAGCAATTTAAGTTGTTGGGGAGCAAATTTATTCTTTCAGCTAGTTAATAAAAACAATACCACGTACATTACTCGGAATACAGATCCCAACAACTACCTAAGTGGAGATACGCTTCAACCTACTCCCAATAGCGACTTTTCAAATGATATTAGTGATAAAGATGGCTTTAAGGATATCTATGTAGGAGCCCAATCCACATGTGGATTAAGTAAAAAGGGTAGCTATTATTGCTGGGGAATAGGTGATCCTTCTTATTTTGGTCAACCAAAAGACACCACAATAAGCACCACTCAAGTTAAACCATACCCTCTTACTATCCCTAGTCCATAAAGTTAGCTTACTTTACTCACTTTGTGCCAAAAAAACTTTGGCGCAAAGTATATCTGAAATTTCTATGAGTGATTCTCGCTCGACTATATCGAATATTCTGTAAAAATTTCTCTATGTTCGTGTTGTATACCCATCGTAAATCCATTCGTCATCGTGTACAATATTTTTCATTTATACCTCAAGATATATATAAACTATGTCGACTGAAAGCACGCACACACCAATGATGCAGCAGTATTTAACGATCAAGTCTCAATACCCTGAAACACTTTTATTTTATCGCATGGGTGATTTTTATGAGTTATTTTATGACGATGCACACAAGGCTGCTAAGCTTTTGGATATCAGTCTTACGACACGTGGCAAATCCAATGGTGAACCCATTGCCATGGCTGGAGTGCCTTATCATGCAGCTGAGAACTATCTATCACGCTTGGTCAAACAAGGCTTAAGTGTTGCCATTTGTGAGCAAGTGGGTGATGTTAATAGCAAAGCACCAGTAGCACGCGAAGTCGTGCGTGTTATAACTCCTGCAACCGTTGCTGAAGAAAGCTTTACCGAAAGTAATGATAGCAATATTCTAATGGCGATTTTTGAGAATAAAACACGCATTGGCATTGCCTATTTAGAGTTTACCCAAGGTGAACTTAAAGTCCTTGAAATCAAACGTGAAACAAATACACTACACAATCAAGTACATCGCTTAAAGGCGAAAGAATTACTGATTTGCGACAATAGCATTGATGAGATTAAACCTAATCTTATCAATGAGCAAATATCCATTCAAGCTCGCCCAGAATGGGAATTTCAATTAATGGGCGCCAAAAAATTGATTCAACAGTATTTTGGTCAAAATGTCTTAACAGACACACTCAGTAAAAAACCTTTAGCAATAGCAGCCGCTGGTGCTTTACTGCATTACCTAGAGAATACGCAAAAATCATCACCAAAACACTTACATAACATTACCATCGAGTCTGATGAGCGTTTATTAAATATTGATGCGGCAAGTCGACGTAATCTCGAGCTTGAAACAAGCCTCTCTGGCAAAGCTAGTCATACGCTTTTTGCGATTATCAATAACTGTCAAACAGCACTTGGCAATCGCTTATTAAAACAATGGTTTAAATCACCGACAAAAGATTATCACATTTTGCATAGCCGTCAAGATGCGATACAAGATTTAATCAATCAAGCCACAATGGATGACATTCAGCATTTACTTAAGCAAACGCAAGATATCGAGCGCATTGCCTCACGTATTGCTTTAAATAGTGCTAAACCCAAAGACTTAATTGCACTGCGACATACCTTGAGTGTTGTGCCTGATCTAAAAGCAATAATTGAAACGAAACAACACAACCCTTTACTTCTACTGCACGCCAAGCATTTAACGCTATTGCCACACATTCTAAAGCTTTTGTGTGATTCATTCGTTGATGAGCCACCGATAACCATTCGCGATGGTGGGGTGATCAAAGAAGGTTTTGATCAACATCTTGATGAGCTAAGAAACATTAGTCAGCATGCAGGTGATTACTTAATTCAACTGGAACAGCAAGAGCGTGAACGCACAGGAATAAACACTTTAAAGGTTAGCTTTAATAAAGTGCATGGCTATTATATTGAAATATCAAAAGCTCACAAAGTTGAATTACCTGTTGATTATACGCGCCGACAAACACTCAAAAATGCTGAGCGTTACATTACACCTGAGCTTAAGTCCTTTGAAGACAACATTCTAAGTAGCGCTGAAAAAGCACTCGCCTATGAAAAAAGTTTATATCAGGATATTTTGGAGCAAATACTTAGTGTATACCAAGACTTACAAAAAACTGCAAAAGCAATTGCTGAGCTTGATGTCTTAACCAATTTGGCGGAGCGCGCCATCACCTTAAAATTAAACCGCCCAAGTTTGTCAAAAGATAAGGTTTTGGATATCAAAGACGGACGCCACTTAGTGATTGAAGCGTTATCCAAATCACCTTTTATTGCTAATAGTAATCGCTTGGATGAGCAAAAACACTTACAAATAATTACCGGCCCAAATATGGGTGGAAAATCAACCTATATGCGTCAGATTGCCCATATTGTTTTTCTTACCCATATTGGTTCTTTTATCCCCGCAAAAAACGCATTAATTGGCGATATTGACGCTATTTATACACGCATTGGCGCATCCGATGATATTAGCTCAGGACGTTCAACTTTTATGGTTGAGATGACAGAATGTGCGCATATCTTGCGCCATGCAACGGATAAAAGCCTCGTTTTAATGGATGAGATTGGACGTGGCACTAGTACCTTTGATGGATTAGCACTAGCAATGGCGTGTGCTGAAAAGCTTTTGACGATTAAAGCCTATACGCTATTTGCCACACATTATTTTGAACTGACCCACTTGTCCGCACAATACCCCACTTTAGAAAACATTCACTTTGAGGCCACTGAGTATAAGGATACGATTATTTTCCTACATCATGCTAAACCAGGAGCTGCTCTTAAAAGCTATGGTATTCAAGTGGCAAAGTTAGCAGGTGTGCCACATGATGTATTGAAAAATGCCAAAAAGATTCTATCGCGTTTGGAAATGCGTGATAGTGATCCTTACGCGCCTATTCAACAAAACCTGGATTTTAGTTTCACAGCCCATCACACGCATAATGACAAAAGTGAAAACGATGTAAATAATGATTATGATCTTGTCATTGAAAAACTCAAAGCATTGGATCCTAATACACTCACGCCGATTGAGGCAATGACCACACTTTTTGATCTTAAATCAGCACTTAAGACCGCAGAAAAGCAACTGGTTTAAATTCATTCACTTAAATTTGATACAAAAAAGCACAAACACGGTTGGATTTACTGCAAAGCCTCGCTAAAATGAACACCTGTTCTAATTCAGGGGATTAAAATAAAATATAAAATGAATGTATTTTTACTTTTTTCTCCCCACTTTCAGCTGGCATCTACTATGCTAAATAATGACTTCATCGCTTTTTGCTCTATAATGACGAAAGCGTTAAAAGCAATTTGAGTTCAAAGGAAATAAATATGCACGGATTTAAAAGCCCGCAAATCTATTTAAAAACATTTATTATCGGTATTCTTGTGATTGCTAGTATTATCTATTTTGAGTTGACTGGTTTAAAGCCCTGTCCGATGTGCTTACTACAACAATTTGCGATTGTATTGATTAGTGTTTTGTCCCTTATTGCCCTTATCCATAAACCTAAAATAACTGGGGTACGCATCTATAGTTTTATCCTTGGTGTCATTGCTTTAATTGGGGCATTGATTGCCTTGAAACAAGTATGGATGCAAATAAACCCCAGTGAATATGTTGGTAGCTGCGAGGCTGGTGTCGATAGTTTATTTCAAAACCTACCATTTTTGGATTTCTTAAAGTCTCTTTTCACAAGTGGACCTGACTGCTCACAAGTCGATTGGAAATTCTTTGGCTTAAGCATGGCAAGTTACAGTTTTATTATCTTTGTCGTACTTAGTACGCTACATTTTTGGCAGTTTCTATTTTATAACGATCACAATTTAGTAAATAAAGAAAACATGAAAACAGAAGGATAAATCATGGCTGAACTCTCCCTAAAAGCACCTAAGAAAAAGCTTATCAAAGCGTTTATTGTCGTTATCGTCATTCTTGTCGTTATTTTTGGCGGCATTTTTGGCTTTGCTAGTTTTGTTAATAGTAAAAAGGCTTCAGCTATGGCAACCTGGAAAATGCAAGCACCTGAAGTCACCGCTACTAAAGCCAAGTCTGAAACTTGGTATCCAAGTGTAAAAACCATTGGTGAAGCAGTAGCCATTCAAAATGTTAATGTTACTGCTCAAGCTTCTGGTCTGGTGTCAAGCATCTCTTTTAAAGCTGGACAAATGGTTAAAAAAGGTGATGTGTTATTTACCCTTGATACACAACAGTTGCAAGCACAATTAAAGCAAGCACAAGCAGATTTAGAGCTTGCTAAGATTACTTACCAACGTGATCTAAATCTTTTGAAAAAACAAGCAGTTTCTCAACAAACTGCAGATCAATCAAAAGCACAATACGATGCAAATCTTGCCAATGTTGAATCGATTCAAGCTGATATTAACTATCGCACAGTAAAAGCGCCATTTGATGGCAAGATTGGTTTGCGCCAAATCAGTCTAGGTCAATACTTCAGTGCGGGTAACAGTGCAGCAACGCTTACTGAAATATCACCAATTTATATTGACTTCAGTATTCCACAAAATAACTTTAGTAATGTCAAAGTCGGTGGTGCAATTGAGTTTACTTCCGACGCCTATCCAGGTGTTACATTTAAAGCCAAAATTACTGCGATTAACTCACAAATCACTAGTGATAATAGAGCGCTTAACATTCAAGCAACCTTTGATAATAAAGATCAGCAGCATTTAATTTATCCAGGGATGTTCCTTGATGTGAGCTTAATTTTACCACCAATTGAAAATACCATCATTATTCCACGCAATGCCGTAAGCTATACCTTGTATGGCGAAACAGTGTATGTTCTTGTCCCTGATTATAAAGATGGGCAACCGGTAATATCTAAATACAGTGCAATGAAAGATGGTCAAGTCCAACTCATATCAACCGGTAAACAACAATACACCGCCAAACAAGTGCCTGTGAAAACCACCATGACCAATGATAATAAGGTCATCGTCAAAGGCATTAAAGCTGGTGATATAGTTGCGACCTCCGGTCAAAATAAATTGCAAAACGGTGTTAGTGTTATTATCAATAATGACATTGACTTCAAAAACAACCCATAGGAAAACGGCATATGCATTTTATTGATATTTTTATAAAGCGGCCTGTGCTATCAACGGTGATTAGCTTACTAATACTCGTTGCTGGAATTGGTACTGCATTTACCTTGCAGGTGCGTCAATACCCATATATGAATAATGCCACCATTATTGTTACAACAGCTTACCCAGGTGCAAACCCAGAAATTATTCAGGGCTTTATAACAACACCACTAGAACAATCCGTGGGTGCTGCTGATGGTATTGATTACATGACATCACAAAGTGTGCTTGGTTTAAGTACCCTAACGATTAACGTTAAATTGGGTGCTGATCCAAATAATGTACTTAGCCAAGTGGTGCAAAAAGTCAATGCAGTACAAAATAAGATGCCAAATGGTGCACAATCACCATCAATTGATATGCAGTCGGGTAACTCATTTCCATCGCTTATTCTTGGCTTTACCAGTGATACCTTAAATGAACAAGAAATTACCGCTTATATTAAAAACCAGCTGACCCCTAAACTACAATCTTTGGGGGGAATTTCCAATGTGATTATTTGGGGTGAAAAAGACTACGCAATGCGTGTATGGTTAAACTATGACAAAATGGCACGCTTTAATGTAACTCCTGATGATATTGCCAATGCGTTACAAGCGAATAGTTTAATTGCCGCTGGCGGGCAAATTAAAGGACCTTATTTTAATGTTACCTTAAACCCAACAACCAACCTCGACAATGCACAAGCTTATAAACAATTAGTCGTTAAAAATGAAAATGGTAACTTAGTTCGTCTAGGTGATGTGGCTACTGTTGAACTAGGAGCACAAGCCTATACCGCTAATGTAAGCTTTAATGGCAAGCACGGTGTTTTTGCCGGAGTTGTTGCTGCTTCTGATGCTAATGTACTGACTGTTGTTGACAATATTATGAAGGATTTGCCAACTATCAAAGCAAGTCTGCCAACCGGCTTAAACATGAATATTGTCTATAACAATACTACTTATATTAAAGCATCTATTGAAGATGTAGTGAAAACACTGATTGAAGCGGTAATTATTGTAACCGTTGTTTTATTTTTATTTATTGGTTCCTTTAGATCGGTTATCATCCCTGTGGTTGCTATTCCACTATCGATGATTGGCTCATTTTTATTGATGTTTCTTATGGGCTTTTCGATTAACTTATTGACCCTCTTATCCATGGTGCTTGCCATTGGTCTTGTCGTCGATGATGCGATTGTTGTACTAGAGAACATTTACCGACATATCGAAGAAGGCGCCTCTCCATTTGAAGCAGCTATTCAAGGAGCCAGAGAAATCGCAAATCCTGTGATTTTAATGACATTAACGCTTGTCGCCGTTTATTTACCAATTGGAATGATGGGTGGCTTAACAGGAATCTTATTTACAGAATTTGCCTACTCATTAGCAGGAGCAGTTGTAATTTCCGGAATCGTTGCCTATACATTCTCTCCAATGCTATGCTCGAAAGTACTGTCTAAATCAATTACTGAGGCTAAAACGGTTAAGTTTATCGATAACTTATTTGAGAAACTTAAAAATGCTTATGAACGTGCATTACGTCTTGTGATGAGCGTACGTATTGTTGTGATCTTATTTGGCGCAGTGGTTTTAATTAGCTGCTATTCACTATTTATGGGCACCAAATCAGAGCTAGCACCAACGGAAGATCAGGCCTTTATTGGTATTCAAGGAACTGCCCCTTCACCTGCCAATATTCACTATTTGGATACCTTTGCTCCAGCGCTTTATAAAGATATGCAAAGCTTACCAGGTGTTGAGTCAACTTTTGTTGTCAATGGCTACCCACAAAGTAATAACAGCTTCGGTGGTGTTGTCTTAAAACCATGGAATGAGCGCAAAGAAACACAGATGGAAATCAAACCCGTATTGCAAAACCTTGTCAATAACATAGCAGGTTCGCAGATTTACACCTTCGAAATGCCTTCTTTGCCCGGGATTTCATTTGGCCCACCCATGCAGTTTGTGATTCAATCTGTCAATAGCTATCCAAGTATTTATGCGATTGCTAATGATGTCATCAATAAAATGATGTCAAGCGGATTATTCGTCTTTGCACAAAGTGATCTACAATTTGATAACCCGCAAATGATTGTACAAATTGATCGTGAGAAAGCGGCTTCTTTGGGTATTAGCATGCAGCAAATTGCCCAGGCACTTGGCTATGCTTACTCTGGTGGTTATGTTAATTACTTTAGTATGCTTGGCTATAGCTATCAGGTAATTCCTGAGCTTGCTGATGACTTGAAGTTAACCAAAGAACAGCTTGGACAAATTCGTATTACCACAACCAGTGATAAACTAGTCCCACTCTCAGCCATTGTGACTTTTAAAACACAAAGTGTACCACTGAGTTTAAATCGTTTTCAACAGCTAAACTCAGCCACTATTAATGCAGTAACCACGCCAGGTATTAGTCAAGGGCAAGCCATTGAGTATATGCAAAACCTTGCCAAAACAGAACTGCCACAAGGTTACACCCATGACTATGCAGGTTCTGCACGTCAATTCTTAGAAAATAGTAATCAAATGGCTATTGCTTTCTTATTCGCACTGATTGTGATCTTCTTGATGCTGGCTGCACAATTTGAGAGCTTCAGAGATCCACTGATTATCTTAATCAGTGTACCGATGTCGATTTGTGGCGCATTAATCCCACTATATCTAGGGCAGCTGTTTAACTTAGGTTATGCATCAATCAACATCTACACGCAAGTTGGTTTGATTACCTTGATTGGTCTGATTAGTAAGCATGGTATTTTGTTGGTAGAATTTGCCAATAAACTGCAAGAAGAAGGCTATGACAAAGTCGAGGCAATTTTGAAATCAGCCGCCCTTCGCCTGCGTCCAATTCTTATGACAACCGCTGCAATGGTTGTTGGTGTTATTCCACTTGTTATTGCCACAGGGGCGGGTGCTGTCAGTCGCCAATCTATTGGTATTGTGATCGCATCGGGTATGACAATTGGTACCTTATTTACTTTATTTGTCGTTCCCGTTGTTTATACTTATCTTGCCAAAGATCGTCGTGCACTTATCAAGCGTTGGCAAGAAGAGGATAAGATTATTGCACAAATCAATAAAAATCACCCTTTATAAGCATCATAAACTATTTTATAATATTTCTAGCTTTTAATTTTCATACTTCTAGATAATTCAATTTAGCCAATAGCGAATGCATTAAGAAACAATAAATAGTTTGATTGTTTTAGTAAATAAACACCAAAGACTCTGTCAATAACAGCTTATCTGCAATTGAGTTATCTGAAATCATCTTTGACATTAAATACCACAAAGTAATTTACAAGCGCTACAGGATTTGCATGTTGTGTTTTGTAGTAAATTAACTTTTATCATATAATGTTTTTGGAGTAAGAATAATTTAAAGGGGAATTTCTTTGAGTACTGTATTAAAAAGTTTATGGGATGATGCCTATGCTAACAGCCTTTCAACTGAGCAAGAGTTAGTATACCGTTCGAATTTATTAGGCTCTGACTTACGCATTACAAACTACGGAGGCGGTAATACTTCTGCCAAAATTCTACAAAAAGATCCACTAACCTGTGAAGATACAATGGTTTTATGGGTAAAGGGTTCTGGCGGGGATTTAGGGTCAATTAAATTACCCGGATTCTCAACACTATACCTAGATAAATTACACCAACTGAAAAAAATATATCGTGGTCTTGAATATGAAGATGAAATGGTTAGTTATTTACCGCATTGTACTTTTAACTTAAATCCGCGCACTGCTAGTATTGATACCCCATTACATGCTTTTATCCCGCATGCGCATGTTGATCATATGCATCCTGATGCAGTCATTGCTATTGCATGCACAGAAAACAGCAAAAAATTAACTGAGACAATATTTAAAGGTGAAATTGGATGGCTTCCTTGGCAACGCCCAGGTTTTGATCTTGGTCTTAAATTGGGTGAGCTTGCAACGACACAACCACATTTAAAAGGCATCATTTTAGAAGGACATGGTTTATTTACCTGGGGTTCAACCTCAAAATCTTGCTATGAAAATACAATAAAAGTCATTCAAAGATCTCAAGATTGGTTAGATGATAACAATACCAAACCTGCTTTTGGTGGTAAATTTTTTACTAAAGAAATGTCATCTGACAATCGCCAAGCCATTATTTCACAACTGCTTCCTATTTTGCGTGGAAAAATCACAGGAAATCAACCTAAGATCGCTCATTTTAATTCTGATGAGAAAGTTATTGAGTTTGTAAACTCAAAAGATATGGCGTATTTAGCAGATCTAGGAACATCTTGTCCTGATCACTTTTTAAGAACTAAAATAAGACCTCTTGTGCTGGACTTTAATCCTGAAGCCCATGATTTAGATGCCGAATTAAAACGATGTATATCAAACTTGGATACACAATTAGAACAGTATCGCCAGGATTATATAGCCTATTATGAGCGTTGTAAACGTGATAACTCACCGGCTATGCGCGATAATAATGCCGTAGTTTATTTGGTGCCTGGTGTCGGAATGATCACTTTTGCAAAAGATAAAGCAACTGCGCGAATTGCTGGAGAGTTTTATATAAATGCAATCAATGTAATGCGTGAAGCCAATGGCGTAAGCCAATATAAAGCGCTTGATGAACAAGAAGCATTTGATATTGAATACTGGTTATTAGAGGAAGCAAAGTTACAACGTATGCCAAAACCAAAACCTCTTTCTGGGAAAATTGCTTTTATTACTGGAGGAGCCGGTGGTATTGGAAAAGCCACTGCTAAACGTTTATTAGATGAGGACTGCTGTGTTGTACTAGCAGATATTGATCAAGATGCGCTACGGGATGCTCACCAAGATTTCTCTAATCTTTATGGCGCAGATTATGTGCGTAGTGTTATCTGCGATGTTACTCAAGAATCTTCAGTTATTTCCGCAATGGCATTTGCAGCAAGAGAGTTCGGTGGTATAGATATACTTATTTGTAATGCAGGCATTGCAAGTTCGTCCGCATTGGAAGATACAACTTTGGATATGTGGAACTTCAATATGAGTATTTTAAATACTGGATACTTCCTCACTGTAAGGGAAGGATTTAAATTGCTAAAAACACAAAATATTGGTGGATCAATCGTATTTATTGCAAGTAAAAATGGCTTAGTTGCTTCTCCTAATGCATCAGCTTATTGTACGGCTAAGTCAGCAGAAATACAGCTAGCTAGATGTGTGGCTTTAGAGGGAGCAGGTTTAGGTGTTCGCTGTAATGTTGTTAATCCTGATGCGGTACTACGTGGATCAAAAATTTGGTCAGGCAAATGGAGAGAAGAACGTGCTGCAGCTTACAAAATGGATCAAAATGAACTTGAGGAACACTATCGTCAACGTAGTTTATTAAAGAGAAATGTGTTTCCTGAAGATATTGCTGAGGCGGCATATTTTTTCTCTGCTGATTTATCAGCGAAGTCCACAGGCAATATTATTAATGTTGATGCAGGTCATGCCCCATCATTTACACGTTAAATTTTAAAAACCTTTATTAAGGAAGTGTCATCATGTCAGAATCAACAGTATTTACTAAAGAATATATTGAAAACAAAAATAAACTCTACCAAGCATCTGTGAAAGAGCAATATGAAGCATTAGGAAATTCTTTGAAATCACAAGGAATTGATATTAATGATATATTAGAGAAAGCAAAAACATTCTCTATTGCGATACCAAGTTGGGGTGTTGGTACAGGTGGTACACGTTTTGCTCGATTTCCAAATAAAGCAGAACCGCGCAATATATTTGAGAAATTAGAAGATTGTTCAATCGTAAATCAGTTATCACGCTGTACAAATAAGGTTTCACCACATTTTCCCTGGGACTATGTGGATGATATGCATGCATTAAAAGAGTTTGCTTCGCAATTAAACTTAGAATTTGATGCAATAAACTCAAATACATTCCAAGACAATAAACATCAGTCACACTCATACAAATATGGAAGTTTGACACATACAAATAAAGCCGTACGTGATCAGGCTGTTGAGTTTAATATAAAATGTATTGAATATGGGAAAATATTAGGAAGTGATGTATTGACTGTATGGGTAGGTGATGGTTCAAACTTCCCAGGGCAGCAACATTTTTCACGTGCATTGACGCGTTATTTAGATAGCATGCATAAAATTTACAAAGCATTGCCTGATCACTGGCATGTATATATTGAACATAAGATGTTTGAACCGGCTTTCTATTCTACCGTTATTCAAGACTGGGGTACTAATATTTTATGCGCAAAAGAGCTTGGTGAAAAAGCAAAGTCATTGGTTGATTTAGGGCATCATGCACCTAATGTCAATATTGAGATGATTGTCTCTCGCTTGATTCAATTTAACAAATTGGCAGGTTTTCATTTTAATGATAGTAAATATGGTGATGATGACTTAGATAGCGGATCTATACACCCTTATCAGCAGTTTCTAATTTTTAATGAATTAGTCGATGCTGAAGAACTTGGCGTTTTAAAACATAAACCAAGTTATATGCTTGATCAATCACATAATGTTACAGACCCTATTGAAAGTTTGATACTTTCTGCTGAAAGCGTACAACGATCTTATCTTCAGGCTTGCTTGGTTGATCGAAAAGCACTATACAACTACCAAGATGATAATGATGCAATTATGGCCAGTAAAGTATTAAAAACTGCTTTTAATACAGATGTTACACCAATTTTACAAAAAGCACGTTTAGAAAAAGGTGGTGCTATTGACCCTATTCAAACATATAGAAGTATAGGATATAGGCAGCTAATCGAGAAAAAAAGACCGCAATCATCACAAAGTGGCAGTGGAATTGTATAAGTAAGGACAGATGAATGCAAAACTGTGCAATTCTTGATATTGGTAAAACGCATATTAAACTTGCTGTATTAAATGAACGATATGAAACACTTGTCAGCGCTCAATGTAATAATATAACGGTGATGTCTGCACCATATCCACATGTTGATATAGATGGGATATGGAATTGGTTTATTGCTCAGTTAACTGAAATTAGCGATCAATATGCCATTTCTGCAATTAATATTGCTACACATGGGGCGACTGCTGCACTCGTAAAAGCATCGTCAAACAACGACTCTGGCTTACTATTACCAGTTATTGACTATGAGTGGAATGGTGTTGAAAAAACGACGGACTACTTGAAACTTAGACCAAAGTTTGAGGAAACTTTTTCTCCACTATTACCAGCTGGTTTAAACTTAGGCCGACAAATCTATTGGTTGTCAAAATGTTACCCAAATGAGTTTTTAAAAGCAGATGCTATCTTGCTATATCCTCAATACTGGGCATGGCGAATGTCAGGTAAAATGGTAACTGAAATTACTTCCTTGGGCTGTCATTCTGATTTATGGAATGTCAAAGAGAGCTCTTTTTCTTCTTTAGTTTTAAATCAAAAGTGGCAAAATAAATTTCCAGCATTATGTTCTGCAGATAAACCTATTGGTGTAGTATCTAATAAGTTTGCAAATCAAACTGGAGTTCAAAAAGACTGTTTGATTTATTCTGGTTTGCATGACAGTAATGCAAGTTATCTCCGCTATTTAGATGGTTCAAGCCAAGCATATAAAACAATTATTTCAACAGGTACCTGGACGATTAGTTTTTCACCTAGCACACCATTAAATAGGCTCTTACAGAGCCAGGACATGGATATGCTATTAAATATTAATATTTATGGCCAGCCCATTGCATGTGCGCGCTTCATGGGAGGCAGAGAGTACGCGAGTATTTGCCAGCAGTTTAAATTAGATGTTGATACGAATGTTTCTGAATCTGATCTGCAGCAAGTGATTAATGATGAAGTATTTGCTACGCCTAGCTTTAGCAATAGTGGGCCTTTTGCTCAAATAAAAGGTAAAATTATTGGAAATCCTAAAAATGGAGCTGCTTTAGCTGTATTATATGTTGCCTTGCTGATGAGTTATGAATTGGATTTATTAGATAATAAATCTGAAGAGGTGGTGATCTCTGGCGCTTTTGTTAATAATATTTTGCTATGCAGAGTATTTGCTCAATTGCGCAGTCATCAAAAAGTAAAAATTTGTAATGGAATAACTGGTGCAATTATAGGAGCAGCGAGCCTATGTTTATCAAAAAAATATACAGAAGTTTATTCGCGTGATGAGATAGATTGTCATCCGACACAATTAAATCACTTGGTAGATTATGCAAAAAAATGGGAACAAAAAACGCATGAAGAGTCGCATCGTATAAGTAATAGGAGAGTTATATGATTATTTCTTCCCCAGGGGATTATCGTGATAAGGCCAAGCGTAGCTTACCAAGGTTTATTTTTGATTATATAGATGGAGGTGCATATGCTGAATACACATTACAAAAAAATGTATCTGATATTAGAGAGATTGAATTAAAACAACGGATATTGAAAAATATTGAAAATTTGGATTTAAGTACTGAATTATTTGGTGAGAAATTAGCTTTACCCGTAATATTTGCACCTGTAGGAATAACTGGTATGTACGCTTGCCGCGGTGAAGTGCAAATGGCAAAAGCAGCTGAAAATAAAGGCATTAAGTTTATTCAATCAACAGTATCAGTATGCTCAATTGAAGAGGTCGCAAAAAGCTTAAAATCTCCACAATGGTTCCAGCTTTATGTATTAAAAGACCGTGAGTTTATGAAAGATATGCTACAACGCGCTAAGAATCTAGGTATAAAAAACTTAGTTTTCACGGTTGATATGCCAACTCCAGGAGCGCGTTATCGTGATCCACATTCTGGTATGTCTGGACCATTTTCTAAAACACGTCGTATCTTACAAGCATGTATGAAACCAAAGTGGAGTTTTGATGTTGGAATCAAAGGGAGACCACATGATTTAGGTAATATTTCCACGTATTTAGGAAAAAGCGTTGGTTTAGAAGACTATATTGGGTGGTTAGGTAAAAACTTTGATCCCTCAATTGGCTGGAAAGAGTTAGAATGGGTGAGAGAGGCCTGGGATGGCTCATTGATTTTGAAGGGAATTTTAGACCCTGATGATGCTAAAGATGCTGTTAAATTTGGTGCTGATGGTATTGTTGTATCCAATCATGGAGGCCGACAACTAGATAGTGTTTCATCAACAGTAAAGGTTTTACCTGAAATTGTAAAAGCTGTAGATGATCGTCTTACTGTTTTAGTTGACTCAGGTATCCGATCGGGACTTGATGTTGTTAAAATGTTAGCATTAGGGGCAAAAGGAGTGCTGTTAGGTCGATCTGCTGTTTTCGCCTTAGCTGCAGCTGGTCAAGAAGGTGTTGAAAATCTATTAGAACTGTATAAAAAAGAAATGTCTGTTGCCATGACTTTAACAGGTGTTAGCAAGGTAAGATCAATTAGCCAAGACATCTTAATGTACTAAAAGTTTTTGGATGGGAGTATTTAGTGGAGGCGCAAAAACTAAAATTAAGAAATTATATTTCATATGGAATAGGTGATATTTATGGCGGTGGTGCCTTTACCATTATTGGAACATTCTTTTTAATATTTTTAACAAATAATGTAGGACTATCACCTTTTTTAGCAGGTGCTTTATTTGGTATTGGACGCTTTTGGATGTCACTGACAGATCCGATATTTGGGATAATATCCGATAGGACACGTTCACGATTTGGTCGGCGACGCATATATTTCTTAGTCGGGCTTATTCCTATTCTTATAACCTTTATCCCTCTTTGGCTTGTGCCAATGAAAGTAGGAGTAAATGGTGTTGAGCAGTGGCATGCTTTTGTCTATTACTTTGGAATGTATATTATTTTTGATCTTGCCTACTCAATGGTTATTATCCCCTATTCCGCACTTGTTGCGGATATGAGTCACGAGTATAAATCAAGGGTAAAACTCTCAGCATTTCGCATGGGTTTTTCCCAGTTTTCCTCTATTTTAGCAACGATAGTTGCACCAATATTGCTCGTTGCCTTTTCCTATAGCAATAAGGCTTATTTAATCATGGCCATATGCTTTTCCGTGTTATATACCGTTATTTGGGTTGTGGTATTTTTTGGAACCTTTGAAATTCTCGTGCCCCAGGAAAAGCCCCTGCAAAAAGCTTCTGTTAGCAAAGTATTAGGTGATATGTTTAGAGATATTGGTACAGCGTTTATGAATAAATCATTCAGAGCTCAACTTGGGCTTTTTCTCTTTGCCTTCGCTGCACTTGATATTTTGATGGGACTTGGCGCCTATTACATCAATGACTATTTGAAACGCCCGGATCTTTTGAGCTATATGAGTGCAATGTGGATTGCACAGGTATGTGTATTGCCATTTTACACTTACCTTGCAAATAAATACTCAAAGGCAACTGCATATCGTATTGGTGCAACGATTTGGGCATTAGCAATGCTTTTATTATTTACCCTAACACCACATAATACATCAGCATTAAATGTTGCAATTCACTTTGCACTTATCGGTGTTGGTTTGTCTCCTTGCTATATGATTCCAATGGCAATGATAAGCTTTGTTACCGAGGTAGATTGTTTGATGACAAAGAAAAGAAGAACAGGTGTATATGCAGGCGCCATGTCATCAGCAAGAAAGCTATCTCAGGGACTTATTGTATTACCAGGAATAGGTCTTTTATTAACTATTATTGGTTATAATGCTTCCCTTAGTACACAGTCAGTTACTACATTAATAGATTTAAAATTAATTTTTATCCTCCTACCTATCTTGTTAATCACAGTTGGCTTTTACTTTTCAATGCGTTTTAAAGTGAATCCAAAAAACTTTGAAATTATTAAAGCAGAGATTTCACGGTTGAAAAGTGGTGGAAAAAAGGAGCATGTGCACCCTGAAACGCAAATGATCTGTGAGAAACTAACAGGTAAAAAATATGAACAGCTATTTAATTAGCCATCAACAAAAATGCGCTATTTAATACCCAGTTTAGCTTTATAGGAGATAAAATGATTGCAATTAATGAACATAAAAAAGGCTTTACATTACAATATAATGGGCAGGAGCTACTTCAGCATACAGAAAACTCGCCATTAATATTCTTGGGTGTTGGTGAAGATAACATGGATATGTATCGTGGAAATTTTGATATTTCTGATTATCTGATTGAGCGCTTTGCACTTAGAAAATATAGCATTATAAAAACCTCAAAGAATCATATTAAGATTAACTTCTCTCATGATCAGGCATCTGTAAAACTTGAGGTGCAGGAAAAAGACGATCGATTATATGTTAATTTTAGTTGCTCTAATAAAATAATGAATCGTTTTTGGATTCGTATTCATGCTAGCCAAAAAGAAAAGGTATACGGCTGTGGTGAGCAACTATCGTATTTTAATTTGCGTGGTAAACACTTCCCACTGTGGACTTCTGAGCCTGGTGTTGGAAGGGATAAATCCAGCTATGTTACGTGGCAGGCAGATGTTAAAGATAAAGCTGGAGGCGATTATTATAATACAAACTATCCACAATCGACTTTTATTTCAACAAAGAAGTATTATTGTCACATGCAAAGTACTGCATATATGGATTTTGATTTTAGACATCATGATTTTCATGAACTGCAATGCTGGGAAGTACCCGAAGCCTTGATATTTGAACAAGCCAGGAGTTATGCAGAACTCGTTGAAAAGTTAAGTGGCTTTTTTGGGCGCCAAAAACCACTGCCAGAGTGGGTGTACAATGGCATTATCCTCGGTATTCAAGATGGAACTGAAATTGTCATTAATAAAGCAAAAAAGGCACTTAATGCAGGGGTAAAAGTCTCTGGAATTTGGGCTCAGGATTGGCAAGGAGAAAGGCGTACAAGCTTTGGCAAACGCCTTAACTGGAACTGGCAATGGGATAAGGCGCTTTATCCAGATTTGGACAAGAAAATACATGAGCTTAAGAAAGAAGGTATTCGTTTTCTAGGCTACATTAACCCTTACCTTATTCAAGGACATGCATTATATAATGAAGCTTTCAGTAAAGGTTATTTTGCGACAAAAGATAATGGCAGCGAATATGTTATCGACTTTGGGGAATTTTACTGTGGTGTCATTGATTTTACCAATCCTGAGGCTTTTTCATGGTATAAAGATCGTGTCATTCGAAAAGAGATGATTGACTTTGGTTTATCAGGCTGGATGGCAGACTTTGGTGAGTATTTACCGGTTGATTGTAAACTTTATAATAATAAAAGTGCAAAGATTATGCATAATGACTGGCCACGCCTTTGGGCAAAAGCAAACTTTGAAGCAGTTGAAGAATCAGGGCAATCTGAGGAAATCATGTATTTTATGCGTGCAGGTTTTAATGGCTTTCAGCCTTATAATCGCCTGTTATGGGCAGGAGATCAATGTGTAGATTTTAGTATGCATGATGGTTTAGCATCGGTTATTCCAGCAGCATTATCATCTGGTTTATCGGGAATGGGGCTCCACCACAGTGATATTGGAGGATATACCACACTGCATGGTTTAAAACGTAATAAAGAACTTTTTATGCGTTGGTCAGAAATGGCAGCCTTTACTCCAGTTATGCGCACACATGAAGGAAATCGCCCACAGGATAACTTCCAGTTCGACCAAGATGAAAATGTATTAAAACACTTAGCCAAAATGGTCAATACTTATGTGCACTTAAAGCCTTATATTAAATCACTTGTTAAGGAAAATGCTGCAAAAGGTATACCTGTGCAAAGACCGCTTTTTATGCATTATGAAAATGATGAAGTCTGCTATGATATTCAATATCAATATTTACTTGGAAAGGATATCCTTGTCGCACCCGTATACAAAGAACATCAAAAGACATGGGAAGTCTATTTACCTGAAGATAAGTGGATACATGCCTATTCAAAAGAAGAATTCACTGGCGGTTATGTTACCGTTGATGCTCCTTTAGGTAGACCACCAGTCTTTTACCGTAAAGAGGCTGAGCATGCTCCATTATTTGAGGAAATTTCAAATAAATTTACTGAGCAATAGATGCATAGACCTTTCTAGCACCTTGATAAGGTTCTCTTGAGTGCAAAACGGTATTATTGTTAATCCATAACACATCCCCTTTTTGCCAGTCAAAGCGTACAGTATCTTCTTTCATTCTTTCAGTTAACATATTCATGACCTTATCATCGATATAAGAGCCATCAGCAAGTATCACTGCCTTATGTCCTTCATTTCTGGCGTCATTCCAGCCATGATAGGCTGCATAAATAGAATTAAAAAACATTTTCTGATCTTGATAGTGACGAATAGCAGGTAATACAGCAGTGGTTGTTTTAACACTTTGATCCTCTTGCCACTGATACTCCATGCCAAGTGATTGCATTTTTTTCTCAGCTTCCTCTTTAGTTGTACACTGGAATGTTTCTTTCCATGAACGACCAATAGCAGAGTCAGCATCTGTTGTCTCTGGCATAACGCGAATGTAACGCACACCACTTTTTTCAACTTTATTAGCAAAATCAGCATCAATACTTTGAAATTGATCATAAACTCTCTTAGAGCGGATAATAGGAGTTGCACCACCTTTTTCAGCACTGATTCCACAGCAAAAGAAAATATAATTTGGTGGGTTTGGCACTTGAGACATTTCATGATGAAAGGGAATAGATTCAGAAGCAGGAGACTCATTTGAAGTTAAGATGCGTGATTTGGTTACTTGTGTTCTAGGCGCAGCACCACCGATATAATCCATATTTTCAAATTCAGCGGCATCGAGCATATTTTCAAAGTCTTCAGCAGACTGAATTGGACAATTTCTAAATAAAATAGCATCATTTTGGTGTAAAGTTGCTTTAAGCTTATCTTTATTTTGCTGAACCCATATTAAAAATTCAGATTTATCTTGCTGATTTTCTCCATTGATTACATAAGGGAAAACTGATCTTTCATATTTTTTCTGCTCTTTTATTGGTGTATTTTTAATTTCCATGAATCCTCCACATCAATTTTTATCATAAATTTTGCGTATCAAAATTATCTTAATTTCTTTTTGTGCAAAAACATATATAGCATATGCAAAAAAATTTATTAATTTTTGCAAAAAATAGTTTAGACTGCTTTGTTATTGTACTTATCGTAAATATTTTGTAGTGTTTAGCACAGGTGAGTCCATACTAAATTTCTATGTTAAAAGGAGGGAGTATTTATGTCGGTAAAACTATTAAATGAATTTGCTTTGGGTTTTTGGCGCTTAGATGATGCTAAATTAAGCCAAAATGCGCTTGAGTCACTAGTCCTAAGTGCACTTGATCATAATGTAACTGTTATGGATCATGCTGATATCTATGGTGAATATCGCTGTGAGGCAATCTTTGGTCAACTGCTTAAAGCCAAACCATCATTACGTGATAAAATGACAATTGTTAGCAAGTGCGGTATTAAACTTCACTGTGCGGCAACACCAAACGTTGTAACAAAACATTATGACCTATCAGCGAAGAGTATTAAAACTTCCGTTGAAAATACACTGAAAAATCTCAACATTGATGTACTGGATGTCCTCTTAGTACACAGGCCAAGCCCAATTATGGATGTGAATGAAATTGCTGATAGCTTCGCTGAACTTAAGCATGCGGGAAAAGTAAAAGCATTTGGTGTATCAAACTTCACATCATCGCAGTTTGATTTACTCAATAGTAGAATTGAGCTCATTACGAACCAGATTGAGTATTCACTTTTGCACACAAGCCCAATGTATGATGGCACCTTAGATCAATTACAACAGTATCGTCTGCGCCCAATGGCATGGTCACCGTTAGCAGGTGGAGCACTTTTCTCACCAAAGCTGGAAACTCAGAAAAAAATGGTACAAAAGCTTCAATCATTATTGCCAAAGTATAATGCTGATAGCATTGATCAAATTGCACTGGCGTGGATTCTAAGGCATCCGGCAAAAGTTATGCCTGTGCTTGGCACACAAAACCAAAAGCGTTTTGAGAATGCATTAAAAGCAAAAGACATTAAGCTTTCTCTTGAAGATTGGTTTGCCATTTTAGAAATTGCTAATGGCTGCGAAGTACCATAGTCAGTAATTACGCATCTAGTGAATTAATTCAAGATATTGATTGCACTTAAAGGCAAGCTCTATTTATCTTGAAATCTGCTTTCTATTTTATAAAAACCCCTTTATCCTATAGCCTGATTTTTTTTAACGCTACTAACAGATGGGGGATTTATGCCCAATGGAGAGAACAAATAATAACAAGAAACCACTCATCAGCATTCGTAATTTAGTCAAACGTTTTGATGATGGTCATACTGCCGTTGATGGTATTTCTTTAGATATTTATCCAAAAGAATTTTTCGCACTTCTTGGTAGCTCAGGCAGTGGCAAAAGTACGTTACTTAGGCTCTTAGCTGGATTTGAACAACCCACTGATGGCAAAATACTAATTGATGGTGTGGATATGACTAATATCCCACCGTATAATCGCCCAATTAATATGATGTTTCAATCTTATGCGCTTTTTCCACACATGACCATTGAACAAAATATCATGTTTGGTCTAAAACAAGACAACCTCCCCAAAGATGAAATTATTAAACGTACTGCATCTGCGCTTAAAATTATTAAAATGGAGCATTTGGCGAAACGTAAACCCCATCAGCTATCAGGAGGCCAGCGCCAACGTGCAGCTTTAGCACGTTGCTTAGCAAAACGACCTAAACTTATCCTATTAGATGAGCCCTTATCAGCACTGGATAAAAACTTACGTGATCAAATGAAATTTGAACTGGTGGATATTCAAGAGCAAACCGGTAGCACCTTTATCATGGTCACGCACGACCAAGAAGAAGCAATGACGATGGCATCTCGTATTGGCATTATGTCGGAAGGCTGGTTGGAACAAGTCAGCCCCCCTCAAGAAGTCTATGAGTTTCCAAAAACGCGCTTTGTGGCTAACTTTATTGGTAAAAGTGCCATTTTTGAAGGTGCTATTAGTGAAATTAATGATGGCTCCAGTGTGATTGATTCCGATGAAACCAAGTGTTCATTCAAACTAGACCGCCGCATTGATGGCGTAGAAGCACAACAAATATGGGTTGGATTAAGGCCTGAGAAAATATCTATATCTAAAACACCACCTGAAGATTATAATCCCAGTCAACCAGTAAACACGATTGTTGGTAAAGTTAAAGATATTGCCTATATGGGTGGTTTATCAACTTATCACGTTGAAAGTGCCAGTGGTAAACGCATCACGGCAACAGATTTTAACGTTGAGCGTAATGCCGATCACCCAACCTGGGAAGATACGATTTATCTGACGTGGGAGCCTGAAAATATTATGGTGCTATACTCATGAAGTGGTTTCATAACCTTGATCCAAACCTGGTCCACAAATGGCAAAATCGCTTTGTTATCTTGGTGCCCATGCTGTGGTTTATGGTGTTTTTACTTATTCCTTTTTTGTTTGTTCTAACAATAAGCTTCACTTTACCTGCCAATGGCACGCCCCCCTTCACGGCAATTCTGCAATACACTGATCATACATTACATATCATTTTACACTTAGCTAACTACATGCAAACACTAAGCTCTAACTTGGTGTTTATTGCCCTGTTTGACTCGGTGAGTGTTGCTTTTTTTACAACTATTTTATGTATTTTAATTGGTTACCCAATGGCATTGGCGCTATCTCGTATCAAGCGCAAAAATGTCCAGCTAATTTTCCTTATTATGATTATTATTCCTTACTGGACATCATTCTTATTACGCACTTATGCATGGGTCACCCTATTGGGTAATCATCAGTTAAATGTCTTTTTGATGAAATTAGGCTTCCCAAGCATGGCACTGTTATACAATAATTTCTCAATGTATCTAGGCATGGTATATTGTTATCTACCTTTTTTGGTGTTACCACTTTATGCAACATTGATTAAACTTGATCCCATTTTAAACGATGCCGCCGCTGATTTAGGTGCCACCCCAATTACAACGTTTTTTAAAGTCACCTTACCACTGTCTATGCCAGGACTTATCGCAGGGAGCTTGTTAGTATTTATTCCTGCGGTTGGTGAAGTGGTCGTGCCCCAAATCATGGGTGGGTTAAATAGTGTTATGATCGGAAGTGTTATTTGGGAGCAATTTTTTACTGCCAATAATTGGGGAATGTCAGCAGCGATGTCGGTTATCTTGTTGATTATTCTCGTGATCCCTGTAATTTGGATGCAAAAAATCCAACAACGTCAAGCAAAAGCATCAGGGAGTTTATAATGCGTATTTTCTCTTACAGCAAAATAATGCTTATTATCGGACTCATATTTTTATATATCCCTTTAGTGATTTTAATTCTCTTTTCATTTAGTAATTCACAAATCATTAATCTATGGGGTGGGTTTACCCTAGATTGGTATAAAGAACTTTTTCAAGATAGTGATATTATCAGTGCTGCTTTAATCAGCTTACAAGTCGCCCTTATCGCTTCACTATGTGCCACGGTACTGGGTACTATGGTTGCTTATATCATGACACGTTTTAGTTATTTCAGAAGTAAAAGCTTTCTCTATGGTATGGTCATCACTCCTCTGGTGTTGCCAGATATCGTCCTTGGGGTGTCACTTTTGTTGATGTTTACCTCTTTACAAAACCTCATCGGTTGGCCGCACGGGCGCGGCATGATGACGATTATTATCGCGCATATTACCTTTTGTACTGCCTATGTCACGATTGTTATGCAAGCACGTATTGCCAGTGCTGATCGCTCCATTGAAGAAGCAGCAATGGATTTGGGCGCCAAACCTGCTAAAATTTTCTTCCAGATCACTTTGCCACAAATTATCCCCTCGCTCATTGCTTCATTTTTGTTGGCATTTACCCTATCGATTGATGATTTAGTCATTACCGAATTCGTGGCAGGTAGCAGTGACCCTACCTTACCGATGTATATTTATTCAACCGTGAAAAATGGACCTACACCTGAGATTAATGCTCTAGCGACATTGATGATTGCCATTATCTCAACGTGCGTTGTCGTTGGAGCATATATTGCATTTAAGATGGAAAGCAAACGTAAGAAGCAAAAGCAAAAATAAGTATAGTGATCACAAAAAATACACTTGACATCTGGCAATAGATCGCGAAAATGGCAGCATCTTAAAATATAAATACCAAATTTATACATTTTTTTATGCAAAAAAAATACTTGCTTTGCTTAAGCACATTGACCTCATTATTGCCACTGTGTTTATCAGCAAACACAAGTATCAGCTTTGAACCCGTTGCCTATGAAGCATTACCAGACTGGGATTGTGGCGACCAGATGCAAGCCTATCAAGCACTGCGAGTTTCATGCAAAGCAATTATCAAAAACACAAATTATAATAAAGATTGGCAAAGTAGCTGTCAAAATATCTTAGCCGTGTCAGCGCATACTGATCGACGTGCACGTGAGATAATTGAGCAAAATTTCTCTCCTTTTCTTGTGCGTTATAATGATCAGTCACAAGGTCTTTTTACTGGTTATTATGCCCCAGCTATAGCAGGCAGTTTATACCGCACAGCTGAATTTCCCGTCCCAATTTATAAGACACCATCTGATTTAATCCAGAAAAAAACACCATCTGGCACGCAGTACGGACATATGATCAATGGTAAGTTTATGCCCTACTATACCCGTGAAGAAATTGCAAAAAATAACTTTTTCACACGCAAAGATGTGATTGCCTGGGTAGGTTCACGCGTTGAGCGCACTTTTTTACAAATCCAAGGATCTGGTCGAATTGAGCTGACCAATGGTGATAGTATTCTTGTCGGTTATGATAGTCAAAATGGGCATCCTTATCGTCCGATTGGTCGATATTTGCTTGAGAATAAATTAATGCCTCGCGAAGATATTACGATGCAGTCAATTAAGAAATGGTTATATAATCACCCTAAAGAAGCAAATCAAGTTTTAAACTATGATCCTTCTTTTGTCTTTTTCCGTGTACTTAGTCATGGCAACCCGATTGGTGCCCAAGGTGTACCATTAACTCCAGGTTATTCAATTGCCATTGATAGTAAATTCTACCAATATGGCACACCGATTTGGTTGAGCACAACCTATCAGGGTGATCATAATAAAATACATAAACTCGACCGCTTAATGATTGCTCAGGATACTGGAGGTGCGATTCGCGGTGCGATTCGTGGTGATGTATTTTGGGGCAGTGGTAAAGAGGCTGAGTATTATGCAGGACATATGAAAAATTTAGGTCAGATGTTTGTGCTTCTTCCAAAAACAGACGCACTGCATCTTACCAAAAAATAATTCTCTTTAAAGCACCAATCAAGATTTGCCTTATCTTTAGCAATTGCCGATAATGTCACACATTCACTTTCAATGATTTAAATATTAACTAAATATGTCTATTCTCGATAAAAAGCGTTATTTACAAGATATTCTGCAATTTGCCAGTCAAGTCCTACACAGGAAAAATATTGATGCTTTTGAAATTAATTGTAGTTATGATCAAGGCCACGTTATTGCCGTTCGTAATCAACAAACGGAAACCTTAGAATATAATGTTACCCAACAGTTGAGTGTCACGATCTACCATCAAGGGAAAACTGGCTATGCTGAAACTTCTGACTTAAGTGAAAAAAGTATTTTATCGATTATTGATAATGCTAAAACCATTGCTAACTATACTGAGAAGGACCATTTTGCTGGGATTATAGATAAAAGATTTCTATGTAATCCAGCGGAAATGCCTATGCTTTATCAACCCATTGCAAACTTTAGCATCGATCAACTGATTGAGCATGCCAAGCACTGCGAGGCAATTGCACTTGAGAGCAATGACATTGATCACTCTGAAGGCGTTGATATCGACAGCTTTGAGATTTTGCATGGTTTTGCTAATAGCCATGGCTTTTTGCACGTTTATCCTGAAACACGCCATAGCATCGGTATCGGACTTATTGCCAAAGATAACCACGGTATGCAACGTGATAACGCTTACTATAGTGCACATGATTTCACAGCACTTCCTAGTACTCAACATATTGCAAAACTTGCACTTAAACGCACGCTAGATCGCAGAAACCCTCGACATATTCAAAGTCAACAATTACCGATTTTACTCTCACCATCGATTGCACGCTCATTTTGGGGTGCATTATTGTCAGCCATTAAAGGGCAACGTCAATACCATAAGGACACTTTTCTTTTGGACAAACTCAACCACACGGTAATCAATCGTGATATTAGCCTCATTGAGAATCCTGATATTCCACAAGCACTTGGTAATCAACCTTATGACAATGAGGGGGTGAATTTTGGTGAAAATCCGATTATTACAAATGGTGTTTTAAATCGCTATTTACTAAATAGTTATAGCGCACGTCAGTTAAAACGTGAAACCACAGGCAACGCAGGTGGCATTAGCAACTTAATGGTTAATAGCAACAACACACAATCGTATGACACCCTTATTAAATCAATTGATAAAGGGGTAATTGTGCATGAAACCATGGGGCAAGGCTTTCATATTACCACAGGTGATTACTCACAAGGTGCAATGGGGTATTATGTTGAAAAAGGTGAGATCTGCTATCCGATTGATAATTTCACCATTGCTGGTAATTTGAGTGACATGCTGCAAAGCATTATCGCTATAGGTAATGATATTGAGCCTTTTTCACGTATTCAAAGTGGTTCACTGTTAATAAAACAATGCAGCATTAGTGGTGAGTAAATGATTCAAGCACTTATTATTCTATCAGCATTAATTCTAGGTTACTTTATTGATCTGAAGTTCTTATCTAATAAGCTGATGAATAAACTGCTCTCCTCAATGATTAGCCTAATTATTGCAGTTATGGGGTATAACTTTGGTGAGCTTATCTACAAGCTGCAAGGTGCGCTTTTTTCAATGCTTGGCATAACCTTAAGCTTTATCACTGCCTTATTTGCTATCAATGTTTTAGCAGTGTATAGCTACTTACGCTTAAAGCCAAAGCGCGCAATTAAAGCGCATCACGATATGGTCAAAGCACAAAACTCTCTTAAGTCTATTCTCACCAGCTGCAAATATCTACTTTGTCTTATCATTGGTAGCTTGCTTGGACTATTTATCAATAAACCACTTTTACATATCGAGCTTATTATCGATGCCATTTTAATCCTCACGTTATTTATTATTGGTATACAAATGCGCCGAGAGGGGCATTCACTCACTCAGATCCTCAAAAATAAAACAGGCATTATAATTGCCATTATCTTAATGATTAGCTCTCTTATTGTTGGTGCTATTTTGGGATTATTTTTTCATATCTCCCTAGCGCACTCGCTAATGCTAACAAGCGGCTTTGGCTGGTATAGTTTATCCAGTATTTTAAATGCTCAACTGATCGATGCACACTTTGGCACAATGACATTTTTTATCGATTTTTCACGTGAAATTATCGCCATTATTGTAATCCCAGTATTCGCAAAACGTATTCCAACTGAACTGATTAGTTATAGTGGTGCCACTGCCATGGACTTTAGTCTACCGGTTATTAAAGATCATATAGGTATGCAAGCTGTACCAGTTGCTATTAGTAGCGGTTTTATCTTGACACTGGCAACACCAATACTTATACCACTGTTTAATCTTATTCCATTTTAAGGATTATTATGCAAAACGAATTATTAACCCAAAAAGTTCAAACACTTGGCTTAAATAATATTAAGCGTCATATTTTTTTATGTTGTGACCAGAGCATTGATAAATGCTGTAACAGACAAGACTCTCTCGTTGCTTGGGAGTATCTTAAGAGACGTTTATCTGAATTGAAACTTTCACAATCTGGAGAAATCTATCGCACAAAAGCAAACTGTCTACGCGTGTGCATACAAGGACCTATCGCAGTTGTTTACCCTGAAGGCGTATGGTATCACTCCTGCACTCCCGAGGTACTTGAAGAAATTATTCAGTCGCATCTGATCAATGGTGAAATTGTTACACAATATCAGATTAAACATCACATTTAGATTTTAACCATTTAACATCTGCGATAATAATGACACCTTCCCCATAAAAATATTGATTACGACTACGCTAAAATTGACTTTAACAGACGTTTAAGCGTCTGTTTTAATTTTTAGAGGTGTTATTCAACAAAAAAATTCATCTCTTGATTAAATTAAAACTGTTCGCTTCTCACCAATTTTGCGCTAATATACTTTGAATGATCAAAAAAGGAGATCGTATTATGGAAATGCAAAACATGCATAATGCACAAGCATACACATTACAGACACATGTTTATAATGATGCTGTGGCCATGCTTAAAATGGGTGTACCGATTTCTGTTGTTGCTAAAACTTTACAAATCCCTAGTGAGCAGATTCGCCATTTGAAAAATGAACGCAGTAATAATAATGAATAAATTGTACACCCCCGCAGCAAAATGATTTACGATGGATATAAGAATCGATTAGGATGTTATTCTATTTAATAAACCCTCTTTAAGTTATGACACCTAATGATGCTGCTGCGCGCAATGAAGCACTGAATCCCAAAAAATCTTTTATTGTACAAGCGCCTGCAGGCTCTGGTAAAACTGAAACCTTAACCCAGCGTTATTTGAATCTACTGTCTCACGTTGAGGCTCCTGAAGAAATCATTGCATTGACTTTTACTAATAAAGCTGCCAATGAGATGCAGCAGCGGATTTATCAATCCCTTTTAGCAGCACAAACTACACATGAACCAAAAGAGCCTCACAAAAAACTGACCTTTCATCTTGCCCAACAAGCACTTCTACAAAACACGCGCAAACAATGGCAACTATTGATGAGTCCTAAACGATTACGCATTATGACCATTGATGCATTTTGTCAGAGTTTATCTAAACAGCTTATTTTTGAAACCGATGAAGCGTTCAATGCCGAGATTAGTGATACACCTGAGCTATTATATGAACAAGCCATTGATGATTTTATCAATGACACACATAAACAAAGCCCTCTTTATCAGGATTTACATGACCTGTTAGCACATCTTGATAATGATATTAATCGTGTGAAAGACCTGCTTAGCAGTATGCTCGCTAGACGCGAACAATGGCTTAGTATTTTATTAGCCTCTGAATTAACCCAAGCTGATACAACGCATGGTAAAGTTGTTATCGAGTCTGGTTTTAAAGCGCTTTTTACTGAGCTTCAACAACGCTTAAGTACATTATTAAATATTGACCAAAATCAATTCATCTTAAATGAAATACTGATATTTTGTGATAATAAAAATAACGAAAATACAGAAAACCTGATAGATCAAGACAATCCCATCTTTTGGCAAAAATTAATAAACTTACTTTTCACCAATGACAATACCTTTCGTAAAACTTTTAATGCAAGACAAGGCTTACCTGCTAAAGATGCTAAAGCCAAAGGTTATGCGCAATGGCTTATTGACTATACGCAATCCTTTAGCGATAACAGTTTATTAGATATCACCTCATTAGTTGCTGAAATTCGTCTTTATGAGCGCTTATTATTGGATGATCAAGAATGGCAAATATTAAGTGCAATTGCGCGGATTGCATTGCGTTTAGTGCAGTACCTAAAGCTTGTATTTAAAGCACGCGCTTTGCTTGATTTTAATGAAGTATCTTTACAAGCTCTCTCAGCCCTTGGTAGTAGTGAAGCGCCGACTGATTTGATGCTTTATCTTGATCATCAGATCAAACATCTTTTAATTGATGAGTTTCAAGATACCTCTATTTTGCAGTTTAAGTTATTACAGATGTTAACCCTTGAATGGCAAGCTGATGATGGCAAAACACTTTTTATTGTTGGAGATCCGATGCAGTCTATTTATCGTTTTCGCCAAGCTGAGGTAAATCAATTTCTAGATGTCAAAGCACATGGCATTAATCAAGTGCCACTTACGTTTTTGCAATTTGATTGTAATTTCCGTTCACAGAAATCCATTGTTGATTGGGTCAATAATCACTTTTGCACTATCTTTCCTAAAGAAGATGATCGCAACTATGGTGGTATTAGTTACGCACCTGCAACAACGCTATCACAAGAGCTTAGTCAAGAGGCTATTACTTATCAATTATTTGCAAACTTAGCACAAGAAGCACAATTTATTGCCGATAGCATCAAAACATATCTTGATCAATATCCTGATCATCAAATCGCTATTTTGGTGCGTACACGCAGTCACTTAAAGCACCTTGTCCCAGTATTAAAGGCTCAAGGAGTTGCTATCGTTGAAAATGAAATAGAAACCTTTTATCATCAGCCAATGGTGATGGATTTGCTATGCCTTTGTGCGATTTTAAACAATCCTGAACAATCCATTTACTGGGTGAGTTTATTGCAGTCACCCTTATTTGGCTTTTCTTTAAATGAACTGCAAAACGTCGAACAATTGCAACTCAATGAACAACAAAACGAGAAGCCTTACTCATTTTATGCCAAATTGTCTTTTTACCTTAAGAAACAACAAACGCATCCTCACCAACAAAAGGCATTTTATTTCTTAAGCTGGATCAATCATACTTTTTTTAATGGTGTTCGCAGTCCATTACTAAGGCGTTTAAGGATTACTTGGCAAGCACTGGATGGCTTTAGCATTTATCCAAATCGTGTGCTTTTTACTAGTTTTATTGACCTTTTGCATAACCACTTAACGCAAGATAAAACAGCAATTGCACAATTTGATCGCTTTGTCGCGCGGTTAAAACGCAAGTTTGTCAGTAGCCCATCACAGAGTAATGTCCTGATTATGACTATGCATCAATCCAAAGGTTTAGAATTTGATTTTGTGATTTTGCCGCAACTTGATAAGCGCGGCAAAGCCGATGATGTGCCCCTTTTTTTACATGATACGGTACGCCTAAGCGATGGCAAAGATCATTTACTACTAAGCCCCATTAAACACAGTTGGGAAAAGGAAACACCAGCACTTTTTAAAGTCATCCAAAGCATGCAGAAAAAACGTGGTGAATATGAGTTACAACGGCTTTTATATGTTGCTGTAACTCGCGCGAAATCAAAGCTTTTATTTACTGCTGTTAATGAAAATGGTAATGAGATCAAAGCTGCTAATAATAGCTTCTTAGCACTTTTGGCACCATTAAACCTTCCTTGGGTTACGTATGAAGATCTCAATACCAATATATCACCCGTTTCAGCTGACCAAGAACCAAACCCATACTATAAAATAATTAAACAGATACAAAACTACTCAACTACTGCTGTGCCTAATTTTGAACATTATCAAGCAGCACTTGAAGCAGATACAGCAGATGATTTAAATCAGCCTGATCTTAGCGAATTAGTATTAAGTAGTGATCGTCAGATCGGCTTAGCATTGCATCAATTGTTTAACTATTTGAGTACATCTTCAGATAATATCAATCATTGGCAGAATTATTTTTCTATCTGCTTGCACCAACATGCTATTGCTAGACCCCACCATGCTGAGGCCTATACTTTGGCCAATGAGGCAGTAACCAATACGCTTAAGCAATTCCCTTGGATTCTTAACGCTCACGGTATGCATGAGCAAGTCATGCTTAATTTAAGTTTTGATAAAACACAAAAACACATTGCTGATCGCATCATTATAGATAATAACCGATATCATATTATCGATTATAAATTTGCATCACCGAACAATAATGAGCCTTTAGCCGAATTTGTTGCGCAACAAACTAATATCTATCACACGCAACTTATCAATTACCAAAAGCTTATTGCCCGTTATTTTAAATTAAATTCCAATGATATTAAGTTATCACTTTATTTTCCTTTAATCCCACATCTTCAGGCTTTATAAATGATGTAATATGACCTTACTTCTGAAAGCACTGTTTAATCGTACATCTTCTAAAGCCCCTGATAATTAGGCAGATTTTGGCATCCAGGCATTTGTCAGTGTGTTTTTAATCTCATCTTGCTGCTCTTTGTTTAAAAGATCTTCACCTCCTCCACTCTCGACATTAAAACTAGCTAGTGTTTGAATAATCACATCAATCTGTTTGTTGCTTAGTACAAATTTACCAACCCCAATCTCATCAATTTGATGATCTTCAGATGCAAACCAGTCCGTTACAATGATCTCTTTGGGTTTATTTTTGTCTGCCAAATTCTTAATCATTAAGCTGCTTACCTCACGATAAAATCTTAGATCCGTTGTTTTTACACCATTGAGCTTCATAAAATCAGAACTACCATCACTATCGTAATTATTGATGACCGTACTATTAGCATTCTTGAAATTTACTTGATATTGATCACCTCCCTCACCACCAACTAGGATATTGTTATCCCCATGGGCGATCAATCTATCATCTCCTTCTTGACCTTCAAGCAAATCATCACCATTTCTAGCACGAAGCATATCATTACCTTGACCACCAAAAAGCTGATCTTGACCATCATTTCCTGCATATAACCTATCGTCTCCAGCATCACCATGCAAAGTGTTATCTCCCCATTGTGCATAAACTGTATCATCACCAGCACCTGCATAAATAATATCATTGCCCTCACCGGCATAAATCATATCACTTCCCTCTTTACTATTGACAATATCACTCCCACCTCCAGCATATATGGTATTTCCATAAACTATTGGATATACGCTATTTCCATCAGCGGGCATTTGCCCAGGATAAAGTACATAAGTACCTTCACCATAGTCATTATTGTTAATGGTAACGACATCATCTCCAGCCCCTGAACGGATAGTATTTTGACCAGTTTGAACCTCGATAAGGTCATCACCATTGCCTGATGTAATCACATTATTACCGTTGCCTGCATAGACTTCATTGTCACCATGGCCAGCTTTAATCACATTATCACCATCATAGGCATACACAATATCATTACCGTTTCCGCTATAAATTTGGTTATTTCCATCGCCCACATCGATCTCATTATCACCATGTCCGGCACGAATGACATTATGACCATCGCCTAATTCAATGTAATCATCACCTGCCCCTGTCATAATGATATTGTCACCATTATAAGCATATATTTGATTATCACCGGCTCCTAATTTCACGGTGTTATTACCATCTCCCAAATTCACCGAATCATCCCCATTCCCCGCATAAATCATGTTATCTCCATCACCCGTATCCAGTTCATTATCACCATGACCGAGTTTAATTACATTATTGCCATCTTCAACGTAAACATAATCATAATCAGCGCCACCATAGATACCCACGGGCTAAA
>NZ_QLIU01000036.1 GCF_003574425.1 Cysteiniphilum halobium | reverse complement strand
GATGGATCGATAGATGCAACAGTCAATGGTGGCAACAATGCAATTGTTACTGACAATGGTGACGGCACTGTTAGCGTTGACTTTAATGGGGATGGGGTTGACGTGGTTTTACCAAGTGGTCAAACCATTATTCAAAATGGCGATGGTACAGTGACGATCCAGACGCAAAATGGTATGGTTACAGTATCTGAAAATAACGAAGTTGCAATAAGTGATAATACTGATGGAACAATAAACATCGACTTTGATAATGATGGCGTAGTAGATGTAGTTGCTGAGGCTGACACAACGGTTATTGAAGATAAATCAAGTCAAACACTTGAGGTGACAACACCACAAAACAATACTGTGATTCTGCCAAAAAATGAGAATGTTGCCGTTAAAGACGGTGAGTCCCAAGAAAATGTCAGTGTTGATTTTGGTAATAATGGCGTAGTTGATGCATTTATTACAACAGGATCAAAGGTGGTGGTTAATGATAATCAATTGATGGTTGAAACTACTGATGGCAACAAGGTATCAGTAGCAAAGGACGCAGGGGTTGATATATCAGCACCAACACAAAATCCAGATGTTTTAATAGATAATACGGATAGAAGTAATAAGCATAAAGTGGTAGAAAATTCGCTTGAAACGATCTCTGGACAAAGGGATATTACTATAGCAGAAGTGGCTAATCAAGCAACGACTCAATCACAAGAGTTACCGACTTTGAGTAATGAATTGAGCTTTGATATTGTACGATTGAATTTTGGTGAGGCTTTAAGGGCAAATGAGCCAGTAGAAGTTTTGACCATGATTGCAGGCTACACCATCAAAGATATACTTATAAATGTTGGCAACGTAGATTATTCGAGTGAGTTAGCTGTAAGACAAATTATTCAGCAAGCCATCGAAGCAAGAAAGTCACCTATGGTGATTGCTAATATTGCTTCAGGTATGGTGGGCACAGCATCAAGTATGGGGAATCCTTTTGACTTTGTTGTTAAAGGAGTTATTGCTCAGTCGATAGATTCATCTTTAGGTTCGAGCGAGATTACCCAAATTTTGTCGCAAATGATTCTTGATTCAGAGGATGATGAGCGAGACTTTCTCATTCGGATGGTTGCTGATAATCAGCAGCTTGACCAAAGTCATATGGTTCGAATCTTTAACTATCTTAAAGAAAAAGACCCTTTGATTGCGGAAACATTTGCCAAGGAAATACAATTACCATTAGCAAGCATGCCTGAGCAAACTAATATGACAATAGCCGCTGAGCAACTAAAAGAAGGGATGCTATCAAAGCTTAAAGCAATGCTTGTTGGGAATTATGGCGTTGATGGACAAAAAAATGCTACCTATGATGTGGATGAGCAAAGGTATAAAGTAGAGTTGGCAAAGGCGAAGTTATTAGCAAATTTTGGTAATGCTAAGAACGACAACAATAAAACTGAGAAATCATAAACCTCTGAAGCATTTTACAGGACGTATTGCTGAGGGAATTGCGTTATATATCCGCCGGAGACTAATTTACAGTATTTCTGCAAAATAACTTACGATGGGTATGTCTTTAAACTGGGGAAAGTTCAAGTATCCAGGTTAAAATGATTTTATTCATTCGTTCAGGCTCTTCTAATGGAGCAAAATGCCCGCTTTTGTTCATGCTAGCATATGTGATGTTGTTGATGTTTTGGTAAAAGCTAATACTGCTTTCAGCGCTAACAATTTTATCTTCTGGTGAGGTAATTAGCAGTGTTGGAATATTGAAGTTGTCAGTATTTTCAAGATCCTGCATTCCTAAGTTTAACTTTTTTATTACTTCTAAGTTATTGGTTTTGCCGGCATTCACTTGCTCATCAATAAGTGTTTGTTGCGTGTCGGGGTGGAAGCCCGAAGATGCGAAAAACTGATTCATGTTGTCACGAATATTTTCTAAGGTAGAAAGAGATTGGCTCCAAAAAGAAAAGCTCTCAGCATCAAGCTTAGTGCATGGTGATGGGCTGACCAGTATAAGTTGAGTAATATTGAGGATTAAACTATGCTTTTTGGCTGTCGCATAAGCATATGCACCACCACGTGAATGTCCAATTATGATATTTTCTTTACTACCTAATTTTGAAATAACATAGGCAATATCTTTAACATACTCATCAAGCATGTAAGGGTTTTCAGTATGGTTTTTAATAATAGGACTTTGCCCATGTCCTGGTAAGTCTAATGTAATAACATTAAAAAAATGCTTAAAAAATATTGCCTGATGACGCCATTGCGTTTGGCGTCCGCCCATCCCGTGAACAAAGATTAGCGTTATCGGGCTGTTATGATGACTGTAGTAATGGCAATTAATTTCACGCTTATCGCGGAAAACTTTCTTAAGCGTCATGCGTTATCCTTAACTGATGTTAACGGTATAATAAACCTAAGAAAAAAAGATATATAGCCAATCAATAATTATGGAAGGTTTCGTTTGTTTTCACCAATATAAAGTTGGCGTGGACGCCCGATTTTCATTGCTGGATCGTTATACATTTCTAGATATTGAGAGATCCAGCCAGATGTGCGCGCCAAAGCAAAAATTGGTGTGTACATATAAGTTGGAATGTTCAATGCTTTCAAAATAATGCCTGAGTAGAAATCAACATTTGGGAACAACTTTCTTTCGATAAAGTAAGTATCATTTAGAGCAATTGTTTCAAGTTTTTTAGCAATGTGAAGTAATGGGTTATCACTATCTCCCATTTGATTTAGAATGCTTTCACATGCTTTTTTCATGGCTGTTGCACGTGGGTCAGTGTTTTTGTAGACGCGGTGACCAAAGCCCATTAATCTAAACGGATCTTCTTTATCCTTAGCACGCTCAATAAACTTTTCGATATTACTTACATCACCAATTTGTTCAAGCATTTTAACAACTGCTTCATTAGCACCACCGTGAGCCGGTCCCCAAAGGGCAGCAATGCCTGCAACAATAGCGGCGTATGGGTCCGTGCCTGTAGAGCCAGCAAGGCGCACAGTTGAGGTGGAAGCGTTTTGCTCATGGTCTGCATGTAATATAAAGATGGTGTCCATAGCGCGTGCAGCTAATGGATCTGGCTGATAGTTTTCATTATCAGCAAACATCATATATAAAAAATTTTCAGCGTATGAAAAAGATTTTTTAGGCGCCATAAAGGGTAAATTATTGCGGTGACGGTAAGTCATTGCAACAAGTGTTGGGATGCGTGCAATAATTTTTTCCGCCATTTTTATTTGTTGTGCAGGGTCTTTCTTATTCATTGTTTTTTGATTTTCTGCAGACATTACACTTACTGCTGCCATTAGTGGCGCCATTGGATGCACGTCTTGTGGAAAGGCTTGGATTGTGTTAGCAATATGTTTGCATGCTGACATATTATCCAAAATGCGTTGGTTAAAGCCATTGATTTCTTCGGTACTTGGAAGCTTGTCATTTAGCAAAGCATAGCAAAGGTTCATGTAATGTGATTTCTCAACCCATTGCTCTATCGGGTAGCCGCGATGTAAAAGTACTCCTTGACTGCCATTAATATAGGTTATTTTTGACCAACATGCTGCTGTTGATAGAAACCCTGGGTCATAGGTAAATAGACCTTCTTTGACGAGAGAGGATACATCAACGGTTTGTTGACCTAGCACAGGGGTGTGAATAGGTAGGGTTAGGGATAAATTTTTATGTTGGACATTTAAAACAGCAGTTTCAGACATGTTGATCTCCATGATTTGGCACATTTAAATAGCACAAAGCTCCACCATGACTAAAGCCAATAAGAGCGTTTTTAATGTTATTTTAGTTTGTGCAGGTAAGTAAAAAATTCTGAGGCATATTTAAGCTTATATCCCCAAGGTTGTCAAATAAAGACACCCAAAGAGTTAGGAAGGATAGTAAGTCTTAAACAGCGTGTGCAGATGATGATTTTGGTAATGCAATAGTCCCAATAAAGCCAATGATACTTGCAATAAGCTGCAAGATCATACTTTTTTCAAGACCAGCGACTGAGAAGCTTGCAGTAATGATGGCTAGAATAAAAGTGATAACGAATATAGTACCTACGGTTGATTTGGTGTTAGCAAACGTTAAGAGACCCAGCAGTAACGAAACTGCAGATAAGATAATCCCCCAGACGCCTATTGCAACTGAGTAGCTCATAAGTGTGGCTGCGAAAATAACACCTAGAATGCTTGCAATAACAACAAGAATAGATCCAATGTTTTTAATGCCTTTCATAATATTTCTCCTGATAAATGTATGAACAAAATGCTTCCTTTGCTTCCTTTGCATCATGTGCTAAAGAAGTTAGGGTCAGTTTATGCTTTATCCGTGCATAATAGAAATGACAAAATCTTATCAGAGCTATAATGTTGATTTATGATTATTGTTTGGAGAATAAGTTGGCATCAATATTATTAGCGGCAGCAATCACTTTTAGGCGGCGTAACGCATCAACCTGTATTTGGCGCACGCGCTCACGCGTCAGTCCGATTTGTGTACCTGTTTCTTCAAGTGTTTGGATGTCATAACCGCGCAAGCCAAAACGCATTGATAATACAGCACGTTGGTTGTCACTTAGCTCATCAAGCCACTGATCAATAAATTGTGCTGCTTTTTGATGTAAGTGAATATTCTCTGGGTCACTTGTTTGTTCATCGGCAATTGTCTCAAGCATACTGCGGTTTGAGTCATCATAGGCATCATCTAATGAGTCCATCGGCACAGTTGAGGTAAGAATTTTACGAATATCCTCAACAGGGCGGTCAATAAACTCGGCAATTTCTTCAGGGGACGGCTCGTGATCAAGTAGTTTGGTCAGCTCAGTTGCGGCACGCAAATAGACATTAAGCTCCTTTAATATATGGACAGGAACACGGATTGTTCGCTGATGATTTAATAGTGCGCGCTCAATATTTTGACGAATCCACCAAGTGGCATAAGTGGAAAAGCGCCAGCCAAGCTCAGGGTCAAATTTTTCAACAGCACGGATTAAGCCAAGATTGCCTTCAGCGATCAAATCAAGAAAACTCAAACTGTTACCACGCGGTTTGTAGCGTTTAGCAATTTTGACAACAAGACGTAAATTGCTTTCAATCATGATGTTTTTCGCTTGTAAGTCACCCTCTTGAACTTTTTGGGCATAATAGAACTCTTCATCTTTTGTTAGCAATGGTCTAAAGCCAATATCAACGAGATACATGCGTGTGGCATCATTGTCTACGTGTGAAAAATCATGCGCATCAATTTCAGTATTGCTAGATGTATCATCGTCATCATCAGTGTTATCAAATGCATAATCATCACTATCAATATCGTCATTATCACTGTCTTTAACGTGATCGTCCTTGAGCGTGTTAACGATATTGTTTGGTTTATTGTCAAACTTATCTTGTTTATTAGCTGATTGTAACACGTCTATCTCCTTATTACCCTATCATAGAATGGTTAGAGCTATTATTATCAAAAGGGTGTTATACCCATCACAAACCATTTTACAGTATTTCTTGCCTTGCACTTTCGCGTTATTGTCAAGTTGGGTTTTAGCAATAGCGAATGCGTTAATAAACAATGAATAATTGCATTGTTTTAGTAAATGAGAGTCCAAGGGCTCTACTTACTAAGGGCAGCTATTGCCTGTTATCCAACTTAGCAGAGTCATTACAAACTGCTTTACAACTAAACACCGCAAAATGATTTGCGATGGGTAACTGTATGCATCGACTTTTTGTAGTCTCGCTGCAAAACCCGATTTATGACCTTATTAACATTATCGCAATAACAGCTCATATGCGAAAGAGCAGAATGATGAATCTGCTGTAGGCTATATATGTAAGTGTTATCAGATATTTTTATGTCTTTGTCAGTGGATCATCGTACCTTGAATGTAAAGAAGATGGCAAGCATGATAGTCAATCTCTGCATAAGTATTTATTTTGCTGAAAATGAATTGAGAGATAATTGACCTTTTTTAATATGACTATTCCATCGTTATGAGTATTGAATTACAAGGCCCCAGCCGGTTTTGCTAGATTACCTCCAGTGAGTATTATATGATGGGTAAATTATTTATGATATGAAGCTTTTTTCTGTCTGGTATTTTGAGTATTATGGAGCGCGCAAATTACTTTACCTTTCTTAATAATAGATTATCAATTCAAAAGTTTTTAAGTATCTGTTTAATTTTACTTATTAGCTGCTCGATCTTTATATTAGGTGTTTTTAACTACTATCAGATGCGTCAACAAAATGAAGATTTATTTAAAATGCAAATGGTCAACAGTGCTAATGCGATAGACGCCTTATTATCAGCAGCAATTAAAGACAGTTCAAAACGCCAGTTAAGTGACTTACTCGAATCCAACTCTTTGGCAACACTTGAGAATATTGCGGGAAATTTAAAACCTAAGATTGCACAGTTTGATAATGTTTATAAGGACTCATTTGCCTTTCAGGTTTATGATAGACGCAGTGGGAATTTGATCTTACATTCAACAGGGTCGCCAGATGTATCCACTTTTCAAAAGGCAGAACTTGATAGTTTTCAAACTGTTAAGCTAACAACACCACAAGGGACAAAGTTGTGGAATATGTTTAGCATCAATAGTCGCTATCAACCTTACCGTATTGTGGTGTTGGTTAGCTCTGACTTTAAACATCAAATGTTTTTAAATTTATTTCGAAGTGCTTTATGGGATTTAATTACGCTATATATATTTCTATTGTTATCGATATTTGTCGTTGTACAGTTGGCTTTGCGTCCATTGTCTGATATTCGTCGTGCAATTGCGGTCAAAGATCCACGTAAACTTGAACCAATTGCCGTTAAAACAGCGCCACCTGAGGTGATCCCGCTGTTAAATCAATTAAATATTTTATTTCAAAAGTTCAGCAAAGTGTTGGAGCGTGAGAAGCGTTTTGCAGGAGATGCGGCACATGAGTTAAAAACACCATTAGCCGCATTAAAAACGCAGGCTGAGGTTGCGCTTAATTTGGATGATATGGTCGAAATTAAAAAGCGCATTGCTAATATTATTAGTGGTGCAGATCGTTATTTTTATATAATCGATCAACTGCTTACATTAAGCCGTTTAGAACCACAACAGGATTTACCAGATAAAAAAAATGTAAGCTTAAATAAAATTGCCGAAAATCAGTTGGCAGAATTGGCACTCTTGGCTTTGCATAAAAACATTGAGTTAGCATTTTTACCAAGTAAGTCGGCAGCAGTTGTTTATGCAAGTGAAACATTGATGAATATTTTGTTTAGAAATCTCATAGATAATGCCATTCGCTATACACCAGATGGTGGCAAGGTCATCTTATATAGTTATGTGACAAAATCAGCAGTATTATTTGAGGTGGTTGATAATGGAATCGGGATTGCTGAGGATAAACAAAAGAGAATTTTTGATCGATTCTATCGTGAAGCAGGGACAGGACAAGCAGGGAGCGGGCTTGGGTTATCTATTGTTAAGGAAATTGTGAGATTGCATGATGGGCTGATAGCGGCGCGCACCTCAGAAGGTGGTCAAGGTTTGACGATTGTACTGCAGTTTCCTGTGAGTAAAGTGGTGCAATGAGTTAAAAGACTATTTGACATTCTGCTTAACACGACTGTTGTGAATATATAGGGTAATTGAGTTAGAAAAAAAAGTCTCGCCTTCTTTGGTTTTCCCATAAAGGCTAATATCGTTCTTGCCAGGAAAAGGTCTTGGTATATTCCATGTATTATTTTGATAAACAGCACTACCTTCATGTTCGTTAGCAATTACCATCACTTTAGCCTTAGCTGACAATGGTGGGGAGGTTTGAATAGGGATTAAAGGATAAAAGTTATGAATGTGCGTGTTGTTGGCAGGGGATATGATTTTTATATTAAGCGTGCTGTTTTGATTTTTGATATGTTCAGAAAGTTTCTCTTTAAGCGTAGCTGACATTGTTTGTAATGCCTCGCTATCATTGTCTTTTGTTTCTTCATTATCAGCTGTGGTGTTTGTCTGAGCGATAATGTTTAGCGTTTTCGTGTCAACAGTTGTTGTGTTGGTGTTTTCATCAGGTGGCGTGTTGGAGAAAACGGTATTACCATTTTTATCTTGCCACTGATATATCTCAGCATGCGCTGTGAGACTCAAAAAAACTATAATTAATAGTAAAAAATGCTGGCAAAATGATTTTGCTTTCGTATATACTTGCACGCGTCTTAACAGCTTATGTTTTCAAAATCTGGTGCATAAAATTATAGGCAAAAAAATCGATGAAAAAAAGTTGATTTTTAAAAACTAAAGCCCTATGATTGTCGCCAGCACGCTGGAGGGGTTCCCGAGCGGCCAAAGGGATCAGACTGTAAATCTGACGGCTCAGCCTTCGCAGGTTCGAATCCTGCCCCCTCCACCACGATTTCCCAGTGCGGGCGTAGTTCAATGGTAGAACTTCGGCCTTCCAAGCCGATAGCGTGGGTTCGATTCCCATCGCCCGCTCCATTAAAGGGATTTATAAAGTGTAATATTAATTTTTTAAAATATTGAAGCTCGCATAGCTCAGTAGGTAGAGCACTCCCTTGGTAAGGGAGAGGTCACCAGTTCAAATCTGGTTGTGAGCACCAGTTGAGTTTGTTAATAAAACTTTGGAGCAAATAATGGCTAAAGAAAAATTTGAACGTAAGAAGCCGCACGTTAACGTTGGTACAATTGGTCACGTTGACCATGGTAAAACAACTTTGACAGCTGCGATCACTAAAGTGCTTTCAGAGGCGTATGGTGGTGCTGCTCGCGCGTTTGATGAGATTGATAATGCGCCAGAAGAGAAAGCGCGTGGTATTACTATTTCAACTTCACACGTTGAATATGAGACGCCAAGTCGTCACTATGCGCACGTAGACTGTCCAGGGCACGCGGATTATGTTAAGAACATGATTACTGGTGCAGCTCAGATGGATGGTGCGATCCTTGTGTGTTCAGCTGCAGATGGCCCTATGCCACAAACGCGTGAGCATATCCTTTTATCACGTCAGGTAGGTGTTCCATATATCGTTGTTTTCTTGAATAAGTGTGATATGGTTGACGATGAAGAGTTATTAGAATTGGTTGAAATGGAAGTGCGTGAGCTTCTTGATCAATACGAATTCCCAGGCGATGACACGCCAATCATCAAAGGGTCAGCAACGGGTGCTTTGGCTGGTGAGCAAAAATGGGTTGATGCTATTCTTGAGTTGGGTAAAACGCTTGATGAATACATTCCTGAGCCGCAACGTGAAACTGACAAGCCTTTCTTGTTACCAATTGAAGACGTATTCTCAATTTCTGGGCGTGGTACGGTTGTTACTGGGCGTGTTGAGCGTGGTGTTATCAAAGTGGGTGAAGAAGTCGAGGTTGTTGGTATTAGAAATACTCAAAAGACAACGGTTACTGGTGTTGAGATGTTCCGTAAGCTTCTAGATGAAGGTAAAGCGGGTGAGAACGTTGGTATTCTTATTCGTGGTCTTAAGCGTGATGATGTTGAGCGTGGTCAAGTTCTTTGTAAGCCAGGTTCAATTACACCACACACTAAGTTTGAAGCTGAAGTTTATGTATTGTCTAAAGAAGAGGGTGGACGTCATACGCCATTCTTTAAAGGTTACAGACCACAATTCTACTTCCGTACAACTGACGTAACGGGTTCAGTTGAGTTGCCAGAAGGTGTTGAGATGGTCATGCCTGGTGACAACATAAAAATGGTTGTTACATTGATCAACTCTATCGCGATGGAAGAGGGTTTACGCTTTGCTATTCGTGAAGGCGGTCGTACGGTTGGTGCTGGTGTTGTAGCGAAGATTCTTGCTTAATATTAGTAGTAACTCAATATTAGTTTTGTAGGCCAGTAGTTCAATTGGTAGAGCAGCGGTCTCCAAAACCGCAAGTTGGGGGTTCGAGTCCCTCCTGGCCTGCCAAATAAATTGACTTGAACGGCGTGTTAATCTGTGTTAAGATTGCACGCCGTTTTTGTTTGTAGTGGGAAATGAGGCTTCTAGATGAAAGATTCAGTAACGAAAAAAGTGTGGACAACCACCACTAAAAAAGCTGATGTGCGTCAAATAAGTAGCGCTAATAATAAGATGTTGTGGCTATTAATGGTTGTCATTGCGGCAATCATTGTTTTTTCGAGTATGTATTTCTCGCTTTTTACCGAATCATCAGCGTTAATGGCGGTGCTTATTATCGTTGGCATTGTAATCTTATTGGCGATTGGCAAGCAGACAAATCAAGGAGCAAAAGGCTGGCAGTTTTTGCTAGAGGCTAGGTTGGAAATGCGCAAAGTAGTGTGGCCAACACGTCAAGAAACGATTAATTCAACATTGATTGTTTTAGCAATTGTTGCTGTGGCATCAGTGATTATTTATTTTGTTGGTATGCTATTTATGCACCTTATTCAAGCGATATTAAGTTAAGAGGTTGTTTATGTCTGCAGATGAGAAAGATGTGCCAAACGCGCATGTCGAAACAGAGGCTGCTCAATCAGCTGCACAAGTGCAGAGTGATAGCAAGAAGAGGTGGTATGTTATTCAGGCTTATTCAGGTTATGAAAAGCGTGTGAAATCCCAAATTGAAGAGAAAATAAAGCTAGAAGGTTTAGAGCGCTTTTTTGGTAAGATTTTAGTTCCAACCGAAGAAGTGGTTGAAATGAAGGCTGGGCAAAAGCGTAAAAGTGAGCGTAAATTCTTTCCAGGTTATGTCTTAATACAGATGGAAATGGACGAAGCTGCTTGGCAGCTTGTGCGTCGTACGCCTCGTGTTAGCGGCTTTGTTGGAGGCACCAGTGAACGACCAATGCCGATTACCAATGCTGAAGCTGAAAGAATTCTTGGTTCGTTGAAGATGGGTGCGGATAAAACAGCGCCAAAGCCACGTACTACTTTTCAAGTTGGTCAGGTCGTTCGTGTGTTAGATGGTCCGTTTGCTGACTTCACCGGTGTGGTTGAAGAAATTAACTACGAAAAATCGCGCGTACATGTCGCCGTTTCAATCTTTGGGCGCTCAACACCGGTTGAGCTTGAGTTTTCGCAAGTCGAAAAAGATGCTTAAGAGTTTGTTGCTGATTTGAATCAGTAATATGAGGTGCCTGATGCTGAGCATTAGGCAAAAACAATAGGGGAGCTATGGATTCACATAGCGCTATACCCAGAATAGGAGTAAATAATGGCAAAGAAAGTACAAGCTTACATTAAGCTTCAGGTAAAAGCAGGGCAAGCAAATCCTAGTCCTCCGATTGGTCCAGCGTTGGGTCAACACGGTGTGAATATCATGGAATTTTGTAAAGCTTTTAACGCACAAACACAGAAGATGGAACAAGGCGCGCCAGTTCCTGTAGTGATTACTGTGTATAGTGATAGAAGTTTTACGTTTACTATGAAAACACCACCTGCTTCATTCCTGTTGAAGAAAGCAGCTAAGATTAAATCTGGTAGCTCTAACCCGTCAAAAGATGTTGCAGGAACGGTTAACCGTGAGCAACTAGAAGAAATTGCTAAGACCAAAGAGCCTGATTTAACAGCGGCAGATTTAGATGCGGCAGTTAGAACAATTGCAGGTAGTGCGCGTAGCATGGGTCTTAAAGTTGAGGGGGTTGAGTAATGGCTAAGTTATCAAAAAGAATGAAAGCTTTGTCTGAGAAAGTAAACAGACTAAATGCTTATCCGGCAACTGATGCATTCAACCTTTTAAAAGAGCTTTCAAAAGTTAAATTTAAAGAGTCTATCGATGTTGCGGTAAATTTAGGTGTTGATCCGCGTAAATCTGATCAGGTTGTGCGTGGTGCTTCTGTATTGCCAAACGGTACAGGTAAAACGGTTCGGGTTGCTGTATTTACGCAAGGTGAAAATGCAACCAAAGCAACTGAAGCTGGTGCTGATATCGTTGGTATGGATGATTTGGCAGCTGAAGTTAAAAAAGGCAACATGGATTTTGATGTTGTGATTGCAACACCTGATGCAATGCGTGTTGTTGGTCAGTTAGGTCAAATACTTGGGCCTAAGGGCTTAATGCCAAACCCTAAAGTGGGTACGGTAACCACTGATGTCGCTCAAGCGGTTACTAACGCTAAAGCAGGTCAAGTACGCTTCCGTGTCGATAAAGCAGGTATCGTTCATACGACCATAGGTAAAGCAGATTTTGAACCAGCAGCTTTGCAACAAAACTTAGAAACACTTTTGGCAGATCTTAAAAAACTTAAGCCTGCGACGGCAAAAGGTGTTTATATTAAAAAGATCACAATATCCAGTACAATGGGTCCTGGGATTATGCTTGACATGAGCACAATCGAGGTTTAAGATAACGAGCCTTTTTTGTGTGCCTTGGCGCGATTTCCTGCTGCTAAGGACTTAAACAAGTTTCTTTGGGTCGCTACTTAATGTCATGTTAAGTCAGTGATGTCAAAGACCGTAGGTGTGATTGCAAGATCGCTTAATTTCCTACGCAGACGGTGCGTGTGACCTTTGAAGAGAATAATTTTTTATTTGGTTTCAAACATCGTATTAAATAATAACGTAGACAAAAACAAGAGGATTAGCTAATGGCGCTAAAGCTTGAAGATAAAAAAGCGATTGTGGCAGAAGTTGCCGAACAGGCATCCTTGGCATTGTCTGCAGCGGTAGCTGATTACCGTGGCTTGACGGTGAATCAAATGAGTGATTTACGCAAACAGGCTCGTGAATCAGGTGTATATTTGAAAGTTGTTCGCAATAACTTAGCAAGAATCGCATTTAAAGGAACTGAGTTTGAGTGCATGAATGATGCGCTTGTCGGTCCTTTAGTCTTGGCTTTCTCGAAAGAGGAACCCGGTGCGGTTGCTAAATTATTCAAAAACTTTATGAAAGATCATAAAGCTTTTGAGGTGAAGAACTTAGCAATGGGCGGTGAGTTGTTTGGTGCGGATAAGCTAGAAGAAATGTCTAAGCTTCCAAGCAGAAACGATGCACTTGGCTTATTGTGCAATGTATTACTTGCACCTGTTACCAAGTTTGTGCGTACAGCTAATGAGATTCCAGCGCAAGCTGTTCGTGTATTCGCTGCTGTTGGTGATGCAAAATAAAACCACTTTTCGTTTTTGAAATAAATTATTTAATAGGAGTATATAATGGCTATTACTAAAGAAGATATCCTAAATGCAGTTGCTGAAATGAGCGTGATGGATGTTTGTGAATTGGTTAAAATGATGGAAGAAAAATTCGGTGTTTCTGCACAAGCTGCTGTTGCAGTTGCAGCACCTGCTGCAGGAGACGCTGCTGCTGCAGAAGAGAAAACTGAATTTGACGTTGTTTTAGTTGATGCAGGTTCTAATAAAGTTGGCGCGATCAAAGCTGTTCGTGCAGCAACTGGTTTAGGTCTTAAAGAAGCAAAGGATGCTGTTGAAGGTGTTCCTTTCACTATCAAGGAAGGCGCTTCTAAAGATGATGCTGAAGCACTTAAAAAACAGCTTGAAGAAGCTGGTGCTAAGGTTGAGCTTAAGTAATCAAACGATTATTTTGAGTTAAAAAGTAAAGGCTAACAGGTATTTTATCTGTTGGCCTTTTCTGCTATCTAACAAATAGCATTTGTAGATGTGTCTGTAAATTGCAGATAAATAAAGTTTTCCAAACTTTTGGCATGATTTAGTGGTTAAAACGAATGTAGTCAGAGGAAGTGCCTGATGTCGTACTCATACGCTGAGAAAAAAAGAATCCGTAAAGAATTTGGGAACCTTCCTAATATTCTAGATGTTCCATATTTGCTTGCTGTTCAAGTAAATTCATATAAAGAGTTTTTACAACAAGATGTAAAAGCGCAAAGCCGTAAAAATAATGGTTTAGAGGCAGCTTTTAAGTCGGTTTTCCCTATAGCAAGCGTTTCAGGGTATTCCGAGCTTCACTATGTAAGCTATCGTTTAGGTGAGCCTGTTTTTGATGAAAACGAGTGTAGCATTAGAGGGGTAACTTATGCAGCTCCTTTGCGTGTAAAGCTTAGATTGGTTATCTATGATAAAGATGCACCAGTCGAAGATAAAGTGATTAAAGATGTCCGTGAACAAGAAGTCTATATGGGTGAGATCCCATTAATGACAGATAACGGCACGTTTGTGATCAATGGGACAGAGCGTGTAGTTGTATCTCAATTGCATCGTTCACCAGGTGTTTTCTTTGATCATGATAAAGGCAAAACCCATTCCTCAGGCAAAATATTACATTCAGCACGCGTGATACCTTATCGCGGATCATGGTTAGACTTTGAGTTTGATCCAAAAGACTTACTTTATGTGCGTATAGATAGACGTCGTAAATTACCATCTACTGTATTACTAAAGGCGCTTGGTTATACAGCGGATGAGTTATTAAAGATTTTTTATGAGCCGGTTGACTTTGCAGTTGAAAATGGCGTTTTAATGATGACGTTTGATCCGGATTCATTAAAAGGTACAACGGCATCTTTTGATGTGGTTGACAAAGAAGGTAAAGTGCTTGTTGCTGAAGGCAAGCGTATTACCGCAAGACATACCAAGTTGATGAAAGAACAAGGTTTAAACCAAATCGAAGTCCCAGCGTCTTATGTGGTTGGCAAAGTGCTATATTCACGTATCGTTGATGAGACATCAGGTGAGGTGTTAGCACAAGCTAATGAAGAAATTACACCTGTATTATTAGATAAGCTATCTGATCGTGGTATTGCAAAATTCCAAACACTTAACACCAATGATTTAGATCGTGGTGCATATATTGCTGATACATTGCGCAATGACGTATGTCGTGATCGTGATGAGGCATTAGTTGAAATTTACCGTATGATGCGTCCTGGTGAGCCACCAACAAAAGAATCAGCAGAGAATCTATTCCAGGGTTTATTCTTCTCGGAAGATCGCTATGATTTATCAGCAGTAGGTCGCATGAAGTTTAATAATCGCTTGGGTCGTAAATCAGATAAAGGCCTAGGCGTTTTAACCAAAGATGATATTATTGATGTTGTTAAAACATTAATTGATATTCGTGATGGACGCGGCGATGTTGATGATATTGATCACTTAGGTAACCGTCGTATTCGTGCTGTGGGTGAGATGACTGAAAACCAATTCAGAATCGGCTTGGTGCGTGTTGAAAGATCAGTGCGTGAGCGCTTATCAATGGTTGATCGTGAAAGCGCGATGCCACAAGATCTAGTTAACGCTAAACCAATTACTGCTTCGATTAAAGAGTTTTTTGGTTCAGGTGCATTATCACAATTTATGGATCAGGATAACCCATTATCAGAAGTTACCCATAAACGTCGCATTTCAGCCTTAGGCCCAGGAGGTTTGTCAAGAGATCGTGCAGGATTTGAGGTGCGTGATGTACATACCACACATTATGGTCGTTTATGCCCGATTGAAACACCAGAGGGTCCAAACATTGGTTTGATCAACTCGTTAGCATGTTATGCGCGTACCAATCACTATGGTTTCTTGGAAGCGCCTTATCGCAAAGTAGTAAATGGGGTTGCCACCGATGAAATCGACTATTTATCAGCGATTGATGAGAGTAATTATGTGATTGCACAAGCCTCTGCTGCGATGGATAAAAAGGGACGTTTAACGGATGAGCTCATTCAATGCCGCTCTAAAGGTGAAGCAATTTTTACAAGTGCTGATCAAGTTCAATATATGGATGTTTCAGCCAAGCAAATGGTCTCAGTTGCAGCAGCCCTTATTCCATTTTTGGAACATGATGACGCAAACCGTGCATTGATGGGTTCAAACATGCAACGTCAGGCTGTGCCGACGTTAAGAGCTGAAAAACCATTAGTGGGTACTGGGATGGAGCGCATTGTAGCAAGTGACTCAGGCACTTGTATTGTTGCTAAGCGCTCAGGTGTCGTTGATGCGGTTGATGGCGGTCGTATCGTTGTTTGTGCCAATAATGACGAAGTCAATGAAGGTGATTCCGTTGTTGATATTTATAATTTAACAAAATTCCGTCGTTCAAATAAAAACACTTGTATCAACCAGCGTCCAATCGTGCGTCCTGGTGATGTCGTTAAAAGAGGTGATGTATTGGCAGATGGTTCATCGACCGATATGGCAGAATTAGCCTTAGGTCAAAACCTACTTGTGGCATTTATGCCATGGAATGGTTTTAACTTTGAGGATTCAATTTTATTATCTGAGCGCATTGTTGAAGATGATCGTTATACATCTATACATATTGAAGAGTTAACATGTATTGCGCGCGACACGAAGTTAGGGGCTGAAGAGATTACCTCTGATATTCCAAATGTGAGTGAGTATGCATTAAATAAACTTGATGAGTCAGGGATTATCCACATCGGTGCCAATGTTGCTCCGGGTGATATTCTAGTTGCTAAGATTACACCTAAAGCAGAGCAGCAATTGACTCCTGAAGAAAAGCTACTACGAGCGATCTTTGGTGAGAAAGCGTCAGATGTTAAAGATAGCTCATTAAGAATGCCAACAGGTATGTATGGTACAGTCATTAACGTTCAAGTATTTACGCGTGATGGTTTAGAAAAAGATCAGCGTTCTGTCGACATTGAAAAAGCAGAGTTAGCGCGCATTCGTAAAGATTTACGTGATGAGTATCGTATTGTTGAAGGTGCAGTTCGTTCTTATCTATTACAAGAGTTAAGTGGCAAGAAAGCGCTGGCTGGTCCTGGAGGCTTAAAGCGTGGGCAAGAGATTACTAAAGAATACTTAAAAAGTCTTGAGCTTATTCAATGGCTTGATATCCGCGCGGAAGATGAAGCAACGATGGAAGCAATCACGCGTTGTAAAGCACAGATTGAACAAGCACGTAAAGACTTTGAAACTAAATTTGAAGCAAAACGTAAGAAGCTTACCCAAGGTGATGATTTGTCCCCTGGAGTGCTTAAGATCGTGAAAGTTTTTGTTGCTGTTAAGCGTCGTATTCAGCCAGGAGACAAAATGGCGGGACGCCATGGTAACAAAGGGGTTGTTTCACGCATTCTACCGATTGAAGATATGCCATACTTAGAAGATGGCACACCAATGGATATCGTGTTGAATCCGCTAGGGGTCCCGTCACGTATGAATATTGGTCAGGTCCTTGAGACACATATGGGTATGGCAGCAAGAGCACTAGGACATAAAGTCTCTGATGCACTTGAAGCAAGCCAAAAAGCACAAGATATTCGTAAAACCTTAGAAGAAGTTTACAACACGATTGGTAATAAGAAAGTCGACCTAAGTCAGCTTGATGATGATCAAGTGATGGAAATGGCTTATAACCTAAGAGCTGGTGTACCAATTGCAACCCCTGTGTTTGATGGTGCTAAAGAAAAAGACATCAAAGATCTTCTGAAACTTTGCGGCTTAAATGAAAGCGGTCAAGCTCAGCTTTATGATGGGCGTACTGGCTTAGCATTTGATCGTCATGTCACTGTTGGTTATATGTATATGTTGAAGTTAGACCACTTGGTTGATGACAAGATGCATGCACGCTCAACGGGCTCTTATAGTTTGGTTACACAGCAGCCCCTTGGTGGTAAAGCACAGTTTGGTGGTCAGCGTTTCGGTGAGATGGAGGTTTGGGCACTACAAGCTTATGGTGCTGCTTATACGCTACGTGAAATGTTGACGGTTAAATCAGATGACGTCAATGGCCGAACTAGAATGTACAAAAATATTGTTGATGGTAATTTCAAGATGGATGCCAGTCTGCCTGAATCATTCAACGTATTGATGAAAGAAGTACGTGCATTAGGTATTGATATTGATCTTGAGTCTGATTTAGAAAACTAAACGAACTTAAGTTGTCGTGATGAAACAGCTATGGGCATAGTCTATAGCATTTTGATTTAAAACTTTGCAAAAATAGGAGTAGAGCCTTGAAAAACTTACTAGGCGGTATGAAACAGCAAGGTAAAGATTTAGAGTTTGACCGTATTCGTGTCGGTCTTGCGTCACCTGAAATGATTCACTCATGGTCATATGGTGAAGTGAAAAAACCAGAAACCATTAACTATCGTACATTCAAGCCAGAAAGAGATGGTTTGTTCTGTGCTAAGATCTTTGGTCCGATCAAAGATTATGAGTGTTTGTGTGGTAAATACAAGCGTTTAAAGCATCGTGGTATCATTTGTGAGAAGTGTGGTGTTGAAGTCACTCAAGCGCGTGTGCGTCGTGAGCGTATGGGGCATATCGATCTTGCTTGCCCTGTAGCACATATTTGGTATTTGAAATCATTACCATCGCGTATTGGTTTGTTGTTAGACATGACATTGCGCGATATCGAGCGTATTTTATATTTTGAAGCATATGCAGTGACTGATCCTGGCATGACGCCTTTTGAAAAAGGACAGTTATTAAATGAAGAAACGTATCTTGATGCATTAGAAGAGTATGGTGATGAGTTTGAAGCACAAATGGGTGCTGAAGCAATTCAAAAGTTATTGATCGACACCGATCTTAATCATGAGATTGAAACCATTCGTGAGGAAATCCCAGCAACCAATTCAGAAACAAAGCTTAAGAAATTAACAAAGCGTTTGAAATTATTAGAATCATTCCGTGAATCAGGTAATAAACCTCAATGGATGATTATGACGGTTCTGCCTGTGTTACCACCAGATCTACGCCCGCTGGTGCCATTAGATGGTGGACGCTTTGCAACCTCTGATTTAAATGATTTGTATCGCCGTGTGATTAATCGTAACAATCGTTTAAAGCGTCTTTTGGAGTTAAGTGCGCCTGATATTATCGTGCGTAATGAAAAGCGTATGTTACAGGAGTCCGTTGACGCCTTATTAGATAACGGTCGTCGTGGACGTGCGGTAACTGGCTCGAATAAGCGTGCCTTGAAATCATTAGCTGATATGATTAAAGGTAAGCAAGGGCGCTTCCGTCAGAACCTTTTAGGTAAGCGTGTTGATTACTCTGGGCGTTCTGTAATTACCGTTGGTCCAACACTACGTTTACACCAATGTGGTTTGCCAAAGAAGATGGCATTAGAGTTATTTAAGCCATTTATTTATTCTAAGCTTGAGCATTATGAGCATGCGACAACAATTAAAGCAGCTAAGAAGATGGTTGAGCGTGAAGAAGCGGTCGTTTGGGATATCTTGGAAGAGGTCATCCGCGAGCATCCGGTGCTTCTTAACCGTGCACCAACACTTCATAGATTAGGTATTCAAGCATTTGAACCGACCTTGATTGAAGGTAAGGCGATTCAGTTGCACCCACTAGTATGTACTGCGTTTAATGCAGACTTTGACGGGGATCAAATGGCGGTTCACGTACCATTAACGATTGAAGCGCAGCTTGAAGCGCGTGTACTTATGATGTCAACCAATAACATCTTGTCCCCTGCAAGTGGTTCCCCCGTGATCGCACCAACTCAGGATATTGTACTAGGTCTTTATTATGTGACGCGTGAGAGAGTTAATGCTAAGGGTGAGGGCAAATTATTTGCTGATTTACTACATGTTCAGCGGGCGTATGATGCCGGTGTTGTTGATATTCATGCGAAAATCAAAGTACGCTTGGACCATAAAGTATTACTTGAGTCTGGTGAATATATCGATGAGAAAGGTATTGTTGAAACAACGGTTGGTCGCGCTTTATTGTCAAGCATCCTACCAGAGGGCTTACCGTTTTCACTGATTAACCAACCATTGACCAAGAAAACAGTCGGTAAAATTATTGATCAGTGCTATCGCCGTTTAGGTACAAAAGCCACCGTGATTTTTGCTGATCAGTTGATGTATGCTGGTTATAAATATTCAACAAAATCAGGTATTTCAATCGGTATTAACGATATGATTATTCCGGAAGCAAAGGTTGGTATTTTGGCTGAAGCTGAGGGTCAGGTTAAAGAGATTTCTGAGCAATATGCAAGTGGTTTGGTCACTGCTGGTGAGCGTTATAATAAAGTGATTGATATTTGGTCTCGTGCTAATGAGAAAGTGGCTAAGTCAATGATGGAAGTGATCGCGAAAGAAAAAGTTGCTGATAAAATGGGTCATGAAATTGAACAAGAATCGTTTAATTCAGTATACATGATGGCAGATTCGGGTGCGCGGGGTTCCGCAGCACAGATCAGACAGCTTGCCGGTATGCGTGGACTCATGGCAAAACCAGATGGTTCGATTATTGAAACACCAATTACAGCAAACTTCCGTGAAGGTCTATCGGTATTGCAGTATTTTACCTCAACACATGGTGCGCGTAAGGGTCTTGCTGATACTGCATTAAAAACGGCAAACTCAGGTTACTTAACGCGTCGTCTTGTTGACGTGGCACAGGATCTTGTGATTATTGAAGATGATTGTGGCACGCAAAAAGGTCTAACCGTTTCTGCCTTGATTGAAGGAGGGGATGTGGTTGTGCCATTAGGTGAACGCTTATTAGGTCGAGTTAATGCCGAAGACATTTACAAACCAGGTGAAGATGAGATCTTGGTTGAAGCCGGCACATTGCTTGATGAGAAAGTCGTTGAGCTGATTGAGAAAAATGGTGTTGATCAGGTGGTGATTCGTTCATCAATCACATGTGAAACACGCCGTGGCTTATGTGCTAAATGTTATGGGCGTGACCTTGCACGTGGACACTTGGTTAATATGGGTGAGTCAGTTGGTGTTGTTGCCGCTCAATCCATTGGTGAGCCAGGCACACAGTTAACAATGCGTACGTTCCATATTGGGGGTGCTGCATCTCAGGATACAGCTGAGAATAATGTTCAGATCAAAAATGGCGGACGTATTAAATTTAATAATATTAAAACGGTTAAAAATCGTGAAGGTAACCATGTAGTCGTTTCGCGTTCTGGTGAAATTAGTATTATCGATAAGTTCGGACGTGAGCGTGAGAAGTACAAAGTACCATACGGTGCTGAGTTACCAGTGAACGATGATGCTCAGGTGAAAGCAGGTGCTGTTGTTGCAACATGGGATCCACATACACATCCAGTGGTTGCTGAGGTTGCTGGACACATCAACTTTGTTGACTTTATCGATGGTGTGACCATGAAGCACCAAGCAGATGAAATGACAGGACTTTCAAGTATTGTTATTACGTCTGACTCACAAAAAAGTGGTAATAGAGACATCAAACCGTTGGTACGCTTAATTGATGAAGTTGGCGAAGAGTTATGCTTCCCGAATACAAATATTCCAGCAAGCTATTTCATGCCAATTGGTGCGATTTTGAATATTGAAAATGGCACAAAGATCGAAGTGGGTGACGTCATTGCACGTATTCCGCAAGAAGGTTCTAAAAACAAAGATATTACGGGTGGTTTACCACGCGTTGCAGACTTGTTTGAAGCGCGTCGTCCGAAGGATGCTGCAATCATGGCAGAGATTTCAGGTATTGTCAGCTTTGGTAAAGAGACAAAAGGCAAGCGTCGTTTGATCATTTCACCAGAAGATATGGACCCAATTGAAATCATGATCCCTAAATGGCGTCATATTAACGTATTTGAAGGTGAGCACGTTTCTAAGGGTGAAATCATTTCTGATGGACCATTAGATCCGCATGAAATCTTACGTTTAAAAGGCGTGCATGAACTTGCAGATTACATTATCAATGAAATCCAAGAAGTTTATCGCTTACAAGGTGTGGGTATTAACGATAAGCATATCGAGACGGTTATTCGTCAGATGTTGCGTAAGGTGAATATCTTAGCAGCAGGAGATAGTAAGTTCGTTGATGGTGAGCCTGTTGAATTAGTTCAAGTCTTGGAAGAGAACGAGAAATTACGTGCTGAGGGCAAATTAGAAGCGATTTATGAACCAATTTTATTGGGGATCACAAAAGCATCGTTGTCTACAGAGTCGTTCCTTTCTGCAGCGTCTTTCCAAGAGACAACACGTGTGTTAACCGAAGCGTCAGTTAGTGGACAAGAGGATCAGCTGCGTGGCTTGAAAGAAAACGTATTGATTGGACGCTTGATTCCATCAGGCACAGGTTTAGCGCATCATCAAGAGCGTAAGCGTAGACACTTACAAGAACAAGAAGCATTAGAAACAGGTCCATCGATGGATGAGCTTGAAATGGCTTTAAGTGCTGCATTGAATGCAGATACTGAAGAAAATAGTGTTGACCTTGAAGATCTATTTGTTGTCGGTAATGATGATCTTGATGAAAACAAAAGACAAGATGATGATGAGGACTATGACGAGTAATCATTAATTTTCTGAAGTCAAATATAACTTGAAGCCTCGTTGGGAGTATCCTAACGGGGCTTTTTTGTTTGTGTGTTTGATTATGGCGTGGTCGCATTTATTGCTTCTTGTAAAAAGCCCACTTTATCGCGAGCGCGCATTAAAGCGGTTCCTGCTAGAACGCCATCATAAGTACATCCAAAGCGATGGAGGTCGCTTGGGGTTTTAGCGCCTGATAAGCTTAATAATGTAATATTTTTAGGTATTCTTTTTTGTAGACGTGCGATATTATCCGTGTCCATCTCAAGTGTATCTAAGTTACGATTGTTAACACCGATTAATTTGGCGTTACAGGCTAAGGCCATTTCGGTTTCTTCTTCATCAAATACTTCAACCAGTGCAGTCATATTCAGTGATTCCACGCATTGAATAAGTTCTTGCAAGCGAATTTTGTCTAAGCAGCGCACAATTAAAAGACAAGCATCAGCACCGTTAAGGCGTGCTTGATAGATCTGTTTTTCATCAATAATAAACTCTTTACATAAAATTGGTATCGTAACTACGTCGCGTATTTTGCGAATATCTTCAAAACTGCCACCAAAAAAAGGCTTATCGGTTAAAATAGATAACGCACAAGCACCGCCTGCTTGATAGGCTTTGGCAATGGTAATCGGATCATAGTTTGGATCAATGATACCTTCAGAAGGAGATTTGGGTTTAAGCTCAGCAATAATTGCTGGCTTATGCGTCTTAATGGCTTGTAGGAAGTCATATTTTGCAGGTGTTAATGCTGCAGGGGTTGGATCAGGTAAAAGTTTAAGCTCTTGACGCTTTGATTCAATAATTTTTTGTAAAATCACGTTATGTCCTTATTACTTTATGTGTACACTATTAAAAAATAAAAATGTTGAAATGTGTTATGAAATTATCAGGATTTACCTTTTTACGCAATGCCGAAGAGTTGTGTTTTCCCTATATTCAATCGATTCAGTCTATTTTGCCGATTTGTGATGAGTTTGTGATTGCTTTGGGGCAGTCACAAGATAATAGTCCAGAAATATTACATCAACTGGTGAAAGAGCACCCTAAAATTAAAATTATTGAAACAGTGTGGAATGAGCATATGCAGGTAAAGGGTTATACCTATGCACAGCAAAAAATGATTGCGCAATTTGCTTGTACTGGGGATTGGCTTTTTTATTTAGAGGGTGATGAGATCGTGCATGAGAATGATCTTGAAGCAATTAAAGAAGCATTGTATCGTTATAAAGATGACCAGGAGGTTGAGGCTTTGGCATTTCATTATTATCATTTTTATGGCAATACCAATACCTATCTTTCGTCACCAACCTGGTATCGTTATGCGCCAAGAATTATCAAAGCAAGTGTCAGAAGTTACGCACCAGATGGTTTGTACTGGTTAGTACTTGACCCTAAAAACTCCAATCGTATCGCACGTTATCCAAAAGCAAAGTTACTGGATAACTATATTTATCATTACGGTTGGGTGCGCCCAGAGGCTGCGATGAGTAAGAAAATCAGTCAGGTCAATAAACACTGGGGAAAATCCGAAGGTTTTGATTCCAAATACAGTGATATCGATCATCAAATTTTAACGGAATTTAAGGGGACACACCCTAAGATCATTGATGGCTTTTTTGCCAAAGAAGGAGGGCTTTTTAAAGCGAACCCTAGGCATATTCTAACAAAAAAAGAAAAGCGTCAGCGCTTTAAAATGAAACTGGAGAAATTATTCGGTTTGGATTTAAGTCGGAAGTATTTCAAAAAAATTTAGCATAAAAGTTTTGACAGCAACAAAAAACAAACGGTATAGTAAAAAAGTCGTGTTACTACGACGAAATATAAATAATATTTAAAAGAATTAAAGAAGAGGTGCGCAAGCTACAGCGTTTTTGGGAAGATCATAACATCTACTGATCAAAAATAAGCTAGAGTGAGTGCCGAAAGTAATGATGTGTTATGACTGAATTACTTGGGTCTGCTGCTGAAAGGCAGCAGGACTGTCACGTCAACAAAGACGTGGGGCGCTTCGGTTGTATTTGTATCTTTGTCAAATTTTGCAAAAGCCGTAACCCCGTGTCGATAAATGGAGAGGCTTTATGCAAAACCCTTTTGTCGTCGCGAAGTTTGGAGGCACGAGTGTCGCTAATCTAAACGCGATCTGCCAATGTGCAGAAATTATCAAATCTTCGCCAAGTGTGCGACTGGTGGTCGTCAGTGCACAATCAGGTGTTACAAATCTCTTGATTAAGTTAGCCTATCACTTAACATCTGTTGATGAAATAGAGAATATTGTAGGCAAAATTCAGACTGTTATATTGCCGATTGTTGCGAAGATTGATTGTACTAACCTGCAAACAGATATACAACAAAAGATAGATGATCTTAGATTCTTGGCACAAATGAGTGTGCGTCTTAATACCAAAGAGTTAAGTGACGAGATATTATCATTTGGTGAGCGAATATCAGCACAACTGGTTGCGGCAATCTTTAGGCAGAAAAAGATTAATGCACAGTATTTTAATGTGCAAACGGTGATGAAAACCAATAGTAATTTCTCTCAGGCAAAACCAAATCTTGATGTCATCAAAGAACAAGTTACAACCCATATGCTATCGTTGTTGCAGGCTGATCAAGTGCTTGTGTGCGAAGGATTTATTGGCATGGACTCAAAAGGTAAAACAACGACTTTAGGTCGTGGGGGGAGCGACTATAGTGCTGCTCTTTTAGCGCAAGCCTTACAGGCAAAGTCTGTGAAAATCTGGACCGATGTTGCTGGTATTTATGAAGCTGATCCACGGATTATTCCACAAGCGAGAGCCATTGAGAGTCTAAGCTTCAATGAAGCAGCAGAGCTTGCTACCTTTGGCGCTAAAGTTCTGCATCCGGCGACCTTATGGCCAGCAATCAGTAGCAATATTGATGTGTTTGTTGGATCTACTTTTTCACCTAAAATGGGTGGCACTTGGATTAGTGCTAAAGCAAATAGTTTAAAAGAACCACCACAAATTCGTGCGATTGCTGAGCGTAAAAATCAGCTTTTAATGACACTCAAAAGCTTTGATATGTTCCATGCCCAAGGTTTTTTGGCTACAGTATTTAGCATCTTGGCTAAACATAATATATCTGTAGACTTAGTGACAACCAGTGAGGTTAGTATTGCTCTAACCTTGGATCATATTGGCAGTCAGTCAATTGGTGAAAGCTTATTAACGCAAGCATTATTAGACGAGTTGCAGTCAATTGGTAATATTGAGATTAGCATCGAGCACAATTTATCACTCATTGCAGTGGTGGGTAATCGGTTGCATCAACATAAAGGGATAAGTGCTAAGCTATTTTCTGCCCTTGAAAGTTACAATGTTCGCCTTTTCACGCATGGCGCAAGCGGGCATAATATCTGTCTGTTAGTAGCAACAGAGGATGCAAAGAGTGTAATGATGGATATTTATACACAACTCTTTAGTGAATTCACTAAGGAGAGTGTGCGATGAAGGTAGCAGTAATCGGTCGTGGTAAAACGGGTAAAGCTGTATTGGAGTTATTGAAAGAAGATGAAATAAGTGATGTATTTGATTCACATAATTTAGTCACTGTTGAAAAACTTAATAAGGCAACTGTGGCGATTGTTTTTGTCAGTGCTGATGTGCTAAGGCAAATATTGCCAGTGCTGATGCAGAGCAAAGTATCTGTCATTTGTGGTACCACAGGGTTTCATTATGATGAAATATTTATACAGCGTATCAGACAATCAGAGCAAACGTGGGTAGTAGCGAATAACTTTAGTTTATCAATGGTGCTTATTAAAGAGATGCTCAATACCTTGGGTAATTTACAAAACCTAGTGACAAACAGTCGTTTTCAATTAACTGAAACACATCACACACAAAAGCTTGATGCGCCAAGTGGTACTGCTGTGTCATGGCAATCATGGCTTAATGTGAAAGAATGCCCTATTGAATCTATTCGCAAAGAAGATGTAAAGGGTGAGCATATCTTAAGGGTGGACAATCCATATGAAACAATTGAGTTAAAGCATGTGGCGAATGATCGCAAGCTTTTTGCTGAAGGTGCGGTATGGAGTGCGCGATTTGTGTATGAGAATAAGTTAAATGCTGGGTTGTATCAGTTTGATGAATTAGTAAGAGGTGTGTCATGGCAATAAATCTCAATAATAATATATATACAGCAGTGGTTACGCCAATGCTTGAAAATGGTGAGATTGATTTTATTAGCTTTGAGCGATTGTTGCGTAAACAAGAATCAGCTCATTGCGGTGTATTGATTTTAGGTAGTACAGGTGAGGCTTTAGCATTGAGCTATGAAGAGCAATGCCAAGTGGTCGTATTTGCCTGTAGCTTAGCACTCAAGGTTCCTTTGCTTGTTGGTGTTGGTGGCTATCAACTACATCAACAGTTGAAGTGGGTTGCGTTTTGTAATACGCAGGCAGTTGATGGATTTTTGATGATAACACCAATTTATGCTATACCAGGCACTAAAGGTCAGATTGCTTGGTTTAGCACATTATTAGATAGGGCAAAAAAACCCTGTATGTTATATAACGTGCCATCAAGAACGGGTGTTAATCTTTGTTTTGATGCCTTTGCTGCACTCAAAAACCATCCAAATTTGTGGGCATTAAAAGAAGCCTCCGGCGATATCTCTCGATTTAAGTGCTATGTACAAACAGCACCACATATTAATGTATATAGTGGTGAAGATGCGATGATGCCAGAGCTTGCCAAAGTTGGTGGCAAGGGCTTAATATCAGTCGTTTCTAATCTGTGGCCAAAAGAAGCTAAAGCGTATGTTGAAACTTCTTTGCGTTTTAGCGCTGATGAAACCTTAAGTCGTTTATGGCAAGATGCCACTGCTGCTTGTTTTAGTGTGGCAAATCCGATTCCAGCAAAAGCATGGCTTGCATATACTGGTGTTATCGGTAGTGATACATTGCGCTTGCCGTTGATTGCATCAGAGCTTACAAGTATCGCGCGTTTGCAGCAAGCGGATGCCGCGATTCAAAGTTATTATGAGCATATATGTGCCAATTAAACCCAATGAATAAAAAATACATTTCAAAATAAGGAAGACAAACGATGAGCTGGGAGAATACCCTACAAGATTTACAAACAGGTAAATTGCGTTCAGCAGAGCGTCAAGAGAATGGGCAGTGGCAAGCTAATGTGGCAGTTAAAGAGGCGATTTTAGCTGCATTTAGAGCTGGAAAAAACATGGATTTTACGGAAGGTTATCAAGGCTTTGTCGATAAGCACAATTTGCTCCCAAGACGCTTTACTGTTGCCGATGGTGTGCGTATGGTGCCAGGTGGGTCTGCGGTAAGGGCTGGTGCTTATATTGCACCATCGGTTGTAATTATGCCACCGGCATATGTTAACACCGGTGCTTACGTTGATGAAGGTACAATGATTGATAGCCATGCATTGGTCGGTTCTTGTGCGCAGATTGGTAAACATGTTCACTTATCAGCAGGGGTTCAAATCGGCGGTGTGCTTGAACCTGTGGGTATGAACCCTGTAGTTATTGAAGACCATGTATTTGTTGGTGCAGGCGTTGTGATTGTTGAAGGAATTGTTGTTAAACGGCGTGCGGTCATTGCGCCATCAGTGATATTATCACGAGGTGTTAATGTGTACGATTGTGTCAATGAACGCATGCTTGATAGAGGTGAGGCGATTCCAGAGGGTGCAGTTGTGATACCTGGTACAAGGCCATTGACACACACTTGGGCAAAAGACCAAGGCTTACAAGCAGCATGCCCGATTATTGTCAAATATCGTGATGATAAGAGTGATCATGCACTTAGTTTGGAGGAGGCATTGCGTTAATGGTTGATATCACACACCACCGTAAGGTATTAGTTGATTTAACCAAAGAGATCCATACATCCTTTTTTTTCTATGATCTAGATACTTTGCAATCTCATATAAAAGCGTTACAGAAATTGCCAGTAAAGCTATGGTATGCGCTTAAAGCCAACCCGTTATCAGCGATTATTAACATTTTACATAGTGAAGGGATGCGTTTTGATGTCGCTAGTATTGGTGAGCTCGATCAGGTCTTAAAGCAAGGTGTTGATCCTGCGCGTATCTTGCATACAGGTCCTGCTAAGTCTTATGAGCAGTTGTTATATTTCATCGAACAAGGAGTGCGTAAATTTATCATTGAGAGCACGCAACAATTGCAGGATTTGCAAAGCATAGCTTATGAAAAACAAAAACACGTTGAGGTATTATTACGTGTGCAATTACAGTGGCAAAATCAAGAGAGAAACGTTTTAGGTGGTGAGTGTGTGACGCCATTTGGCTTATCTCCTGATGACTGGATCACTTATGCAAAAAGTAATGTGCTTGATCACCCTTATATACATATTTTGGGTTTTCATTGTTTCCAATGGGGCAATATCCTCTCTTTGGATAAACTTGAAAAAATCTGGTTCACGATTGCCAGTACATTACACAAATTAGCAAAAAGCATGGCCATTGATTTACGCGTATTAGATTTAGGGGGTGGTTTAGGTATTGACTACCAAAGTAAGGGTCAAGAGCTGACATTAACTGAGATTAACTCATTGATTCTCAAGCTTAAAAATCATTATCCGCAAACAGATATTTGGCTAGAGCTTGGACGTTATGCTGTTGCCAAATGTGGGGCTTATGTTACAGCAGTAGTTGATCGTAAAACAGTTTATGGGCGTGATATGTTGATCTTGGAAGGAGGAAGTCAGCATTTGATGCGTCCAACATTGACATCAGAGGCTTTTCCGGTAAGCCTTTTAAAAGAAAGTGATGCTAGCTTATCAGAGATTCATTTGCATGGCGCATTATGTACAAGCTTGGACTATTTAGGCAAAGTCCAGCTCCCTGATGATGTCAAAGTAAAAGATCATGTTATTTTCCATCATACAGGCGCCTATGGATTTACTGAGAGTATGCCATTTTTTTTGTGTCATGTGTTGCCTGCAGAGGTGACATATCAAAAAGGGCAAGTTAAGATATGCAGAAGAGCACAAGCCGCAGGAGTATGGCTGAAATGAAAGAAATGAAAAGCTATATTACAAAATCCTTGATTGAAGTTGGACAGAATGCTTCAGGAGAAACAATCACAGTAACGAAGTATACGATTAAAGGACAAGATGCAAGTGCCAAGAAAGTTTATATTCAAGCAAGTATGCATGCCTCAGAAATTCAAGGTAATGCCGTAATCTTGAATTTGCTTACACATTTTAATGAAGAGCAGCCACAAGGTGATATTACGATCATTCCTCAGTGCAATCCGATTGGGCGTGATATGCTGGTAGGAGCCGGGCATCAGGGACGTTTTGACGCAACCAATGGTGACAACTGGAATCGCTATTATTTTAAACTCGAGATTGATTATAAAGCGTTTGCCAAAGAGCATCTTAAAAGCTCTGCAGCGGAATATGCTAAAGCGTTGCGTGATAAGATTAGTATGCAAATTAAAAAGGCGCTTAGCAGTGATTTTGGCTTATCGCGTGCGCGACGTTTAAACTATACCATGCAGTTAGAAGCATTGCAGGCAGATATTATTTTGGATTTGCATACTGATAGCTACGCCATTGATTATCTATATAGCCCGCAATATGCCAAGGACAGTGCAGAAAACCTTGGGTTTGAGTATGTGTTATTGATTGAAAATAAATGTAATGGTGCGTTAGATGAGGCAGGGTCTTATCCCTGGTGGAGTCTGCAACAGGCATTTATACAATTAGGTAGAAATGAACCTGTGTTGGTTGATAGCTTCACTCTTGAGTTAGGATCAGAAGAGTTAATTGATCATAAAAAAGCGCAGACTCAAATGCATCGTATATTGAACTATCTTGCGACAAAGAAAGTAGTCAAAACAAGTAATATATACCAACAAGCATGTGCCAAACATATTGCCTTTTGTGATGAAGATTCTTTTCGATCGATTTACGCGCAATCAGGTGGATTATATGAGTGGTTTGTTACTCCAGGAGTGAGTTTTAGCAATGGGCAGGTGCTAGGCAGATGCATACAAATGGCAGATGCTAAAACACGCGAAATAAGTTATCCATTTGACGGAATTATCGTAAGTATTCACAGCAAAGGTGCATTACAACAAGGCAGTCATTTACTAGATGTGGTTGTTGATAGATCCCAAAAATAACTTGCAATTATTTGTCTGATTCGTACGCATACCACTTTTAGTTTTGTATAATATCGAGCCACCAATAATAGCTACTTTTTGTATATATCCCTACAATAATGTTTCAAGTTGTGCTGAAGTATATTCTAATAAAGTAAAGGGTTGATAAAAGCAAAAAGCGTTACGATGGGCATATTTCTATCAGACCTTCATCATCATTGCTAATTACTTCGTCATTCCATAAGAAAAATTCATCGCTATTACCATCAATCGTGATCATTGGATATTTCACAATGTTAAAAAATGGCGAATAATCAAAATCACAAGGCACAAAAAGTCTAGGATTACGAGCAATCGCTTCAAAGTAGTTGCCTGAAGATTTCTTTTCAATGGTTGGCAGGATAGGAAACCGCGCTTGGATAAATGCTTGGGCTAACAGCAAAGAGCAGGTCATTTTTGCATGCCCCTTTGCATTGTGTTGAAAAATACTTGATCGCCATTTACGTGGTAAAATCATCCATGGGAATAAAAAACGTGCTAAATCAAACACCTGTCGATTATCATAAGGCTTACCTAGATTAGCTATTGCATAATTAAAAGCAGTTGTGATTTGCGTTTTAGAAATCCCTTTCGGTCGGCATATTCTAATATGTTCATGTGTGTATTCTTTTAGATTTTTAACGACAACACCTTCTCCAAGAATGCTTTCAATAATAATGTGATGATGTTCAAGATGCGGATTAAATTGCAATAAAGTATGTTGTAACTGTGGCTCAAGCTGATCAAGTTGACCGATATATAAAGCAGCATGGGTCCAAATGCTGCGGGTGATATAGCTAATTACACGTGCTATGCGTGAGCGTCCTTCAATCAACAATACATCGCAAGGCAAAACGACACGACTCAATGATTGATAGTCAGATAATGCTAATTTGCGTGCTTTATCCACATTATGCGTGAGAAAGCGAATGAGGTAGTTACTAAGTGTGTTGCGAAAGAACATGTGTTGCCTTGATTGGTGACTTTGAATAATTAATGTTTAGCAGAAATCTTGTATTTTTCCAAGGTAACAAGCTGATTGCGTTTAATCAATTCGTAACTGACTATACCGCTTGTAAATCATTTTGTTGGCAGTATATCACCTTTCCTTTTTTTAAAAGTCCCGGCATAATCTTTAGCCTTTACAGGGTGAGGATTATAGTGATGCAATCAAAAAAGAAAGTTATTGTCGCATCAGCGATTGGTACATTTGTTGAATGGGCGGAGTTTAGCTTTTATGGCTATCTGGCGTTTAAATTCGCACATTTGTTTTTTCCAGAAGATACTCCCTATGCAATGCTATTAAGTTTATGTGTATTTGCTGCAAGCTATTTAGCTCGCCCCTTTGGTTCCATTGCTTTTGGAATAATTGGGGATAAATTTGGGCGCAAAAAAGCCCTATCTTTAAGTCTCACTCTTATGGGATTGGCAACTTTGTGCATTGGGCTCTTGCCAAGCTATGAAAGTATTGGTATTGCTGCACCTTTAATTTTACTTCTTCTGCGGATTGTCCAAGGTATTTCTGTGTCCGGTGAGTTTACAGGAGCTGCAATTTTTGTGGCAGAGCATTATCATGGGGGCTTTAAGAATCTAGCTGTGAGCTGGGTAAGTTTTGCTGCAGCTTTGGGCATGATGTCGGGGGCGGCAATGGCATCAATCGTTTCATTACCCATAATGCCGGGATGGTTTTGGCGTGTGCCATTTTATTTGGGGTTTGTTGGTTGCTTAATTGGACTTTATTTTCGTGTAAACACTACCGAAAGTCCTGAGTTTGAGAGCGTTCGAGTTAATAAAGCATTTTTTAATGGCGTCAAAGCATTTAAAGGTTATACAAATCAGTTAATGCAATGCTTCTTTATTGCTGCATTTGTTGGTGTATATATCTATATTTGTAATTTATGGTGGGTATCTTTTGTGATTCAACGTGGACTGTTAACGAGTGAAAATGCACATTGGATTGCCACCTTTGGTGTAGCTGTTGTTACTCTGTTAACACCGATAGCAGCACTGTTTGCTGATAGACTAGGTACACAAAAGATGTTAAAAGCGGGGCTTTTAAGTAGTATTGTCACTGTGCCTGCTTTGTTCTGTTTATCAATATTCTCAAATGCTTATTTGGCAATGTGTGCACAAGTTTTATACGCGATAAGTAATATCTTGGTTACAGGCAGTATGTTTCGTTATTTAGTAGACATTTTTCCGGTTAATATTCGCTATACCGGCATGGGGGTAGCTTGGAGTGTTTCAGTGGCTATTTTTGGTGGTACTGCACCACTTGTTGCACAATTCTTAGCAATCAATTTGGCAAATATTGCTTATGTTGTTATTTATATTTGTATTATTGCCTTAGTTGCGTTTATCAGTGTTGCTAAGTCTAAGTAGTTAATCATTATTAAGTTAAGTCTTACGATTGCCTCTGACCTGTGCAGCTTAAGCTGCATGACTTCTTCTGCAAAGGGGATGCAAGAAATAGCACAACTTAACTTTATTATTGCTAAGGGTAAATCGTTCTAATATCAGTAACCATCATATTGGCTTTAACTGCATTGATAAGTCCAGGTTTGCCATCTTCAAAAACATGACATTTATCATAATCAACACCTAGTTTATCGGCGATCAAGGTGAAGGCTTCGGGTGTATCCTTGGTCGGATGATCATCGTCGGCTGTAATGATAAATTCAAAATGGTCTTGAATATCAAGTGCTTGAAGTGTTTTAATCACATTTCTACGCATCCCCCCAGAGATCACTACCATTGGCAGTTTCCGATGATAACGTTTTATAAGATCAAGGACTGGTTGAATAGCAATAACGTGATCCATCTTTTCCTCAGCAAGAGTTTCTTTTTCATGTACCATTTTGTGTAAATCAAAACGCTTCTTATCTTCACTGGTAGTTAACATTTGTAATATTTGCAAAGTGGGAATGCCATTGTAATGAGCAAGCTCAGCAGGGCTTAGATTAAAGTGGTAGCGTCCGGCAATTGTATGCCATGCTTCATTGTGAATTACCATCGTATCAGCAATGGTGCCGTCGCAATCAAAAATTAAGGCTTGGGTTTTCGGATGAATGTAAATCATAAAATTATTTCCAAAATTTGTTAAATTCTGCTGTGTCATTATTGACATAATTATCAGGCTTTAGCAAACTTTTGCGCACTAAATTGTTGTCAATTAATGTAAGATTACAAAACCTAAGGAGATAATCATGACGGTATTAGTAGGACGCAAGGCACCTGAGTTTACAGCGCCAGCAGTGCTAGCAAATGGTGAAATTGTAGATGCATTAAGTTTTGAGAAAGCACGTGATGGTAAATATGCGGCAGTTGTTTTTTACCCGCTTGATTTTACTTTTGTTTGCCCATCTGAGCTAATTGCGCTTGATAAACGTGTTGATGAGCTTAAAAAGCTAGGTGTTGAAGTTTTTTCGGTGTCAATTGATTCACATTTCACACATAATGCATGGCGCAATACATCAGTTAATGATGGTGGTATAGGAGCTGTTAAATACACTATGGTTGCTGATATTAACCATAGTATTGTTAAAGCATATGGTGTTGAGCATCCTGAAGCAGGTGTGGCTTTTCGTGGTACGTTCTTGATTGATAAAGACGGTATCGTCAGACATCAAGTAGTCAATGACCTTCCATTGGGGCGTAATATGGACGAATTAGTGCGCATGGTTCAAGCATTACAATTCTTCGAAAAATATGGTGAAGTATGCCCAGCTGGCTGGAAAGAAGGTGACAAAGGTATGAAGGCGTCACCGCAAGGTGTTGCTGCTTATTTGGCAGAAAATGCTGAATCTTTGTAATTTTTTATAAAAAAATCTATGATTTGCTTGAAAATTTAAAATAAAGTGATACCTTTGTCGGTGTGTAGTCTTTCGACGGCAAAGAAGCCGACAAAAAAGGAATCGTTTTTTAATAAAGATGTAAGTTTTAAAACAGTTGAGGAGAAACTATGAAACTTAAGATGATCGTAGCAGCGGTTGCTGCAACTGCAAGCGCTTCAGCTTTCGCAGCAGGTTCAATGAATGATCAAGTACAAAACGGTGGCGGTATCGTTAACGTGCGTACAGATGCAAGTTATTCACAACAAATGCTAAACAACCAGCAAGTCACTGGCTCTGTTTTAGATATCCTTAATGCGCGTAAGTCTGGCGATCTAGCTCCTAATGCTATCTATATTGGTGGTAAGGGTGAAATTTATGCAAGCTATCAAAATACGTCAGGTGTGGTCACTGGTATTCACCCAAGTGGAGCAACAGTAAATAATAACAGTTCAACTGAAATTAAAATGCCTTATGCTGATTTAGCATTTACATCAACGATTGGTAACTGGGTTACTGGTTTTGCTGATGTTCAAGTTTCAAATGCGGCTTCTAGCAATGTAACATTACCAAATGCATTCTTTGTTGTTGGTAACTTGGCTAAGTCACCATTTTATGCTTTTGGTGGTAAAAAAGTGGTTGAATTTGGTAAGTTTGATTCAGTGACTAATTTTATGCCGACATTAACGCGTGCTTACTTTATGGCGTACGGTGGTCAAGTCGGTGCTGGTTTTAGCATGAATGGTCTTAATGCAACTGCAACGTTGATGAACGGTAAGGGTGAGGCATTAATGAACTCACAAGCATCGGGTGCTAATCAAATTAATAATTTTGCATTAAATGCATCGTACAATGGTAAAGCAGGTAACTTAGATTACTATGCCGGTGCAGGCTGGGTTAATGCAACTGGTTTCTCTGAAGATAGAGCTGGTATGAATAATAAAATGGTTGGTGCATTAGACTTTAACGCGGGTGTAACTGTCCAAGGTCTGGCTGTTAATGGTGAATTCTTGGTAACCACTTCTGGCGTTAGCGGTATGAACCAAACTTCTGTTTATGGCAATGCTACAGGTGGTTCTAATACGGCAACTGGTGCTTCCAATAGAGATACTACTGGTATTACGGCATTTGGCTTTAACGCACTTCCAGTATTAGTAAGTTTTGATTCAGGCTCTACTGTTAAGGCTTGGAGCTTAGACTCTTCTTACACTATGCCAGTAGCAGGCAAAGATATGGTGCCTTATGTATCGTATAGCCAAGTAGCACAAAACTCTGATAACAACTTATATCAAATTGAAGTTGGTACACGTTACAATGTGGTTGATACAATTTGGGTTGGTGGTTCTTATAACTACATGTCTGGCAAATCATCAGGTAGCAGTGTTGGTAAATTCAATACATTAATGTTAGATGCTACAGTTTATTTCTAATTTAATTAGTTAGCTTTAACACTTTAAAGGCCGCAATTGCGGCCTTTTTTGTTTTAAAGGGTGGGGGAGAGATGACAAGAGTTTTATATTTATTGATACTGATGATACCATGTGCTTTATATGCAGGTGAAGTATCACAAACAGTAATGCAGGCGATGCTAAGTCCATATGCACTCATTGCATTGGCTGTTTTTGTTATTGCTTATATCTTAGTAATGCTTGAAGATGTGATTCATTTGGCTAAATCAAAACCGGTGATTTTAGCCGCTGGCATTATTTGGGTGTTGACGGCAATTGTTGGCAAAATCAATGGACAGAGTGATATTGTTAAGATAAGCCTTAATAAGGGCTTACTGGAATACGGTGAGTTGTTATTGTTTTTGCTGGTGGCAATGACCTATATTAATGTGCTGGAGGAGCGTCATGTTTTTGAAAAGCTAAAAGCATTACTTCTTAAAATGGGCTTGCGCTTTAAAGGTATTTTTTGGTTAACAGGACTTTTGTCATTCTTTATCTCACCATTTGCAGATAATTTGACAACGGCATTAATCTTAAGTGCAGTGGTGCTTTCTGTTGCTAGGAGGGGAGAGACTAAATTTATTTGCCTGTCTTGTATTAATATCGTTGTTGCTGCTAATGCTGGTGGTGCATTTAGTCCATTTGGTGATATCACGACCTTAATGGTATGGCAGGATGGTGTTGTACCATTTACCCATTTCTTCGCATTATTTATTCCAGCATTTGTGAGTTTTCTCATTCCGGCAATCGTTATGAGTTTTTTCCTGCCTAAAGGTGATGACTATGACAATAATCTGGTACAGGTTAAGCTCAAACCAGGTGCGGTTATTGTAATTGTGATGTTTCTTCTTACGGTAATAACTGCTGTACTTTTGCAAAACTTGCTAGATCTGCCCCCAGCACTTGGCATGATGACAGGCTTAGGTTATTTGATGTTTTTAGGTTTCTTTTTAAAGAAAAAAGCACGTGAGCATTTTGATGTATTTCAAAAAATTCAAATGATTGAATGGGATACATTGTTATTTTTCTTTGGTATTTTACTTGCTGTACAAGGCTTAGCAACGTTAGGTTATTTAGAAGTGTTATCTAATTTCCTTTATCACGATGTGCCAAGTGCTCTGCCGCAAGTTTTTGATCATATAACTCAAGCGAATATTTTGATTGGACTACTATCAGCCATTGTTGATAATATTCCGGTGATGTTTGGGGTGTTAACGATGCATCCGCCATTAACCGAGGGTCAGTGGCTATTAGTGACCTTAACCACAGGTATTGGTGGCAGCTTGCTATCGATTGGTTCTGCCGCTGGTGTTGCTGTGATGGGTAAAGCGCATGGACAGTATACTTTTTTAGGGCATTTGAAGTGGAGCTTAGTGATTTTATTGGGATACTTTGCTAGTATTGCAACGCATCTTTTGATAAACCAAGCTTTTTTTTAGTTAATCATTATAAAGGTAATCAATGACAGAAAAATCACGTTTTTATGCCCCAAAATATTGGGGGTTGCACCTTGGCTTTCTCTTTTTGCGTGGATTTGTATATTTGCCCTATCGTTGGCAGATGAAGATAGGGGCACTTCTTGGGCGCGTGAGCTACCCTTTTTTGAAGCGTCGTAAACAGATTACATTAACTAATCTAAAGATTGCTTTTCCGAATAAAAGCGAACAAGAACTTGAGAAACTATGTAAGAAATGTTTTGAATCTATTGGCATTTCTGGTGTTGAAACGGCGATTGCCTGGTTTATGCCAAAGAAGCGTTTTAATAAAATCAAGTTTGATACACATGGGATGATACACTTTGAGGATGCACATGATAATAAGCAGCAAGGGGCGTTATTATTAGGCTCACATTTTACTTGTATGGAGGTGATTGGACGCTTTATCGGTGAACATTACAGTCCCTTTTATCTTGTCTATCAAAAACATAAAAACCCACTATTTGAACAGGTGATGACTTCATCGCGTCAAGTGTATGTTAGTCAATGCTTACAACGCAAGAATGTTGTATCTATTGTTAAGGCACTAAAAAAAGGTGGGTCAGTGTGGTACGCTCCAGATCAGGATTTTGGTGCAGAGCGTAGCATTTTTGTTCCTTTTTTTGGTAAAGAATGTGCAACTTTGGTTGCAACATCATGGTTGGCAGAGAAAACAGGTGCACAAGTTGTACCGTGCTATTATACGCGCAAGACAGATTTATCAGGTTATGATATCTATGTATTACCAGCGCTTGATCATTTCCCCTCAGGTGATGATTATCAAGATGCACTCAGATATCACCATATTTTAGAGAAAGCAATCATTGATTTCCCAGATCAGTACTTATGGCAACATCGACGTTATAAGTCGCGTCCACAAGGTCAGACGAGTATTTACTAATGAAACGTTTATCTTATTTTCGAAACATCTTAATCCTTGGGTTATGTAGCATATTGCTATCATCATGTGCTTTATTACAAACTCATGTGGTCAATACGCCAGAAGTCGAAGTTTTCAAAAGCCAAAATCTAAGACTACCAACTCCTAATAAGCTTGATTTGCACTTTAATGTAACTCAGATTTTAAGCTCAGAATATACGATAAAGGGCAAAAAAGAGTCCTATATAGCACAGGTTGAAGTAGAAGCATCAAAACAAAAAATTGTCATTGTTGCTGCTGCAGGCTGGGGGGGCTCGATCTTCTCGCTTGTTTATGACGGGGTTTCTATTGATAGCAGTAGTTTGCCAATGCCGCATGCTGATATGGGTGTTAAGCAAAGTCTGGTGGATTTTATTTTTACCTATGCGCCAACAAAGGTAATTAAAGAAATACTACAAACCACGAATATTAAAATACAGGTGCAAAAGAATTTGCGTCAATTTTATCTTAATGGGCAGCTCGTGATGCAGATTAACTATCAAAATCAACAAGATCTGTATGCAGATGTAACGCTTGAAAACTTTGTTTATCACTATCAAATAGTGATTAAGACGTTAAAAAGATAGCTAAATCATATACCACCGTATCCTGAGCGCAGTTAAAGGGAATGCGTGACTTCGACTGCGCTTAACCAACGCCTGATGATTAAACTAATATGCCACTCGTTCCCTGAGCAAAGCTGTTAAAGGGAAGTAAGTGGCTTTGGCTTCGCTCAGTTACACTTACAATAAAAATAGATGAGAATAATGATTCAATTAACTGAGCTTATCGCTAGCAACGTGATAATCAGGATCTTCAAGCACATTGACTTCAACAAGATTACCTGCTTTACCTAATAACTCCTTACATTCCAAGCTTAAGTGCCTTAAGTGTAAGTTTTTGCCAAGGTTGCTATAACATTCAGCAACATAAGCAATGGCATCAATGGCGGAGTGATCACTGACGCGTGAGTATTTGAAATCAATAATCACCTCAGTAGGATCATCCTCAGGTGCGAAGAGGCTTTTAAAGCGTGTGCTTGAGCTAAAAAATAAAGGACCGTGCAGAATATATTCTTTACTGCCATCGGCATTGATTTTGGCTTCAGCATGGATATTTTTTGCAGTTTGCCACGCAAACACCAATGATGCCAAGATCACACCTACAATAACAGCAATTGCAAGGTCCGTCATCACAGTGACAACGGTTACGACAATAATGATAAATGCGTCGTGTAAAGGGATCTTGCGAATAAATTTAAAGCTTGCCCATTCAAAGGTTTCAATCACTACCATAAACATGACCCCAACAAGGGCTGCAAGTGGAATGATTTTAATCAATGGCATGGCAATGACGATAAAGAATAACAAAAACACGGCGGCAGTGATGCCTGATAGACGGCCACGTCCGCCAGAGCTAATATTAATCATGCTTTGACCGATCATAGCACATCCACCCATGGCTTTGAAAAACCCTGAGATGATATTGCCAGCACCTTGGGCAATACATTCTTTGTTGCCACGACCACGTGTTTTGGTAATTTCATCAATCAAGGTCAATGTCATTAACGACTCCGAAAGCCCAATAATAGCTAGAATAAACGCATAAGGCACAATAATGGTGAGTGCATGCCAAGTAAATGGAATATGTGGGATGCTAAAGGCGTGATTAACAACGTCTTTGCCAGTACCAATCATATCGCCAACATTTAAAATATGATTGCCCGGTAATGGTATAAATAAGGCAATAACCGTGACAACGATAATTGCTGTCAATGCTGAGGGGATTGCTTTGGTGAATTTTGGTAAAAAATGTGTAATAAGCATAGCAAGTACGACAAGCCCGATCATGACATATAAATCAACACCTTGTAACCAAACTTTATGATCTAATCCAGTTGGCATGTATTTAAACTGCTGTAATTGCGATAAGAAAATGACAATAGCAAGGCCATTAACAAAGCCAACCATGACAGACTTAGGTAGCATGCGAATAAACTTACCAAAACCCAGTAATCCAATAACGATTTGAATGATTCCCGTTAGAATAACTGTGGCAAATAAGTAGTTCATACCAGTGATGGGATCATTTGGAAATAGTAGCATAATCGAAACCATAACGACTGCCATTGAGCCTGTAGCACCCGATATCATGCCGGGTCTACCACCGAAAACAGCAGTCATAAAGCACATAATAAAGGCGGCATATAAACCAACGGTGGGGTTAACGCCTGCAACCAAAGCAAAGGCAACAGCTTCAGGGATAAGAGCAAGAGCAACAGTCACTCCAGATAAGAAGTCACTCATGTGTTTGCCGTCTTGATTAGGCATTAAAAAGCGATTAACGCGCTGTAATAACATATATATAGAAGTTAATTTTGCTAAAAGTGGCATTCTACTACGTTATATACCCATCATAAACCATTTTAGAAAATTTCTTGCTTTGCATTTCCCGTGCTTTTGCTTAATTGGATTTTGGCAAATAAGCACCCAAAGACTCTGTCAAGGGCAGCTATTTTGCGCTTTGCTAAATCAAGTGGTTTAGCAGAGGAGCTTGTGTCGTCACTTATTCCAATTAATCGTAAAACCTACTTGCGTAGAAAAGAAGTAGGTATGCTTGATGCAAAAGAATCTGATCGTTTAATATTAATTGCAAAAGTATATGCGCATGCGCTTGAGGTATTTGGCAGTAAGGAAAAGGTTAATAATTGGCTTGCAACAAATAACCTTGCATTAGGTGAAAGAACGCCGCTTGAACTTCTAAAAAACTCCTTGGGCTGTCAGATTGTTGATAATCTACTCTATCGTATTTCCTATGGGATATATAGCTGATGATCGCTTGGCGTATTACGCAGAAGCAATTTGCAGATCCACCTTTGAATGGTTTAGGTGGGCTTTTTGCATCAGGTCGTTGCTCTGTACACGAAGAAAAATTTGCAAACTGCTGCTTGAAGCGCTATTTTTTCTTGATTTCGC
>NZ_QLIU01000035.1 GCF_003574425.1 Cysteiniphilum halobium | reverse complement strand
GGTAAAATTATGGCATCAATTAAGCTTGTATTTGAGCTAAAGTTAACAAAAATTCAAATGGAAAAATTAGTTAGTGTCCTGTAGTGTGGGGTTTTTGATACAAGCCAGAACGCTGCGCTCATCTACTTTCTCTGACAACACGGGCAGTTTTGTAACTTCTTCCAATGTCATTTGTGATAAGCTTCCAATCTTACCTATGGTATCAATATCAATATCATCAATGATATGACTGATATCATAAATCATTCCTTTATGAAAGATTGCTGGTTTAGTTTGACCTTGAACACGATATCTTAAAAATTTCATAGATTCCCACCTTAGCATTATTTTATTACACACCAGATCTAGACTCATCACACGCAAAATGCAAAGCAAAAAGTTCTGTAAAATGGTTTGTGATGGGTATACATCTCACGTTATAAGTCTATGCTAAATGAGCCTAAATATATAATGATAAAAAATTATTAGGGTAATAATCCGCGTTTATAGCTCACAAGAGGGGAAACCACAATCTAACTAATATTTATATAAAAAACTAATTAATTTGAATTTTTATACTAAAAAACAATCAATTAGGCCCGCGAACAGGCAAAACATAGCCAAGCGCCGAATCGATGGGACCTATCCAACCACCAGCCATACTAAGGACCCACACGTCCTTGGCGTTGGGTGAGAAAATCGTAGCGCTAAAATAAAAGTCGCTTTGAATACCACTAAAACCATTTGCATTTAACCAATGTGCAGGAGAAGTTGTATCTGCATAATTTACTAGAGAGCGTAATTCGTTAACTGTTGGCAAGCGCCAGTCATTATATCCACATAAGCTTAATTTTTTAGCGTAACTTACTGCATCACTCCAGGCGATAGAACCAGAAGCACTACCGTCTTTAGCCCACATTAATCCCGTCAATTTATCATACTCAGCATCATTGCATGTAGAATTATCTGTCTTCTTAGCAGATATAAATCTTGGTGTTGGCCACTGACCTGGTCCTGTATCCGTAGGGTTTGTGTTTTGAATAATTACACCTGTACTCGCAAATCCATCATTCCAGGCACAAAAACTAGATAGCAGGCTAAACAATAACAGTGTTTTATTTATTTTTCTCATTTTTCCTCCTAAAAAGTTAGTCTAAAGGTTTGGTGTTTTAATATGAATGAAAGAAACTCTTTCTTTAATGTGTCTGGCAAGCCGTTATTTTGTATAATGACAAAGTCAATAGCACGACATAAAAGTTAATATGTACATTTATATGCGCTAATATGCCCACGATTAATTCTTTTAATTAAGTAGACTCACGAACAGGCAACATGTAACATACAACATCAGTCTGCGCAGCAAGTATATCACCAAGAGACAAGCCAACATACCACCAGCTACTGCGTGTAAGAGCACCAACATTACTGGTCCAATAACAATCACTTTTAATATCACTAAAACCATTTGCATTTAACCAATGTGCAGGAGAGGTTGTATCTGCATAATTTATCAGAGAGAGCAACTCGTTAACTGTTGGCAAGCGCCAGTCATTATATCCACATAAGGTTAAATTATTAGCATAAGTCAAGGCATCATTCACCTTTTTTTTACCAGCAGCACTACCATCTTTAGCCCACATTAACCCCGTCAATTTATCATACTCAGCATCATTACATGCAGCAGACTTGTCTTTCTTTTTGGCTGGCTCAAATCTTGTCGCTGGCCAGGACCAACTATCCTCAGCGGCACCTGGTCCTGTATTAATTGGTGTAGTAGCTAGTAATGCTAACGAAGCACTGGATATAGTGACATCACTGCCTTGATTATAATGTAACGTCAAACTTACCCTCTTATTCCCATTGCTTTCTGGGGTAAACGTCCCTGTCCAAGTACAGTTATGCTGTGCTGCAATTGACGTGACACCGTTACAGGTACTATCTGCAGTATCTATTGTAAAATCTGCAGGTAAGGAATTCGTAAAGCTTACTCCTGTCGCAGATAATGCTCGATCAATATTAGTAAAGGTGTATACAAATGAGTAACTTTGCCCCTTGATAGCCTTCTCTGGAATATCTTGGGTTTTAGCACCTGTGACAGCAACAGCAGGGACTTGTGAGGTACTCGTTAAAGTCACATCACTACCTTGAGCATAATGTAACGTAATCATCATCGACTTACTACCACCGGATAATGGCATAAACTCACCTGTCCAGGTACAGCTACCATTTGCTGGAATTGACTTGACATTATTACAGGTACTCTGAGTAGTATCTATCGTAAAGTCTGCTGATGAAGATAAGGAATTCGTAAAGCTTATTCCTGTCGCAGGTGATGTTGTACTAGTATTACGAAAAGTGTAGGTAAATGGATAGCTTACTCTTTTAACTGTATTTGCTGGAATATCTCGGGTTTTGATGCCAGTGACAACAACATCAGTTACTTGTGAAGAGCTCGTTAAAGCTACATCACCGCCCTCAGCATAATGTAACGTGATCGTCATTGATCTACGACCATCGGATGATATTGGCTTAAAGTTCCCTTTCCAAGTACAGCTACTATTTGCTGGAAAGAAGTGCGACCACTCGACATAATCACAACTACTGTCAGGATCTAAATAAAAGTAATCCACACTAACTGAATCGGAATCAGTAAAGCTTACTTTTGTCGCAGGTCGTCTTGCATTGGTATTAGTAAAGGTATATTCAAATGGATAAGTTGATCCCTTAAGAGTATTTGCTGGAACATCTTCTGTTTTGATAGCTTTCACTACAACATCTGAAAAACTTATGTCAGCAAGTGAGTCCCTATGCAAATCCAATTTTAATTGCCCCGTCACACCATTCTTTTTGCCCGCGATCTTAAGGCTGCAAGTATCTCCAGGCTTCAGAGAGTTAGAACACGTACTATCTGTAGTCGAGACGCTGGTAATTTCTTTGTTTTCTGCATCAGTAAAATGTACATTCTTATCAAAGTATGCCGTTACGTTACTGGTATTAGTAATTGATACAGTGTTAATCACATTAACAGGCAAAACCTCTTGCGAGTTAAGGTTGATCTTCAATCGATGTTTTTTAAGACTAGCACTTTCAGACTTACTAACACCATTTGATAATTTAACCACAAATTTAAGTTTCTCAACATCTGCTGCTTGTTTTGTTAATGATGTCATTAATTCGCAAGACGTCCCAAGAGCAATATTTTGGCAATTATTCGTAACTACGATATTTGCATTAGGTACAATATCAATTGAATAGGTTACCGCTTTACTACTAGAAACAGAAGTCAAAGAGCTCTCAGCATTTGCTGCAGCAACAAGAATACTAAATTCCTCACTTGCAGACTCAGAAACATTGAGCCCATCAGAATATGTCACCTTATAAACTGTTGAAGATCCCCCCCCACTACTAGATTGACCTGAACCCCCACCACAGCCCAGAAGCAAAAAAGCTTGGAGAGTTACTATTAATAATTTTAATTTTTTCATAAATTTCACCCCAGTAAATGGTTCTATATGCAATCTGCGTTTCATCCCAAATAGTGACTACCATTTAACATTTTATCTTTCCATATACCTATCCGGAAAACGAAAAAAACAAAACCTTGATTGAGAAAAAGTCAACACCCAAAACAAGGCACAGCACAGTTTGCATAGCCAAAAATAGATGACTTCTTATAGCTGAATACCTCTTGACATACAGGCAAAGACTACAATTCTTGTTTATAGCTACTAGATAAACAGAAGTTGCTAATTATCTTGTTCTAGCGATTTGATCTCAAGTGCTTGTCGCTGTTTTTTCAAGAATAGCTTTTGCTTATTCTGCGCAAGAAAAATATACATTATAGGAACAATAAACAGGGTAAAAATAGTTCCTATTAACATACCAAAACAAATAATCATACCCATAGATTGTCTACCAACAGCACCAGCACCAGAGGCAAACACCAATGGTAAAACACCCACAACCATAGCAGCTGTTGTCATGAGAATCGGGCGAACCCTTAACTCTGCAGACGATAATATTGCGACAATTTTGTTTTTACCTTTTAATTGTTCTTTATTAGCAAACTCAACCAATAATATCCCATGCTTACTAATCAAGCCTATCAAGGTAATCAGACCAACTTGTGAATAAATATTGAGTGAGGCAAATCCCGCATGATAGCTCTTGCCAATATAAAGTGGTAACAACGCCCCAAATATTGACATAGGCACAGTAATAAGAATAACAAAAGGATCCCTAAAGCTCTCAAACTGCGCAGCTAACACAAGATATATAATAATAATTGCAAAGAGAAAAGCATAAAGCATTTGGTTTGAGTTTTGGACAACTGAGCGCGATGAACCAACATAAGTATGCATATAACCTTTTGGTAATATCGTTTTAGATAAGTTTTGCAAATAGTTAATTGCATCCCCTTGCGTAATACCTTCCGCAGGTACGGCAAAAATAGTTGCTGAATTTAACCCTTGAAATCTATTTCTCATATAAATGGATGGCTGAACTTCAAAAGTAGCTATTGATGATAGTGGAACCATTGCCCCTGACTTCGTTTTCAATTGTAATTGCTTTAACTGATCAATGCTAAGTTTCATACTATCTAGCATCTCAGGGATCACTTGATAACCATAACCAAAAAGATCAAAGTAATTAACATATCCACCAGAGTATGAATAACTTAAATCATTGGCAAGATCACTCATCGATATCCCAAGCTCTGCAGCTTTATTACGGTCAATATTAACGGATACTTGATCATTATCAAATAGAAGGTCACTCTTAGCAAAGAGGAACTTTTTACTTGCCATCATGGCAGCAACCACTTTACCAGCAACTGTATTTAACGAATCATAATCTTTTGATGTTTGAATCACATATTCAATAGGTGGTCCAAAGTCACTACCTGGTAATGGTGGTAAAGTAAAGGTAACAAACTGAAACCCAGGGAATTGATTCAACGCTTTTTGCAATTTAGGCTGTAATTCCATCTGTGTTTGCTTACGCTCATCCCAAGGCTTTAAAAACACACCAGAAAATAATAATAACTTGACAGGGAAACCATGACCAATCCATCTACCATGTACACTCTCTGGATAGGAAGACAGTAATTTATTAACTGATTTATCCTCTGATTCAAGATAATGAATATTACTTGCAGAAGGCGCTATCCCTTTGATACCAATAATACCCTGATCCTCTGTTGGCGCCAAATCAGATGGGATATGCACAAACATATACAAAACACATCCAAACACAGCAACAACAATTAAAAGCATCGCAATACGAATATTAACTACTCTTTTTAATACGGCAAGATAGCCATTTTTTACTTTAGAAAATACTTTATCAACGTATATTACCATTGGTTTATGTATACTTGCTTGCGTAATAATTTTAGAACACAACATCGGAGAGAAAGTATAAGCAACAATGACTGAAATAATCACAATATCGATCAGAGTATAAGCAAACTCAATAAATAATTGCCCTGTTAAGCCACCTACTAATCCAATGGGAATAAATACAACGACAATGGTGCTTGCCATAAGAATCAGTGGTGATGCTATCTCTCTGGCACCTTTAATTGATGCCTTAAAGGGAGGTAACCCCTCTTCGATATGCCTATGAATATTTTCAAGCACAACAATGCCATCATCAGCAACTAATCCAATTGCTAAAATAATGGCCAGAAAGCTTAACAAATTAAAGGAGAATCCCATCAATGCCATTAGCGAGAATGATCCAATAATTGCCAAAGGAATCGATACAATAGGAATAATGGTTGACCTAATTGACCCTGTAAATAAAAAGATCACTAAAATAACAATAATCACTGCTTCAATGAGTGATTTTAACACCTCACGAATGGATGCATGTACGTAACTTGCACCTGTATATACTAGGTTGATATTCATATTTTTAGGCAGTGAGCTCCTAATAATAGGAAGCTGTTGCTTTATTTTACGCTCAACATCCAAAATATTTGCACTTGGTGTTAATAACAGACTTGAAAAAATAGCTACTTGGCCATTGTAAAGCGTATTGGTTGTATAATCTTGTCTGCCTAATTCCGCCTTTCCAATGTCTTTAATTCTAACAATACGACCATTAACATTTTTAATTGCTAAATCATTATATTGATCAACTGTGCTTAAATTAGTGGTTGGAATAACGGTTACATCATAATAAGGACCTTTTATCTCACCACCTGCAGCAATGGTACTATTAGCTTTAAGCGCATTTGCAACATCAGATGGAGTAACATTAAAGGCAGCCATTTTTTTATAATTCAGCCAGATCCTCATGGCATAACTACTTGATCCGACTAATCTTACCTGGGCAACACCACCTAATGCTTCAAGCTCTGGCGTTAGCTCATTTTGTGCATATGCTGTCATCATTGGAACGGTTGCTGTTTTGTCTTTTGCGGTAATAACAAATACAAAAGAAGGGAAAGTATCCCCTGTAGTCATATTAATTGATGGAGATTCTGTTCCTTTTGGCAGCTGACTTAATACGGCATTAACTTTCTGCACAACCTGACTTAATACAATATTTGGGTTTGCATCAATGCTTGTTTTAACCTCAATATCACTTGACCCAAGTGTGCTGCGTGACGACATATAGTCAATACCATCTGCTCCTGCAACAGAATGCTCTAAAGGAGATGTTATAAACCCTTGAATGATCTTGGGATTTGCGCCTGGATAGGATGTTGTAATTGTAATAAGGGCATCATTTATTTGTGGATACTCACTGACTTGCATCATAAAAGCGCTACCAATACCAGCAACTAAGATCAATGCACTAATGACAAAAGCTAAAACAGGGTTTTTAATAAAGATATCTATAAAACGCACAATAATTCCCTCGCTTAAGAAGCTTTATTTACTATTTTTACATACTGACCATCCGTCACTCTGTTAAGTCCGTTGTTAATAATCTTCTCATTAGGTTTTAAGCCACTAACAACGGTTTTACCTTTACCAAAATAAAGAGGGGTAATATCTTCTTCTTTAGCGATATAGACATTTTGTGTAGCTGTTTTATTAAGCACGTAAACTGATTCTCCATACATTGAATAGTTAATAGCAGTATTTGGAATAGCAATAGCATTTGAAATAGCAGGCAGCTCCAGTTTGATATTCGCAATCATATTCGGTAAGAGCGTAGCTTTCTCATTTTCATTGGGGAATGTCGCTCTGACTTCTACCGAACCACTATCCACTGATAATTTTGAATCATACGCTGTAACTGCACCTGAAAACGCTAACTCAGGATAAGCATCAACCGTAAAGGAAATTTTTTGCCCTATTTTAACTTCTGATATGTTTTTTTGTGGAATAGGAAAGTCAACATACATCGGGGAAAGTTTAGTTAAGGAGACAGCCACATCACCTGATTTAAAGTACTCTCCCACATTGATTTTACGAATACCAATTAACCCTGAGAAAGGTGCAGTAACCTGATGATATGCAAGTGATGCTTTTAGACTGTCATAGTTGCCTTTAGCACTTTCATAGTTGGCTTGCATCGTTTGTAGCTGTGCCGTTGATACTGCATTTTGTTTGTATAGTTCTTTATATCGTTGATAATTTGTTTTTGCGAGCATCAACTCTCCTTTAGCAGACTCAAATTTACCTTGTAAATCTTTATCTTCTATCGTAAACAATTCTTGGCCACTAGCAACAGTCTTCCCTGAGTGAAAGGATATGCTCTTGATAACACCTGAGACATTGGATGTAATATCAACCTGTTGTGCAGCTTCAGTCTTACCGACGGCATCAATTACCGGTGTCCATTGCGCATTTTTAGTTGTGAAAAAATCAACTACCATAGCGTTTTTTTCTGGGTTTTCAGCTGGTGGTTTTGACCCCATTAATGAACTAAAGATCACAACAAGAATGATAACCAAGAAAATAGCAGCTATAACAATAGCGGCAATAATATTATTCCTTTTTGACATGCTAACTACCTTATTTTTAGCTTCGGCACATAGGCTTTATTTTTGTGCATAGACTGTTTTTTTAACAAGTGTCGAGTATATATAATTTTGAGGCCTGTATGGGGAGAGTATTTGGAAACCATCGTTCCAATAAAGTTTAATATCCATCTTTATGCATGGCTATAGCTAATCCACAAATGCTTTCGTACAATTTCCGTTATTTTCTTGGCACTTTTGTATGATGATATTTTATCAATAGATATACACATCGTTCATCGTTTTGTAGTGTTTAATGTTGAGGAAAACTTTGATACTTTTAGATGATGGTATTGCAGATAATTGCGTGGTGAGATATCGAGCTCACATTATTTATACCGCTCGTAAATCAGAAAAAAATCCCATAAATGATACTATGAAAACAGGAAAGGTATAAAACGCATCACTTATGGGAAACTTAGGTATATTTAACCTCTCTAGAAGAAAGTTGTAATATCTAGTGTTAATTCATTCGTATGTTTATGATCATAAGTACTCATATACGCATACTCAAGACTCACTAAATTATTTTTAGATAACACAGGACGCGTAATATATGCAAGATACTCGCTTTGCACACCAAATAAAGATGGTGATTTTGCTACATCACCAGCTATTGAGTAAGGAATATTTTGCGTATTATATGCCTGTTGATAGCCAAATGAGAACTGTGTTGACTCACCAAGGATATCTGGTGAAGCCGTTGCTTGTAGATACCACGCACCAAGTAATGAGTTATTACTATAATCTTCTTTATTTGTTGTAGTAGTTGCACCAGCATTTAAGGTATAAACATCATAGCCAAAGTATCCTTCAACGTTGACAACACCATTTCTATTATCATTTACCACTTGCCCTGGCGTACCATCTGGATTATAAACTGGTTTATTGATATTACTTGATGCAGGAAGTGCACTTAACCAATTGTACATATATCCAACCGTACCACCATAAACAAACTTATTATAATGTCCATCATAGAAACCACTTAACATAAAGTCGCCAGTTTGCTTATTCGCCTGAAAATAGGCAGCATTTAAATTCAGACCATCTTTATAGTAGCCTAGATTTGCAGAAACCACATTATGATTTGGTCTGAAATATCCTTGAGTCAATCCAGCAGCCCATGGCGCACCATTTGCAAAAGAACCAAAGGTCAATCGGTTTTTACCCACAGTTAAATACACCGGATAATCTTTTAAATTACCAAACGTAACAAAGGCTTCATTTATAATTGGAGCGGAATAACTCTCACCTGTAATAGTCATATTTGTTTGCACATAATGACTCAAGTTTCCAGTTAAATAAATATCTCCCTCTGTTAAATATAAACCACGACCTGATTGATAACCGTTTGTATGGCCATTTGGTGGATAATCGCCTATAACAGTAAGCTTACTTCCCCACCACTGTACAGCATCCCATTCCATCTTACCCCCTATCGCTAGTGTGTAATCTGGCATTTCTGCACGATCTTTTAGATAGGTAATTGGCGTTTTAGAAGACGAACCAGCACCAAATGGTGTTGTTAGATTATCATCCCAGAAAAAGTATTTGCCAGCATCAAAGCCTGTAACAGATTTAGACGATTTATCCTGAGATTCAGCCTTTTTTTGAGCAGATTTCTGCGTTTGCGCAATTTGCTCAATCTGTGCTTGCAATGATTTGATTTGTGACTGCAGATTAGAAATCTCGCCTTGATTTGATTCGGCAGCATAACTTGCAGATGCCAATACAAATGACGACAAGATAATTCCAGATAGTGTTTTTTGGACTTTTTTCATTACTCCCCCTCTCGTTAACTATTACTACTACATTACAAGCAAATTTCATTTATATTTATTTGTTAGTTTATTCGTAGCATCTATCTTGCTCGCCAGACATAAAAAGCCAAACAGCACAATAAAGCACTCCCCCTAACAATACTCGCAAAAAGACTCCAGCTCTTGCTTACTCACAATATTGCAATAGTTTTTCCCTATTTTAAAGAAACTAATTTTCAACGAGAGTTTCCACTTTTTACTTTTTAAAAAGCGGAACCAGGGTAATCATTGATCATAGAAAGATCCTGACGCAAATAACTATCAGGAATTTCCATTTTAGGATCTGGTTATAAAAGACATAAAATTTTCATAAGTATTTTCCTTGATTCATTGACCTATCCACCATAGCTCTTTTGCCATGTCAACTACATTTTACTTATTTATATTGCTTGTATGAGAAGAAAAAAACACCACGGGGGTTAACTAAAGTTGGTAATGAAAGACTTATTGTTTACATTTTGTATTATCTTTTGTATTTTTTTCGCCATGGTGGTGTGTGCTTTGTTGAAATTGATGGTGATTTGCATAGTAATCGTTATCCCTTGCGTAAAGACCACTAAAGCTCAGAACTAGCAGTGCGCTAATCATCGTTAACATTTTCATCGTATGACTCCTTAAATAAATATTTGACTTCGATCACTACACATGCTTATGAAAATAGATAATGATCATTGACATTGGCTATAATCAAACTTTTAATGCTTGTTTTCAATACTATAAACCTAAATTTATCATTAAAAATTCTACACACCCAATAAAACACGTCTTCCCATTGAAACGAATATTTTTCAATTAATGTTCGATATTTTTCAACAACCACAGCCGTGATAAAATAATATAATGTTTAGAATTAATAAACATACAATATCAGAATTTATATGTCGCTTGCAAATTATATAAATCATTTTGCGCTGTTTAATGGCGAAGAAGTTTTTGATGCTTTTGAGTGATGAGTTGCAGCAGAAGTATCAACTTCGAAAAGCAACTACCTTGTCTCTAGATGTGAGTTAACCCCATGAGAAATAATAAAAAAACAATGAAAAACAAATCTTTCAACCTAACTCTTAGCTTGCTTCAAGTTATAGCAATTACTTTATTAGTTATAAGTGCGCAAAATATTTCAGCAAAAGGGCTATTACCATCACCGATTTACTATCCAGAACATTTTTATAACATATCAACTACCCATACTTCTTATGCATATGCACCACAGTCTTATGACAATGCGAATAATGTAAATTTTTACTTACTGAATAAGCACGATTCCCTATACATAAAATTGGGCGTACATGATATACGTAATACAATTTATGTAATTCAAGGTGCGGCAGTGAACACAAATATAACCTCTGCTGAACCAATCAATCCATTACAAAAAAACATAGCATTTGGTCCTAACTATAATCCACTGAAAACGACCAATGTAACACTTAGCATTGACCTACTTCTATAGCAACACATCCATAATGTCATATTAGGCGTTATTCAAAGATGACATCTCATCGACATGTTCAGGGATTGGCGCGTGTATATGTTGCACCTCAATAGGAAATGTAATACTACCTAATCCTCCATCTGTAACAACTATTGTTAAAGTCAATCACAGAAATACTGTAAAATGCTTTGTGATGGGTATATGATAATTCATAAATAGCAACCTCAATATGAAGTTAAAGCGCACATGCAAAAATCGCCCCGCAACATTCTGTGGTTTTTTCTGTCAATCGTTAGCATTGTTATATTTATAGTTATTTATATTGTTTTTGATCGTGATTTTGCACGTGACGCCTATCTATATGCCCACTTCTCAAAAGTTAGCAGTAATGAAAGTGGTGAAGTGACGCAAACCTTTATCCATGACGGCGATCGTATTAAAGCAGGTGATAAACTATTTACCATTAACTGCCAGCCCTATCTGTTAAAGCTATCAACGATTAAAGCCAACATCCTGCAAAAACAAACACAAATTATTGATTTAACGGCTGAAAAATCACTCGCAATCACATTAAGTAATACCCAAAAAGAAAAACTTAGTGTTCAACAGCAGCGTCTTAAAAGTTATCAACGACTTAAAGCGGGTAACGACATCTCTCAGGATAATTTCAACACTCAATATCAAGCCTTCTTATCGCAAAAGCTTGATACAATTAAAGCACAGCAAGCAATTGCTAATTTGACAACCACTATTAATTTATTAAAATCTGACATTCAAAACCTGGAAACGACAAAAAATACAATTGAGTATCATATTAATCAATGTACCATCATTGCAAAGACAACGGGCATTGTAACAAATTTCCATTTACAAACTGGCGACTATATCAACCAAGGACTACCTCTTTTCTCTATTGTCAACCCCAATGAATGGTTTGTTATTGCAAATGTAAAAGAGTCTAATCTCTCAAATGTTAAAGTGGGAGATAAGGTAAAAATAACAACCAGTGTGACAGGTGAAAGTATACTATCAGGTACTGTAATGTTTAAAGAAGTCGGCATTAACCGTCCTGAATATAATCAATTTAGCGCATTTACTAAAACAAATGCTAATATTGACTGGATCAAATTTGATCAACGCTTTCCAGTCATTATAAAACTTGATGCTAGTAAATATAATAACCATTTCAAACTAGGTGCTGATGCACATGTCTGGTTTTAAAACAACTATTCAATCCTTTTTCATCCCCACGCACTCAAAGTTTAATTTTGCTGTCTCCATGATCAGCGCTCTTACCGCAATTATTGCAGTATTGATCGCTTTATATTTACATATAAATCCGCCTTTTTGGGCGATGACTACTGTATTTGCATTAACGGCATCCAATCGATCGATTATTCTATATAAATCACCCAGAAGGCTAGTTGCTACAATTACTGGCTGCATAACTGCGCTAGGCATTGCAATGATATTTTCAAGCCTCCCATTACTGGGTTTGGTTATGGTTTTTTTTATCAGCTTTAGTGGGTTTTATTTATCGCGGCGATTACCAGAGAACTATCTTCTGCTTTTCTTTACCATTCACGTTTTTATGTTCGGCTCAGTTTTTCTTTTTGACCCCAACAGTGCCTTTTCACTTATGGTTGGGCGAATTTTAGATAACATACTAGGTATAACACTTGTTGTTTTTATCTTTTGCTGCTTATTTCATTTTCTTATGCCACCTCAAAGCATTCATTCACCAAAAGTAAAAGACCATATCAGTGCTATACATTACAGTGCAATCATGCTGATCTCTTCAATCTTAGCACTTTGTGCTTGGTATTTTTTTGATATTCCTGGCGGTGCGCTCAATATGATTGTAACAATTGTTATTATTAGCGAGATTCAACACGAAAGTATTATGAATAAAGGGCAAAATCGCTTATGGGGATGTCTCTGTGGGATTGTTGCTGGCGCTATTGTTTTGCTCATTTCAACATTCAGCATCACTGCAATGTTTATTCTATTTTTTGCCATTGCAACGGCTTTTATGTATTACAGCTTACAGCATCCCAAGTTTGGTTATGCTGGACTCCAGGCTGCTGTTGTTTTAGCTATTATCAGCTTTCCCCACCTCAATACCGAAATATCAATGCAAGAAGGCTTATATAGAGCGCTTGGGATATTCATTGGTCTTATTATCATTATATTGATTCATCCCATATATATGAGATTATTCAAGATAAGAACATAACTACAAACACGCCTTCACAAAGCCTTCAAATAATCGATGTCCATCACGCGGAGTTGATGTAAACTCTGGGTGAAACTGACAAGCGATAAACCATGGATGCGTTGGAATCTCAACTATCTCAACAAGCTTTTGATCTTGCGATTTACCACTGATAACAAGTCCTGCATTTTCCAACGCTTCGACATAATTATTATTAACCTCATAACGATGGCGATGCCGCTCTTTAATACTATCTGCGGCATACACCTTATATGCTAAACTATCTTTTTTCAGATGACATAATTGTGCGCCTAAGCGCATCGTGCCACCCATATCAGATTGTGATGAGCGTTTTTCTTTATCCCCTGTTGCTGTTTGCCACTCAGTGATCAAGCCAATCACAATATCTTTGGCTTTTGGATCAAATTCAGTACTATTGGCATCCTTTAACCCCAATACATTGCGTGCATATTCAATCACCGCAACCTGCATGCCTAAACAAATACCTAAGAATGGGATTTTATGCTCACGCGCATATTGTACTGCTTTGATCTTACCCTCAACACCACGTGACCCAAAACCACCAGGCACTAAAATACCATCAACTTTACCGATGACTTTTTTAACATCATCTTTTTCAATATCTTCCGAGTCAATAAATTTAATATTGACCTTGGCATGATTGTGAATTCCTGCATGAAACAATGCTTCATTTAATGATTTATAGGCTTCTGTTAAACTGACATATTTACCGACCATGGCAATGGTGATTTCTTTTTGTGGATTGTTAATCTCATAGACTACCTTATCCCATTCAGATAAGTCTGCCGAGCGCACATGCAGTCCAAGTTGACTCACAACACAAATATCTAAACCTTGGTCGTGATATTTGCGTGGAATCTCATAAATACTTGACACGTCTTCCGCACTAAAAACGGCTGATTCGGCAACATTAGTAAACAAGGCAATTTTACGCTTCTCATCATCGCTAAAGCTCGCCTCACAGCGACAGACCAAGATATCAGGTTGGATACCAATAGAACGCAACTCTTTGACCGAGTGTTGTGTTGGCTTAGTTTTTAGCTCGCCTGCGGCTTTTATATATGGCAATAACGTCAAATGCAAAAACAAACTACGCAATTTACCCAACTCTTGTGCTAATTGGCGAATTGCCTCAAGAAAAGGCAATGACTCAATATCACCAACTGTACCACCGACTTCAATGATAGCAACATCGACCTGATCATCAACGCCTTGTAGGATTTTAAGCTTAATCTCATCAGTAATATGTGGAATAACCTGAATCGTGCCACCAAGATAATCACCACGACGCTCTTTCTTTATCACATCTTGATAAACGCGCCCTGTCGTGAAGTTATTACGCTTAGTCATTTTAGTACGAATAAAGCGCTCGTAATGCCCCAAATCTAAATCAGTTTCGGCACCATCTTCAGTGACAAACACCTCACCGTGTTGCAATGGACTCATCGTGCCAGGATCGATATTAATATAAGGATCAAGCTTCATTAAGGTGACATTTAAACCACGACATTCTAATAAAGTTGCCAAAGAGGCAGCTGTAATCCCTTTACCCAAAGATGACACTACACCACCGGTAACAAAGACAAACTTAGTATGTTGATTTTCAATACGAGTTGACATAAAAGATAATACATTAAACGCTGTTAATGTTGGCAAAGCATAGCAAAAAGCCCTTTGTGAAGCTAGTTAAATTTATGATGATGCATAAGAAAAAAATGGCTATGACCATATTCCTGCCCACTTTGATTGTGTAAGCGTTGGCTGAGCGTAAGTCGAAGCCTTTATGAAGTATGATTTTCCCAAGCTTACCCACTTCGACTAATGCTCAGTGCATCGCTTCTACTTACGCTCAGGGTACGGTGAGCACTTGTGGGTGAGCATTTAGTCTTAGCCAAAAAATAAAGCTCTAGAGTTGCACTACTTTCTCAATCACAGAAATCGCCTTGGCAACATTGGCAACTGCCGTACCACCCATTGCGGTTTTGCTATTCACTGCTGCTTCAATACTTAATACTTGATAGACATCGTTATCAATCATCACTGAAAAACGCTGAAATTCAGAAAGTGTTAAATCAGTTAATGACTTATTTTCACTCAAGGCATATGCGGTAATTTCTCCGACAATATGATGTGCTTTTCTAAAAGCAATACCCTTTTTAGTGAGGTAATCGGCAAGTTCCGTCGCCACACAAAAGCTCCCTTGATAGCTTTTATCTTTATTTACCACTAAGCTTTCAACCGTTATCGTTGTTACTTTCAATAAGTCACTCACAGTATCAACTGCAGCAAAGAGTGCTTCTTTATCCTCTTGCAGATCTTTGTTATACCCCGATGGTAAGGCTTTAACCGTTGTTAATAATGCAACTAAATAACCATTTAAACGCCCAGCTTTGCCCCGAACTAATTCCATTGCATCTGGGTTTTTCTTCTGTGGCATGAGCGATGATCCTGTAGTCACCAAATCACTCATTTCAACCAAATCAAACTCGGTTGTTGAGTAGGTAATCATATCTTCTGCAAAGCGACTTAAATGCGTCCCAATAAGACTAATTGCTGCCAACAGTTCAATAATATAATCGCGATCACTTACCGCATCCAGGCTATTTTGGGCAATCTCACCAAAGCCTAAAGCATCTGCCATTTTCTGGCGATCCAAATGCCAAGCATTGCCAGCAATCGCCCCCATACCTAGTGGTGAAGCATTGACACGCTTTTTAATATCTAAAAGCCTCGCATCATCACGTTTCAGCATTTCATAAAAAGATAAGAAATAGTGCCCCCACGTTATCGGTTGTGCTTGTTGTAAATGAGTATAGCCCATGACAAATACGTCAACATTTGCTTTGGCTTGGGTGACAAAAGCCACTTGTAAGTCTTGAATCAAATCACATAAATGCGCAATATGATCAAGTACCCATAATCTTGTGGCACAAGAGACCTGCTCATTGCGCGACCTTCCAGTATTGGCTTTATACGCAAGATCACCTACTCTTTCCACCAAAGACTGCTCAACAAAGGTATGAATATCCTCCACACCATTCTCAATTGCCTGTTGCATAAGGTGCGGGTTGTCATCCACATCTTGCTTAATCTGTGTTAACGCCTGATGCAAATCATTTAGCTCTTTTTTAGATAAAACATTTATATCACATAGTGCATCGGTAAATGCTTTTGTCGCTTTGATATCATACGGTAACAGTCGATAATCAAAACTAAGTGATGCATTAAAACGCACAAACAAAGGATTGTTATCTTCTGTAAAGCGCCCACCCCAAAGTTTTTGTTTTTTCTGATTTCCTTGTAGATCTTGCTTTTTATGCTTTTCTTGAGTTTCTTTACTGATTACTTCTGCCATGGCTTATCCTTTAATTCATTAAAAAACGTGATAAAAAATAGAACACCTTCGTTGATTTGATCAACATAAATAAACTCATCGGCACTGTGTGAACGTTTAGAATCACCAGGTGAAAACTTAACACTGGGACAATTTACAATTGCCTGATCTGAAGTTGTTGGTGAGCCATAACTATTAATACCTTTTGCTAATAATGCTTGCATTAACGGATGCTTAAGCGGCGTTTTACTGGACTTGATGCGCAGCGATCTAGGTGTTACATCGGAGAACATATGTTTGCGCATAATATGCAGCACATCTTCATTGCTATAAGCATCCGTCGTTCTGACATCAACAACAAAATGACACTTCTCAGGAACAACATTGTGTTTCACTCCGGCATCAATCATCGTTACACTCATTTTCACCTCACCCAATGTCTCTGAAGTTTGTGGAAATTGATAGCTATTGATCCAGTTGATATCTTTAACGGCTTTTAATATTGCATTATCCCCCTCATTGCGTGCGGCATGTCCTGTTGTACCATATGCCACACAATCACACACCATCAAGCCCTTTTCACTAATAGCAAGCTCCATACTCGTTGGCTCACCAACGATCGCAAAGTCAATAGTATCAAAAAATGTCAGCGCCAACTCGGCGCCATTCTTCCCTGAGGTCTCTTCTTCGGCAGCCGCGCATAATAACAAATTAAAAGGTAAATTCTCCTTTTCATAAAAGTAACTAAAAGTGGTTATCATACTAACCAATGCGCCACCGGCATCATTGGATCCCAAGCCATATAATTTGCCGTCAATCATTTCAGCACAATAAGGATCACGCGTATAGCTTTTGCTCGGTGGCACGGTATCGTGATGTGAGATCAGTAAAATGGATGGTTTATTATCATCAAAATATTTATTCTTAGCACATACATTATTACCAACCAATGTGCTGGAAATCCCACGCTCAAATAACCATTGTTGAATAAATGCCGCACTTTGTGCTTCATCTGTTGAAATCGATGGAATTGCAATTAAACACTGAAGTAACGCCAAAGCTTCCGTTTGTTTATATGCTATATCTTCTGACAACATACCTGGATGTAAACTGATATCATTTATCATCTAGTGAACCTCCTCTGCTAAGGTAATTGTCGTGACTTTACATTTCTCTTTTTGCAAAGTACGCGCAATATGATCAGCATTACTAATCACGACTTGATAAACATCAGAGGCTAATGCATCAAAGCAATTCTTAAGCTTAACCAACATACCTTGTTGAACCTTACCTTCTACCTTTAAGCGTTTATAAACACTCAAGTCTAGTGTTTCAATCAATGAATGTGGGTTAGCAATATCCTCATAAACCCCTGCCAAATCCATACAATAATATAAATTGACCTGATATTGATGTGCTAATGCTTTCGCAATTTCATATGCCACCGTATCAGCATTGGTGTTTAAAAGCTGCCCCCTGCCATCATGTGTAATCGGAGCAACAACTGGCAACAAACCATTATCCATAAGATTTACTAACACATCACTATGAATTGATTTAATATCGCCAACAAAACCAAAATCATGCATCTGAGTTCCGCGCTTGTTACTTAACAGCAAATTAGCATCAACACCACTTAAACCCCATGCGTTAACACCATTGGCTTGCAGTTTAGCAACTATCTGTTTATTGATTAGTCCTGCTAATACCATTGTCACTACCTCTAACGATGCGCGATCCGTCACTCGTCGTCCATTAATAAAGGTAGATTCAATACCAAGAGACTCTGCTAACTTGCTAACCTGATCGCCACCGCCATGCACGATAACGCATGGATCATTTTGCTGTGAAATAGCGTATAATAATGCATTAAGCTTGCTTTCATCATCGATTACGCGCCCGCCTAATTTGATGATATTAAGAGTTTTATTCAACTTCATCAGCATAGACTTTCTCACTTAATAATGGTGCTTTTAACTTTTGTTGTTTCAACGTGTTCACAAGTTTAGATAGTATATATTGCGCGGCGTATAACCGATTCTCAGCCTGTGCAATGACAATGGAGCGCTTAGAATCCAATACATCATCGGCAATCACTAAGTTGCGTCTGACAGGTAAGCAGTGCATAACCTTGGCATTAGGGGCATTTTTAAGCTTTTTTTGAGTAATCATCCATTTGGCATCAGTATTGATCACCTTGCCATATGCTTTGGTACTTGACCAATTTTTGACATAGATAAAATCGGCATCTTTAAATGCTTCATCCTGATCGTAGATCACCTTGGCATCACCGATAAATTGCCGATCTAACTCATAGCCTTCAGGGTGTGTTACCACAAACGTATAATCCATGAGTTGCATACTTTCAGCAAACGAGTTTGCCACTGCATGCGGCAAAGGATTAACATGTGGTGCCCAGCTTAAAACAACTTTTGGTCTTTTAAGGTAAACAGATGTTTTATGCTCTTCAATCGTCAGAATATCAGCCAGACTCTGCAAAGGATGACGCAAGGCTGATTCTAAATTCACTATTGGACAGTTAGTATACTTTTTAAATGCATTAAAGATTTGTTCTTGATAATCCGCTTCTTTATCGATGAGCTTGGCAAATGAGCGAATTGCAACAATATCACAATAACGCGCAATCACTTGCGCTGCTTCTTTAATATGCTCAGGTTTATCGGTATTCATCACCACACCTTCGTTGAACTCCAATGCCCAGCCATTGTTTACATCAATTGGTAATACATTCAAACCAATATTTTGAGCCGCTTTAATTGTTGAGATTTTGGTACGTAAACTTGGGTTTAAAAAAATAATCCCTAAGGTTTTGTGCGCTCCTAGCTCACCATTAGCATAAGGGTTTTGCTTAATCTCAATACATGATTGAATCGCCTCTTGGATATTATCAATATCTTTAATACTCAAATACTGCTGCATGCTTATTTTACTCCTAGTACTTGTGTTTCTCTTATCTTATGAATTCTCTGCTGGCTGAGCGTTAGTCGAAGCCATTATATAAATTCATAAAATCACCTTAAAAAACACTGGCTTTAAGCGACAAACCTAACTCACAAGGTAAGCCAAACATAAGATTCATATTCTGCACAGCTTGCCCTGAAGCCCCTTTAATCAAATTGTCAATGACACTGACAACATGCAGATATTCACCATGTTTTTTCACGGATAATAGACAAGCGTTGGTATTAACGACCATTTTTAAATCTGGTTCATGATCCAAAACTTTGACAAAAGCATTTTGATCGTAGAATGCTTGTAATAGCTCTTGCGCATCGGCTTCAGTGAGATCTGACTTAAAATAAATCGAGGCAAAAATACCACGACTAAAATTGCCACGCATTGGTACAAATAGTAGTTGATTGCTTGGTGATAATCTAAGTGCTTGTTTAATTTCAGCCAAATGCTGATGCGAAAATGCTTTATACACAGACATATTGTTGGCACGCCAACTAAAATGCGAAGTTGCACTAGGCATCACACCGGCACCTGTTGATCCGGTAATGGCATTGATATGAACATCTCCCTCAAGGCACTTACGAAAAGGCATTAATGCCAGAATAATCGCCGTAGCAAAACAACCTGGATTAGCAATATGAGATGCTGAGGCAATCGCGCTTTGCTTAATATCTGCCAAACCATAAATAAAATCGGGATTTTCTTTCGTATCTCGATGATCCTGGCTTAAGTCAATAACCTTGGTCTCTGCTTTGAATTGATGCTGTTTAAGTGCCTCCTTAGCTTGCCCATGACCCACACATAAGAACACGACATCGACATTATAATTTATCTCTTTATCAAATACGCGTTTATTATCGATCAGATAGAAATCATGGTGTGTTTTAGCAATTAACTGGCCTGCCTTTGAGGTACTATGTATAAATTGAATATCAACCTGTGGATGATAAATAAGTAAACGCAAAAGCTCACCAGCGGTATAACCGGCACCACCTAAAATACCAACCTTTATTTTGTTATTATGCATTATCATAAAATTTTATTCCGTCACCACTGTTGTTTTGATTGTGTTGTCTTTATTTTGTAGTTGATAATAAGCGGCAAGTTGTGTGCTCATCACTTTAGTAAATCCTTTGACATCATCACCACTGAAACTTGTATTCTCTTCACCATATTTGGCATTTTGCGCCTGCATTAAGTCATGCTTGGATTGCACACCCAATACTACAAAATGCAGTGGATAAAGCTTAACAAATACATCACCTGTCACCTTTTCCTGCGTGGATAAAAGTAGTGCCTCAATATCGCGTACCGCTGGATCCAGGAACTGGCCTTCATGCACCATCTCAGCATAGGTATCACTTAAACTTGATTTAATCTTAAGCTGCATTTTGGTTAACACATGTTTTTCCAATAAATAATGCGCCTTTATGAGTATCAAAGGTGCAGGCGCTTCAAAACCGACACGCCCTTTGATATTGATAATGGTATCACCTACATGAATATCACGGCCAATACCATATTGACTGGCAAGATCATTAAGCTTTTGGATTACCTGAATACAGTTTGACAATTCATCATTTAATGCGATCGGCTCACCTTTGAGAAATGTAATTTTTAGTATTTCTTCTAGATCTTCTGTTTTGGTCACCTTAGTTGGCCAAGCCTCATCTTTTAAGTATAAGTGTGAACTTAAGGTCTCAACACCGCCGACAGAGGTACCCCATAAGCCTTTATTAATCGAATAATTTTTGCTACTTTCACTACAACTCACACCAGCTTCAATTAAATATGCTTGAGTTGCAGCGCGTGATAATTTCAAATCACGAATCGGTGTGATAATTTGGGCTTCCGGACACAGTATATGAAACATCAGATCAAAACGCACTTGATCATTACCAGCGCCCGTGCAGCCATGCGCAATTTTTGTAATACCCATCGTCTTTGCCACCTTAGCAATCGTCATTGCCTGAAAAGCACGCTCAGCACTGACAGATAAAGGATAGCAGTTATTCTTAAGCGCATTAGCAAAAATCAAGAACTTAACACATTCCTGATAAAAGTCTTTCGTTACATCAATACTTTGATGTGTTTTCGCCCCCAATTGGTAAGCCCTGCGTTCAATCTGTGCCAACTCAACTAAACTAAAGCCACCGGTATTAACGGTTACTGTATGTACTTCTAAACCATGCTCTTGCTGTAAATACTTAACACAAAAGCTCGTATCCAAACCTCCACTAAACGCGACGATTACCTTCATTTGTTGTTTCCTTTTGTGACTTTGCTTATCTTGTTGATTTTGTAATATATTTTGTTGTTCTTGTTGTTCTTTTCGCTCTATTTGTTTTCTCACCGGATCATAAAGCATCCCCGTGCATAGACAGTTTTGATACTCTTTGGCTTGTAAAATCGGGAAATTTACGCAACTCATGCACCCCTGCCAAAAAGTCTTATCAGTTGTTAAGCCAGTAAATGCAGCCGGTTCATAACCCAACTCATAATTAATGCGCATCACTTGTGGGTTGGTCGTCAGTCCAAAAATCTTGGCGTTTGGATAATACGCTCGCGCTAACAGGAATGCTTTTGACTTTAAGGCTTTGGATAAGCCTAAATTGCGATACTCTGGGAAAACGATTAAGCCTGAATTAGAAACATAAGACTTATCTTGCCATGACTCGATATAACAAAAGCCTACAATTTTGTTAAGTAAGCGGTCAATAGCAATAACAGCGTGCTGAGAACGTATTTTTTCTTGCAAATAACTGACACTGCGCTTGGCAATACCCGTTTTTCTTTGCTTAGCACTTTCTTCAATCTGCCTGGCAATGGCACCGGCAAAATGGCAATGTGAGCTATCAGCAATAATAATGTCGATATGGCTTAACTTCATGGGATGTTTCAATTAATCAAAACAAAGCTCAACGATAGCAAAGACTTAATGATAGATAAAATTCATTTTTTATATATTTTGATGAATTAAATTCATCAAAATATGTTTTTCCATTAGTGAATTAGGCTATGACCATATTACTGCCCACTTTGATGTTGTAAGCGTTGGCTGAGCGTAAGTCGAAGCCTCTATGAAGTGTGATTTTCCCAAGCTCACCCACTTCGACTGATGCTCAGTGCATCGATTCGACTTACGCTCAGGGTACGGTGAGCACTTATGGGTTAATATTTAGTCTTAGCCGTGAATTAATCAAAAGCCTCCATCGCTTTAGCTATTTTTGCCGCAATCAGTTGATGCGTTTCTGCGGTTGGATGCACCGTATCTTCAAATAGATATGTTTGGTCTACTTGTGGTGTACAAAATAATGCTGACTTGGTAAGTGCTGCAAATGGACTAGCCTTTAATGAGTCGTTCTGTGGACATGCAGCCTGCTGTACATCACCAAAATAATATGTCTTACCTAGTGCTGACATCTCCTTGTCTTTCACCATATCATTCATTAAATTAAACACATCAATCGTTACAATTTTAATATTTTTATCTTGTCTTTGTAACATACCTAGCATATTACTCAATGCTGTATTGTAAGCAATAGATGCTTTCTCTAAAGGTTCTCGCTGTTTAATCTTTCCTGCCAACGGAGTTAATCCAATATTTGGCAACAGCAATACAACAAACTTTGTAGCACCATGATCTGCAAGATATTTGACATCATAACTAATATCGCCCGCAGCTTGTATCATGGTTTGTGTAACTTCGTTTTTTGATGGCTTTGGTTGTTTTTGGATTTCAAGGAATAAATTATTAGCGCCACCCCATAGAATATACACTTTATCAGGATCTGCGTTATTACCATTCTGGCTTAAGTAGCTATCTATTTGATTATATTTTTCAATTTCAGCTGACTGAGGGACATCTGGGTCTTGCGGACAACTATAAAGAGGCTTGCCATGTACAGTCCCATCTACAGTTGGGATTGGTCCAATTGGCGCTGGAACATATATTGGATAAGTTTTGCCACGAATGTGAATAATTAAACCTATTCCTTCACACGTTGTCGTTGCGCCTCCTTGAGCATAGTTATTGCCATTTAGACTTGCAGATTCTGTTGGAAGAATACCATGCATCGGATCCATATAATTTATATTATTTGGCTTACTTAACGCTGGGGATTGACCAACTAAATTACCCAAAACAGTCGCCCAAACATGGCCACCTGGCGTAGTGTAAGTGGCTTCTTTATTATCACTGGTATTTGGAATGGTTGGCCATGCCGGAGTATGCCAGGCTTTATGAAAAAAATTAACTCTGATAGCTAATTGATCCTGCACCCCAGCATCCGATAAACTATCGCCAAATACAACAAAATCCTGCCCCTTGGTACCTTTTACCTTGATCGTTTGTGTTACGCTTCCGACACTGATGGTTAAGACATCCTGTTGGTTGTATTGCGCGTCAGTCGTTGGCGCATAGCTTAAACTAAACTGACAACTTTGACCATTACTAATGGCTTGTGCGCATGTCCCAAGATTAACAGTAAATCCTGCACTTGGATTGGATTGTTTTACTGTCACTGGATAAGTATTTGACTGACCGACTGCACCAATGTTTTGATCTCCAACACTGACGGTGAAATCTTTTTGATTACTTTGATTAATATCAGCATGAATCACGTTATCAGTCGGCGAGCTAATAATGACACCAGAGCTATCACCGCCCCCGCCGCCACAAGCAGATAACAATACTGCTGCTGTTAGTACACTGATTTTCCATGCTTTGTTATACTGCGAAAATTTCATGTTCATCATCTTTCTTCCCTTTTCTTCCCTGTAATTAGAATTTATATCTAAGTGCCAAACCAATAATATCAGCAAAGCCTCGATAATCTGCTGATACCTTATTTTGTTCAATATTTGGAACATTTGTATTTGAACCACTATATTCAGTGACATTGATACTTTGATTTAGCATGAAAATATGTTCATAAACTGCATCAATGGAGAAATGATTATTAACGTGATACGTACCACCTAATGTCACCCAGATACGGTTACTATCTGGCATTCGTGCATCTCTTGTTTCTGACACTGTTGGTGTTTGGTCATAGGCTACACCTGTTCTGACCGACCAATGCGGGGTAATCTTATAATCAGTACCTAATGAGAATAACCAGCTATTTTTCCAACCTAGGTGTATACTTGACGATGTTGCATAAGCCCCTGGCATGTCAATAGTCAGCTTATCTAGTGTGCTCCACATCGTATATTGTACAGTACCTCTGACCTGCCATTTTTGTGTGATATCCTGAGTAAGACCAAAGTTAATCACCCCAGGGGTTCTAAAAGAGGTTGATGCATCGGAAATATGACTGTTATAGGGAAAGCCTGGTATAGGTGGGGTAATCCCGCCTGGTACTAAATATTGGTTCCCACGCCCATCGATATTCATTTTAACAGATGTGCGATAACTCAAGCCCAAATAAGTCGCTTTCGTTGGGTGAAACATCACACCAAAGATTCCACCAACCCCCCAACCATTACCACGAATATCGGTCGCTTGATCTGTAGGTGCAGCTAACTCACCATCATAGTTTGAAAACTCTGCACTGGCATATTGGATCTGTAAGCCTGCAGCAATCGAGATCTCCGGAATAATATTAAATGCAATTTCAGGTGTTAAATTAACCACCTCAATAGAGGTTGTCTGTGCAGCATAACGCACGACAGAATTATCATCATAATTTGTAGTCATTCCCCATGGCACTGTTAAGGAAACACCCGCAGCTAATCGATCATTAATACGCCATGCTCCATATAGGTTAGGGACGAGCGCACCCTTAACCACACTATTTTGTGATGATGCGCCAGATACCGGATCATCTGCAAAGGGGATTGTACTGTAATGCACACCATGACTTGCTTGCGCACCGGTCATTGTCACACTGGGTAAGATATAACTACCGCTAATGTAAACACTACTATCTTTAACAAAACCTAAGTTGGCTGGATTATTAAAGATACTACTGACATCGTCTGGACTTGCTGCACTTCCTGCCATTGCCATCCCTTGTAAATAAGCACTATTTTCATTGACCTGAAAGCCTGCCGCCTCAAGACGGCATGCCACAGCAAAAGTGACTGCCAAAAATGATAATTTATATATTTTTCTCATGTTTTCCCTCTTTCAACAAAACACACTCCTTTATACATGTATTTAATCTACATGTAAGACGAAGAAATTTTACTGAATCTGGTCATGTAATCAAGCCAATACAAGCATAATCATTATGCTCATTCTAAAAATAAATAACATCCTTTCTTATTGCGTAATTTATCTACATGTTAGATTAAACTTAATGCATCGAATGCTGCAAGTGCATATTTCCATTAAATAATTATAGTAACGCACATTCATTCTTAATACTGAAGTTACTTATGAGAATTTGCTTACTGTTTCAGCCATTTGATTCTGTTTAACACCGGATAACAAACTTACCAATATAGGCCCTGCAATATTTTGCCACACGGCATATAATGTCCCTGCAATAGCTGCTAATTTACCAAAAAACAAAATGGCAATAACGATACCTAAACCAACATCAAGAATACTAAATTCAAATAACAATGCCAACGCACTTTGGTGATCCAAGTTTAATAATTTTCCTAAAAGATAGCCCACAGCCGATGCTAAGATATGTAACAATACAACGGCAACACATAGTTTTAAAGAAACGTGAAATAACGCCTCTTTATTGAGTGCTACAACAATCATGACAACGATAACAATCGTTATAATAGCAAGCAATGAAACTCTGTTTAAAGTATGTGGCTTTAATGCTACATAGCGTTGAAACAAAATACCTGCCAGTATTGGTAATACAACAATCATGAAAGTAGTTGTCAAAATACCAACCCAAGGAATCGTTACTGTTTTATGCAAAAATAAATACAATATCGATGGCATAACAATGGGCGCTAATAGTGTTGTTACCAAAGTAAGGCTAACAGTTAATGCGAGATTTGCTTTGGATAATAATGACATTACATTAGACGCCGTCCCGCCAGGGCAGGCACCCACAATTACAAGACCAATTAATGCATAGCTATCTAACTGAAGTATTCTGCCGATCATGTAAGCAATCAGCGCGATAACAAACGACTTCAACACGATCATCACCACAAAACGTCCCTTTATTTTGATAATTTGCTGCATGTTTTTTAGTGTCACATTAATACCAACCAAAAACATGATAATCCCTAGAAATAAAGGAATAAGTGCTTTCAATGGCGTGAAGATATCCGGTAAACATAATGCTACTAGCGCACCACATATCACAATAATAGAAAATGACTTAATAACAGCGTAATTGTTTAGTTTCATGGGTTATAATCCAGATAAGGACAAAATAATAGTTTTTCAGTAAAAGAAGCAAATTACAAGTCACCGTTTGAACTTTCATTTTCCAGCTGCGCATTTAACTCAAGCCAAGTTAATTCTTTTTCTTCAAGCTCCATTTGCGTTTGTTGATGTGCTTTAAGCACTTCATTTAATTGCGTTTTATCTTGATAAATGGCTTCATCCTGAAGCTTGATATCAAATGCTTCCTTTTGTGCTTGTAACGTTGACATTTCCTTTTCAGTTTTTTTAATTTTATCCATAAGTGGCTTTAACTTTGCCTGCAACTGCGCACGCTGCTGTCGTGATTCTTTTTTATTTTTTGGTGTCTCTTGTGCTTTTGATATATCTGTTATTTTTGAAGCTTTATTATCTATAGCTTCAGAAGTCACTTTTTGCTTATCTTTTTTCTTTTGCTCAAGCACATATTGATAATAGTCTGTTAAGTCACCATCAAAAGCACTGACCTGACCCTGATCTACTAGCCAATATTCATCCACGGTACTTTCCAGTAAGTAACGATCATGCGATATCAATACCAAAGCACCATCAAAAGATTGCATCGCATAAGCCAAGGCTTCACGCACTTCAATATCTAAATGGTTTGTTGGTTCATCTAATAGCAGAAAATTAGGCTTTTGATAAACGATTAATGCCAATGCTAAACGCGCCTTTTCACCCCCTGAGAAACCACCGACTGCAGATAATGCCATTTCATTGCTAAAGTTAAATCGCCCGAGAAATTTACGCGCCTGTTCATCAGTCACTTTCGCATCTAAACGCTTCATATGTGTTAAAGCAGAAGCATTAAAATCAAGCGCATCTAATGAATGCTGCGCAAAGTAGCCAATCTTTAGATCAGGGTGTTTTTTAAATTCGCCTTGTAATAAGGGTAAGTCCCCGACTAGTCCTTTGACAAAGGTTGATTTACCAGCGCCATTTTTACCCAAAAGACCGATACGCATCTCGGGTAAAATCATGGTATTAAGGCCACTTAGAATCACCTTATCACCATAACCTAATACACCATCTTCCAGTGTTAATAAGCTGCCTGTTGGCATTTTGACATTCTCAGCAAAACTAAAACTGAAACTTTGCTTGTCATGTACGGCTTCGATACGCTGCATTTTTTCAAGCATTTTAACGCGTGATTGCGCCTGCTTTGCCTTAGACGCTTTGGCTTTAAAGCGATTGACAAAGCTCTCTAAATGCGCGATTTTTTGCTGTTGTTTGACATGTGCTTTTTGTTGTAAAAGTCGCTTTTCATGATATTGCTTTTCAAAAGATGAGTAGTTACCGGTATAACTATCAATGCCTTTATTTTCAATATATAAAACACGCCCAACCACATTATCTAGAAAAATTCGATCATGTGAGATAAGCACAACAGCGCCTTGGTAATTTTGCAAATAACGCTCAAGCCACATCACTGCATCTAAATCCAAGTGGTTTGTTGGCTCATCTAGTAGCAAGATTTCTGCTTGTTGTAATAAAGCTTGCGCCAAATTTAAGCGAATACGCCACCCTCCAGAGAGGGATTTCACTGGCGCATGCAACTGCTGTGGCTCAAAGCCTAAGCCATCTAACAGTTGAGCTGCTTGTGATTCTAGTTGGTAACCACCTAATACTTCAAAATCAGCATGCAATCGTGCATGCTCTTCATAGGCTTCATCAGCTAATGCCTTTGCCATTGCCAGCTTTAATTGATGTAATTCAGCATTGCCCTGCATAACATAATCAATAACAGAAGCCTCTAAGTCATCCACTTCTTGTTTGACGGTAACAATTCGCGTGCCTTTAGCAATTTCAAGTGCACCTTGATCGGCTTGCAAACCTTGCGCTAATAGCATAAATAACGAGGTCTTTCCAGCACCATTGGCACCGACAAGACCAATTTTTTGCTTATCATAAATCGCGAAGCTCACATTATCAAACAATATCTTTAAGCCGCGCTGTAATGAGATATTTTGTAATGTAATCAAGCACGAGTCTCCATAAATTCTCGCCATGATTTGACATGAATAGGCGCATCATGCAATTCAGCTAATGAGCGCAACGTCAATTCAGCGATCTGCAAATTGGTAATCAGTGGAATATGATGATCAACCGCAAGGCGCCGAATCTTAAAGCCATCAGAAACATTATCATCACTGACATGTTGCTGACGACGCGGAATATTGATAATCAAATCAACACAATGATCGGCAATTACTGTTTCAACATTTGGCGCTTCTGACTCACTGATCTTGTGGGTTAATTTGGTTTCAATACCAAGATCATTCAAATACTGGTGCGTGCCTGTTGTCGTATATATCTCCCAGCCTTGTTCATATAAACGCTTGATTTCAGGCATGAGTTTAACCTTCTTATCACCACCAATTGATAACAGTATCTTCTTGCGTTTGACAAACATCTCAGTCGCCTGCCATGACTTATAAAATGCATCTAATAGATCATAACCAATACATCCAACTTCACCTGTGGATGACATCTCAACGTGTGCCACAGGGTTCGCACCCTTTAAACGGTTATACGAAAATTGTGAAGTTTTAACCCCAACATAATCTAGATCGAGTGTGTTATAACGTTTCTTTTGATATTTACCCATAATCACTTCAGTCGCAATTTCAATAAAGTTGTGCCCTGTGACTTTTGAGACAAACGGAAAAGACCTTGAAGCACGCAAATTACATTCAATTACTTTAAGATTATTATCTTTAGCGATAAATTGAATATTGAAAGGCCCTGAAATATTTAAGGCTTTGACAATCTTCTTGGTGATACGTTTAGCACGACGAATCGTCTCAAGATATAGGTTTTGCGGTGGTAATACAATCGTGGCATCACCTGAATGAACGCCAGCATTCTCAACATGCTCAGAAATCGCATAAATGACGATTTCACCATTCTCGGCTACACCATCCATCTCAAGTTCTTTAGCATTGTTGATAAAATCAGAAATCACCACAGGATGCTCAGGTGATACAGAGGTCGCTTCTGCCAAGTATTGCTCAAGCGCATCTTCTGAATAAATCACATTCATCGCCGCCCCTGATAACACATACGATGGGCGCACCAAAATCGGATAACTAACTTTATCTGCAAACTCTTTGGCTTTTTCAAGTGTTGTCACTGATTGCCATTGTGGTTGATCAACGCTTAAATCATTTAACATCGTTGAGAAAATTGCACGATTCTCTGCTTTGTTGATATTCTGTGGTGAGGTACCTAAGATGGGATAACCCGCTCTTGCCAATGGTACGACCAAGTTATTGGCAATCTGCCCACCAACGGAAACGACAATGCCTTTTAAGTTTTCAAAATCAGCAATATCCTGCACGCGTTCAAACGTTAGTTGTTCAAAATACAAACGATCAGATTCATCATAATCTGTTGATACCGTTTCAGGGTTTGAGTTAATAATAATTGGCGACTCACCAAGTTTCTTTAGCGTATGCGCTGTGGTCACACCACACCAATCAAACTCAACTGATGAGCCGATACTATAAGGACCTGAACCAATAATTAAGCTTGCCTTAATCTCCGATGGCTTTACGTCATGCTCAATCCCATGATACGTCATATATAGATAATTCGTCTCCGCTTCAAACTCACCTGCCAACGTATCAATTTGTTTGACATAGGGCACAATACCTTGCGAAATACGCCAAGCGCGCAAAGCTTGCACATCCATCTCACGAAAACGTGCAATTGACTTGTCAGAGAAGCCAAGCTTTTTCGCTTCTTTTAATAACTCTTTAGTTAATGGATTATTTAAATTCTTTAAGCGATTTTCCATTTCAGCAATAGTATGCATATGGTTTAAGAACCACTTATCGATCTTTGATAACTGATAGGCTTTCTCAATATCACCACCTTGCACAAAAAAGCGATGTAGTGCGAAGATACGTCGGTCAGTCGCACGCTCAATCTCAAGCTCAAGATCAGGGATATCAAAAGGATAATCTGATAAATCTGCTGCACCAATATTGAGCATGCCTACAGCTTTTTGTAATCCTTCAGGAAATGATCGCCCAATGGCCATCACCTCACCGACTGACTTCATTTCAGTACCGATAAAGCGCTCTGCTTTTTTGAGTTTATGCGTATCCCAACGTGGAATCTTAACAACAATATAATCAAGGGCTGGCTCAAAATAAGCGCACGTTTTCTTGGTTACCGCATTTTGTAATTCATGCAGGTTATAACCTAAAATCAATTTTGCCGCGATAAAGGCTAGTGGATATCCTGTGGCTTTTGATGCCAAAGCTGATGAACGTGACAGACGTGGATTAATCTCAATCACACGATAATCTGAAGTCTCAAGATTAAATGCATATTGAATATTACACTCACCGATAATCTCAAAGTGATTAGCAACATCAATCGCGATCTTGCGTAAGCGATGATATTCTTCATTATTCAGCGATTGCGATGGTGAGACGACAATACTTTCACCGGTGTGAATCCCCATCGGATCAAAGTTTTCCATATTACACACGGTTAGTACATTACCTGCCATATCGCGCACAATCTCGTATTCAAACTCATTCCATCCCAAGAGACACTCTTCAATCAATACTTGTGAAGTGGCATTTAAAACTTCGGTCACGCGATGTTTAAGCTCGCTTTCCGTTCTAACAATCCCTGAACCTAATCCTCCTAGTGAGAAACCTGATCGCATCATCAATGGAAAACCAATTTCTTGAGCAGAGGTAATGGCGTCTTTTAATGTCGTTGCCACAAAACTCTTGGCAGTTTTAACATTGATTTCATCTAATTTATCTTTGAAAAGCCCGCGATCTTCAGCTTCTTTGATCGTTTGTACTGAACTGCCGAGCACTTTGACATTATGTAGTGCTAAAATTCCTTTTTCTTCTAATTTAAGTCCTAAGTTTAATGCCGTTTGCCCACCGAAGCTTAGCATAATTGCATCGGGTTTTTCTTTCTCAATAATTTTAGTCACATGTGCTAAGTCTAAAGGCTCAAAATAAACTTCATCCGCCATCCCAGGGTCTGTTTGAATCGTTGCAATATTGGGGTTAACCAAAATTACTTTGATGCCTTCTTCTTTTAATGCCTTGATAGCTTGCGATCCGGAATAATCAAATTCACCTGCTTGTGAGATGCGGATTCCACCAGAACCCAATAGTAAAACTTTTTGAATATGCTTGAATTGCTCGCGATGATTAATCATTGAAATTTCACGTTGTTCGAGGTTACCTCATTCTAAAGAATTTTTTATGAAAGGCAATTGACGATTTTTATTTTGTACTTTTCTTCACCGCTGTTTCACAGCTATGTGACTTACTTTTGGTATTGCCCCAAAAGTAAGCAAAAGTGCTAGCCTTACAAATTTCTTAACATTTTTAAAACAGGTGCTATGCAAACTCGTTACACTCAAACAATGCTACGCACTTATCTGCTTTAAAAACTAAAATTTGTTATGGCAATCTTTCCATGTCATTTATCACATACATTATCAATGTGACATAGCAAATGTAAAATAAACACCTATGATGAGCGCTTGATGCCCATTAAAGTTTTGCGCCCAATACCATGGATTAGATTTTTGCATGTTTGAGTGCAACGAGTTTGCAAAAATCCCATAGGATTGGCGTTAACAAAACTTGTAGGGCGAGCTTTTTGGTGACTTTTTTGCGGGAAAAAAGTCACTGCCATCAGCCACGTCAGTGGCGGGCATATCAAAGATCTGCTGAGCATTTGCTGGTTATATGAGTATATTAAATATATAAGCATGAAGGCATCAAGGACAACTGTCATCTAAGACTTTTCTTCACCGCTGTTTCACAGCTATGTGACTTACTTTTGGCATTGCCCCAAAAGTAAGCAAAAGTGCTAGCCTTACAAATTTCTTATGCTCTTACTAACTTAAAAACAGAATCAAGATGTTTACGATATCTTAATACATCGCTTTCAATCCTTGGATTTTTCATCACATCATTGCACATGAAAGTTGGAAGACTTGTCATCCCTAAAAACTGATGGGCTTTATGCACAGGTAAATAGACTCCATCAATGCCTACTCCTTCAAAAAGCTGGTCTTTATCTAGGAAAGCCTCTTCTGGAGCATTCCACGTGATAGAAAGCATATATTTTTTACTATGAAGCAGTCCACCAGAGCCATACTTTTTAGAAATATCGCCTCGACTGCGCCCATCGCTTAAATACAATTTTCCATGTCCTATAGTAAATACTTCATCAATGTATTTTTTAACTATCCAAGGAACACCCATCCACCATGCAGCCATCTGATAAATAATTACATCAGACCATAATATCTTATCAATTTCATTGTTAATATCATAACCACTATCTATCATTGTTTTTTTAACTTTTAAACCTAAGTCATTTAAGTGTTTTTCACAAACTTCACTTAAATAATTGTTTAATTCCCCTTTAGAATGACCAAAGTTTTTACTGCCATTTATAAGTAATATATTTTTCAAGTCTATCAATCCTCTATATATTTTTAAATAAATTGTCTCCTCAATACCTAAAAGCATTGATCAGAAACTGTTGAACGCTCTTTCAGATTAGGAATTGAATCAAATTAAAAGTTACCAAAATAAAATTGGCAACATATTCGATCTACTAACCCTATTGAGTCAACTTTTGCTAGTTCCTTTTGCTTATTATTCTTCTATTGTGTTGGCGAACATGCTCAACATTAGAGAATTCTAACTTACACTGTACCAGCCAACTAAAGCTATAAGCACCTTAGGTAAGTATTGCCATCAGAAAACAGGTAGCAAAATCTCTGCTCTATGAGGTCTTTGAATACGTTATTGTGCTTATTAAACATTAATTGAGCCTATTATTTTCTATATGTTTTCATTAAAATATCTAAAGACACCTCTTTTCTTAATGTTAAATCATTACCCCAATTTTTCTTAAGCTTATCTTCAATTAGCTGTATGGGAGAATATTTATTTGATTTGAGATAATTTTGAACAAATGACATGCTAGAAAAGTAGCCAATAAGGTCAAAATAATTCCACTTTAAAGTTAATTTAAATTTTTTATGGCTGATTAGGTTAAAGCTAAGCTCAACCCCCTTGAAATCTTCTTCAAAATACCTTCTTGCAATCTCATTAAAATAGGGTCTGGTGACATCCTGATAAAAAGTATTGATAATTGCATTAATCTCCTTTGTTATATATGGAAACCCTAACAACCACCAAAGAGCCATTATTCCTTTTTCATTACAGACCCTAGAGCATTCTTGCTCGAACTTTTCTAAGTTGAACCAATGAGCAGCACATGCCACTGTTACTAAATCGATAGAATTATCTTCAATTAAAGAATTTTCACAGGAAGCATTATAATAAACTATTTTAGGGTCTAGTTTTGCATATTTAAGTTGTTCAACTGAAATATCCGTTGCGATTACTCTGTTAAAGTATTTTTTTAAGTCATAAGCAACTTGCCCATTCCCTGTAGCGCAGTCCCATGCTAACCCTCTACTAAAACAAATATTACTCAAGTAATCATATAATTCTTCTGGATAAGTTACCCGATATTTACTATATTTTTTAGCAATTTCTGAGAATATAGCTCCTGCACTATGTGAATTTATTTTAATACTCATAAATTAACTTCTTAGCTCAGTAATGTTATAGAATCATTTAACCATACTAAGAAACAATACTATACAGAGGTACTTGCAAAATTAACTAAATCCATGAATTTTTAGCATTTAATTGAGACTTAGCGCACAGTCTGCTGTTTTATTCTGTCAGAATATATTTGCAAAAAACAACAGGTGACAGCAGGATGAGCGCTAAGTTGAAGCAAACATTAACATATTCAGGGCATTAGTTACTCCGTTAAGAAAAACAAAAAAGCCGCAAAATATGCGGCTTTAAATATCATAGTAATAAGCTGATAATTATGCAATTATTCAGCAATAATAACCACTTTGATGTCAGCATCAACATCTGAATGTAAGTGTACTGATAACGCATACTCACCCAATGAACGGATGATACCTTCTGGCATGCGAACGTGACGTTTTTCAACCTCAACGCCCACGGCAGCAATAGCATCAGCTACTTCTTTTGTACCAACAGAACCAAATAACTTACCACCATCACCAGCAGCTGCTTTGATTGTAAATACTTGACCTGAAATCTTCTCAGATTTTACTTTAGCTGTTGTTAAACGCTCAGCTTCTAATTTTTGTAATTCTGCTTTTTGCTTTTCAAAAACAGCGATGTTTGCTTCAGTTGCTTGAACTGCCTTGCCATATGGCACTAAGTAGTTGCGCGCATAACCTGGCTTCACATTTACAACAGTTCCTAGCGTACCTAGGTTTTCTACTTTTTCTTTTAAAATAACTTGCATTGTCAAAGACCTCTTAACTTAAAGATTAGTTAAAGTGACGATCACAGTAAGGGATTAACGCTAAAAATCTTGCTCTTTTAATTGCATTAGCAAGTTGACGTTGATACTTAGTTGATGTACCTGTGATTCGACTTGGAACGATTTTACCGGTTTCAGTGATATAACCTTTCAATGTATTTAAATCTTTGTAATCGATCTCTTTAACGCCTTCAACGGTAAAACGACATACTTTACGACGACGATTTGGACGCATCTTTACTCTCCTTACTCAGTGGCTTCGCTTGTTTCTTTAACTTCTTTTTTCTCATCTTTTGCCATCATAATTGACGGCTCAGTGATCGCTTCACTTTGATTAAGTACCAAACGACGTAAGATCGCATCATTATATCTGAATGATTCGTTTAATTCGTTCAATGCTTCGGTATCACATTCAATATTCATTAAAATGTAATGCGCCTTGTGAAGCTTAGCAATTGGGTAAGCAAGTTGACGACGTCCCCAGTCTTCTAAACGGTGGATTTTACCCCCTCTAGACTCAACGATTTCACGGTATTTTTGTAGCATGTTTGGTAGCTGATCGCTTTGATCAGGGTGAACCATAAACACGATTTCATAATGTTTCATATTGTACTCCTTTCGGTTTATCGTAGTGTACTCTCGATAAGCTATTACGTATCTTTCACAAAGGTAACAGCAAAGAGCCGCGCTATTGTCACAGATACAAGCTTAAAACTCAAGCACTATTCTGTAACACAAACAAAAAAGGCTCCGAATAGGAAGCCTTTTGAATCTCTGGTGGGTGCTGAGGGGTTCGAACCCCCGACCCTCGCCTTGTAAGGGCGATGCTCTCCCAGCTGAGCTAAGCACCCGAGAACGAGATGAGATTATAGGGTTAAAAAAATCAAAGTCAACGCCTAAAATCAATATTTTTTACTTTTCTTAATCTTTTTAATATTCCTGTTCAGCACGGATTTCTACTTTGTTTATTTTACCATCAGCAATCTCACGCAAAGCAACAACTGTTGTCTTATCATTATCCCAATCCACACGCGGGTCTTGACCACTTAGGCTTAGGAATCGCGCTCTTTTTGACGCTAAAACAATTAACTCAAAGCGACTGTCGATTTTCTCTAAACAATCTTCTACTGTTACACGTGCCATACATATTCTCCAAAGTTCAAAAGCCGCTCAATTCTATAGAAATTTTCTAATTTTGCCAAGTCTTACAACTTTTAAACTTATATTTCGAATTGAATTAAGCTATCTACTTTGCAAACTGCTTAGCAACAAAGTCCCAATTAATGATACTCCAGAACTCTTCGACATATTTTGGACGCGCATTACGATAATCAATATAGTAAGCATGCTCCCACACATCGCAAGTTAAAAGTGGCGTGTGGCCTTGTGTTAATGGGCACGCTGCATTGCTTGTACTTACCAGCTCAAGCTCACCTTCTTTGGTTTTGACAAGCCATGCCCAGCCAGAACCAAAAGTAGTTACAGCTGTTTTACTAAATGCTTCTTTAAATGCATCAAAGTTGCCAAATTTTTTCTCAATCGCTTGTAGTAAATTCCCTTGTGGCTTTGCCTTAGCATTAGGTGTTAGGCAATTCCAATAAAAAGTATGATTCCAGATTTGTGCTGCGTTGTTAAATACACCACCTTTTGAGGTTAGAATCACCTCTTCCAATGACTTACCAGCAAAAGACTTAAACTCATCTGTTTTCAGTAAGTTATTTAAATTAGTTACATACGCCTGATGATGCTTGCCATAGTGATACTCGATAGTCTCCTCAGATATCACTGGTGCTAGTGCATTTTTAGGGTATGGTAATGATGGTAATTCAAACATTTCTTGCTCCTTGTTGGTTGACCGAAATTTAGAAACTGATATATGATGTACGCGCAATATAATACTAATCCTGCATCTTTTCAAGTTAAGACAATAATAAGGAAACAATAATGCATACAAATCATAATTTTGATGAAGCAAAAGTAATCGAAACGATAAAATCACAAATTACTGACAATAGCATTCTGCTGTATATGAAAGGTACACCAAAAATGCCGCAATGCGGTTTCTCAGCCCATGCTGTTGCTGCCATTCAAGCATGTGGCAAACCTTTTGCATTTGTTAATATTTTAGAAAATCCAGAAATTCGTGCAACTTTGCCAAAATATGCTAATTGGCCAACATTCCCGCAGCTTTATGTTAATGGTGAGCTTGTCGGTGGCTGTGATATTATTCTTGAGCTACATGAAAACGGTGAGTTACAGGAAATTATTGATCAAGCGAAGTAACCACTACTACCCCACTTCTGACACCTTTATGGTGCTATCTGCTAAATGACTTGGCTTAAACCTTAATATCTCTTTATCAAGATAGGTGTAATCTGCTTATCGAAGTAGAAGGACGAAATAATATAGTATCCTGAAGTATTTTATCTAAAGTATACAAGTTCTCTTACGTCATACCCTTTCTGCTGCCTGCTTTGATTTAATTCAATTCGGCTGTGAATAAATTCATGATTATATATTGACCCTGACGTGACGTCATAGCGTTCAATAAACATACGCTTAATATATTTTGTGATGATTTCATCCGATAGAATTGTCTACAACAAGAGATATATAGATATGATATATTCACCTAAGAAAATTAGTGAGCTTGCAAATATTACGCCTAGAACACTGCACCACTATGATAAAATCAACTTGCTTAAGCCATCATATAGAAACGAAAATGGCTATCGATTCTACTCAGATATAGACCTAAAGAAATTATATAAGATAAATTTATACAAGTTTATACGTATTTCACTCAATGATATAAAAAAATTATTAGCTAATAAAAGAACACCCGTTGCAGCTAAGATTTTACTTAATCAACAATTTCATCTAGAGCAAGATCAATACTTTATAAATCTTGCAATGAATATGCTACATTACTTAGAAGAACAAAAAAGACTAGATCTTAAAATAAATTGGCTGATGCTGGATAAAATTGTTGAGTACCAACATAGCAATAAAAATAAACAACAAACTTTCAATCAATATCAATGGATAGACGCTTTTCTAACGACCTTTGAACAAGAACAATTCATAGAGTATATGAAACTACTAGCAAGAAAAGGCGTAAGGGAAAAGGTAATGAAAAAATGGAGTGACCTTTTTGCTGAAATTTTGTTATTTCAGTACTACGGTAATTTACATAAAAATAAACAATATCTCATAGATTATTGGGCACAAGCTCTAATTGCGTCAAAAATTTATTTATTTCCTCAGTTATTTCGAAAGTTCTGGGACTTAATGCGCACGATAGGAGTGCCCACTCAAATATTACCTTTTTATAATGGGCAAATTATTAATATTGCTAGAAAATTCATATGCACAACCGAAGCCTATGCACAAATTTATAGCCATGTAGAGAAAGAGCAAACAGAACATGAAGTTAAAGAGGATCTACTTTGTCCAACTGATACCTAAAAGCATATACTCATTGTAAATTACAGATCCCCCAAGGAACCCCGGTGCTCTAATGCAGCAAAGCTATTAGTTATAGACTATTAGTAGTGCAGTCCTTAATATATTTCCAATAATACCACCCATAATATGGGTTCTTAGGGTTGGCACCACGATGATTTCTTAATGACCTATATTCTTTATTGCGGTAAACAACAAGATCCCCAGCCCAATAGATTGTCCTTTGATTCCACTGACTGACGCCTTCACAGTTGCTTGGCGGCGGTGGCGGCGGATTACTTCCTTTGGCGGCATATAGTAAAAGATTAGGAGAGCCATTAGGATTAATAACTTCATCTTTGGTTGCATTTTGTAATAGCCAAGCTTCAACTTCTTTCGGGGAAGCTTTTGGATATTCTTGCAAATACAATGCAACAACACCTGCAACATGCGGTGATGCCATTGAAGTGCCACTCAAAACAAGTGATCCGCTATTATCGGTATTTGAGTCTGAGCGAATATCAACGCCGGGGGCAAATATATCAACACATTGCCCATAATTGGAAAAGCTTGCACGATTATCCCATTGATTCGTTGCACCAACAGTGATAGCAACGTCTGATCTTGCAGGCGAGTACGCACATGCATCATAATCATCATTACCTGCAGCAACAACGAAAGTGATACCACTTTTTACGCCACTAGCAACTGCTTGATCTAGTGCTGGAGAAATACCACCACCTAAGCTCATATTTGCAACAGATGGACCTTGATGTGTTTTAATCACCCAGTCAATTCCTTCAATAATATCAGCTGTTGTTCCACTGCCATCACATCCTAGAACTCTTACTGCATGAACAGTAGCACCTTTAGCGACGCCATACACAGTACCCATAACAGTTCCCGCAACATGAGTGCCATGCCCCTGACAGTCCTGAGGTGTATTATCTTTATCAACTGCATCATAGCCAACACCTACACGATTTTTGAAATCTTGATGTTCAGCATTAATACCAGTATCTATAACATAAACAGAAACACCTTGTCCTGATGTTTCATATGTGTATTTATTGTTCAAAGGTAAGTTCCTTTGATCAATACGGTCAAGCCCCCAATCAGGATTATGCTGCGTTTCATTAATTGAAAAGCGTTGATTGGATTCAATATATTCTACTGCAGGATTTTGCTGGATATTTTGAAGTTGTGATTTAGTTGCAGTTATTGCCATACCAGACAACGCGTACTGGTATGTGTCTAATACCTTAGCACCATGCTGCGTTATCTGTGCTTCAACGCTGTTAATATATTGTGCATTATTGCTAAACCCAACGCTAGGTTGTGACTTTAAGACAACAATATATTGATCAGCAACACGGTTAGGACTATCCATAGCCACCAGACGAGCTTCCGCATGCAATGAGGCAAAGCTAATAAAACTTGCTGATATTATTAACATAAGCTTTGATTTTTTCATACAGTTAAATCTCCTTTTACATTATGTTCCTTAATGATTTTTTTGTTATTAAGCAAAATACTTATAACAAAATTAGCATAGTAGTTTTCTATCTATGACGAAATATTTGTACCAAAAATATACTAAGATAAATATTTTGACTTTGACGTTACGTAATAGTTTATTTGGAAAATTTTAGTTACTAATATCTTGAGATTAATAATTGTCTTGCCAGCGTAATTGCGTATTCATTATAAAATGGCATCCATGCTTTAGGAATGCCAATTGTGCGCATTAAAGCCCAGGTTTTTAATGACAAAGATGGATAGTCTTTCATCCCAAAATTTGCAAGAGCCCTCCATTGAGCAATAAACTCTTGACGATTAAAATCAGCGTCTTCAGGCGTATCAAGAAGACGCAACTGGTTAAATAAAACCGTCCATTTTTGACTGTATTCTATTTGCCCTTTTTCTCCGAGCTTCTTTTGATGGTCTTTAAATGCTTCTTGCTCAATCTTAGTCAAAAAAAGGTTAAGCCAATCATTCAATGGAAAATTCTTGGATTGTAGGCAATAGTATCTGATCTGATCAAGCACCTCCCAGTCAACAGGTTGTGATAAAATTTCTTGTTCCTCTATATACATAAGCATGTGACTAGAGAGGATTAACTGTTGTTTATCTTTTTCAATATTACGTTTTTGCAGCTGGAGTATTTCACTATTTTTTTGACCAAAAGAGGATAGTGCTTTATTCATATCTTTTAACGGCGTTCTGAAAAGTTTTAATAATCCAATTTTGCGCAATTTCTCAAAGTCAGATTCGCTATAAGCACGATAACCCTTTTCATTTCGAAATGTTGGCTTTAATAAACCGACATTGTCATAGTGATGTAATGTCCTAACAGTTGTATTGGCTAGTTTACTTAATGTACTAGGCGAATAACTTTTCATTTATATCCCATAACTAAATGTGTTTCTTGTATAAAATTATAGTACAAAAACATTGAAATATTTTCCTTGACTTTAACGCTCTTGCAAAAAGAGTTATATACCTACAAGTTCAAGATCATAGTCGTTGATAAGCTTGTGATACTTAAGCAGATTCTCCATAACTACCATCAAACATGTACAGTAACAGGAATCAATTATTTATAGTAGTTCCAAAATAAATCCAATTTAAGTAAACTATTGACTATATTAGTGTTTGGATTATGGAATGGATGTCATATAGTTTAGATCTTCGTAAGCGGGTAGTTGAGTTTGTCCAAGCCGGTGGTTCAAAAGCAGATGCTTCTCAAATGTTTTCAGTCAGTCTCTGGTGTGTAAACGAATGGTGCAAACGTGATAGTTTAAAGCCTATTTCCCCACCTGGTCGACC
>NZ_QLIU01000034.1 GCF_003574425.1 Cysteiniphilum halobium | reverse complement strand
TAAATCGACCATTACAGGAGCTACTCAAATGAAAAAATCATCGTGTACAGAGAGTCATTCCAGTATATAACCGATCAACCGTGACCTTGATAACCTATTGCTGATATAGGTTAAAGGTATAGGCCTATTGCTCCGGAACTTGCGCTGTGGGCTAGTCTGTCTAAATTTAACACAAATATAGCAATCTTAATGCTTTTTTAAATTAGCAAAGTATTGGTTTATTTTTTCTTTAATAGCTGGGTCATGAAGTATATTTATAGGTGTGTCTTGGTAATAACTATCATCAAAAAAACAAATGGACTCAATAGTTCCACTCCATCCTTCTTCACCACGAGGATAATCCTCTTCTGTGTCATCCCATCTACTAGTTAAAAAAGGAGCGTTGACGCTTATATTATATTTTAAGGAGGTCAAACCGCTAGAGTCAACCATCAAGTTTTTGTCAAGATGTGAAAGAAATAGAAAAATATCAAAAAAATCTTCAGTTAATAAATTTAATGTTGGTGAATAGGCATCGAATAAAACTTTAGAAGGTTGACCACAACTTATAAATGTAGCTTTGTGATCCTCGTTGTATGCAACATTAATGTAAAACACATTAGCTTTATCCATTTCAATTTTCTCATTAGAAAATATATCATAAATTGACTCCCAGTCATGCCCTTCGCCAGAAACAAAATCCTTTTTATATAGAATGTTGATGTTTTTATGTCTAATCAAGTCTTTTAACATGCCAATTTTCATAGATTCACATCCCTGATTGTGTACATTAAAAATCATATTAACATCCTCATACATCTAGGTTATTCGTATAATCTTGCATTTGACTTATAGCTCCATCATATTTAGAGCCAAACTTATCCCTTATATCATTAATATCCATTTGTTGAGCATCTTTAAATCTTCCTTGGGAAATTAAATCGGCTTGTTTTGCTCGAAAGGATTTACTTCCAGGAACTCTACTATGGCTTGCGGTCTGATAATGATCAGCTTTTTCCATAGATATTGAGGGTCCTTTACCCCTTGAAAGTGGACTAGCCGAATCTGCAGGCATATGGTGAACTTCATTCCCTGGTACTTTACCTCTGAGTTGTGAGTAGCTACCACCCAATTGCTCTACTTCTTCAGCTCCTCTAGCTGCATTAACCTGCCCTGCAACATTCTTTTCTTTCATAACTGCAGTAATGGCACTTTTAATTAAGCCTCCGGCTTCAGTTGCTATGCGGGCTTCAGTAGTCCCAATGCCCATACCGACAACCATGCCCAAGGTTTCACCGACCATATGGTCAATCTGGTGATTACGATTATACTTTTGATCAACCAATCCACCACTAATACCCTTATTCATGCCTGAGGCAAAACTATTGGCGTGATCAGCTATGTCATGTCCGGTGTCACCACTAAACATGCCACTGATTGACCAAAGTCCTGTCGGATCAATATATCTAAGTGGATTATTATTAGCATAAGCATAACGATTAAAACTAGAAATATTATCAACCTCAGGCGGTGCTGGATCATACGCCATAAATCTGCCAAGACTTGGCGCATAGTATCTTGCATTCATATTAACAAGATTCATATCCTTTACTGTTTCTTTACCGGTAAAGCCGATATGATCTTCAAGTGTTGGTCGCTCCTTTAATTCAATACCAAATGGTCGATAGCTTTGTGTCCAGTCTACCTGTCCATTGGTAATGCTGGCAATGGGAGAGCCTAGAGGATTAGTGATCAAGTAATGAAAAGTAACGTGTTGAAGGTCTGAAACAGAGTGTGTTGCTGTAGCAACAAGTTTACCTTCAAGATAAATATAATCGGTGATTTCATTAGTGTTATTGACCAAATCACGATTTTCTTTATACATTAACTTTCCATCACGATCATAAACCGTGATAAGTAAGCGTTTTCCATCTTCTCTTGTGGTAATAACATGCCCTAAAGGGTCATATTTAAAATCAATCGCGTGTGATGCGTTATTAAAATGAATCAAATGACCGGCTGCATCATACAGGTAATGATCATCGCCTTTTTGGATCACATTGCCATTGGCGTCATAGGTGATATTCTCATTGGTACTGCCGGTGATCGCTGTTAAAAGGTTATTTGTGCTGTAAGTATAGTTATTTGTCTGGCTAGCAACTTGTAATTGAGTGATATTGTTACCCATATCATAGTGATAACTGGCAGCACCCCAAACGCCATTAGCGGTTATTAAGCGATTAGCATCATCATAAGTAAAGCTTTCATTCTCACTTGTATTAAGATTGTTGGTAATACTTAATACATTATTTTCACCATCGTAGCTATAGGTACGATTAATAATTGACCCTGCTGCAATATTACTAATTCTACCCATGGCATCCAAGATATGAGTGACATTAACACCACCTTGATAGCTTGTGATCGTATTAAAGGGAGAATATTTGATATCGCCAACTACAAGCGTTTGGAAATTACTATCTGTTCTAACCAGCTGAGTTGGATTTCCCAACGGGTTAGGGTTATAGGAGATAATTAAACCATCAGGATAGTGTATGCTTGTTAAAGAACCGTTATCGTCATAAGTGTAATTCAAGCTGCCATTACCCAAACCATAACCATCAGCAAAAGACATTGATGTTAATCTATTTAATGCATCATAACCAAAGGTAATACTACTTAATGGTTTATTGGCTGCATCAACAACGGTTGTTGTTGCTAAGTTATTATTTGGATCATAGCTATTATTAACGGTTGGTGCCACTGGGATGCTATTATCTGCAGAAGCACTGTAAATAATAGAGGTAACATTTCCATTAGCATCATAAACAAATTTTGTTTTTGAGCTGTTGTTGGTTTGTTCTGTCGCTCTTAGGCCATTAGCATAATAAGTATAATTCGTTGTACCAAGCTCAGGATCAGTTTGTGACATTAACCAATCTAGGTGAGCTGTATCATAGGAATAAGTATGAACTAATTTACTATGCACATCAGATATCTTTAACAATCTACCTTGCACATCATAATACCCTAAAATCCAAGGACCTAAATTGGGGTATAAATTATCGACTAGAAACGGACTCCCAAAGCCTTGGCTATAAACCATTGTTTTAACGTGACTATTTGAATCGATAACTTGCTTAAAACTTAAGCCATCACCGTGATACCCATCTGAACCATTTGCACCATAATGTGCTGTCCACGTATAACTAGCAAAGCTATTAACGGCAACAAATAAACTTAGAACAGCAAAAGATAGTTTTGTTAATATTTTCATCTCATTATCCCTCTAAAAAGATGTCGTATCTTTAACTAGTTGAATCGGGCGATTTAAGACATCATTTGTGTAAATATCACCAACAGTGCATTGTGCAATATTTCGACAAGGGTAACTGGCAAAGCGCCTATTATTCACGGGGTCATATTTATTGACCTTAGCAATTGTATCTGCTGGATTACTATCGCTTACCGTTGAGTTAATCACACGCCCAAAGCCATCATAGTTAGTGGTTGTAACGGCTTGACCTTGTGTTTTCGTGACGGTTAGCCCATGATTGGTGTAGGTATAAGTAACAGTATTCCCAATTGGAGGTATGACAGATGTTAAGCGATCCATCACATCGTAGCTATACTTCGTCACATTGCCTTTGGCATCGGTCTTTGTTAACACAAGACCACGATAATCGTAGGTATAAGTGGTTGAGTTGCCATTGGGATCAATGACTGTTTGTGGTTGTCCATTGACGTAATTTAGATATTGAGTTTTATTGCCACTGGCATCGGTTTCAGAGGCTATATTACCTTTGGCATCATAACTATACGTTGTTGTGACACCATTGACTGTCGATGTCGTTAAATACCCCTCTGTGTCATAGGTATTAACAACACTTTGCACCACTTTACCTGCACTATCAGTGACTATAACAGTTGCAGGTTTAACCATATGCCCATGGGTACTTGACGCCTCTAACACAAAATAGGTTGATTTGGTTGTGCGCGTCTCTCCATTTGATGCTGTCTCTACGATTGTTTGTGGGTATAGAAAGCTATTAAAATCACTAAAAACTTTAGATGTTGTGACACCATCCTGTGTGATTGTCTGTTTAGTTAATACTGGAACACCTGATATATTTGTCCACGTATTTTCTTCATCGTAATAGACTTTACCATTTTTATCTTCAATCAAATGTTTATCGTAAGCGCCTTTGTTATTATTAAGCTCTCCATTAGTTGAAGCAATATAGTGGTAAATATCTTTTGAGCCATCGGTGTGGGTAATAATATGATTACCATTAACAACGCTATAGGTTTCTGTTTCATTAGTAGACAAATTAGCGCCTGAGTAGGTGATGCTTGAACTGTTTAATCCACTATAGGTTAAACCTGTTACATCTATAGATGAACTTGCATGAAAAAGGTCTCCATATCCAGTTGTTAGTTTAGTTCCATCAGGTAGTGTCATAGCATTTATTGCCTGTTGCTCATGATATTGCCCTGCTTGCTGAAAAGTCCAGTGTCGATTATAACTGTCAGAAACATTACTCGGTAAGAATTGAGTACAGACGTAGTATGGATCATGGTCTCCGTTCTGATAATAAATTTCATTTGCATAGTAATTAAAGCTCAACTTATAGTTGTTTGATAACTCTATGGTTTTAAGTAAATATTGACTTTCTCCATCACATACTTTCCAAGTAGGTGAGTTTGCATTGCCATAGGCTTTTTGATAGTTATAAGTAATACTAGATTTATGGTGTGAGCTATTAATAACAGCCTTCATCTCATATCCACTATCATATTGGTAATATTGAACTCCATTATTATCATAAATATTCGTACTATATAACTTACTCACTCCTGAGAAATGTGACGTAGATAATCCGCTTCCACCAGTTTTTGGCGTAATAAAATTAACTAAGTTTCCATCAGAAGACATTAAATAAGTTAGTCCATATTGGCTAGAACCAGACCATGGGTTTTTACCTTGATCAAAAGAGGCAATATGAGGGAAAATCGCTAGTAAATAATTATAGTATAAACCAGAGGATAACTTGAGAAACAGACTATAATTAAACGTCAATCCATCATCTAAAGGAATGCTAACTAGCGGTACTTGCATCACTTTATTCCCATTCTCTGGTAAGATATGCAATAACCTATTTTCATTTGATACTGTGCCTAGAGGGTTTACTGGCACTGAAGAATCCCCGGCAAATAAGCTTACCTTTTGCGGTGCTTTTATTTTAGAGTCTGTCTTGGTATCTGATTTATCAAGTTGCTTTTGATTGGTATCATGCGTGATCTCTTTTGCGGTTAAGGCAAGCGGCAGTATCATTGCTGTCAATAAACAAAGTGTTTTATATCTTTTATCTCTCATTCCTTTGCTCTGAAGTTAAGTCATTATATTGATGTTTGGCATTGTAAGTGATCTAGTTTTAACTTTCAATTGATATGGGAAACGAAGGATTCAAAACATATTCTTATCACTAAAGCCCTTTTATATACAGGCGTTCGAGTCAGTGAGCTTGTGAAAATCAAATTAGCACATTCAATCTCGGCACATAAGCTTAGGCATTTTTATTCACGTGGTTAAAAAATAAAATATTGATGATGCTTTTATTCAACTTTACTCGGGGCATTCAAAACGTGAATCTTTGGAGATATACTCAAGGCTATCGTTAACAGATACATAAGGGAAGTATGACGATGTCATTGATGATTTTTCTATATGAAATTAACCCATACTGGCCCACAGCGCAAGTTCCGGAGCAATAGGCCATCAAAGTCACGGTTGATCAGTTATATACTGGAATCACTATACATACTCTGCTTTTGAAATGCGTAGCAGGTCTTGGCCTGAACTATCTATGTCTTATCGATTTCAATAGTTGATAAGCTACTGGCACGATAAATAATGAAAATAATGATCCTAATAACAACCCTGCAACAATAACCATACCAATTTGTTGGCGCGCATGCTCCCCCACTCCCGTACTTAGCAACAATGGAATAGCTCCTAAAATCATTGTTGCAGAGGTCATGAGTATTGGACGCAAACGTGTTCCAGCCCCTTTAATCACCGCTTCATTTAATGCCACACCTTTAGCTAATAACTCATTAGAGAATTGTACAATCAACACACCATGTTTGGATACAAGACCAATTAAAGTAATTAAACCAATATCTGTATAGATATTTAATGTTCCTCCTATGAGTTTAAGTCCAAGTAACGCACCAATCACACATAATGGCACGGTTAAGAGAATAATAAACGGATCTATAAAACTCTCAAACAATGCTGCAAGAACAAGATAAATAAATAAAAGCCCTGCGATAAAAATAATGATCATACTGTTATTGCCCTCAAGCATATCTTTAGCATCTCCTTTAAATGCCAAACTTGTACCAGGCAATAGCTGTTCAGTAATCGCTTTGATTTGCTCTACCACTTGTCCCATCGAAGCATTTGGCTGTAAATTAACACTAATTGACATTGCATGCATTTGATTATACGTAGTCAAATAAGGAATTTTTACCACCGGTGAGATACTCACTAAACGCCCTAATTGCACCCAACCACCTGAATCGGTTTTGATATATAAACGATTTAACACACCAAAACTCTTGAGATCTTTTTTTGGCAATTGCACATAAATAGGGAAACTCTCACCACCGGTTTCATAATCACGTGACAACTGCCAGCCACCAAACATAATGTTTAATATGGTTTGGATATTCGCAGGATCGACATCTAACAATGCGGCATTAGTATAGTTGATCTTCATATCAAATTGCCCACTATCTGCAGCACTGCCTATACTTGCATACGAGATACCTGGTAGCTTCTCGAGCATATTGATTAGACTTTCGGCCTTTTTATAAAGGGTTTGATAGTCATCCATACTCAATAGATACATTTGAATATCACCATCACCGGACTGATTACGCCCTGATAAGGGAAACACCCAACTGCTACCTTGTATACCTTGGGTATTTTTAATAATCCCATTTAGTTCTTGTGCTACTTTATAAGCATTCGTTACTTGATCTTCTTTTAGAATATTCATTGAAAAACCAGATGTTTGCCCACTTTGCGTATCAACAAACCCAAAAGAGTGATCAAACACCTTACTTGGTAACTTACTTTGTATTTCATCAAGCTTTTGCATAATAAAGTCTGAGCTTGCGTTACTTTGCCCAACGATATTTACGCCCACCACACCAATGGTATCATTGGGTTGCAATGCCGTTGGCATCGAGCGAAACAAACCTATACCTGCAATAATTAAAATAATAAAAATAGCAATGACCCAAAAGCGTACTTGCAATACAAAATGCAGTGATTTTTTATACGCCTTTTCACAACCTGCAAACAATCTGCTAACAAATTTCTCATAGCGGCTTTCTTTTGCATGACCTAAGGTGTGTGCACACATCGTCGGCGACAGTGTCAAAGCGACAAAGCCTGAGATTAAAACGCTTGCGGCTAAGGTAAAGGCAAATTCGCGAAAGAACACAGCTGACTTATCATTCATAAATGCAATTGGGATATAGACAGCAACCAGTGTAATTGTCATACCAATAATCGCAAAGCCGATTTCTTTACTACCTAAAATCGCTGCCTCAAACGCATTATAGCCCTTTTGCATATAGCGATAGCAGTTCTCAAGCACAACAATCGCATCGTCAACTACAAGCCCTACCGCCAGCACAATGGCAAGTAGCGTCATCATATTGATACTAAAGCCCAACGGCCAGATAATCACAAACACACCAATCAAGCACACTGGCAAGGTAACAATCGGCACAAGTGCCGCTCTAAAGCGTCCTAAAAACAATAAAGAGATGAATGACACTAGAATAATCGCCTCAATAATCGTCTTAATCACTTCATATAAGGAGGCTTTAAGCGATGTTGCCACATTAAAGAGTACACTGGCTTTCATCCCCGGCGGCAATGAGCCTTGCATTTGTTTAACGGCTTTTGCGACTGCATTGGCAACCTCAATTGGATTAGCATCACTGGTTTGTGATACATTGACCACCACCCCTGGCTTACCATCAATAATACTAATTGAGCCATTGGCAAGTGATAAATTACCCAGATATATTTTAGCAATTTGTTTTAAATAAATTAATTTGCCGTTATGTTTAGCAATAATCAGATTTTCAAACTTACTAATATTATCTAATGCACTATCGACGTTAATCGTATAGGTATTATTACTGGTAATCAACTGTCCCGCAGAGACATTACGGTTAAGTTGTTCTAGTTTATTCACAACATCAATTGCTGAGATTTTTAAAATTGCCATTGCCTTGGGGTCAAGCTCTATACGTAGTGCTGAGCCTTCGGAATAGACCTGCACGTCACCCACCCCTGGAATCTGTGCCAATTGTTTGGTAATCGTATCATTGATATATGATGTCAGACTTTCCGTCGAGCGATTACTATCTTGGAAACCAATAAGCATGACTTGAGAGCCATCACCACGCTGTTTAATCTGCGGCGTTTGCGCATTTTGTGGCAAATCAACACCAGCAATATCACGCATCACCTCAGATTGTGCAGTAATGAATTTCTCCTGATCAATATTACCAAAGTTAAGTTTAATCTGACTTTGATCCTGCATTGATGTTGCTTCAATGTAGCTTAGATTTTCAGTCCCTGAGATTGCTGCAACAAGTTGTTGGGTAACATCTTTTTGAACCACATCAGCACTAGCCCCTGGATAATTCGTTTGAATCATTAATACCGGCTTAAATATTGTTGGTTCAAATTGCAACTTAACATAACTAAAACTCAATAAACCACATAGCACCAATATGGCATTAAGTACAAATGACAATACCGGGCGCTTAATACAAATCTCAGGCAGCTTCATTTATTTCTCCACCTTAACGGCAACACCATCGGAAATATTACCTTCAGAAGAGACAATCACTTCTTGCCCTTTATTTAAACCCTCTAAAATACTGACATAACCTTTGTTAATTTGTCCAATTTGTACCGGTACCATTTTGGCTTTATTATCAACAATAACATACACAATAAAACCGCCACTTTGTGCGCTTAATGCGCTTTCTGGCACCGCTAATACCATATTATTCTCTTTGATAATTTGTGAGACATAAACACTCATACCTGGACTTAAGAGATTATCCGTGTTTTTAAAAACAGCGCGTACGGTGAAAGTTAAATTATCATCTGAAACATCAGGCGAGATATAATCAACCTTAGCATGAAAAACTTGCCCTGGAAATGCATCAACCCTGAAATCGACAGTTTGACCAATCTTAATACTACTAGCATAAGACTCAGGTAATGCGTATTGTAATTGTAAATTTTCTTTATCCACCAATGATACTAAGGTGTCTCCAGCTGAAACATAACTACCTTTTGCTAAAGTCGTTAAAGTCAAATATCCGCTAAAAGGTGCGACGATTTTGGTATTGGATAGCTGATATAACGCGGCATCATATTGCGCTTTTGTCTGCATGTAACTTGCCTTGGCATTATCCAGCTCACTTTGTGAAACAGCATTGTTCTCCTTATACAAGGTGTCCGTTCGCTTATATTGCGCCTTAGATTTTGTAAAATCTGCTAAGGTAGAATTCACATCTGCCATTTGTTTGGTATCATCCAAAGTCATCAATAGTTGCCCTTCTTTGACATATTGCCCACTAATAAAATCAATGCTGCTAATAATCCCTGCAATCTGTGATTTAAGTGTCACGGTATTTGGTGCTATCAACAGACCTGTTCCTTTAGCTGATAATGGAATATTGTGTTCATTAGCAACTGCCACCATCACGCCTGTTGGCTCAACATGGAAACTCACCTCTTTTTTAGCAGTTGCTAAAAACAAAAAATAAATAACGATTAATAACAAGACAGCCGTCACAATCCCAAAAATAATATGTTTTTTCATTCATCAAAACCAATGATATAAAGCACTATTGCTTAAACTAGACGATCTTTTGGTACGATTCAAGAACATTAACAAATGTTGTTTAAAATAAGGTGTGAATTGTCTATCATGTACTACAAAATTAAGCCTATAGAAAAATAGAAAACAGGAACCTATGCTATGGCACAGATTATTGACGGCAAAAAGAAAGCGCAAGAAATCAGACTCAAGATTAAACGACAAGTTGATCAACTAAAAGAGCAAAACAAGCGTATTCCTGGATTGGCTGTTATTATTGTCGGTAATAACCCTGCCTCACAAATTTATGTCAATAATAAACGTAAAGCATGTGAAGAGGTGGGCTTTTTATCCTTAAACTATGACCTGAATGAAAATACGAGTAATAGCGAGCTATTCAACCTTATTAATCAACTTAATAATGACCCTACAATTGATGGCATACTGGTGCAATTACCACTTCCTCCACATATCGATGCTGAAAAAGTGCTTGAAGCAATTCGCCCTGATAAAGATGTTGATGGATTTCATCCTTATAATATTGGCAAACTAATGCAGCGAAATCCACTTTTACGTCCATGCACCCCAAAAGGCGTTATGACGCTATTGGCGTCTGTTATTGACAACTTTAAAGGTAAGCATGCAGTAATCGTTGGCGCGTCTAATATTGTTGGGCGTCCAATGTTGATGGAGCTCCTATTAGCCGGCTCTACAGTCACTACTTGTCATCGTTTTACTAATGATCTAACCGAGCATTTAGCACGCGCTGATATCGTTGTTGCTGCAGTTGGTAAACCCCACTTTATCAAAGGACATTGGTTAAAAAAAGGTGCTGTAGTTATCGATGTTGGTATTAATCGCTTAGATGATGGTCGTATTGTTGGTGATGTTGATTTTGTCAATGCCATTGAAAACGCTGCTTTTATTACTCCAGTTCCTGGAGGTGTAGGTCCTATGACAATTGCTACTTTACTAGAAAACACGTTATTTGCTTGTGAGTATTTACATAGCAAGGCATAATAATTTGTGAGAAGTTTGGAGCAAACATACATGAAGCTTATTAAAAATCATCTTTCAGTCTGGATCGGTGTTATTATCGCCATATTTGCCATTATTCTAGGCGTCACTGTACTATACCATAACGATGCACATGCTCTTACCAGTAGCAAGCTAGAGAGCACATCAAACACAATCCATAATAAACCCGCAACTGCCAAAAATTCAATCGATAATGAACATATTAACTACACACAACTCAGTCCTAAAGCTGCCTATGATAAGGGTGTTGAATACAGCAAACAAATTAGTCAGTCAGGTGGCAACAATATAGATAAAGCCGTTGATTATATTCAGTACTCAGCAGCTACGGGTTACGCTGAAGCACAATTTAAGCTTGGACTTATGTATTTTCAAGGCTTAGGTGTTCAATCGAACCCTGCTGTTGGCTTTTATTGGATTGAAAAAGCAGCCAAAAATGACTATCCTGAAGCACAAATTTATTTAGCATACATGTATAGAAAAGGTATTGGTGTACCAACAGATCTCTTTAAGTCACACTACTGGTTACGCCACGCACGCGCTAATGGTATTAGCATAAGTTTAGATGCACTGCCATTTTTCTAAGCCTCTTAAGTTATTATCAATTTGTATTTTTTGTAAATATTTACAAAAAACTCCTTTTCATCACATAAAAAGCCTAGTATAGTGGCGCTCTCTTTCGGCGGGTCACTAGTATCAACTTCCTCCCTCCTCCCTCCTTGAATGGATCTAGTGACTCGTCGATTACCTGTTTCCTCTTTTTTTTAATGTTCCCTTGTAGCTAAGAATTGAATATCCGGGTTACGCTCTTCTGCCATTTGCAAATTAACGCGCGTTGTTGCTAAATACGTCAAGTGATCACCACCATCTAATGCTAAATTATCTGCATATTTGTTTTTAAATTGCTCGAGTTTTTTCTTATCATGTGATTCTATCCAGCGAGAGGCAACAACATTGACTTGCTCATAGCTGCATTTAACGCCATATTCATTTTCTAAACGATGGGCGACGACATCAAACTGTAATACCCCAATTGCTCCCAGAATCAAATCATTATTATTTAAAGGTCTAAATACTTGTGTCGCCCCTTCTTCCGATAATTGAATTAACCCTTTTAAAAGCGCTTTTGTTTTCAATGGATCATTTAAACGCACACGTCTAAAAATCTCAGGTGCAAAGTTAGGAATCCCAGTAAATTTCAGTAACTCACCTTGCGTAAAGGTGTCGCCAATTTGGATTGTACCATGATTATGCAAACCGATAATATCTCCTGGATAGGCTTCCTCCAAAGACTCACGTTCACCGGCGACGAACGTCAAGGCATTAGCAATCTGCACTTGCTTATTAATACGCACATGCTGCAATTTCATGCCTTTTGTATATTTTCCTGAACAGATTCGAAAAAACGCCATTCGATCACGATGTTGCGGATCCATATTGGCTTGAATTTTAAAAACAAAACCTGTTAACGGCTCTTCATTTGCATGCACTTCACGCATATCAGTGGTTCTTGGTGTTGGCGATGGCGCATATTGAGTAAAAGTATCTAACATCTCTTTAATACCAAAGTTACTTAATGCCGTACCAAAGAATACAGGGGTTAACTCACCGCGTCGATATTTCTCTAAATCAAACGCATGACTTGCACCTTTAACAAGCTCAACTTGCTCTCTTAGCTCATCTGCCAAATAACCAATCTTTGCATCAAGCTCGCTATTATTAAGTCCTTTGATTACCTTATAATTATGAATATGGTGACCGTGCCCCGTTTCAAATAGAATCACCTCATCATTATAGAGGTGATAAACCCCTTTAAACTCTTTACCTGAAGCAATTGGCCAGGTCATCGGTGCACATTGAATATTCAATATATCTTCAACCTCATCCATCAACTCCATCGGGTCACGCGTATCACGATCAAACTTATTGATAAAAGTTAAGATAGGTGTTGTTCTTAAGCGACATACTTCCATTAATTTAATCGTACGCGCCTCAACCCCTTTGACCCCATCTATTACCATCAACGCTGAGTCCACTGCAGTTAATGTACGATAAGTGTCCTCTGAAAAATCCTCGTGTCCCGGGGTGTCCAAAAGATTCACCACACAGCCATTATATGGGAATTGCATGACTGACGTAGTTACTGAAATACCACGTTGTTTCTCAAGCTCCATCCAGTCAGAAGTCGCATGGCGACCTGACTTTTTACCTTTCACCGTACCTGCTAACTGGATTAAGTTTCCAAATAGCAACATTTTCTCAGTTAGCGTAGTTTTTCCAGCATCCGGATGCGAAATAATCGCGAATGTGCGTCGCTTATTTAGCGCCTGTAGAAATTCAGACATCATTGTTCCTCAAAAAAAATTACATTCAAAAATACTTCACAGATAAATACCATAAAATGATTTAAAAGTGGTATAGCTTAGTGTTTGCTAATCTTCAGCTTAATTTTACCCGACTGTATCGTTTTAAAAAAGCCAAAATCGGCTCAATAGCAATAGATAATAAAATTAATAAACAGGCAAATATCATATTCAGACTAATATGGTCACCCATAATAATAAAACCCAATAAGCTGCCAAATAGTGGCACAAGATAATTTGATAATGAGCAAAATCCAGCGCCTGCACGCTTAATCAAACTGACATACAATACATAAACTAATCCCGAGCAAAAAACGCCTAATACAATCGATGCAATCAATGGATGTAAAACAAAATGCATGCCTTGTAATGAGCCGTTACTAAGGTTTATGGCCAACATAATGATTGTGCCGATAGTAAATGCATCGCGTGACAGTAAAAATGCGTCTTCATTAGGTAAACTTCTGATAACGATTAAGGCTCCAGCAAATGATAACGCACCAAGCATAATTGCCAACTGTGGCAATAACGCACTTGATAAACCAGTTGCCATTAAATCGGGGGCAAATAAAACCAATAAGCCAACAAACCCTATCAGCATGCCGATAAATTTGGCTTTTGTCGCACGCTCAACACGTGTCAACAGTACTAAGATAATAGTAAAAAATGGGATTGTTCCCATCAAAATTGATGCCATACTTCCTGAGACAAACTGTTGGCCCCACGTTACCAAGGTAAATGGGATTACCACCTCAAGTATCCCAATAGTAGCAACCTTACACCACGTTTTAATGTTTCTTTTTTTCTGTTTTCTTTTGGCAAATAGACAAAATATAATTAAAAAAATAGCTGCATAAAATGTTCTTAAAAGTGCTAGTTGTTCAGGTGTGTAACTTGTTAAAGAAAAGTCAATTAAAACAAACTGACCACCCCATATAATGCCGATAAATAGTAATAGGATATAATTCATTGTTGATGATCACATTGTTATCGATATTCAACCATAATAATCTCATAATCAACCATACCAGATGGTGTGATAATACTGGCCTCATCACCCTCTTCTTTGCCAATTAATCCACGTGCTAGTGGTGAGCTTAATGAAATTTTATTGCATTTAATATTTGCTTCATCCTCACCCACGATTTGATAGGTCATCTCCTCATCGGTATCGACATTTAACAAGGTAACTGTCGCACCAAAAATTACCTTACCACTATTTGCCATATTCGCAATATCAATCACTTGTGCATTGCCCAGCTTAGCCTCGAGCTCTTGAATACGTCCTTCAATAAAGCTCTGCTGCTCGCGTGCGGCATGATATTCGGCATTTTCTTTTAAATCACCATGCTCACGCGCTTCTGAAATTGCAGAAATTACCTTTGGACGCTGGATACTTTTTAAGTCTTGTAGTTCTGCTTTTAACGCTGCTTCACCGGCAACAGTCATTGGAATTCGTACCGCCATTTTTTTATCCTCAACCTGTTAACTTTACACAATTGTCTAATTTTTAGAACAATAAAAAACGCCCAACATGGAACATGTTAGGCATTACTCATACTCTTTAAGATAAAGAGTATTATACCCACCACAGACCATTTTACAATATCTCCAACCTTGCATCATAATTCTAAAAATTTTCACTCCCTCACCCAAATAGTTCAAAAACTAAAAATTTCCAAAAAAAATTAACAATCTGCATTTGCACTTTGCTTATCTTAATCAAAAACCTTTTATCGCTTTCTCGTATTCGCTATTGCCAAAATCCAATGGACCAAAACGCGGGAAATTCAATAGCAGAAATACTGTAAAATGCTTTATGAGCAGTATATAATGCTGTACATTGGCACTTTGACAATTACTTTTAAACTTCAACATAATTAGGTAATAACATGTTCACTATTCAAAAAATTTCTCTTATTGCAACAACCTCTGTTGTTTTGCTAGGTACCCAGCTTACTTTTGCTCAAGATGCAACAAACAATGTACAAAAACAAATAGCACAATCAACCACACAAAATGAACCTAATACTTATGGCGCAAGCTCTGTTAACTATATGGGTGTTCCTCTTAATGCCTATGGTGCAGTGTCTTCAAGTGCAAATGTCCCACTTGAGGTGCAAGTTCCCCCTGCTCCTGCCAATTTAGTACTTCCAAGCATCACACCGGCAACTGAAATTTGGCACAATCAGGTTGTAACGCCACCAATGCTTAACGTTAAAAGCTATCTATTAATCGATGCTAAAACAGGTAATATTTTAGCCGAAAAAAACGCCAATATGCGTGTCGCACCTGCCTCATTAACCAAAATGATGTTGCTTTACATCGTCGAACAGAAACTAGCAGCTGGCAGCATTAAACTTGATCAAAAAGTGCAAGTACCTGCTATTGCCTGGCATACAGCAGGTTCCAGTATGCATTTAAAAGCAGGGCAAGAAGTAACTATCCAAGATCTACTAGAGGGCACAATTGTTGCGTCAGGTAATGATGCCGCTGTAACATTAGCCATGACACTTGCTGGCACTCAGGAAGGGTTTGTTAACATTATGAACTTTACCGCGAAGAAATTAGGCATGAATAACACCCACTTTAGTGATGTCATGGGCTTACCTGCACCTAATTTATATACTTCAGCGCGTGACTTATCGATCTTGGCACAACATTTAATTTATGACTACCCACAATATTATCATTATTACAAAATGGCAAGTGTAAGTATGAACGGTTTTGTCACGCGCAACTACAACAAGCTTTTAGATATCTATCCTTATGCTGATGGAATTAAAACAGGCTCAACTGACTCAGCCGGTTACTCACTCGTTTCCTCAGCTGTTAAACCAGATCACGATCGGCTAATCTCTGTTGTTATCGGCTCAACGAGTCTTTTACAAAGCGCACGTGATAGTCAGACATTACTAGAATATGGCTTTTCTAACTTTCAAACTAAAACGTTTTATCCAGCAAATTATGCTCTAGGGAGTATTCGCATTTACAAAGGTGAAAGTGATACAGTTGATATTGGTGTCCAAAAGCCAGTTGCCATCAGTTTTCCAAACTATATTGATGCTAAGGATATTCAATTTGTCCTGCATAAAAACCCTAAAGGTTTAATTGCTCCTGTTACTGCAGGTACCGAAGCTGGAAATGTTACTATGGTCTATAAAGGTAAAACAATTGAAACTTTCCCAGTAGTTGCTTTAAAAGATGATGCAACAGGATCATTATGGCAACGCATCAAGGGTACGGTTTCACTATGGTTTGCCTAAACGCAAGACTGTCTTACTTTATTTCTATTGCTCATACGCTTATTGCGTTTGCAAAGCAGCAAAATGATGATTAGACTTACGAAAAATAATCATCACAAGGATCGACTTATGGCATATAAAGAATACAAACTGCTTGAAACAACAACACACAACCGTCAAATTAGTATCCCTTACTATCATCCAGAAACAGTGGATGTGATTTCACTTGAAACGCCTGCTTTACACGTTTTTACTGATTTTCATACAGCTAAACCTTATGTTATTCATGTGAAGGCTCTGGCAGATGACGCCCTACAGATGATGAAAAAAGTGGAAGTGCATGCACTATTGGTGATAAATAATGACGATGAAGTTGTTGGCTTAATTAATACGTGCAGATTACAAGGTATATATCGCACGCAAGTTGCGCAAAGCGAAGATATTCATCATAAAGAAGTAACTGTCGGCATGTTAATGGTAAAAATTGGTGATTTACCAATGCTTGATTATGCTGTACTGAAAGACATGTTGGTGGGACATATTGCACGTCTTATGCACGATAAACACATTGATCATTTGATTATCCAAGAGCAAAATAAATCTGGTAAAGATATTATTCGCGGAATTATTTCAGCCGGTTTTATTGCAAAACGTCTTGGTACAAAAATTGGGCATGATCTTGCGTCACGCAATCTTGCCGAGCTTAACAAAATGATTTAACGCTTTAACACAACGATTATATTCATAGACTATGCCAATTATTTCTCTTCGCAATGTCGAGCTTGCTTTTGGACATCATAAACTTCTAGATAATGTCTCTGTTGATATCGATGCTAATAAACGTATTTGTTTAATCGGTCGCAATGGCGCTGGCAAATCCTCGCTTTTCAAAATACTCCAAGGTCAAATTCTACCAGATCACGGTGAGCGTATTGTACATGACAATGCTAAAATTGCTTGGCTTGAACAGGAAGTGCCACAAAATACCAAAGGCTCAGTATTTAATATTGTTCTATCTGGTTTTGGTGAAGTAGGTCAGCTGATTATTGAGTATCAGCAACTGTTAATGGCTGATTTAACACAAGCACAAAACTTTGATCGCCTAAATGACTTACAACAAGAAATTGATAATTCACATGCTTGGGATTTGCAAATGCAAGCAGAAAAAGTACTCTCTGCCCTGTCGCTTGATGGCAATGCATTATTTGATGATCTATCTGGCGGATTAAAGCGCCGTGTGTTGCTTGCTAAAGCTTTAGTCACTTCTCCTGATCTATTACTTTTAGATGAACCAACCAACCATTTAGATATTGAATCGATTGAATTTTTAGAACGCTTCTTGCCACAATTTAAAGGTAGTATCTTATTTATCACACATGATCGGGCTTTTTTACAAAATATTGCTACAGATATTATTGAGCTTGATCGTGGTAATCTCTTAAGTTTTCCAGGTAATTATGAAAAATTTCTCATGCAAAAGGAAGCTTATCTGCATGCCGAGGAAGTACAAAATGCCAATTTTGATAAAAAACTGCAGCAAGAAGAAGTATGGATTCGCCAAGGCATCAAAGCACGACGCACCCGTAACGAGGGACGCGTGCGTGCGTTAAAAGCATTACGTGAAGAACGAAAAGCACGACGAGATAAACAAGGTAATGTTACTCTTAGCGCCTCACAAGCTAATAAAACAGGCAAAATGGTTATTAAAGCTTTTGATATTAGCTTTAATTATGATAATAAACCAATCTTTAGCCATTTTTCTTGTGAAATACAGCGCGGTGACAAAATTGCGATCTTAGGCAAAAATGGCTGCGGCAAGAGTACCTTATTACAAGTCTTACTACAAAAATTAACACCACAATCAGGCACAGTAACCCATGGTGAGAATTTACAGATTGCTTACTTTGATCAGTTACGTTATCAAATTGACCCCAAGATCTCACTAGTTGACAACGTTACCGAAGGCTCTGATTACTTGGACATTAACGGACAAAAAGTACATGTCATTGGCTATCTGCAAAATTTCCTATTTGATCCAAAACGCATGCAAAGCCCTGCCTCTTCACTCTCTGGTGGCGAGCGTAATCGTTTATTATTAGCAAAGCTTTTTGCTAAACCAAGCAATGTGCTAGTGCTTGATGAGCCAACCAATGATCTTGATGTTGAAACGCTTGAAGTGCTTGAAGATCTTATTCTAAATTATCAAGGTACGGTATTAATCGTTAGTCATGATCGCAGCTTTATCGATAATGTTGCTACAAGTACTATCGTGTTTGAAGACAATGGTCAATTACAAGAATATGTTGGTGGCTATGAAGACTGGTTACGCCAAAAAAACTCCACTGCCAAGTCTTCAGAACTATCAACTAAACCACTGACAAAATCATCATCTGTCAAAACAAATACGAATGCCACAAAAAAACAAAAATTAAGCTTTGCACAAAAAAAACAGCTTGCTGCCTTGCCTGATGAGATTGAGCATTTAGAGGCTGAGATTGAGCTATTACAGCAAGAAATTGCAACGCCTCAATTTTATCAACAAAATAAAGAGGCAGTGCAAAAAACATTGCAAACCCTTGAGCAAAAACAAATACTTTTAAATGACAAATATCAACAATGGGAAAACCTCTCCGAGATTGAAGCGCAATATGAGCAATCCTAATGAACTACTAAAAGCTAAAATTCTAAGCGAAACAGCACGTATTTCTTGGATGGAGCTCCAGCGATTTTTCGCACAAGGCAAAGTAATCAAAGTTAGTAACGCTCTAGATTTAATTGATGTTGCATATGCATTAGCACGAAACGATCAAGCACAAATCACCAATTATATGACAAAAAAACATATCGAATATGTCAATGATGGCGATGCTAAATATTGGTTTGAACACAATACAACGCTATGGGCTTCAGTCGTCAAACCTTGGATTTTGGTACAAGATAAAAATGATAACTGATAATAAGCATGTTAAAGCCCCATGGCATAATCGACAAATCTCAATGGCTTATGCTAAGATAAACATAACTTTTTAAGAGAACTTCTGACCAAAAAATGACGGATAAAGAAAAAGAAATTGAACGTCAAAGCAATATGACACATAAAGAATTATTTAAATTAAACGGTGCCAAGTCGGCTGTGCGTTCCGTGATTTTTATTTTTATTTTTGCGCTATTTCTATATGCAATCACCGGTGATGTGTTATCCCCTGGGCTTGCGGTTATTTTCTTTTTGATTGATGCAAGTTTAAATACATTTCGTTATAAATGGTTTAAGTCGCTTAGAAAATAAAAGAACATTACGCTTTATAGCGTTCAATACTTGCTTGAATATCTGCTTTAGCCGCTTCAGCACCTGCAAAACCGTCAACTTTAACCCATTTGTTTGGCTCTAAATCTTTATAGTGCTCAAAGAAGTGCTTGATTTGATCTAATAACAGCTTGGGTAAATCATCAATTTCTTTGATATGATCATAGATCTTGGTTAATTTGCTCGTAGGAACTGCAATAATCTTAGCATCAACGCCTGATTCATCTGTCATCTTAAGCACACCAACTGGGCGGCAATTGATAATAACCCCAGGGCGTAATGCCACAGGAGCCACAACTAACACATCTACCGGGTCACCATCTTCTGATAACGTATTTGGTACAAAGCCATAGTTACATGGATACTGCATGGTTGTTGACATAAATCTGTCAACGATCAACATATTCGCATCTTTGTCGAACTCATATTTCACAGGTTCATTGTGCGCTGGAATCTCAATAACAACATTGACATCATTTGGCGCATCTTTGCCGACTTTAATATTAGAAAGCATATTTACCCTTAATCGTTTGTTTTTCTAGTTAAATGAACTGGGTTATTCTCTTTTATTTCTTATAATTATTCAACCCATTTAACCGATAAATCAAAGCAAATACACTATGAGATATCTCATTTTATTATTGATATTTTTAGGCTGTTTAACTGAATTCTCACAGGTCTTTTAGACTTCATTTCATTCTCCTTAATTATATTTTCCTTTGTACTGCATAGTAAGTCTCTATGCCATTTGCATTGTATATATTTTATGTGCTTGTTTAGGGTGATAAAAATCAAACAGCTGTAAACTGAATTGATTTATATAACAAGTATCATGTATCAAATTTGTTACACAGAGTTACTAAGCTGAAACTGTATATTTATAGATCTTTGCTTATACTGCACTTGTCCCCACAACAATATCTCAACAAGGAAAGAACAATGCAAAATATAGACAACAACACTAAAAAACAAAAAATACCTGCTTGGAAAAGAACATTAACAGCGTATATCTCATTTTGTGATTTACAAGCGCGTGTACGTGATCATTACTAAAGTTATTATGAACAAATAAGTTATGTATTTCTCACCTCACCCCTTGGGGAGAAGTCGTGCGGCTTGTGCTGCACGGGTAAGGGGTAATTGAACTTATGCATCATGTGTACTAGTCAATATAACATTTCGTTTTAATACATCTTGCCACCGGCGCAAAGCTTTTACGATATTGAGCCAACACACCATATTTTTGGAGCAGTTCTAAATGTAGTTTAGTTGGATAGCCTTTATGTCTTGCAAATTGATATTCTGGATATTGATGACCTAATTCAATCATCTGGCGATCTCGATAGACTTTAGCAAGAATCGATGCGGCACTTATTTCTTGCACTTTACTATCCCCTTTAATAATCGCTTCTGATTCAAAATCCCACAGTGGTAAACGATTACCATCAACAAGCACTTTATCAAAAATAATATCAAGCTTAGCCACCGCACGATGCATCGCCAATAAACTCGCCTGTAAAATATTATATCGATCAATCTCTGTAGCACTACACTCGGCAATTGCATAAGCTTGTGCCTTATCAGTAATCTCAGTAAAGAGCGCTTCACGTTTTTTTTCTGTCAGCTTCTTTGAATCCATTAATCCCATAATCGGTTTATCTGGATCTAAAATAACAGCTGCGGCAACGACTGAACCAACTAATGGTCCTCGTCCTGCCTCATCGACGCCCACGACTATCATTTAACTATCCTTTACCTTCATTACTACTTTGATTTTTTTGACCTATTTGGCTTAAAAATCCACGTAGAATATTGATCTCTTGTGACTCAAGTTGCGCACGTTGGAATAGACGTTTCAATTTATCAACAACATGCCCTGGTTTATTTGTATTTAAGAAACCAACCACTTCCATTTTATGCGCCAATTCATCATAAAAGTTTTGTACTTCTTTCGCGGACGCTTTTTCACGCACATGGTTTTGTATCGGCAACACTTCAACGTTACTTAGCAATAAATACTGTTTAAAGACTTCATAGGCAACAATTTGTACTGCTTGTGCCAGATTCAATGACGTATAACCTTCATTGCTTGGAATAAATGCATGATAATGACACATCAACAATTCATCATTAAAAAGCCCCGTACGCTCACGCCCAAAAACAATTGCTACATTTAGATCTTTACTCACATGTGATATTGCTTGTTGTGCAGCATCTTCAACACTGAGCATTGGTAAATCCATGCGCCGTGTTCTGGCGCTAGTGCCAATTACCAAGTCAACATCTTCTAGCGCTTCAAGAAGGGTTGGCACAATCTTGGCATTGTTAACAACATCCGTCGCATGCGCCGCAGTTGCGATTGTTTGCTCATCTGGTCGCTGTTTGGGATTCACCAGATAAAGCTCTGTCAATTGCATGTTGAGCATTGCCCGCGCACTAGAACCAATATTGCCAGGATGGGAGGTTTCAACCAGAATGATTCGAATTTTATTTAACATCTTTAAAATAGAACCTATCACCTTAATATTAAATCAGGTATTATACACAACTAATTTTTTATTCGGGTAAAAGCTAAAGGTATTTTTCATGCATCCAATGATGAATATTGCAGTTAAAGCTGCACGTAAAGCCGGTCGTATGATCTTAAATGCAAGTGAAAACATGCAAAACGTTAAGATTGAAACAAAATCTCCTAATAACTATGTCACGAATGTCGATATCGACGTTGAAAAAGCCATTACGGATATCTTACAACATGCGTTTCCAGATCAGTATTATATTACCGAAGAGTCAGGCGAGTTTGGCAATGAAGACAGTGATCACACTTGGATTATTGATCCGATTGATGGCACTAATAACTTTATTCATGGCATTCCCCACCATTGTGTATCGATTGCGATGCAGTTTCGTGGCAAAACAGAGCTTGCGGTGATTTATAATCCTTATTTAGATCAATTATTTACCGCAACTAAAGGCTCAGGAGCGCAGTTAAACGGTCAGCGCATCCGCGTTGCCAATCGTAAAGACTTCTCCGGTTGCTTGTTTTCAGGCGCTTTGAAATTTAGCAAAAAAGTCTTCGCACACACTTATCCTGAAGCTGTGCTTGATTTGCATAAAGAGATTTCTGGTCTTCGTTACTCTGGTTCATTAGCGCTTGATATGTGCTATGTTGCCGCCGGTTACTTAGATGCTGTTTGGACATCAAGAGATGCAAAAATATGGGATACTGCAGGAGCCGCACTTATGATCAAAGAAGCCGGCGGCATGCTGTGTGGATTAGATGGTGGGGTAACATTCCTTGAAGATGGACGCTTAATTGGAGGCAACCCCCGCATCGTTGCCAAGCTTACTAAATTTTTGACGCCATATTTGGTCCCTACTGAAAAAGCTTAATCTAAGTGATGAAGGCACTAACCAATCCTCGCGCTATCGCGTGTTCTATTATTCATCAAATCACACAACACAAAGACAGTTTAGCTTCCTTAGATACTAAACTGGATAACCATCCACTGACTGAGCAAAATCGCCGCTTAGTTTATCTTCTATGTTATGGCGTATTTCGCCATTTTTTTTATCTTGAGTATATTTTTAACTTACATGCACAAGGCAAAACTAAGCCCAAAGTACAGCTATTGGCAATGATTGGTTTATATCAAATTATCTTTATGCACAAACCACGACATGCTTGTATTAATGAAACAGTAAATGCTTGTGGTGAGCTTAATATAAACAATTCAAAATCATTTATTAATGCCTTATTACGCCAGGTTGATAAAGCAATATTACCCAGTAGTAATCACTTTAAGGAACTACCTGACTGGTTATATGGCAAACTTAAAAAACACTACCCCAATAAGATTAATACACTGATTGAAAATAGTAACATCCAACCACCAGTTTTTCTACGTCTTAATAAACAGCAAAACCCTAAGCAGTTTATCAATGCACTCAAAGGCAATAATATTCGCTATAAAGCAACGACGATTAATGACTGCCTTCAATTAAATGAGGTGCAAAACATCAATACGTTACCATTATTCGCTCAAGGTTATTTTAGTGTTCAGGATCAATCTGCACAGCTAGCTGCACATATCCTAACACCAAAAGCACAAGAGAAAATTCTTGACGCTTGTGCTGCCCCTGGTGGCAAAAGTGCACACCTTTTAGAGCTATGTCCTGAGATTGAACTAACAATTATGGATAATAATACCAAACGCTTTAAGCGCATTACAGAAAACCTTGCACGCTTACAGTTAAATGGCCTTAATATTCACCACACTATTCATGACGCCACAGAGCCACTTAGAGAGAATATTTTATTTGATAAGATATTAATTGACGCGCCTTGCAGTGCTACAGGGGTGATTCGTCGCAATCCGGATATTAAGGTGCTGCGCACCCCTGAAGAAGTCAAAGATATTGTCCAAATACAACAGCGTATTTTAAATAATCTGACATCATACTTGAAACCAAATGGCTTGCTACTTTACGCTACTTGCTCTATTTTGCCTGAAGAAAATGATAAACAAATGGCAAACTTTCTGCAAACACATCCTGCGTTTCATGTCATTGATATTCCAATGATTGATAACAAACTCAAACAAGTGCATGGTTACCAGATTCTACCTACTGAAGACGGTGGTGATGGGTTTTACTATTGTCTATTACAAAAAACATGAGAGGGACATGATAATGACAACAAAGAAGCACTTCTTACAAGATGACACATTTGTCAATAAAGACATTATTATTTTATTAATCCTATCAATGATAGTTATCTGTGCAATGACTTCTTCAGCAATAACTGCGACAAAACCCGTCTATCTAGGACTTAGCTTTCCTTTTTCAAACATTATTTTTGCTCTTTTCACTTTCCCTATTATTGATGCCGTTTGCGAATTATATGGGAAAAAGAAAGCTTACTTTGTTTCAATTCTTGGCGTCATCAGTCAGATAATTTTCGTGCTAATTATTGAGCTATCCGTCATCATGCCACATACCACTGGCTGGCATGACCAAGGTGTTTATGCCCATGTCTTAGCCAAAAGTAACCTTGTGATCTTAGGCACAGTGATTGGTTTTGTTATTTCACAATTCCTTGATGTTTTCATTTTTCAGACGATCAAAGACCTATCTAAAGGGCGCTTTTTATGGTTGCGTTCAGGGTTCTCAAGCATTTTGGGTCAATTTATTGATTCCGTGATTTTCATCTCTATCGTCTTTTGGTCATTTCCTGATAAAACCACATTAATTCTTGGTTCATTTGGCTCTAAGGCCATTTTCTGCATCCTTGCAATTCCAATTACTTATGCCATTGTTTATGCAGCTAAATACTATATATACCGCCCTACCGTAGTTAATCTCATCAATTAAATTCAGTAAGTTTTATATCTTCAATTGCCACCAAAGTTTTGGCAATACCAATGAGTTTTTTATGTGCATAAATAGGCATATAAATCGGTACGACTACTTCTGAGGCACTGCCATCATATTCAATCTCACCATAATACAGCTTTCCCACACCATTGTGATAAACTACCTGCCACCATTTTTCATCTGCTTGATAAAAGTCTGTTGTCATATTGGTTTGACATACATTCATGCCAGATAAATCGGTGACAAAAATCTCAACAAAAGCAGGATGCTCTGCCTGAAACTGCTTTAGTTTAACCGCACAGGCATTATAGAGTAATAGCTGCACATTATAGGTATCACGCATTTTTTGCATATTTTGGTCAATTGCCTGATAACGCGTTTCAGATAATGGTCTCTGTTCAGCTAAGCGCTTATTAGCATGCATTAGCGTTTGTATAATACGATTACTAGCAAAGAGCTCGCTTAATTGTGCTTGACGCACTGCCAAATGCGATTTTAGCACATCGGCATACTTACCTGTCTCAATATCAGACTTACTCAATGCTTCCTTATCTTGATTACTGCAAGCAACAAGTATCACCAACATCACACTTAATATTAATGCCTTTAGCTGCTTCATGCTACACCAGTCAATTATAAGTCTTCGTATTCAGCCACATTATCTTTCTTTGGTAAAAACAATGACACAATGAATTTAATCACGCGATAAACAATCGCCACACCAATGGCAACTAATAAAATCCAAAATAAGAAGATAAACACATGATAAAGCACCATCAATGCCGTCAATATCACAAAAATAACTAAGACTTCCTGAATAAATTTTTCCATTTTTCCTCTTACTCCTTTGCTGACTATATCAATGTGATTTTGGCAAACTTTCTTTTGCCAACTTGATAAATATCTGACGTTTTTTGTTTCAATATAAGCTGTGTATCTTCAACCTTATCACCGTTAATTTTAACTGCACCTTGTTTAATCATGCGAATCGCTTCAGAGGTGCTTGAGACCAAACCTGCTAACTTCAAAACATTCGCAATTGGCATATTATCTTTCACTAATGTAATAGTCTCTTCAGGCATATCCTCTGGTATCTGATTCTTTTGAAAACGATCAATAAAGTTTTGATGCGCTTTTTGTGCTGCATCTTCACTATGAAAGCGTGCAATAATCTCTTTGGCTAAATCAATCTTAATGTCACGTGGATTTTCACCATTGCTAACCGCTTCTTTTAAGCTTTCAATTTCAGTCATCGGCTTAAAGCTTAACAACTCATAATAACGCCACATAAGCTCATCCGAAATCGACATAATTTTACCAAACATCTCATCTGCTGGCTCTTCAATACCGATATAGTTATTCGCTGATTTAGACATTTTTTTGACGCCATCTAATCCTTCTAATAACGGCATAGTGATAATCACTTGCGGCTCTTGTCCCGCTTGCTTTTGCAGCTCGCGCCCCATCAATAAGTTAAATTTCTGATCCGTACCTCCTAACTCAATATCAGCAACCATCGCTACCGAATCATAACCTTGCACTAGCGGGTATAAAAACTCATGAATTGCAATACCTTGTCCAGACCTATAGCGTTTAGAGAAATCGTCACGCTCAAGCATTCTTGCAACAGTCTGTTTTGACGCAAGTTTAATCATGTCACTCGCTGTCATCTGATCAAACCAGTCACCATTGCGTTTAACAATCGTTTTCTCTTGATCTAGAATTTTGAAAATTTGCTTTTGATAGGTTTTAGCATTCTCCTCGACATCTGCCGCTGACAATGGTGGGCGCGTTGTATTTTTTCCCGTTGGATCACCAATTTGTGCCGTGAAATTACCGATTAAAAAGTGAACTTCATGACCTAAATCTTGTAGTTGACGCAATTTATTGATCACCACAGTATGCCCTAAATGGATATCAGGTGCTGTGGGATCGCAACCAAATTTGACAATAAGCGGTTTTTTTTTCTTTAATTTAGCGATTAAATCTTCTTCTAAAAGCACCTCTTCGGCGCCACGCTTAATGACACTTAACGTTTCTTCAATGCGATACATTGTGATCTTTTTACCTTTTTGTATTTATATACCCACCAAACTGCTTCTATGTATACCAATATTAGCTACAAAACGCAATTGCCACTGACAACTATCAACAACTCTAGCTGTAGATGCTGCCTTAAATTAGCTAAATGCTACATTTTCCGGTAAACTCAGCGCCAGTGACAGTGACCACGATACTTTTATGCATGAGACAATATAGCACTAAGCAAAGCAAAAACAGTAAGCGACTAAAAGAAAATAAGCTATCAGACAACAAAATTAAGCATGCACCAAAGCATAAGTGGCGCTTTCTCTTCACATTTTTTCTTATTATTGCCGTCTTTCTTGTGCTGGTTTATCGACTACTTTATCTTGAAACCAAGGATCATGACTTTCTGTCCAAGCATGGACAAAATGAAAGTCATCGCACCGTTGATTTGGATGCAACACGCGGCATCATCTATGATCGCAATGGCATTCCGTTGGCCGTAAGTACGAATCTGTATAAAGTTATTTTAGATATCAAAGTCTTAAAAGATTATCCTGAAAAATATCAAAAGATTAATGAAGCAAATATTGATGGTCTTTCATTAAATGACATTCAAACGCTCATCGCCAAATATCCTAATAAACAATATTATATCGCTGCACAGTTTGTTGAACCCTCAAAAATCGATGATTTAAAAGCCTTAAATATCCCAGGGGTTGCGATTGAAGATCAAAACAGAACCTATTACCCTAAAGCCAATGAAATTGCTCCCCTTATTGGTTTTACTAATATTTCCAATAAAGGGCAAGATGGCTTGATGCTGACCTATCAAGATAAATTACATGCTGAAGAAGGTGCTTTGTCCAGTACTTTGGATGGCAAGGGACATGCCATAAGTTTCAATGATAAACCTCAACATTATCATTTAGGCAAAAGTATTTATTTAACAATTGACAGTAATATTCAAAGCTTTGCTTATCAGGCCCTTAAAAAAGGCGTGATTGATACCAATGCCGACTCGGGCGCTGCCGTTGTTGTTGATCCAAAAAATGGCGAAATTTTGGCACTTGCAAGCTACCCGAGCTTTAATCCTAACAACTTCAATGAACATACTGGCAAAGCCATTGCCCTACAACCAGTTATTGAAACCTTTGAACCTGGCTCAACCATTAAGCCATTTTTTATCTCTCAAGCACTTCTTTCAGGTAAATATACACCCGATAGCATGATCGATACTAGCCCAGGCTACTATTTCTTACATGGGCATCGCATTCGTGATGATGCCAACTTTGGGGATATCACATTGACACAAATCCTTGAAAAATCCAGTAACGTTGGTGTCAGCAAAGTCACCTTAACACTAGATAAAGAAAAAGTTTATAATTTCTTGTCAAGCTTAGGTTTTGGGCAACCATCAACCATTGATTTCCCACTTGCTACCAATGGCTATCTGCCACCTTTGAGCTCATTAAGCGAGTTTGAGTTTGCAACCCTTTCATTTGGTTATGCATTAAGTAGCTCAGCATTACAATTAGCGCATGCTTATACAATTTTTGGTAACAATGGCAAGCTTTGCCCTATGCGTCTAATTAAGCCCAAACACTCAAGTGATATCAACTGCCGACAAGTCTTACCTGAAGATATTACTAAAGAGGTATTAGCTATGCTGCAAACAGTGGTCAGCATTCATGGCACTGGAGTACTTGCTAATATCCCAGGTTTTGATGTTGCTGGCAAAACGGGAACCTCGCATCGTGTTGCCAATGGTAAATTCGTTAATGAATATAACGCAATTTTTGCAGGTGTCGCTCCGGTTAAAAATCCAAGACTTTCAATTGTCGTTTGGATCAACAACCCTAAAGGTAGCCACTTTTATCAATTTGGTGGCGTTTCAGCGGCACCTGTCTTTGCCAGCATTGCGCAGCATAGCTTGCAATATATGGGTGTTCCTTATCAACAACCATTAAGTGAATACGAGTTATTAAATAGAAATAAAAAGTGGTTATTACAGATTATTGCTGATAATTAGGCAGATTTTGGCATCCAGGCATTTGTCAGTGTTTTTTTAATCTCATCTTGCTGCTCTTTGTTTAAAAGATCTTCACCTACTCCACTTTCGACATTAAAACTAGCTAGTGTTTGAATAATCACATCAATCTGTTTGTTGCTTAGTACAAATTTACCAACCCCAATCTCATCAATTTGATGATCTTGAGATTCAAACCAGTCCGTTACAATGATCTCTTTGGGTTTATTTTTGTCTGCCAAATTCTTAATCATTAAGCTGCTTACTTCACGATAAAATCTTAGATCCGTTGTTTTTACACCATTGAGCTTCATAAAATCAGAACTACCATCACTATCGTAATTATTGATGACCGTACTATTGGCATTCTTGAAGTTGACTTGATATTGATCACTGCCATCACCACCAACTAGGATATTGTTATCCCCATGGGCGATCAATCTATCATCTCCTTCTTGACCTTCAAGCAAATCATCACCATTTCTAGCACGAAGCATATCATTACCTTGACCACCAAAAAGCTGATCTTGACCATCATTTCCTGCATATAACCTATCGTCTCCAGCATCACCATGCAAAGTGTTATCTCCCCATTGTGCATAAACTGTATCATCACCAGCACCTGCATAAATAATATCATTGCCCTTACCAGCATAAATCATATCACTTCCCTCTTTACTATTGACAATATCACTCCCACCTCCAGCATATATGGTATTTCCATAAACTATTGGATATACGCTATTTCCATCAGCGGGCATTTGCCCAGGATAAAGTACATGAGTAACTTCACCATAGTCATTATTGTTAATGGTAATGACATCATCTCCAGCACCTGCGCGAATAATATTTTCACCACCCTGAACTTCAATAAGATCATCGCCACGACCTGTGATGATCCTATTATTACCATTGCCTGCATAGACTTCATTGTCACCATGGCCAGCTTTAATCACATTATCACCATCATAGGCATACACAATATCATTACCGTTTCCGCTATAAATTTGGTTATTTCCATCGCCCACATCGATCTCATTATCACCATGTCCGGCACGAATGACATTATGACCATCGCCTAATTCAATGTAATCATCACCTGCCCCTGTCATAATGATATTGTCACCATTATAAGCATATATTTGATTATCACCGGCTCCTAATTTCACGGTGTTATTACCATCTCCCAAATTCACCGAATCATCCCCATTCCCTGCATAGATTATGTTATCTCCATCACCCGTATCCAGTTCATTATCACCATGACCGAGTTTAATTACATTATTGCCATCTTCAACGTAAACATAATCATAGTCAGCGCCACCATAGATTTGATTGTCACCACTACCTGCTTGAATGGCGTTTTCACCATGTCCCGCTTTAATGATATTATCACCCTTACCCACATAGATAGTGTCATTGCCCTTTCCTGTTCTAATACTGTTGTTGCCATTGCCAGTCTCTATATCATTCTCACCATGCCCTGCCCTAATCAAGTTATCACCATCACCAACATCTATTCGATCATCACCACTTCCAGCTGTAATGGTATTATTCCCTTGACCCGCATCAACCCAGTTATTACCGGCTTTGGCATAAATAACATCATTACCTGCATAGGTTTCGATATAGTCATCACCCCTGCTACCTATGCGATGTAAACTATCATTCATGGCACTATATTTACTTTCATCATTTAATAGCTCTGCAATTGAATGCGTATTACCCGCGCTGTCAATAATGGTTTCAACACTTAAGCCGGCAAAATAACCACTAAGCTTGATACTGCTGCGATAAAAGCTACCATTATTTTGATAACTGCCCGCTTGCTCAAAATCACTGTTGAATGCAATGATAGAAAGATCGTCCTGTTCACGTAGAAAATACAGCACATCCATCGCAATGTCTTTAAGCAAAACAGCGTCTTCAGCATTCAACACATCGGCAACAATCACATCATCATTGAAAGAAAGGTTAGATAGCACATAACGATCAGCACCTAAACCACCCGCTAGATAATCATGATTTCCACCTCCATCTAAAATATCGTTACCTTCAGTGCCTTGCAAATACTCACGCTTGCCAATTCCTTGAATATAGTTCACCTGCTCAACCTCATCAAAGCGTGTTAAAGTCACACTGTTATGAAAGGTCCTTTCCTCACCATTGACCTCCATGCTCATGGCTTTATGTGGCGTTAGTTGCCAACGCTCGGTGCCGTTGTTAAATTCAAGATATGTCGATGAAGAATAGTCCCGTTTATCCTCATCATAATCTTTGGTCATGCCATAATCTACTAGGGTAATATTAAGTCCTTTCTTCTCGGAAATGAATATTAAATCTTTGATATGCCACTTAAGATAACGCTCCCCTAGCTTTGAATGAAGTTGCGAAAATGACGTTAAATTGATCTGATTAAAATCACTTAATTGGATACCCTCATTAAATACTAACGTTGAGCTGTTCCCAGTGATTTGTCGTGATAAATCCACTTTTTTAACTTTATCTTCTCCATCCATTGCCGAAAAAACATAACGATTATGCCCTGTTTCACCATACAGATAGTCATTACCTTTGCCACCGATTAAAGTATCATTGCCTGCTCCTGCTATTAATCGATCATTACCCAAACCGCCATCAAGTGTATCATCACCAGCATTTCCCTCTAAATTATCATTCCCATCTTGCCCATACATCAAATCATTTTCATTACTACCTATTAGCTTATCATCATAAGGTGTTCCTCTTACCGTAGCTGGATCAAGTAACCTATGGGATCTATCGACTATTGCGTCATCGGCGAAAATAAACTGGTTCACACCTGAGCGGTAATTCGCTGTCGTGGTGTAAAAGTTTTTTAACACAATCTCATCCTGATTATTTGCATGCTTAACAATAAGATCATCTAGATTTTTAACAAAGAATACATCATCAAGCATAATTCCATCTGTAAACACTATGGTATCATTCACGAACTGCCCACTACTGTACAAGTGAGTGACTTGAATTTCATCTCTACCAAAGTTTATGCCAAATATATAGCGATTATTCCCATGCCCTCCAACTAAAAGATCATTGCCCTGCCCACCATTTAATATATCATCTCCGTCATTGCCATATAATCGATCATCACCCTCACCACCAAAAATCTCATCATCGCCTTTACCTCCATATAAATGATCACTTCCAGATACCCCTTCTAAAATATCATTAGCAATCGTCCCATGAAAGCTATCTGCCTGATCAGTCCCCACATAATGAACATTCTCAGGTGCAATATTAAAAACCTCATCTCCTCGTTGCCAAACTGTACCGCTTGCAAACTCAATCCGTGATACTTTGCCTAAATCGACATAATCATCAAGCGCTTTATAAAAATTAGTAAGCCTAACACTATCATGCTCATTGATTGTTAATTGCAAATCATACTCAATCCTTTTAAGAGAAATAGTTTCAGGAGTGATGCCAGCAGAGAAACGTAATACATCATTAAAAATGTCATTAATTGCTCCCTTATCTTTATCACTAAATAGATAATCCACTATATAAGTGCCATCATAATTAAAGCCAATACGCCCTTGCGCATCCAAAAAGGCATTCTTCAAAATAACATCATGCCCATCACCTAAATGGTAAATATAAGTCGATTGATTACGATAACCACTAACAATTATATCATTGCCTTTACCAGCTTCCGTTATGGTATAGCTATTTGCTAGAAATTTTTCCCCACTCACACCGCCGTCAGTAATGCTGTTATATACTTCTGATAGCATAGCTCCTGATATAATAATATCATTGCCATCACCACCAAAAACTTTGTTGTTTCCAGCTCTGGCAACAATCACATCGTTACCCTCACCACCATCTAAAATATTATTGCTGCCACCTCCATGCAAGACATCATCCCCCGCCTCACCATATAACGCATCAGCAGTAACATACTCACTAGAATAATATTGTCTTCTTTCATCATAGGTTGGCATATCTGATACTAGGAAATCATTACCATCGCCACCAAAAATAATATCGTTATAAAAATGTCCACGTTCGGTATAGATCCAATCATCACCATCACCGCCATCAACATAATTAAATGCTAAACTACCGCTTGGACTTGTTGTGTACCATCTAGAGGTATCTATCGGGTTGATCACATCATTTTGATCACTACCAATGACAATTTCATTGCCTTGAATAGTGTGTTCTATAGACTCCTTAAGCATATGTATGTCACTAATCACACCATTTTTAAAGCGATATGATTGTATTTGTGATAGCTCAGACAGTTGATTACTATCAATCGTTCTTAACATATTTGCCAAGGTTTTGTTGCTATCCCAACCAAGCGCTGATAGCTGATTATTTTCTATCGTGTTAAGCGATAATAACAAACCGACTGTAGCAATCGTATCAATCTGTACACTATCCATAAAATACTGATCAATAGCCTCAAAACTTATCGCTAATTTCCCCTGATCATCGATATAAAATTCAATCATATTAACAAAGCGTTGATAGTCGTGTGCTTTAAAAACATTATTCTCAACAGACAACAGCAATTTATCATACGCACTATTAATCAATGGTGCTTGCTGTGGGAAACCTATAAACATCGCATCGTTTAGCACTAAATCTTCATTACTATTAAATCTCATCACATTTGACCAATTACCAATGGACACACGAATCTCTGAGTTTGCCCCATTCTCGATGAGAGTATAGTCCAGCATATGACTAAAATTAAATGCTTCAAGTACAGCAATCCTCTCTAAACGCTGACGTGTTTCATCACTAATTTCAAAGCCAACCTTTGCACCAGAGTCGAGCACTAACCCTTCCAAAGTTGTAATAGCTGATGTAAACCCTTCAGCTGATTGTGCCCATGCACTGACAAGCGTTTGATATAAACTTTTTCGCTGTTGATAGCTATCTGTTTGTATAATACTTTGCACAACATTAGCAATGTCTGGATTGAGTAATGCCGCTTGATTTAAGTCTCTAACAGCCCCTGATCCTTTCATATTAAAAGCCAAATCCATAGTCTCTAGCTCTTCAGAAAATTGGTGATTAAAATCATCATGATATTCACGATAAAATAAATTGGCATTAAAATCTAAAGCCGCGACGACAAAGCTCTCACCATTGACTGTGTTATAAGTTGATTTCTTAGCAATCACGCCACCGGTTGCGCCACTACCATCATCAATCGCATTTAAATCAACGCTTAAAACACCTACATCATCTAAGCTTTTAAGCTCACCATCTTGCACGACACCGTCTTGATTGCTATCTTGCCATAATTTAAGCTCACCAAATGCTGTATCATTACGATCAAAAACACCATCGGCATTATCATCCAAATCTGATAGCGCATCAAAACCATCTGTGGCTTTCTCTCCATTTGCTTTAACGGTATTGTCCCCAAATAACTCTAATCCATTATCAATCTGTCCATTTTGATCCAAATCATGTACCAGTAAAGCATCATCAGCACCAACCCAACCTGAGGCATATTTCACTTCATCCCCATTGTGATCAAATAGTACATTGCCATCAGCAGTAACTGTTTCAATACCATCAGCATCTAAATCAAAAATCAGTGGATCAGCTCGCAACGGTACTGCATTGGCTGCGGCGGTGAAATCACTGTTAATAAGGCTATCCACAAGACCACTGTCTCTTACCCGATCAAGCAAATGCTCAAGCTCTTTAAGGTCCTTTGATAAAATATCCTCTACATCATCAAATTGACCAAATATATTTTTAAAATCTGACAATCTATCTCGGGCTGCTAGCAACCCACTAAATGTTATTCCTTCGACACTTAGCATCTGATTATACAAATAATTAAACTCTTGTGCTGTAATATTCTTATTTCCTGAAATTTGTTCTAATAGATTAGACAAGAGTGTATCTGCTTTAGCAATAATACTCATATCACTACGAATTAGCTCAGAAAGTGTTGATAGAATATCTGCATAATTTATTGAATGAAGCCCCTCTGGACCTCCCATTGTTAAACGATTAACACCATTAAAATATTCCTCAGTTGACAAAATTGACAATTGTTTTGCAATATCTCCAGCATATCTTGGTTCACTCGATAACAAGTCGCTTAATAAGCGTTGTTGCATATAGTCCTGATAACTATTTGGGTTGATAAAGACATCATTATGATCTGAAATATCATTTAAAATCTCAATTTGCCCAATAACTGCTGTTGGCGTAGTAAAACCTTTTAAGATATTAATGCCTGCAGCTGCTAATATCTCTGATGCAACCTCCACACAATTATCTGAATAGCCATATGGATAAATACGATATAATGGTGGGTTATCCACTATATAGTCACCTTTCGATTGCATTGCCAGATATTGCGCCTCAGTAATATAACCCTCATAACGACTCGATGCTAACTCTCGTTCTAATGTTTCTCCTTTTGGACGTATTGCGCCAGATATTCCGGTTATAATATTTCCATCTATAGCCCCTTCCCTTTTGCCATAACTATAAATTATAGTTCCATCCTTCGTTCCATCTGATATTTTTAACCACGTGTGATAACCCTTTGGTTCACCACCTAATAAACCATCTGAAATAATGGTTACAGTATATACTTTATTACTCATCGTCACTCTCCTTAACTTTCTTTATTTTTTATTTTTAGACTTTTTATATAACCAAATAATGTTGTTAACAATTAAACTTAATACTAAAAACGGCCAGATAAATAGCATTGCAAACACATTACCCCATATTAGCAAGCCTGCTAAGTTTGATTGAGCTGATTTTAAACCACCGCTTAGCAATTTAATTGTTGGCTTGAATCTCACAAATGTTTCAAGCCCTCCTTTATATTTAATTTGAAGCTTCTGCCAACCAAAACTTAAATGAATATCTATAATGCCTTTAGCCATTGAATCACGAGCATACCATCCGCCATAAGCTAAGGTTTGCTCAGTACTAACACCAAACTGTTGAACTTCATCATCTTGATAAAGTTCCCAAAAAAATTGATATTTAATACATAATGGACCAAGCCTCCTACAATTACTGGCATTAAATAAATGCGTCTTGATATAATCAAAATCTTGACTATTCCTTTTTTGCAGTTTCAGAACTAACTCATATTTCCCAGGAAACCAAATAAAATAATCCAGCGTCACTTCAGAAGGTTTGGATAAATCAATGGGCGCACTTGCAAAGATCCCTGTTGCCAATTTGTCTGATATATACGTCACTACACAAAACAAGAGTAAAAATCCATAAAATAAAATTATTATCAACTTGAAACGCTTGTGCTTTCTGTTACCTGTATTTGCTAACATAAACGTTGCCTACCCGCCTTTATTTGGTTAAATGCGTTTACCAATGAGCTCTATCAGTTTCATTAGTTGCTTATTTTTTCCAAGCCTTCAAAAATCAGCTTTTAGCATAATCAATCCATATGATAAGAAGTCAAGCGCGGGGGATATAAAATAGAGTTGCCTCGGATTAAGCCTAGATCATTATCTCTAAAGATCAAATTTTATTCTTTAATTTTTGGAAAATCCTTCTTACGCATAAGCGTACTGCAAACAGCAATATTGCCCACAACTGTATTACGTAAACGTGGGCTGAGCATTAGTCGAAGCCCTTATAGATCTTGGCATGCCCTTCGACTTAGCTCAGGGCACAAGGTAGACTTCATTCAGGGCACGGTGTCCTCCCTGGCTTTGAGTATAAAATATTATACCTATCTCAAGCCATTTTACAGTGTCGTGATTATCGCGTTTCTAATACTCGTCACCCATTATCATCTTTCATGCAAACTCTCTTTAAATGCCTTAGCTAGTGGGCTTAAAAAATACTCAATAATTCGTCTTTCACCGGTTTTCACCTCAACTGACACTGTCATCCCTGAGCGAATAGGAAATGCTTTCCCCTGTTTGTACAACGTTGTGTGATCCAGCTTTGCGGTGACCTTAAAGACCAATCCCAAATTCTGATCTTCAATCGCATCATCACTTATCTCAATAAGCTCACCGATTAATAATCCATATTCGGTAAAGGGGTAAGTATCAACCTTTACTTGCACTTTTTGCCCTTCATGCACATAGCCAATATCTTTATTTGAGATCATGGCATTAACTTCTAGCGGGCTGTCTTTGGGAATAATTTGCAGTAATACTTGTGCCGGGGTAACCACTGCACCAATGGTATGCACAGATAGGTTCTGGACAAAACCGGTAAGCGGAGCGCTTAGACTTTGAGCCTGCTGCATCAGTTGATATTTATGGAGCTCATTACTTAAACTTTTAAAATCCCTTTGATTTAATTCAATTTGCTCTAGCACTTGCGCCAAATAGTCTGCCTTAGCACGCATAAGTGCACTGGTTTTGCTCCTAATATTTGCACTTAATTGCGCTACCGTTGCCTTGTGTTGCGCTAATGCTTGCTCAGTCTCAATTACTGCTTTTTGACTTTGTAGTACATCGGCTTTTGAGCCGTAGTCATTTTGATGCAAAGTTTGATACATGCTGTTTTGCTCACTAATAATTGGCAATGTTTTATTGAGCATTTCAAGTTGCATCTCTAGCGCTGTCTTCTCGGCTTTTGCAGCATTGATCTCAGCTATAAGATAATCGATATCTGCACTATAAGCCTGCCATTTACGCCATATAAGCTCAATCAAAGCGGCTCTTTCTGGTGGCGTTAATACTTCCGTAAACAATAGTTCGTCAATATCTACTTTTGCCAGCACATCCTTTGTTGGCAACTGTAACAATTGATAAAGACTTTGATACTCTTTCAACATAAAGTAGGCCACCTTACGCTGTTGTGTAATATTATCTATATCAGCCTGAGTAACGCGTTGATCTAACTCAATCAACACTTGCCCTTTTGTCACTAACTGACCATCTTTCACCAAAATCTTTTTAATCACGCCTTTCTCTAGTGGCTGAATTGATTTAACCTGCGCTTCGGGTACAACTTTACCTTGTGCAGTAACAACAACATCCATTTTGCCAAAACATGCCCACACTACAGCAATGACGATCAACACAACCAAAAGCCACATCATTGTGCGTGCTATCGGATGCGGTGGTTTCTCTTCAATCTCAAGTGCTAAAGGTAAGAAACTTAACTCATCCTTTTGCTGATTGCGCCTGTCTTGCCATCGCACCAGTCTGTGATAAAGTTGTGCTATCTTTCGATATAATCCTCTCATGATCTCCCCCTATGTGCTAGCAAATTGTGCGTGATAAAGCTTGGCATAGTGACCATCCACTGCTAACAGTTCATCATGACTGCCCTCTTCAATCACTTTACCTGATTCAAGATAGACAATCTTATCGCAATGCATAACTGTTGAAAGTCTGTGTGCGATAATAAACACTGTGCGATTTTGAGTGATTGCACGCATATTTTGTTGAATCATACGTTCTGATTCATAATCTAAAGCCGAAGTTGCCTCATCAAAAATAAGTATTTTAGGCTCATTGATCAATGCTCTAGCAATGGCAATACGCTGCTTTTGTCCGCCGGAGAAGTTTGCACCTTGTTCTTCTACGATGGTGTCATAACCATTTTTTAATTTGACAATAAACTCATCAGCTCCTGATAACTTGGCAGCATTGATCACCACATCCAATGACGCACCAGGGCATGTCAGCGCAATATTCTCACGAATACTGCGATTAAATAAGAAACTCTCTTGTGACACCACCCCGATCTGTTGCCTTAACCATACAGCACTTAACGCTGAAGTATCAGCACCATCTAGTAAAATACTCCCTGATTGCGGTAGGTAAAGCTTTTGTAACAGTTTTGCCAATGTGCTTTTACCCGAACCTGAGCGCCCAACAATACTAATGGATTGATTTGCCTGCACCTTGAAACTAATCTCTTTTAATACAGCTGGTGTGTTTATCCCATAATGAAATGTAAGATTTTTAAACTCAATATCTCCAGATAGTTGCGCTAATTGCTGATTATTACTTAAGGTAGATGTCTCTGCTGTTGTGTTTAAAATATCCCCTAAACGCTTTAATGAAATACGTGCCTGCTGAAAATCCTGCCATAGTTGTACCACTTTTAAAATAGGACTGGTAACACGTCCGGCAAGCATATTAAAAGCGATCAACTGACCAATGGTTAAATCACCTGAAATCACCAGATTAACACCTAGAAAAATAATCAAAAGCGTGGTTATCTTGCTAATAAATTGTGCGATTTGTGAAGTGATATTACTTAAATTACGTGCGCGGAAGTTAGTTCGCACGTAGCTTGCCAGATTATCCTCCCATTTATGTTGCATTTGTGGCTCAATCGCTGATGATTTAACCGTTTGAATCCCAGTTAATGACTCAGTCAAGAATGCTTGATTTTTGGCACCTTCTTTAAATGCCTGATCAAGGCGCGCTTTTATAGTAGTTCCAAAA
>NZ_QLIU01000033.1 GCF_003574425.1 Cysteiniphilum halobium | reverse complement strand
GACGGAAGACAGCGGACGGAAGACAGAGTTTGGATCAAGCAAGCTTGATGGTTTTAGTATTTAAATTAGACCATCGCGCAGCGATTCGATAACTGTCCTCCGTCTTCCGTCTTCCGAACTGAAGGGTTGTTGAAGACTACGACGTTGATAGGCTGGCTGTAGAAGTGCAGTAATGTATGAAGCTAACCAGTACTAATTGCCCGAGAGACTTGGTTATTACTCTATGATAGATTGTTAAAGGTTTTTAGAGAACCTACAAGTTGCTTGGCGACGATAGCAAATCGGCACCACCTGACTCCATTCCGAACTCAGAAGTGAAACGATTTAGCGCTGATGATAGTGTGGCATTCGCCATGTGAAAGTAAGACATTGCCAAGCATATTATATTCCACCTGAGCTTTTGCCATGTGACAAATTTGTTGGGAACAAATTTGATCAATGGAAGCATGACATTGACCATGTAATGGCGTAAGGCAGGATGCCTGAAGTTAAGTAGGACACCGCCAAATTATTCAACATTGAAAGACGATGGCACATCGCAAAACAATACATATTCAAAAGGCTCCTTAGGGAGCCTTTTTGCTTTGTGGCATACGATTTGTAGTAAACCCTTCCATGGTGATCATTCCGGACTTTGAATTAATGCTCGGGGGAAACCCCTTGCTTCAAAGTCGTTAAAAGCAGTGCTTTTAACCCATTCCGAACTGACGAAGTGAAACTGAATAACGCCGATGATAGTGTATTTATCAAAAATACCTCGTTTATATTGTATCTTGGCGACCTTAACGTATATGATGTTGGCGGAGTTAATGATAAGGAGACGTATCCATGTCGCAATATATTCTAACACTCGATCAAGGTACGACGAGTTCACGCGCGATTATATTTAACCAAAAAGGTCAAGTGGTTGAAATGGCGCAACAAGAGTTCAGACAAATTTACCCAAAACCTAGCTGGGTTGAACATGATCCCAAAGAAATTTGGAGCACACAGGCAGCAGTGGCTGCTACAGCCATTACTAAAGCAGGTATTAATGGTAAGAATATTGCCGCTATTGGCATTACTAATCAGCGTGAAACAACGATTGTTTGGGAGCGCGACACGGGCAAACCGATTTATAATGCAATTGTATGGCAGGACAGACGCACAGCGGATTTCTGCAATAAATTAAAAGCTGAAGGTCATGCTAAAATGATCCAAGAAAAGACGGGATTGGTGATTGATGCCTATTTCAGTGCCTCTAAGATCAAGTGGATTCTTGACCATGTTGATGGTGCGCGTGAAAAAGCCAGACAGGGTAAGCTATGCTTTGGTACGGTGGATACTTGGCTTATGGCTAAGTTTACTAATTTACGTCTACATGCAACAGATGCAAGTAATGCAAGTCGCACGATGCTTTATAACATCCACACCAATCAATGGGATGATGATTTATTAAAGCTCTTTGATATTCCTAGAGAAATGATGCCTGAAGTAAAATCCTCAAGCGAAGTGTATTCGCAAACTGCAACTACTCTTTTTGCAACAAAAATCCCAATAGCTGGTGTGGCAGGAGATCAACAAGCAGCATTATTTGGACAAATGTGTACTGAGCCTGGGATGTTAAAAACAACCTATGGTACCGGATGTTTTATGATGATGAATACAGGAAATACTCCTGCTGTTTCAAATAATAATTTATTAACAACAATCGCTTGGCAACTCAATGGCAAAACAACCTATGCGCTTGAGGGAAGTGTCTTTATGGGTGGTGCTGTTATTCAATGGTTAAGAGATGAGTTAGGTATTTTGCAAAATGCCGCTGATAGTGAAAGGCTTGCATTGTCCGTTGCCGATAATGGTGGTGTTTATTTAGTACCTGCAATGGCAGGGCTGGGTGCGCCTCATTGGGATCAATCAGCACGAGGTTCGATCTTTGGTTTAACGCGAGGTAGCTCTAAAGCGCATATTGCGCGTGCGGCATTAGAGAGCATTGCTTATCAGGTGGTCGATATTGTCAATTCACAAATATCAGATACTAATATTCCATTAACTGAGATGCGTGTTGATGGAGGTGCTGTGGCAAATAATTTCTTAATGCAATTCCAAGCGGATATGCTTAATGCTAAAGTGATTCGACCACAAGTACTAGAAACAACGGCATTAGGTGCTGCTTATTTAGCAGGTCTTGCTGTTGGTTATTGGTCGGATGTTAATGAGTTAAAATCGTTATGGTCTGTTGAAAAAGAGTTTACAAGCTCACTTAATAACGAACTACGCACACAATATACTAACTATTGGCACAAAGCAGTAACACGAGCAAAAGGGTGGAGTGAAGACTAATGATCAAGATCCCAAAATATCAGCAAGGTATTTTAGAAAACTTACCGTCATCGGCAATTTATTTATTTTTTACATTGGAAAATAAAGATAAGCTAAATGAGGTTATGCAAAGTTTGCGTCAATTGATTGATGGTCAATCAATAGTAATTGGCTTGGGTGAAGCGCTGATGCATAAAGCGGAGCTAAAAAGTGACTTCAAGGCATACACACCAACAATAAAACAGCAAAAACTTGCACCTAAAACACACTGCGATCTAGTGCTTTGGTTAAGAGATAATGATCAAGGTATGCTAATGCATAAGGCGCGTCAAATGATTGCTGTTGCAAGTGACGCCTTTAAATGCACGGATATCTCACGTGCTTGCACTTACCTTACTTATCGAGAAAATGGCAAACTCATAGATCATGATTTATCGGGCTTTGAGGATGGTACAGAAAATCCTGAAGGTGATGATCAATTTAATACCGCGATTATTGTGAGCGAGGATAAACATTTGGATGGTTCGAGTTTTTGGGCTATTCAAAAGTGGCAGCATGATTTTGCTTGGCTTGACAAAGCAAGTCAGCAAGTCAAAGAAGAAGTTATTGGGCGAAGCTTGGATGATAACCGTGAATTTGAAGATAATAAACCGTTTGCTCATGTTAAACGCACAGCACAAGAGAGTTTTGAACCTGAAGCATTTATGTGGCGCCGCTCGATGCCATGGATTAATGATCAACTGGAGGGAGGATTGATGTTCTCGTGTTTTGCCACGAGCTTTTATCCTTTTGAAGCGCAGTTCTTACGTATGACAGGTGAGGAAGATGGTGTTGTCGATGGCTTATTTAAGTTCTCAAAGATATTATCAACACAGTTTTTATGGTGCCCCCCTTTTGTTAAAGGTAAGTTAGTTTTGCCTAAGTTTGAGTAAGTATTTTTTCATTCTATAAGCGCTATCACCATTGTGATAATAATGATGTAAAGTTTTACCAATAATAAATCCCAATCTCTGATATAGATGAATAGCTCTTAAATTGTTGATATTAACCTCAAGAAAAAGATTTTTAATATTGGTGTCTAAATGATTTATTGTGTACATGATAAGTTCATATGCTATGCCTTTTCCTTGGTGTTCAGTAGAAACAGCAAGTGAGTAAATGCGTGCGCTATGACGATGCGTGAATAATAAGATATAGCCTATAATTTGTTGATGATCATGCGCAATAAATAGTTTATTCTTTAATGAGCGAATATGGTAATAAAATTGGGCTTTACTTAATTTATCACTGCTAAACAGAGAGTTTTCAAGCTCAACAAGTGCTGTAATATCCTTAGTTTGTGCCAGACGAATCTCAGTCGTCATAATGGACTCTCTTATGTTCCATACGATTAACAAATTCAAGCATGATTCTGCTGTAAAGCTCATCACTTAAATAACTATCTTCCCATGGATGATCCAGTGATGGGTTGTCATTAATTTCAATAACAGTAGGTTTGTCACCAATCATCTTGATATCAACACCATAAAGATCATGTCCAATTAAGCGGCATGCTTTAAGTGCTATTTTAATGACGTCTTTGGGTACTTGATGGATACCAAATGCTTCTGCAGGTCCAGCGGTAACGTTCTTTTTGCCATGATTTACAATTTGCCAGTGGTTGGGTGCCATGTAGTACTTACATGCATACAGAGGCTTATTGTTTAATACTCCGATACGCCAATCATAATCTGTATAATGGTATTTTTGCGCAATAATAATCGATGACTGAGATAAAAGTATATTCAGCTCATTTACCAACTCATCTTTAGTTTTCGCTTTTTTAACGCCTTGAGAGAATGAACCATCAGGAACTTTTAAGACAATCGGCAGACCTAGTTTTTTTATTAATGCATCACAATCTGGTGGTATGTTACTGCGGAAAACAAAATAAGACTCAGGCATGTCAACATGATTTTTTTCCATCAAATTATGTAAGTACACCTTATTGGTACAGCGCATAATTGTTTGTGTGCTATCCATGACAACAAGATTATTTTCTTCTGCTTTTTTGGCAAATGCATAGCTGTAGTGGTTAATTTGAGTGGTGGTACGGATAAATAGGCCATCATACTCAGGTAGACGTGCATAATCTTCTTTGGTAATCAGATCAACATCAACACCTAGTGCGCGTCCTGCTTTGATAAATTTTTTAATCGCTTGATTATTGCTTGGTGGCAGTGCTTCAGTTGGATCAACAAGTATTGCCATTTCATAACGATATTGCTTTTGTGAACGTGGTTTACGCCAGACTTTGGTACTAAAATCACTTAGTGCATTTGCAAAAAAAGTTTCTTCCGCGTCATTCAAACTTTGTAGAGAAATGGTTTGTAGGCTATGTATTTGCCAATCACTAGTCGTCTTAATGAAGCTTAACTGTAACAGTGGTGCATTATAGATATCAAAGATTTTACGTGCAAGTTTGGCAAAACCTAAATGAGAGGACCTGCCAAAGTAGAGTTTGATACATGCAGTATTGTCGTGAGCAAGTTGCTCTAAAGTATCAATAGCTTGTGCATTAAGTCGGATATTTAGAAGACTAAATGATAAATCGTCAAGATGTTGAAGATTATTTAATGTGCTGACACTAGGAATGACTTTATCGCCATTTGCTTCAGCAAGGAGCGAGGCATAATATCCTTGACCAAGATAGTCTGTATCCTCTGACAAATTGATCAAATACGAGTTGTGGTGGTGCTTTGTGGTTAAGTAATCTTGTATCGTCTGTAAATTATCCGTTGGAAAATAAGGGGCCCAAAGATCAAGGTGATCAACGAGTATTTTAAGATCTTTCATGCATATTTCTTCCTTAGCAGAGAAAGTTGAATATGAGGTTATTGGCGCTCCAATGTTGCTATTTTGGTAACAACAGCTAATACCTCAGTGGCAGCTCTAAGCTCAGAGACTGTTGGCAATGAAGGTGCGATACGAATATTAGTGTCGTTAGGGTCTTGGCTATAGGGATAGGTAGCGCCTGCATTGGTCAGCTTAACGCCCGCACCTTGTGCCATCTTAACGATTTTCTTAGCAAGCCCTGGCTGACTATCAAAACTAATAAAATACCCACCTTTAGGCTTACGCCATTGTGCAAATGTCCCATCGCTGCCAAGCTCGGTACTAAGCACCTCATTAACAATATCAAATTTAGGTTTTAAAATACTGGCATGTTTTGCCATATGTTGCATAAAGATATCTTTATTTTTAAGCAGTTTTAAATGGCGTAGTTGGTTAATCTTATCGTGGCCAATCGTTTGTGCTTTTAGCTGTTTTACTAGCCAGTCATAGTTGTCTTTATTGGCTGCGATAATAGCAACGCCGGCACCGGCATAGGTTATTTTTGAGGTTGAAGCAAGCATAAATACGCGATTTGGATTACCTGCTTTGTTGCATTCATTGAGAATATCAAGGATTTTGACTTGATTATCCATGTCTAAATGATGTACAGCATAGGCATTATCCCAAAAAATTCTAAAGTCGCTTGCAGCTGTTGTCATTGTTGCAAGACGTCTAATCGTATCATCACTATAGCTTTCACCGGTTGGGTTACTATACTTAGGCACACACCACATGCCTTTGATTCCACTGTCATTAGCAACCAGTTGTTCCACACGATCCATATCTGGACCATTGCCAGTAAGTGAGATATTTATCATCTTAATACCAAAAGACTCACAAATAGCAAAATGACGATCATAGCCAGGTGTTGGGCATAAAAACTTGATTTGACCTTGTTCAGACCAGCTTTGTGCTTGATTTGGTAGCTTATGTATCAATGCTTTAACAAGTGTGTCATACATTAAGTTAAGTGATGAATTACCACCAACAATTATTTGACTGGCATTAATGTCAAGCACATCAGCAAAAAGGTTTTTGATTTCAGGTAGACCTGTAAGCAAGTCAGGCGGACTGTAATTGCGATAGTCAGGAGGAAGTATCACTTCTTGATGACTAAGGTTGTTAAGTAAATCATCTGACAGATTAAGTTGTTCAACACATGGTTTGCCTCGAGTCATGTCAAGCTTTAAGCCTTGATCAATAAAAGATTGATAACGCGATTTCAGTTGTGCCAGTTCATCTTTGACTAACGTTGTGGTCATTACTTATTTCCCCCAAGAAATCACAAGATAAATATAAATGCCAATATATAGTAAGAAGAACACAAAGGGCATATAAGTTTCAATACGCTTAAGTGGTGTGAAAGAGCCTTTTTGCAATGCAGTAACGCGCTCAGCCGAAAAGATTGGGCTAGAAGGTAGACGTTTCTCGAGTGCACCGATGACCTGTTCTTTGATGTTAACCGTATGACGGTAAAAACGCACAACACGCCACCAGCAGTAGCAAATCGCTAACAATCCTAATAAAGGTAATACCAGCAAGCCAAGTGATAACTCAGTACTTGAGCGGCTAATGCCAAGCGCCATAATACCAACGATAGCAATGTTAGTGATAAGGAAAAATAGATTAATCGAAACGCGACGAAAGCTTGCACGATCTGCCATTTCAACGTAGATTTTATATTGTTCTATCAACAGCGAATAATATTGTTCATTACTGAAATGATCTTGTTCTTCATTCCACAAATTATCCATGTTGATGTTATCATAACGACTCATGAATGATTAACTCCAATTTGTTATCAATTTTACGTCATTCAGATTAGCAGATTTGTATGCAATGAACTATGGCAAAATGGCGTATTATGCAATAAAAAAGATGCATTAAGCTCTAGCAATAATACATTACATTGCGGTCTACATAACTGTTAAGTTTGTTAATAATCTTTAGTGCAAGGCGTGTTAACTCTGCAGTCATTATGGTACTATAGATTGGTGAATTTTAGAATAAAAGGTGATTTATGGCTAAGGGTACAGTAAATAAGGTGATTTTGCTTGGGCGATTGGGTGCTGATCCAGAGGTACGCTATATGCCAAGTGGGATGTCAGTTGCTAATTTAAGATTAGCCACCAATGATGGTTATAAAGATCGTCAAACAGGACAGTTTGTTGAAAATACTGAATGGCATCGTGTGGTGGTATTTGGTAAGCAAGCAGAGACTGTGGCACAATACACGCAAAAAGGTTCATTGCTGTATATTGAAGGCCGTATTCGTACCAATAAATGGCAGGACCAAAATGGTCAAGAGCGTTATACAACTGAGGTTGTTGCTACGGAAATGCAGCTAATGGGTGGGCGCAATGACGGGCAAAATAATGGGAATCCGCAACAAAGTAATGCACAAGCTCAATTTAGTCAGCCATCAGCGCAACCACAACCTGCGGCAGGAAGTAGTGCATCATACAATCAGGCACAGCAATCAAAACCTCAAACACAACCAGACTTAAGTCAACTTAACGATTTTGATGATGACGATATTCCTTTCTAATATTTAGATGCATAGTAAAGTTTGTTTAGTGAACCCGCAATGATAAGATCACCATTACAAAGCATTTTGCAGAATTTTTGGTTTTGCGTCTTGCATGGCTATTGATTAAGATACTTTCATGAAGGTTTTATCGAATGTTGTTTTTGTTATCATTATTTTACTAACAAGCTTAAATAGTCTTTATGCTAAAGATTACGAAATACATACAAAAGATAGACCTAAAATTTTTTTATTCATTAGTGGCATTCATCATCTCTCTGATTTAAAACAATATTCTAAATTTTTAGAAAATAAGAATATTTATGGAGTGCAAATATTATTCAGATGGAAAGACTTGGAAACTAGTAAGGACAAGTATGATCTTAAATTAATTGGGGAAGCCTTAGATTATCTAGATAGTTTGAACAAGAAACTATGGATTCAATTACAGGATAGAAGTTTTATACCCACCGATATTCCAGTTCCAAAATATATCTTATCTAAAGAATATAATGGTGGTATTGCAAAACAACGAAATGCAGATGGCTACAGCGGATGGATCACAAAACAATGGAATAAAAAAGTAAGAGATAGGTTTCAAAAACTAATAACTGCGATATCCAAAAAGTATGATGGTAAAATTTATGGCATTAATCTTCCAGAAACAGCTGTAGATTTAGAAAAAATGGATGATACATTTTGCCATAGTTACTTTGATGCTACATATGAAAATATGATTTTTTTAAATCAATCCTTCAAACAAACTAAAGTTGTGCAATATGTTAATTACTTTCCTTGTGAGTGGGCAAATAATAAAGGCTATACCGCTAAAATATTTCAATATGCTATTAAACATTCAGTGGGACTTGGCTCTCCTGATATTGTCCCTTGCTTAAAAAATCAAATGAGTAACACGTACCCATTATTCCATAAATATAAAGATAAATTATTTATTGCAATGGCAGTCCAAGAGGCTGACTATTGGAATATAAGACAAGTAACAGGTCAAAACTTTAGAATGGCTGAGTTTTATAACTTTGCCAAAAACTATTTAGGTACAGATATTATTTTTTGGGGAGTCAGTGAGCCGAATTTTTCAAAACGTGTATATCCAGAAATTCAGTCAAATAAACTATTCAATTCAAAAATAAATGCCAAGTTATCAGATTGTAAAAGCAGTATTCCTAAATACTATGAATACCCAAAATTAGATTTGTAACTTTTCGCTTTTTCTTAATCTGTAAGAAAAAATATTTCAATTATTATCCGTTTCTCTATTGATAGTCAAAGGTGTTATTTTATAGTCATTCTAATAAATACCCATATATCTTTAACCTATATCAGTAATAGGTTATCAAGGTCACGGTTGATCGGTTATATACTGGAATGACTATAGATAAGTAATGGTGAGTTAAAATATTCAGTATAAGAGAATAAAAATATAATGAAGTCAGTTATATAACTCTCCTTTAATTTTGCTTTTTGACTGCATTAATAATACAAATAAAAACATAAATAAAATACTTATAATAATAACCACTATTTGATCTAAAGGGAAAATAAGTAGGCTAATATGGTGTAGAATGGATGTGATCGTCAATAAAAGGATAAAGGCTAAAAGTAATAGCGCATCAGATCGTAAGGAACCATATTTTTTACTACAAAATAAACTATAAATAATCAACAAAAATAATAGCAAAATGGTTAAATAAATCAAATTGTACATCCCCGACCAATAAACGAAAAATGTGCAAGCCATAAAGCCTAAATAAGCAAATAATTGGTGAAATGGCAGTTTAAGTGCACGTGGTGATTCCGGTACTGCTTTTCTTAGCACAATCAAAGCGATAGGCCCTGAAATGCAACTTAACATCACCAAAGAGGAGAGAAAGTCAACCAATTCTGCCCAGCTAGGAAAGGGGAGTAAGAAAATAATACCAATAATAAAATTTACCCATAAGCAGTATATAGGCGTATCACAAAGATTAACCTGTTTGAGTTTTTTAACCGAAAAAATAATACCAAGTGCATTTAATACGCGAGCAGTAACAGCAGTGTAGACATTAGCTGTGCCAAGGGGCGAGATGATTGCATCTGCAAATAAAATAATAAATAGATAGATAGTTTAAACTTAAAAGCCCCAAAATACCAAGTAGAGGTGCTGTTGCATTAAAAGTTGATTGTGGTGGCAATCCAAACATGAAAGCCAAAGATAAGGAAGCGTACATTGTTAAGCCAATAATAATAGGGAAAATGACAGAAAGTGGTAAAGATTTATGAGGATTTTTTGCATTGTTGGCAAGGATTAGTCCATTTTGGAATCCAGTAAAAGCAAATGCTAGGCCAGAAGAAGTAATGGCTAATAATATATTATTCATATTAAATGGTTTGGTATTGGCGTGATAGCTGAAGGTTGAGGTGCTGCCGTAATAAATGATAATGATAAAGGCAATAACAATGGGCAATATTATTTTCCATAAGCTAATACCCATATTAGTTTTAGCTACTTTATTGATGTGAAGCATATTAAATAAGGTTAATATCAACATGATTGCAATAGCACAAAGTGTACCTACTATAGACAAAGTAACTTTACCATTTTGACTATAGACTAATTGTGGTAACCAATAGCCAAGATATTGAATAGTTCCTTGTGATTCAAGTGGTAAATAAACAACATAGCTTAACCAGCCTATAGTGATGATAAGAAACCCTAAGCTTTTTGAGTGGGTAAGGTCAAGATAGCGCATAAACCCGCCTGCAAGAGGGAAAGAGCTAACAACTTCAGCAAATGTTAAAGCAATAAGAAAGATTAAAAATGCAGTAATAATCCATGATAGAATGACCCAGGCACCTGCTGACTCAAAGCCATAATAAGGGGAGAATAACCACCCTGTCCCAATCATACCTCCTGTTGAAAGCAAGATAAGTTCGAAGGTTCCAAGCGTTTTTTTATTTGTCATGATACTGCCTAGAAAAGTAAAATATCTACTATGTTAAAGTAAACCAATTAATAGACATCGTCAATATATCAAATTTCCTTATTTCCCCCTGTGGGTAAAAGCTGTTGTAATCTGTAAAAATTCAAAACAAGTATGTTAGCAAATAAATATAATTTATGTCACTTGTCCATATTTATTGTGGGGGAACCAATTTTTTAGCAACGACTGTAGGGAACATTCTTTGTTTATCCCATGTTAACTGAATATTGCTAAACCCAATTTCCCTTAGCAAACCAATAAACTCATCTTCTGTCATATAGCAATTCCATTTGACATCAAGAATATCTTTAAATAGAGTCTTCTGTTTCATAAGCCACTCAAAATCAATTTCGTTCATATTCCATGGACTCTCAGCAGTACATGTTGGTGGTGGTGTTAAGAAGCTTGTTAATAATATTCCTTCATTCTTCATTGCATTATAAAAAACCTGATATAATGTCTTAACTTTATCTGCTGCTTGAATGTAAATATTTAAACCGTTACTGACTACAAGATCATACTTATCTTTTTCCTTAAAGCTAAAGATATCCTGCTGGATAAATTGATATGCATTTTCTAGCACATGGTTATGATATTTCTTTGAAATTTCAACACTTACTTTGCCATCAAAATCAAGTGCATCAATCTTTATATCCGTAATATGTTTATCCTTAATATCAAAAAATTCTGGAAGCAAACCACATGGCGCAGCTAATATATTTAAAGCACCTTTATTAATTTCAGCTTGAATCACTTGTTTAAAAAAACCAAAACGTTCTTGAGTTGCTTTAACAGCTGGAAAATTTTCCAAAAGAAGCTGATCATAATAATTTATATTTTCTTTCTGATCTGACTTATAATTTGGAAAGTTAACCATAACATCAGTCCAATAACCATTTACCCCTCTATGTTCAATTAAAAACCTCCCAAGCGCACTTTTCTTTAATTCATTAAATATTTCAAGCAAAGCACTTTCTTGACCGATGCGTGATTTGATTTCATCACATGATTTATCAAAATTTGTATAATGTTGGTGTGACAAGCTTGCCATACTCCTCTCCTAGAGCAGAATCTTTATCATATGCTAAGAGACAAATCATATCACAAGCAACACGTGCTGCGCCAGAGAATAAATACTTCACCAGCAGCTCCCGCTGTGTTTTTTATTGTTGATAGCCTTAATAGGTGCTTTTTGAAAAAAATAAAATGCCCTGCCATCTTTAACAGCATTTTAAACTTTTATGTCGTATCAAAAAATTCTAGGGTATATCAAAAGCATATAGTTCACGGTATGTCATG
>NZ_QLIU01000032.1 GCF_003574425.1 Cysteiniphilum halobium | reverse complement strand
AAATCATCGTGTACAGAGAAGAATATTTTCATATGCTTGAATATATTTAGCTTTTCAGGCATTATCTCATCTTCCGTCCTGATAGTTCAACGGATAGAACAAGCCCCTCCTAAGGGCTAGATGCAGGTTCGATTCCTGCTCGGGACACCATATTGCCTATATCAAACGTTATCATCAAACCAAACAAGCAATTCATACCACACATTAGTTAACTCATTTCATTAATCAGTTTTTCTTATACTGTTAATAAATAATATATCAATTGTTTGTTTTGCTATCGTGTAATAACTCGCCTATCATTATTTGATACTTGTCTTTATTATTTCAACACTACGGAGTCCTTACGTGATTACAACTATTTTTTTGATCATATTGATCTTATTGGCATTGGTACAGTTCTATAAAGTTAGCTTTAACATTCGCGCAGTCGCCTCTTTAGTTCTAGGTGTTGTGTTTGGCATTATTTTACGCCTACTAAATCAAAGCGGTAGTGATGATACGCTACATAACCTGCTTCATTTAGTCAGTGATACTTATGTCAGTTTACTTAAGATGTTAATTATCCCATTGGTGTTAACTGCCATTATCCATGCGATTATTAACCTGCGCCATCATCAAGGGGCTTATCTCATTAAGATGGTAACAAGAGCGGTTGTTGTTATCCTTCTTCTCACAGGTATCAGTGCTATTATTGGTGGATTGGTTGGCTCTTGGATGCATATTGGTCTTGGCATGTCATTCTCTGGTGCGCTAACAACCCCTGAAACACATAATCTTGTTGATACCATCACAGGAATGTTACCAAGTAACCCTATCACAGCTATGGCAGATAATAACGTTATCGCTGTGGTCATTTTTGCAGCTTTGATTGGTTTTGCCACATTAAAGCTTCACCAACAGGAAAAGGAAATTGCTGCCCCATTTATCAGCTTTATTCATTCAACATTTTTTGTTGCCAAAAAACTTGCCAATATGATTATTGCGCTAACCCCTTATGGTGTCTTTGCGTTAATGACACAAATGACACTTGATCATGGGTTAACAACGCTCATGCAGATGATTAATTTTATTGCTGCAATGTATATTGCCATGCTTGTTGTTATCATTATGCATACCATACTCATCACCCTATGCGGCGTTAACCCAGTGTATTATTACAAAAGCGTTTGGCGTGCTTTACTCGTTGCCTTTACCACTCGCTCAAGCTTTGGCACACTACCTGTAACCATGGATGCCTTAGGAAATCGATTAAAGCTATCTGAAAGTGTTTCAAACTTCACACCAAGTATTGGTGCTACTATTGGAATGAATGCTTGTGCTGGTATTTATCCAGCGATGCTCGTTGTAATGACCTTAACGATTATGGGTGAGCCAGTTACTTGGCAAATTATCTTACTCGTTGGTGCAATTAATATGATCGCTTCATTGGGTGTCTCTGGCATCCCAGGTACTGCCTTTATTGCAGCAGGTGTTACCTTTGCAACACTTGGTTTACCGTTTAATATCATCGCACTTGTTCAAGGTGTTGACCCTATTCTTGATATGGGGCGCACAGCCACCAATGTCAACGGTGCAATGACAACAGCAGTCATTACCGATAGAACAACCATACGATAATTTATCATTTGAAAAAGCATCTCTACAATTGAGAAATTGTAAGCATCAAATTTCAAATATCCCTTGCGTTATTTAAAATAAAACCATTTGGAATAAATAAAATCTAAATTATTATCAGCTGGATGATAGCCACCAATACGTGGTTTAACCAGATTAGTGTATGAAGCATTATAAATTGGAATCGTCAAATAGGCATTCATTGCAGTGGTTAAAGCACTTTTCATATAATGGTTATAATCTTTAAAACTTGTTGCATGAATTGCTGCTTGATAATCCTTATTGATCGATGGAATACAGGAGCCACCACTATTAGATGGTGCATTACAAGTTAATGCGTAGACGAACTCATTAACCGCATTAATAAATGTAAGGCGTATAAATACGCCCCTACGGATAATTTTAACTTTTCGTATCCTCTTTAAAATGTAACCATTTAGATTGAATTTGATTCATATGATCATTTTGTGCCGTAAATCCAGCAATACGCTTACTCATCAAATGGCTATACGAGTAATTGTAAAGTGGTAGAATAATATAATCATTCATTGCTGCCTTGATAGCTTTGGTCATATATGGGATCTCATCCTGCTCATTTTTCTGACTAACCGCTTTTCTAAAGTTTTCCGTTACTTCTTGATTACACGATTGACCATAGTTGTTACCACTACCACAAGTCATTAATTCTACCCAGTCACTAGCATCATTATAATCCGCCTTCCAATCCAAAAGACCGACATCAAATTGATGATTGTTCATGGTTTGTAAAAACACTTTCCACTCTTGATTTTCCAGCGATACATCAATGAGGTTCCCAAATGCCTGCTGCCACATTCCAATGACTGCAAGCACGAGTTCCTTCTTCCATTGCAAAGTATCATAAACCACTGTGAATTTAAGTGGATGCTCTTCAGAATACCCTGCTTTTTCAAGTAGTTGTTTTGCTTCTTGTTGACGTTTAGCCATGTCTTGAGATACCCAACTATAACTTGGCATTGTCTTATAAATATCCTTATATAAACCACCTTGTACACCATCAGCTAAAACACTATAAGATGGTGTTTCACCTTTTTTTGTCACACTTTCAACTATTGCTTTACGATCCACTGCAATCGTTAATGCCTTACGTACATCAACTTTTGCTAAATCTGGATTCTTAAAATTAAACCAAAAAAATTCATTACCAAGCATTGTGTTGTGCTGTAGTTGAGCACCATATTTTTTAGCATAAAACTCAATACTTTTACCATTGGGGACATCCCAAGTCATGTCTAAATTGCCCGATTGAAATTGCGCATATTCTGTTGATAGATCAACAATTGGTAAGTATTTGACCGTTTCAATAGCTACATGCTTTTTATCCCAATAATAGGGGTTTTTAACCGCAAGTAAATGCCCATTAGGCACCCATTCTTTTAGTACATAGGCACCGTTACTCACCATTTTACCTGGTTGCGCCCATCCTTGCCCATATTTTTCAATTTCTGCTTTATGTAATGGATAGCTAGATGGCATTAGCATTAATTGTATGAAATATGGCTGCGGATGCGATAAGCTAATTTGCAGTGTATAGTTATCTATAGCTTTCACACCTAGACTTGCAAAGTCTTTTGATTTGCCATTAATAATATCTGGCGCACCAACAATTGCCTCATACATTGTATTAAATACATTGGGTACTTCTGGATTTAAATTACGTCTAAATGCATAAACAAAGTTTTCAGCAGTGACTGGATCACCATTTGACCATTTAGCATCATGCCGCAAATGGAATGTGTAGGTCTTACCATCTGGAGAAACATCCCAAGATTGAGCAACACCAGGAATAATTTCATCTTTTTGATTAAGCGTCACTAAGCCCTCATACAAATCATTGGCAACGCGAAATGAACTTATATCAGATAAGATCCCTGGATCAAGTGTTGGTACCGCAGCACCAACACCAACAGTTAGCACCTGATCTTTTGTTGACGTTTGTTGCTGTGTTACAGTCTGCGCCTGTCCACTATCGTTTTTTGTCGACTGTGATTTTGAGCAGGCACTCATCGCCACAGCTACAACACCAAGTGACATGCACAGCAGTAGTTTTTTGATTTTCATATTTTCCTCCCTCTTGATGGTTGTTGTTTAGCGTATAAAAACCTCTTTATTTATCTTTCCTGTTTTATTCATCATTCATCTTAGTAAGTTTTACTTTTTAAAATACATCCACTTCGAATAAACATGATCCATGTGGTTGTTTTTCGGATCATAGCCACCAATATATGGCTTAACTAAACGATAATACGTGTAATTATACAGTGGTAATGCGTAATAACCTGACATTGCAATCTCAATGGCTTTTCCCATGTGTGCGTCAAATTGTGCCTGTGTTGGCGCGTACATACCTAAATTATATTCTTTGTCTAATGCCTTGTTACAGAATCCAGCATTATTATTCGGGCTATTACATAAAAACATATCGACAAAATTGCTTGCGGCATTAAAATCAGCAACCCACGCAAAACGTCCAATTTGATAGTTTTGTTGCTGCAAGGTTTGCAGATAAACTTTCCACTCTTCATTTTGCACTTTAACCTTAACCATATCACCAAAAGCACGCTTCCACATTTGCGTAATCGCTTCAGCAATTTTTTGATGCATTGGTAAGGTATTATAGCTAATCGTTAAATTAAGCGGATGTGTATTGGAGTAACCCGCTTTTTCCAAAAGCTTTTTGGCTATTTGATCGCGCTCTGCCATCGGTTTATTTACCCAGCTATAACTTGGTACATTTTTGTAAATATTATCATAAATACCACCTTGAATACCTTGTGGCACAATGCTATATAAAGGAGTTTGTCCCATACGTAATATAGAGTCAATAATGGCTTTACGATTCACTGTCATCGTTAGCGCTTTACGCACTCCCAACTTATCAACCCCCTCAGAATGGGTGTTAAACCAATAGTAATAAGCCCCTAACTGTGTCACATCAATAAATTGTGCACCAAACTGCTGACGATATTGCTCAGCGCTTAAACCATCGGGTAATGTAAATGTCATATCCATCTGCCCTGCTTTATAGCGATTAAGCTCATCTGTTGGATTACTAATTGGCAGAAAGCGTACTTTATCGATTTTGACATTATCAGCATCCCAGTAATATGGGTTTTTAACTGCCAGAATATGTCCATTAGGGATCCATTCTTTAAGCGCATAAGCACCATTACTCACCATTTCACCGGCTTGTGCCCAACTTTTTGGATCCTTTTTAACTAGAGGGGGGTAGACAGGATAGGCGACTGAATTTGCCAAAATTGCTGGAAAATACGCTAAGGGATGCGCTAAGGTAATTTGTAAAGTTAAGTCATTTAATGCTTTAACACCTAAAGTATCTGGCTTTGCCTTGCCATCCATAATCGCTTGCGCGCCTTTAATAACATTGAGCATCGTATTGTTCGGTGCCGCGGTTTTGGGTGTTACTGCACGTCTTAGTGAAAAAACAAAATCTTCAGCAGTCACAGGTTGACCATTTGACCATTTAGCATTATCACGCAAATGAAAGGTATACACGGTGCCATCCTTAGATATATCCCAGGATTTAGCAACACCAGGAATCGCTTTATTTGACTGGTCTTCAGTGGTTAATCCTTCAAAAAGATCATCAACTACACGCCCTGAAGTGACATCATTCACAAGCTGTGGATCTAAGGTTGGTACCCCATTGCCCACACCGACAATCAATGTATCTTTAGCCTTTGGTGCGACATCTGAATTTGTTGATTGCGTGTTACCTCCACCACAACCAGAAAGTAGAGATGCCAAGGTTAAACCTAATACTAATACCTTTTTTGATCCATTCATATTACTGCTTTCACTCCTTAGTTTTGTAAGCTTCTTAAGTTATCTTGCTTAATGTTCAATTTTATACATGCGGCTTTGCGCTCATCAGATAACGCATATAATAATGGTTTGTCTTTAGCACACACCTCATCTGCTAATGGGCACCGTGTACGAAATACACAACCTGATGGTGGATTAATCGGTGAGGGTAAATCACCCTCCAAAATCTGTATTTTCTTATCGCGCTCAAGAACCGGATCAGGTAAAGGCACAGCTGATAATAAAGCTTTAGTATATGGATGCACTGGATGATCACACAATGCTTTTGACTCCCCAACCTCCATTAAATTACCTAAATACATTACCATAATGCGATCTGAAATATGCTTCACCACACTTAAGTTATGTGCAATAAATAAAATTGTCAATCCTAATGTTTGCTGCAATTCTTTTAATAAATTCACCACTTGTGCCTGAATAGATACATCAAGGGCACTAACAGGTTCATCACAAACTAGAATGGATGGATTTAAAATCAATGCACGCGCAATACCAACACGCTGACACTGCCCGCCTGAGAACTGATGTGGGTAGCGATTAATATGTTTTGGTGATAAGCCCACCATACGCATCATCTTTTCAACACGTGTGCGACGTTCCTCTTTTGATAGCTTTGGTTCATGCACTCTTAATGGTTCAGCAATAATATTACCAATTGTAATGCGCGGGTTAAGTGAGGCAAAAGGGTCTTGAAAAATCATTTGAATCTCTTTTCTAACTGGCTGCCACAATCTTTTATGTTTCAATGCCGTTAAGTCTTTACCTGCCCATACCACTTTGCCTTCTGTCGCATTTACTAACCCGACAACAGCACGAATAAGCGTTGATTTACCACAACCTGACTCACCTACTATTCCTAGTGTTTCCCCCTTTTTGACATTAAATGACACGCCATCAACTGCTTTGACAAAACGTGTTTCCTGCCATGGCCATGATTTTTTTAGTGGAAAATAAACTTTTAGATTTTCTATATTTAAAACAGTATCACTATTAAGCATGACTTATTGCCTCCATTTGTTGCTTGGCATAAAAACATGCGACCAAATGAGTTTTATCTTTTGCAAAATTTTCTAACTGCGGTTTATGATTTAAGCAATTTTGTAATGCAAAATCACATCGCGGCTGAAAAGCACAACCTTGTGGTAAATTCGATAAATCAGGAGGCTCTCCCGGAATTGCCTGTAAACGAGAACTTGGGATATCAACACGTGGTGTTGCTGCCATTAAACCCTTGGTATATGGATGATAATTATGCTTAAACAAATCATCAATATTTGCTGATTCAACAGGAGAGCCACCATACATGACCATCACACGGTCACATGCACCAGCAATAACACCAATATCATGGGTAATTAAAATTGTTGCCATGTGAAACTCATTTTGTAGTTCCTTTAATAGCTTTAAAATCTGTGCTTGCACCGTAACATCTAACGCGGTTGTTGGCTCATCTGCAATCAATAGTTTAGGGCGACACATCAAAGCCATTGCAATCATTACTCTTTGACGCATCCCACCTGAAAATTCATGCGGATAGAGCTTTACACGATTTTTGGCATCAGGGATATGCACCGCATCAAGCATCTCTATGGCTTTTTTAGCAGCGTCCGCTTTAGAGCAATTACGATGAATCATTAATGTTTCTGATAACTGCTTTTCAACCGTAATATAAGGATTAAGTGAAGTCATGGGATCTTGGAAAATCATCGAGATTTTATCACCTCGTATTTTATTTAATGCTTTTGCAGACATACCAATAAGTTCTTGACCATCAAACTTAGCTGAGCCTGAAATCACCGCATTGGATGCAGACAATCCCATTAGTGCTAAAACTGTTTGGCTTTTGCCTGAGCCAGATTCACCAACGATACCTAATGTTTCCCCTTGATTTAAACTGAAATTAATTTTATTGACTGCACTAACAAGCCCATCATTGGTTTTAAACTTTACTTCTAAGTCTTTTACTTCTAATAGTGACATATTCCCTCCTAGCGATGCTCACGCGGATCAAGCGCATCTCTTAAACCATTTCCCACAAAGTTAAAACATAACAAAGTAACCGTTAAGAAAATTGATGGGATCACCAATACCCACCAATAATTAAAAGCAATCACTTGCACACCATCACTAATGAGACCTCCCCAATCGGTCATGGGTGGTTGAACACCTAAACCTAAGAAGCTTAAAAATGCTGCCGTCATAATAACAACAGGCACAGTTAGCGTAATATAAACAGCAATAATCCCAATCAAGTTTCTAATAATATGACGTGTGATAATCACTCTTTCGCTGACACCACAAACATAAGCTGCTTCAATAAACTCTTTGCTTTTCAACCCTAATGTTTGACCACGTACCACGCGTGCCATATCAAGCCAGCTGACAGCACCAATGGCAATAAAAACAAGTACAAAGTTTCTGCCAAATAATGTCACCAATAAAATAGCAAAAAACATAAAAGGTAAACCATATAATACATCGACAATACGCATTAAAATATTATCGATCTTGCCGCCAAAAAAACCAGCAGTTGCACCTACCAGTGTGCCAATAATCACACTGACAAGTGTTGCTACCAAACCGATTTCAAGCGTTACTCGGCCGCCAACCATCACCCGTGTAAAGACATCGCGGCCCAAACTATCGGTGCCAAACCAGTGACTCGCACTAGGTGCTTGATAAACCTCAAGCAAGTTTTGATAAGCATAGGTATAAGGTGAAAACCACGGTAACACGATAACTGCTAAGACAATCAACAATAATATTACGAGACTAATCATCGCAACTTTATTCTTCTTAAAACGTACCCATGCATCATAATATAGACTTCGCCCTTTAAAGATTTGCTCATGCGAGGTGTTTACCACATCTTCTAAAAACTTTGCATTTTTCTTTTTTTGTTCAATCGTAAAACTTTTTGCCATTTTATTTCCCCCTTTCTAATAGCGAATTTTTGGATCTAAAAAGGCATAAACAATATCAACAACCAGATTAAATAAAATCACTAATAAACTATAGATAATCGTTAATGCTAACACTAAATTATAATCGCGATTTGTCGCCCCTTGAACGACTTGCACTCCAATACCAGGAATGGTAAAGACTGTTTCAACAACAACCGACCCTGTTAGAATACCTGCAACCGCAGGACCCAAGAAAGAAACCACAGGCATTAATGATGGTTTTAAAGCGTGTTTCCAAACAATACGCGGCATTGAAAGCCCTTTAGCCTTTGCTGTACGAATAAATGGCGAACTTAAAATTTCAATCAAGCTACTTCGTGTGATTTGCGTGATAATTGCAATATAAGGAATCGCCAAAACAATCACTGGCAAAACTAAATCATTCCAACTCCCCCAACCACCTGCTGGGAACAAGCCTAAAATCACCGCAAAAATAAGAACGGCTAAAGGCGCTGTCACCACAATTGGTGTTGAGATGAAAAGCATCGCAATCACACCAATAATATGATCAACAAAACTAAGTTTCGTATTACGTGTTAAGGCTGAAAAAATGCCGAAGATAATACCGAAAATACTTGCCAAAATAATACTAAAAATACCTAATTGCACTGAAACCCAAAAACCACCCTTTCCACCATCAGGGAAAACTAGTCCATTAATTGACTGCCCTTGGTATTTATAGGAATAACCTAAATTACCATGCAATAAATCATTGATATAGTAGAAAAACTGCTTCCACAAAGGTAAATCCAAATGGTATTGATGGTGTAGCTGCTTTAAGACTTCAGGTGGCAGAGCACGCTCTGTTGCAAATGGGTCACCTGGTGTCATATGCACCATCAAAAAGCTAATAAGCACCACTACAAATAATGTGGGGACTGCTCCAGCTAAACGTCGAATAATATAACTAAACATTATTTCTCCCTTGTTGTTTTAACGCATATTGCCAATAAATCAACGTGAATTCATAAGCAACGAACATATGCATTTTAAATTTCTTACAATAGTGTCACAAAGTGTTTATAGATTTATTGCGCATACTACTGGACTAGATCTAACAAATCAGACTCCGCTGCATTTGCACACACCAAAATATCTTTGTCTTTAGCCGTAAACTGATCTGATGACTTAACAGAAGTTTGCTAGCTATCATTGCTACGACCGGCAATGAAAGTGCAGACAACAGCAATGTTGGTATTAAGTTAATCTTTTTCATATTTCCTCCCCAGGAATGAAGTTTCACTACTATCCAAATTAAGTTATAACTTTTAAAAGGAGATGTCACGCAAAATATATCGATAAAATGTAAAATTATTACTCAAGGTTTTGATAAGATCAAAACATAACCTATCATCTGTTTTCTGCAGATCATTTAATCATTAGCCATATCAAAAGCATGGAAAGTGCAATAGCAAAAGTACTGTAAAATGATTTGTGGTGGGTATAGATACAAAATTCAGGCTTGTGCTTTTTAAGTTGACGTTTTACCATAGCGCTTTTTAGACTGACCCTTTTTCATCAAGATAAAATGAGCGACAACAATACACTTCCTATACGGACAATTAAAAGCTTTGTTAAGCGTGCTGGTAGAACCACCGTACGCCAACAACGCGCATTAGATAATTACCTACATCTCTACCAAATTCTTTATACAACTGAAGAAACTAATTTTGATAACTATTACAATATTAAACAGCCTTTAGTTGTTGAAATTGGTTTTGGGATGGGCAACAGCTTAGTCACCATGGCCAAAGAAGCGCCTGATACCAATTTCCTTGGCATTGAGGTCCATGAACCTGGTGTCGGTAATATTGTAGATCATATTCACGAAGGCTTATTGGCCAATTTGCGTGTTATTCAGCATGATGCTGTTGATGTTTTTAAACACATGATTGGGGACAATACCTTAAAAGGAGTACAAATATTTTTCCCTGATCCATGGCATAAAAAACGCCATCATAAACGCCGCTTGGTTAATCCTAAGTTTATTGAAATTATCCTCCAAAAACTTGCAACCAATGGTTTTATTCATTTCGCCACTGACTGGCAACATTATGCTGATGAAGTGTTGACACTTCTCACTAGTAATAGTCAGCTTGAAAACCCACACAATGGTTTTGCACCACGTCCTAAGCACCGACCACTGACAAAGTTTGAAGCACGTGGTCAACGCCTAGAGCATGGCGTATGGGATATCATTGTTTATAAGTGTTAATTATTTCGCTGTAAAACCTAGTATTGACCCTTTTTTTTGCATATAGTTTGACCTATTGAAATTTTTAACTCATTAAAAATATATGAAAAAACTACATCCTTTACAACTTATATTCTTGATAACCATTGCCATACTATTATTGCCACTTTTTCTTTTTCTAGGAATGTGTTTTGTTATTTATGGGTTAATTATCAAAAGACGTATTAAAGAGATGCTTAACAAAACTGGACGAAATACAAACGAAGAATTAAACAACACCACCAACAGTTATAAAAATACAACTAATGGGCGTGTTATTGATCATGAATAAATAAAGAAATTATTTTAATGGTGATTCGTCTTCAACAAGCATATTGTATTGCTCAAGCTTCTTACGAAAAGTACCACGATTAAGACCAAGAATGCGCGCAGAGCGACTTTGATTACCGCCAGTGAAATCCATGGTTGCCTCAATCATTGGACACTCCGTTTCTTCCATAATTAATTCATATACATCGTCAGGGTTTAACCCTTCCTGCGAGACCATTTTGTAATAATGTTGGACGCGTTTGCGTACGACTTCACGTAATGGAAATGTCTCAGCAGATTCTTGATCCGGTTTCAATTTATAATGCATTGTTGCAGCCATAATCGTTTCCCCCTATATTGAAACTTTATTTCATTAGCTTGTTGGTTAATATCCAACAAAAGATTAATTGATTTAATACCTAATAACAATAGCGGTACTGCCAAAAAACTATATTTGCAGATAAAAAATGCCTTACTTATATAGGATAGACTGAAAAATATACCATAGACATAAATAAAAATTATGCCGCTCATAAATTGTTTTGTGTGTTTAATGCTAAAGAAGTTTTACTACTTTTTGGAAATATTAATCTAATGCACCATGACATTGTTTGTATTTTTTACCTGAGCCACAGGGGCATAAATCATTACGTTTTACTTTGGGCATATCGCGTACAAAAGGTTGATTTGCTTTTTGCGCATTTTTTTCCTCGGTAACCGATGAAGAACTGCCTTCTAGGATATCTTCATGCTGTGCTTCAATATTTTTAATGGAATTCTTCCATTCTTCTTCCATACGCTGAGCCTCTTCTGGCGCCTGGATTCTGATCTTGGCAAGATTAGAAATCACTTCGTACTTAAAGTTATCAAGCATACTGGAAAATAGCTCAAAAGATTCTTTTTTATATTCATTCTTAGGATCTTTTTGTGCATAACCTCTTAGGTTAATACTATTGCGCAAGTGATCCATCGCATTTAAGTGCTCACGCCAATGTGTATCTAATGCTTGCATTAAGCTAATTTTCTCAAATTGGCGAATCGATTCGGCTTCAAGATTTTCTGTCTTTTGTTGATACTCTTCAACAATGGCTTTAATCACCAGCTCTTTTAGTGTTTCATCATGCAGATGATCATCTTCAGCAAGCAATTTACGTAAATTAAGTGAAATAGAGAAGTCACCTAATAAAGCTTTTTCTAAACCTTCTAGATCCCACTGTTCTTCCATTGAGCCTGCTGGCACATGATCATGAAATAATTTTTCAGCAACATCATAACGCATATTGGCAATAATTTCAGAAACATCATCCTTGCCTAGCAGCTCTTCACGTTGCTTATAAATGACCAAACGCTGTTCATTAGCAACATTATCATATTCCAATAGATTCTTACGAATATCAAAGTGATATTGCTCAACTTTAGACTGTGCCTTAGCAATAAAGCGCGTCATCATCCCAAATTGAATAGACTCACCACCAGAAAGCGCTTTTTTCATGCGATTGGCTAAGCTTTCAGAAGCAAAAATACGTAGCAAATTATCATCCATTGATAGATAGAAACGGCTTTCACCTGGGTCTCCTTGACGTCCAGCTCGTCCACGCAACTGATTATCAACGCGACGTGAATCATGGCGTTCTGAGCCTAGAATACACAAGCCACCAGCTTCAATAACTTTTTTGTTACGTGCTTTCCATGCAGTTTTGATTTCATTAATTTGCGCCTCAGTTGGCTCTTCAATCTCCGCAATTTCAGCTTCCCAGTTACCACCTAAAATAATATCCGTACCGCGGCCTGCCATGTTAGTGGCGATTGTGACATTACCAGGATAGCCCGCTTGCGCGATAATAGCTGCTTCTCTGGCATGTTGTTTGGCATTTAACACATCATGTTGGATCTTTTTCTTACGTAAAAGTGTCGATAAGATCTCAGAGGTTTCAATGGATGCTGTTCCCACAAGTATTGGCTGCCCCTTTTCAACACGCTCTTTGATATCATCAACAATCGCCATAAACTTATCTTTTTGATCACCAAAAATGCGATCATGATGATCTTGTCGCTGAGGTGGCCGATTTGTTGGAATAACCACTACTTCTAAACCATAAATTTCATGAAACTCAAAGGCTTCAGTATCTGCCGTTCCCGTCATTCCCGACATTTTGTTATAAAGTTTAAAGAAATTCTGGAAAGTAATTGATGCCAAGGTTTGATTCTCACCCTGAATTTTAACACCTTCTTTCGCCTCAATCGCTTGATGTAAACCATCTGACCAACGACGACCTTCCATCGCACGCCCTGTGTTTTCATCAATAATGATGACTTCCTGATCACGAATAATGTAATCAACGTTCTTTTGATACAAGCTATGCGCTCGTAAACAAGCATTTAAATAATGCATTTTTGTCACATGCTGTGGTGAGTACAGATTATCACCCTCGTTTAACACGCCTTCTTTAATTAAAGCTGCTTCAATTTTAGTATGTCCTTGATCGGTTAAATACGCCTGCTTTGATTTTTCATCTAAGTAATAATCTCCACCTGTCGCTTCTTCATTTTCCTGTTTAATTAAGGTTGGAACCAATCGATTAAACAGTAAATACATATCTGAGCTATCTTCTGAGGCGCCTGAGATGATCAGTGGCGTGCGCGCCTCATCAATTAAGATAGAATCAACTTCATCGATTACCACAAAGTTGCGACTGCGCTGAACCTGTTCTTCTTTGCTAAATGCCATATTATCGCGCAGATAATCAAAACCAAATTCATTATTTGTACCATAGGTAATATCACAAGCATAAGCAGCACGACGTTGATCAGGTGATAGATTGGCAACAATAACACCAGTGGTTAACCCTAAGAAACCATAAATTTGCCCCATTAATTCTGCATCCCGTGAAGCTAAATAATCGTTTACCGTAATTACATGTACACCTTTACCTGTTAGTGCATTTAGATACACGGGTAATGTTGCAACAAGCGTTTTACCTTCACCGGTACGCATCTCGGCAATTTTACCTAAATGCAACACCATACCACCGATAAGCTGTACATCATAATGGCGCATACCCTTAACACGTTTAGCCGCTTCTCTTACAACTGCAAAAGCTTCTGGTAACAGTTGCTCCAACGTTTCATCTTTAGCTAGCCTTTCTTTAAACTCAAGGGTTTTGGCTTTAAGCTCAGTCTCGGACAGTTTTTTAATATCTGACTCTAAGGCATTGATCTTATTGACTGTCTTTTGCATTTTCTTAATCAAGCGGTCATTACGACTGCCAAATAGCTTTTTAATAATCATTGATATCCTAGATAAGGCTTTTCCACATAACTGGTTTTGGATTATACTGCAACTTATACCATAACAAAAGCCAAGTGCATCAAAATGATCCGTAAGTATAGTGCGTCTGTCACTGAGCTTTTAAACAGCAGAAAAAACAAAAAAGGTTCACTTTTACACACCATTAAACAGCAACATGAACTGGTCAAAATGACCGAACAAAAATTGCTGTATTTTGATATCCCCTATTTCAATCATACTAAGGTTTGTTTTTACAATGGCAAAAAGCTTGTATTAAAAACAGAAATCCCTGAATTGATTGCCAAATTTCGTGAATTGAAAAAAGATCTTATTGCCCTCTTAAATACCAGCGACTACTTCAAAGACTTAAATGCTTTAGAGTTAGTTCTCGTGTTTGAACCAAAGAAAAAAATAAACTCAACTGAAACACATATGCCTAATAGTGCACAAACTGCATTTAAAAACTTGGCAAAAACGCTAGAAGATGGTCAAATCAAACAATCAATTAATAACTTACTTAAAAAACATCAGCATGAATAAACCACACTATGATACTTTGTTTTTTGATCTTGATGGCACACTAATCAATAGTGTTAGCGACATCACCTATGCATTGAATAAAATGCGTGCGCATTTTGCTTTGAATCCGATTTGTGACCGTACAACAGCAAGCATTATTGGTAAGGGCTTCCCAGAGACAACCAAAAAAGTACTATCACTTGATTTGGCACCTGACAAAGTTGCCGTTTATGCAAACGATGCACTAAAGCTCACCTTAGATTATTATGAAGCAGCTATGGGGCAACACACGCATATCTACCCAGGTGTTACTGAAGCACTGACACATTTTAAAGATCTTAAAATTAATATGGCAGTGGTAACGAATAAAGAAGAATCGCACGCCATTAAAACACTAGAACATTTAGGTTTAGATCAATACTTTGATTGTATTGTTGGCGGTGATACCACAGCATTTTATAAACCAAACCCTGCCCCCTTGGAATACGCAGCTAAAATGCTAAACGCTAAGATAATAACAAGTCTGATGATCGGTGACTCTGTAAATGACGCTTATTGCGCTGAAGCCTATAACATGCCCTATATTCTTATTAGCCACGGTTATGCCAATGGTGTTGATCTACACAGTTTAAATGCCATTGCGGTTATTAAACATTTTGATGAATTAAAGAATTATATTATTTGAAATAAAAAAGGCCGCACAAGGCAGCCTTTGGATATCAGATTATATTGGAATTACAACATACCGTAATGTGCTAATTTCTTACGGAAAGTACCGCGATTAATGCCTAAAATTTTTGCAGCACGACTTTGATTTCCACCTGTATACTCCATCGTTGCCTCAATCAAAGGTAACTCAACCTCAGCCATCACTAGTTCATAAACGTTTTGTGGTTTAGTACCCTGTGAAACCATGTTTTTATAGTAAGTAGCAATCACTTCTTTAATGTGATCACGCAATGGTAACTCTTGCTGATGAGCATCTTGTTTATGCGCATCGCCATAATGCATAGTTGCAGGCATAGTATTTTCCTCTTTATCTTGATTTTCTTATATTTCTGTTACTTGTTATTAAACAGGAACTCCCCACCAAATCATGTTTTGAGCACTGTTTCTATTGATCTTGTCAATCAACTGTGTATTATAAGGACAGCTTAATTTAAAAGCAAGCATAATACTTGCTCAATAATTTAGTTATGCCCATCGTAAATCATTTTGTGGTGTTCAGTGTCAAAAAAGTTTTTAATGCTTTTGGACAATTGGATTGCGGATAATAGTTGCCCTTGACAGAGTCTTTGGGCGCTCATTTGCTAAAAACAATGAAACTTTTCATTGTTTCTTAACGCATTTGCTATTGGCAAAATCTAATTGTCCAAAAACGCGAAAAATTCAATGGCAGAAATACTGTTAAATAACTTATGATGGGTATCACCCCTCAAACTGATAATTAATAACCTAAAGAACGATATTCATGACAGACACGCCATTTAGAAAAACCCTCTCATTGAAACGCAAAAAACTAACTGAGACAAAACATAATCAAGAATCAAACAACACAAATGATAATACCAATAATCGAAGCAATAACACATCACAACATAATCATCGCCCATCCAAGCAAAAACGCCATTTTCAAGAGCAAGAAATAAGCTTTAGCACACAAAAACAATATCAAAACAACACAAAGGATCATGTAACACTCCTTGCCAAGAATGATCCGTTGTTACAGAGTTTACAGAAAAAGCGTGATGGTTTACTTGAGCAAATTAAAGTACTTGAGCAGCGTTTAGTGTTCATTTCCAGCGAACCGTTACAAGCTGCCTGCAATGAATTAAAAAAAGAAGATACTGAGATTTTATGCCAGATCAATGACTATCTAATCAAAAAATAATCATACTAATTGCTACTTTGTTTAAACTCTATCAGTGCACTTTGCGATTGATATGCCAAATGATTAAAAGACAGCAAATTCCCTATAATTTCCCGCTCAACATCTGTTTTGAAATTATTTTTTTCAAATACTTTATTTAAAGAAAATTGACGTGTCTTGTCATAAGTTAAGAGTTGACTTAAATTATCACAAATAGTAACAAACACCGTTTGATGCTGAGTAATAAATGCATACATTTCTTCTTCATTATATTCTGCTAAATAATGCAAGCTTATCAAATGCACACGCATCTTAAAAACTGGCTCAAGACAAGCATCCATCAACTGCTGATGATTTAGTCTTAACTTTGTTTTATTTAGCTCTGCTGCTTGCTTTAAACTTAGTAAACTATTATTAAAGTTCATGGAATATTCGATAGAGATATTTTTAAATTGTTGCTTGGCAAATGATTCGTACATTAATCTAAAATGTTTAGCATAAGCCTCTAAGATATCTTCCAAATCTTTTAAAATAGCATGTGCAATCATCTTTCTTGGTCTAAAAAAAACTTCTGCAATAAAACAAATTGCACAAGCAGTAAAAGTATCCATTAATCGCGCTAACATAAAGGTTGCTGGCGACATACCTTTGGTATACATAGCTGAATAAAACAACATAACTGCAACCGTCACAAACATTGAAGAGTAGGTATAATTAATCATTGAGAAATAAAGTACAAAAAGCACCACAAGCGGCAAAAAAGCCAGCCAAGTGACATCTGCTATTACAATTTCAACTAAAACGAAACCAAATAAAAGACCAACAACCGTACCAATTAAGCGCATCTTGATACGATTATTAACAAGTCCTGGCTCAAAAGGCATATAGATAATCATTAAAGTCATTGCAATCCAATAACCACGTTCTATATCAAAAAATAGCCACGTAGCAACAGCGATTGTTAACATAACACTGATTCTAACCGCGCGATAAATGCTTAAGCGATCCATTATACTAAGCATATTTTTTCCTTAGTTGCTTGATCTCTGTATAGAGCTGAGCTAACAACTGTAGATCAGCATCTGCTCGCTCAATCGCTTTTTTAAATTGTACATTTTCTTCCATTAACTGCAAACGAAGCACTCTATTTTCGATCACTTTATCTTGAATCTCTGGATCTTCTTGCTCTAATAAATTATCAATTTTAAGACATGCATCGTAAAATGGTAATTTCACCGCATGATTATTGAGAATATAAACATAAATCATCACAATCTGATAAACCACATTAATATATTTATCAATCATTTGCTTAAATTCCGTATTAAAACGCTTATGATGTTCATCTCTTTGTTGCCGCATATAGTATAAGTGGCGATACATGGAATATAGGTTATCACGATAGCTCTTTTCATCCGTGCTACTTAACATACGTCTTAATGCGTAAATATACTCGATCATGGCAATCAACACCTTTGCCTCATAACGTCGTGGCTGGATTATAGCAACGGCTATAGAAAACAAAGTACAAATAACAATTGCCACACTGTAATTGACAAATACCTGTATATTATTGACTGGTACCATCGCTGAAGCATCATCAACCAAGTGAATAAAAATCGGCAAAAATAATACACTCAAACCAAAATATAAACGTAAATTCATATCTTTAAGTGTCAGCAAATAATAGCCCAAAGAAAATGCAAATACTAATACAATAGTCCAACTTCTGGAGCTGGCGACAACAAAAACACATACAAAGCAAAACCAAAGACCACAACTCATGATCACAGAAGCCTTTACCTGTCCCCAACGTGATTGTCCAAGCGGGAAAACACTCATAAAAATCAGCATAATCGAGACTAATAAAAAAATTAAAAAGTCTGGCCATTGGAAAATCATATATAAAATCAATAACACACAGAATGCCATTAACGTAACGATAACATGGTAAGCAATATCTAAATAAGGGTCTTGGGGCAGTGTGTAGCTACTGCAGTATTTACGCTTATTTCGTCGGTTCAATCGTAACATATGCGCTTGCCCCAACATGCAATGGAAAATTTGGATCTGGCTTATCTATTTTTATCATCACAGGAAACCGTTGCGGCAATAGTAGCCACTGATTCTCTTGTGGCACTGATTGTAAAAGATCTGCTGAGTCATCAGCTCTTCTCCCCACCGCCCAGTTGGTATCTTCAACCGTTCCATGATAAACTTTGTCACCTAAATACATACGTAAACGAATCTTGGCTTTATCACCCTTTTTAACACCTGCTAAATCTGTTTCTTGAAAATTCGCCTGAACCCACCACTGTGACGTATCTATTAATGTCACAATAGGTTTATAAGCATTAACAGGACTCCCTTTAACCATATGTAAATTGCTAATAATTCCATCTTCTGGTGCATATATTTTTGTAGATGCTAAGTTATATCTTGCAATTTGCACTTGATTAAATAATTCTTTGATACTACTTTCAATATTTTTCTCATCAAGCTCTGCACTTTTTAGATTTTGATTTGCTTGACTCATTAAATACTGTGCGTTTATATAATCTTTTTTAGTTTCATAGTATGTTATAGTTGCCAACAGTCCTTTTTGATGAAGATCTGTTGCAGCATCAAAGCGACTTTTCTGTAAATCAAGATTTGACTTAGCAAATTCAATAGACTCTTTGGAAACCTGAATTTTTTCTATATTCTTTTGATAACTTATCTTCATTTGTTTAAGTTTTGACTCTGCGACGTTTAATGCATACTTATACTCTGTTGGATCAATATCTATTAATAATTGACCTTTATGCACAGACTCATTATTTTTCACATAAATATTTTCAATAATTCCTGAAATTGGTGTACTAACATAGCTCATGTTGGCGACCACATAAGCATTATCTGTTGATGTTGAGTGGGTCGCCCAAAAATAACCAACATAAGCAATAATGAGTAAAATAACAATACTAAAAACTACTTTACTGCGTCTGAGTAAATTAAATAATGCTAGCATTTTATTACGCTAAACTCCTTTTATATATAGACAAAGAAAGTGTAGAACATCATTACGTTTTCGCAACTTTAATTAACAGGTAACTTGCGCATATTTTTTATTCCCCTTTGATGCAAAATAAATACCTATAATCAATACGATACTCCATAAAATGAATGACTCTTGAACATGAGTAATATTAAATAATACACTAAAAATTCCTGCCCAGAAAATAAAACTAGCATTAAATGTCGTACCCAGGCTTGCTCCTATGCGTTTGATTGCATGATAATACGCAAGGTATGAGCTTGAAGCAGACAATACACAGCCAATAATTAAAAGTGGCACAAATAAATGACTGATCACTGCCCATGTTTGTTGGTAATCACCAACAAGTAATATTGCAAGAATTAATAAATAACTTAATGCTGAAGCACTTTGACGTACTGCTAAAAGCCATGAGACATCTTGTGTTGATGATTTTTGCGCAATGGAAAATAAAATCGACTCAGCACCCCAGCCCAACATCGCACAACTGGCAAAAATTAAACCGATTAAAATATGTGGCGCTCCCGAGCGCACACCTGCAATAGAAATAAACATCACAGCAATAACCGACAATATAATGCCAATCACCTTTATTTTTGTTGGCTTCTCGCGCAGCAAAGTCATCGCTAACAAAAGTGCAATAACAGGATAGCATGAGGTCACAACTCCTGCATAAACAGGTCCGGCATAAGCAATACCCATAATACCTGCAACCATTCCTAAGGGGCCTGCACAAACAGCAGCTATTATTAATGGCCAGAAGTTTTTATGTCTGGTTTTAGCAATATTTTTCTTAAAACTACCACGCATAGTGTGATAGCTATAAATTCCAACACAGGAAAAACTATCCTGCATCAAAGATAATACCAACGCAAATACCAGTACTGCAAAAGTAGCTGTGCTAAATAAAGCTTGCTCAGAGTAAACGTTAGTCAATACGTCATTTAATCCCCATAACATGCCTGAAATGATCCCAATAATAATACCCAAAACTTCCCCTCTTATAATTTGGTGCTATTCACTAAAAACAACTAATATTCATCATCTAATGATAACTGCTGCAAATCACTTAACTTCTCAGGCATTACCACATCAAAGTGCCGATAGGCATGATGTGTTGCAACTCGCCCGCGTGCTGTACGCATGATATAACCTTGTTGTATTAAATAAGGCTCAATCATATCTTCAATTGTGCCACGTTCTTCTGAAATCGATGCGGCAATCGTATCTAAGCCAACAGGTCCTCCTGAGAATTTATCGATCAAAGCCAATAAATAGCGTCTATCCATATGATCAAAACCAACCGGATCAACATTAATCAGTGACAAGGCTTTGTCGGCAACCTTGTGATCAACAACACCTTTGGCTTTAACATCAGCATAATCACGCACACGTCTTAATAAACGATTAGCAATGCGTGGCGTGCCACGCGCGCGTTTTGCAATTTCTTTGGCACCTGATTCTTCAATTTTTACACTTAATAGTTTTGCGGAACGCATCACAATATCTGCTAGATCATTTACCGAATAAAACTCTAAGCGTTGAACAATACCAAAACGATCACGCAAAGGAGAGGTCAAAAGCCCTGCTCGAGTGGTTGCTCCCACCAAAGTAAAGGGAGGCAAATCAATTTTTATGGATCTAGCGGCAGGTCCCTCACCAATCATAATATCTAATTGATAGTCCTCCATCGCAGGATAAAGAACTTCTTCAACCACCGGACTTAAGCGATGGATCTCATCAATAAACAATACATCATTGGCTTCAAGATTCGTTAATAGCGCTGCTAAGTCACCTGCCTTTTCTAATACTGGACCGGAGGTTTGCTTTAATGAAACATTCATCTCATTAGCAATAATGTGTGACAGTGTGGTTTTGCCCAAGCCAGGAGGACCAAAAATAAGCACATGATCCAAAGCTTCAGCACGCTTTTTTGCCGCTTCAATAAAAATTTCCATCTGCTCTTTAACCACTGGCTGACCGTGATAATCCTGAAGCATTTTAGGGCGGATCGCACGATCGATCTGCTGATCTTCTTTTTGTTTATTACCCGAGATAATACGATCTGTTTCTATCATAGAATATAGCTGATCAAAACTTATTACAACTAAACAAAAGCCTATCATGTTTTAACTCTAAAAACGATGAAAACGATATGATTTTTAGGCTTTTCATTATCCTTAACTGTTTTACTTAATCTAATTTTACATCGCCTGTAACGATTGAATAGTCTCTAGCGCCCATTCAATCTCTGCTTTTAAGCGCTTTTCATTATAGCGATACACCAACAATAGGTAAGCTTGATCCTCTCTACCATCATGATCGACATGAATATGGTTAACAACCTCAGTTAGCTTAATCTTCAACATTTGTAAATGTGTGATGTAATTATTAATATGTTGCAAGAGGTCTGTTTTGTCCATCACAAAACCACTACTTAGCTTTAATAACAATTCATTACGCTCTTTAGCGTTATAGCTAATTGGCTGCATTAACCACTTTATTAAATGGGCTTGGCCTGATGCAGTGATCGCATAAATGCGCTTTTGACGTTTGCCACTGGATTCATCTAATCGTGATTTGACAAATCCTTGATCCTCTAATTGTTTCAGCATTGGGTAAATTTGCGCATTACTTTCCGACCAATAAAAATGCGCAATCTTTTCAAAAATCACTTTGATACCGTAACCGGATAATTCTTTTTTATTGAGTAAACTTAAAATTGCATAACAGGAATTATTTTCTCTTGCCATATTATCTTTCTCTTATTTACCTTTATGAGTTGTAACTACTTAATTTTAAAAAGAGATCTTATTGCATTTTACGTGTACAAAGAGTATAGTCAACAGGTATTTAATACCTATATGGTAAATCCAAAGAGGATAAAATGAAAAATAAGATGATGTTCTTGATTCTCACTGTTTGTGTTATCACACCTTTTGCAAATGATGTATTCGTTGCTTCTTTGCCGGCAATGGCGCAAAATTTTCACACTGCTCATATTGGATTGGTCATGACTGTATTTATGATTGGCCTTTCCACTTCTCAGCTTTTTTATGGCCCTTTGCTTGATCGTTTTGGCAGAAAACCCGTTCTTATAATTGGGCTTGTTATTTACACCTTAGCCAGCCTTATGATTATCTTCTCAAGCAGTTTCCACATGCTACTTATCGGACGCTTCTTTCAAGCAATTGGCACATGCAGTAGTATTGTTGCGGCAATGGCAATTGCTCGTGATGTGTATAAAAAAGAAGATCTGGTTAAAGCAATGGCAATGATAATGGCGATTATTGGGATTTGTCCTGCAATTGCCCCTCTTCTTGGTAGCATGTTACAAGAGCTATTTGGCTGGCATGGCGCCTTTGTATTTCTATTGTTACTTGGCGTATTTTACCTATTGGTTATTAGCTTTTTGTTTACGGAAAGTATTAAGCAAAAAAATATGCATGCTACAAAGCCCAAACAGCTTTATCATAATTATCTATCACTACTTAAAATCAAAAGCTTTCAAGGTTATATTCTAACAAGTGCTTGTTCTTATGGCGTTCTATTTTCATATGCTGCAGCAAGTAGCATGTTGATTATCGGTGTGTTTAACTTTTCAGTATTAACTTTTGGCATCATTTTTGCATTAAATTCACTAGCGATTGTGATTATGTCCATTCTAGCACCTAGATTAAATAAACGCTTTAGCATTGCACAATTAGTACTTACAGGTGCAGTACTTCTTGTCACAGGAGCAATATTAACCATTCTTTTAAACATTATTTTTACGAGTAATATCTACACTTTAGTGTTACCTATGTGGATAACAACCCTAGGTTATGCCATGATTCGTCCAACGGCAAGTGCCGGAGCAATATCAAGCGCACCACATCAAATCACAGGATCAGCCGCTGCACTGTTTAACTTCATGTCTTTCTTCGGTGGCGCAATTGCAACCTTTCTATTGACACAATTTACGATGACAAATATTCATTTTGCTATTTTTATACTTGCAATCGGATTGCTAGCAGTTGTTTTTGCGCGTCATGCGCATAAGGGGCACTCCCTTGACCTAGCCACTACTTAGTTAAAATCGTATAAAAAATTTCACAGTAAATACGACACCAATATAAGATAGTTCTGCTCCCAAATTTTTATAGGCATAGTCAATATAAAGCTCGGTAATTGGTAAAACCGGTAAGTATTTTGCAAAATCTGACATACGTTGATCATAACCTGACATCATACCTAGACGATAACCCACATTCACCTGATTGTTTTGTGATAATTGGTTAGTATATAGATTGCGTTGCACACCAACAACAAAAGCACGATCACTAAATGAGTTGAGCAAAGTACCTACAAAAATACTATTATAAAGCCCACCAACCAAATTATTTGACCAACGGTCATGCGCCCGACTTTCAGGATTAAAATGCCAGGTAAACATCCCTAAGTAAAGGGCATTATCCGGCTGTGTTCCTTTTAGAAATACCCAAAAGCTCTCATCTTTATCGGGTGTGCCTTTTGTTTTGTCATTTGTAGCATGTCCTTGCTTTGTTGTCCCAGGATTAATAGAAGCATTGACTGGTTGTACTGTTTTTGCAGATGACTCACCACTATTTGCAGCAAAACTAACACCCGCTATAGTCAATAAAACCAGCCTTAACAAATGTTCTTTTACCCTTAATCTCATTTTTATCACGCGAATAACCATATCCCTATTACAAGCAGCATATTCATTCAAGTATTGTTACAAAAACTATAAAAACAAGCGCGCATGATCGCAAAATCCTGCTTTATAGTCAATGCACAAAAATATGTAAAAATATTTACATATTGTAAATGATCGTAACCATTAAATCCTCGATACCATTGATGTTTCTTTAATGGCGTATTAAATCAATAAAGTATTTATGAATTGGTGAGCTTTGGCATAGCTCAGGATGAAAGGTCGCTGCTAATATTTTATTTTTTCTAATTAAAACTGGCTTATTTAAGTGGTAAGACATAATACGAATCTCTTGATCATGTATCGCATTGATGATGGGTGCACGAATAAAAAAGGCTTCAATTTCCTCATTCATCGTATCAAATGTGACCGTTAAAGGAAAAATGCCACTTTCTAATTGTCGCCCATAGCCATTACGAATTACATCAATATCCAGCACACCCATCCTTTGCAATAGGATGACCCCTGCACACGTTGCTAAAACAGGAATTTCTTTCATCCGCGTGATCAGCGGCTGCCACAGATGATGTTTTTGTAACAAGTAAGTCATCGTAGTACTTTCACCACCTGGTAAAATAAGTGCATCAACCTTTGCCAAGGCTGCTTCTGTTTTTACCAAAATACAATTAATACCAAATGATTCAATTTTTTTCTGGTGCGCATCATATGCGCCTTGCAAGGCAAGCACCCCTATATTCATCTTCTAGCCTCTAACTGAAAACATCTCATGTGGTAACAAATGGTCGCAATTAATCCCTGTCATTGGCGCTCCTAAGTCTTCTGAGACTTTGGCAATCACCTCTGCGTCATTAAAATGCGTTGCTGCGCTAACAATTGCTTCCGCACGCTTCTTAGGATTATTAGATTTAAAGATACCAGACCCAACAAAGACGGTTTCTGCACCCAATTGCATCAGCATAGCTGCATCAGCAGGAGTTGCAATACCACCAGCTGAGAAATTAGGTACCGGCAATTTACCATGTTCATGTACATACCTTACTAACTCATAAGGTGCAGCTAGTTTCTTAGCAATTGCCATTAGTTCACCACTGTCAGCCATTTGTACTTCTTTCATCTGACGATTTAACGCACGCATTTGCTTCACTGCTTGAATCACATCACCTGTTCCTGCTTCACCTTTTGTACGGATCAAAGCAGCCCCTTCGCCAATTCGACGTAGTGCTTCACCTAAATTACTACAACCACAAACAAAAGGGACTTTAAAAGCATGCTTATCAATGTGATTCTCATCATCAGCAGGTGTTAACACTTCACTTTCATCAATAAAGTCAATACCTAGAGATTCTAGAATCTGCGCTTCAACAAAGTGACCAATACGCACTTTTGCCATTACTGGAATACTTACTGTTGCCATAATCTCTTTGATAAGCTTTGGATCTGACATACGCGCAACACCACCATCTTTACGAATATCAGCAGGGACGCGCTCAAGCGCCATCACCGCAACAGCACCAGCATCTTCTGCAATTTTTGCCTGCTCTGCAGTTACAACGTCCATAATCACGCCACCTTTGAGCATTTCAGCCAAGCCAACGTTAATCTTTAATCTATCATTCATGAGCCAATACTCCACTTCTATTTATTACCAGTTTTAAAAACAAGGTTTATACTATTACATCATTTATACTATTACATCGGGGTAAATTACTTAGCGATGCATAAAATACCCGCATACAATAGAGCAATTTTAAAGCTGATACAATCGCTTAAATTCCAAATTTACCTTTTTTGCTATTTTTTCTTAGTGATAACCCAATATCGCCCAGCAAAACTGATCTGACCACACCCTGAGCGAAGTCAAAGGGAAATACAAAAATGACAAAGAAATGACCATTGGTTTCAACTACCGATCAGCCAATGCTTGCACAATAAAACTGCATAGCAGTATGGTTGTAACTTTTCCTTTGTTATTTATTTCAACTGATAATTCGGCGGTTCTTTGGTAATCATTACATTATGCACATGACTTTCATTAAAGCCAGCTCCTGTAATCTTGACAAAGGTTGGTTTAGTATTCATCTCCCTAATCGTAGCACAGCCTGTATAGCCCATACCAGCACGTAAGCCACCAATTAATTGATGAATAACCGCAGCGAGTGTCCCCTTGTAAGGAACACGACCCTCAATTCCTTCTGGCACAAGCTTTTTCGCATCAATACTATCTTGAAAATAACGATCTGATGAGCCTTTTGCCATCGCACCTAAGGAACCCATACCACGATATGATTTATATGAACGCCCTTGGAATAATTCAACTTCACCTGGTGACTCTTCGGTTCCTGCAAATAAGCCGCCAACCATAACAACAGAAGCACCTGCAGCAATTGCTTTACAAATATCACCAGAGTAACGAATACCACCATCAGCGATCACTGGTACATCCAGTGGCGCCATCACTGCAACAATATTTGAAATAGCTGTTAATTGTGGTACACCAACACCTGCTACCACACGTGTTGTGCAGATTGATCCTGGACCAATACCCACCTTGACGCCATCAGCTCCCGCTTCAACTAAAGCTTTTGCCGCTTCTGCTGTGGCAATATTACCACCAATAACTTGTACTCTTGAGAAATGCGTCTTCACCCATTTCACGCGGTCAAGTACACCTTGAGAGTGACCGTGTGCGGTATCAACAACAATCACATCAACACCAGCTTCAACCAATGCCTTGACACGTGCTTCAGTGTCTCCTGCGGTACCTACTGCAGCACCAACAACTAAGCGCCCTAATTCATCTTTACAGGCATTTGGTTTATCAATGGACTTCTGAATATCTTTTACTGTAATTAAACCAACGAGTTCATATTGATCATTTACAACCAATACTTTCTCAATGCGATGCTGATGCAACAAACGTTGAATCTCGTCTTCTTGCGCACCTTCTTTAACCGTCACCAAACGCTCTTTTGGTGTCATGATACTTGAAATTGGCTGTGTTAAATCTTTGGCAAAGCGAATATCGCGTGATGTCACCAAACCAACCAATGCTCTACCCTCTACAACAGGCACGCCTGAGAAGTGATACTGTTCAGTAATTGCCAACAACTGGCGTATCGTTGTTGTAGGTGAAGCAGTAATTGGATCAATCACCATACCATTTTCAAATTTTTTGACTTTGCGTACTTCAGCTGCTTGTGCTTTGATCGACATATTCTTATGAATAATCCCAACACCACCCTCTTGCGCCATTGCAATAGCTAAACGTGATTCAGTTACTGTGTCCATCGCCGCGGACACCAATGGCATTTTTAATTTTATTTTACGCGTTAGATGCGTTGTTAGTGATACCTGATGTGGTAATACATTAGAATAACCAGGGGACAACAGCACATCATCAAAAGTGATGGCTTCTTCAGTAATACGTAACATAAATAACCTCGTAATTAAGTTAGATAAAATTGGAATTCGTCTTAATTACAGCGGCATTCTAGCAATATTTAGCATGCTTTACTAGCATTGGCATTTAATTTCTTATTGAATTTTTTGATCACCTAAATACCAGTAAAATAAAACCAAAACGAAAAGAGCTTTAGCGTGGTGCTAAAGCCCTTTTCTAGGAACTTTACCCCAAAGTCCCTGCCCCTCATTAAAAACAACTCATCAGCCCCCAGCCATGAATTTCCTTTTATGTTATCGCTGAAATTTTTTATTGTAAAGTAAATTTTTCCTATTTTTACTTATTCAAGTAATTTTTTATCTATATATCAACTTATTCTACTGACAAACAACTACAGCTCTTGCTATACTTTATAGCGAAACTTGGGAGTAAAGAAACCATGACAAATATAGTACAACAATTAAGTCATAATATTTTCAACCTCATGCGCAAGCATGATATCAAATCAGTTAGTGAACTAGCAAGACAGGTTGGCTGTTCAGCAACGACTATATACAACATCACAAGCCAAACGAACAAAAACCCATCTATTGAAACAATTAAAATGCTTGCTGACTTTTTTCAAGTCAGCATCGATGACTTTATCCGCCATAATCTTATGGATAGCGTGAAAAAGCCACATAAATCAAGCCGGCTATGTCCAGTTATTGCTAAAGAAAACTTAGCACGATTTATCACGGGAAAATATCAAGATGAAGACAGCAAGGTTACTGAGATTGCGAATAATCAATTATCAATAAATGCCTTTGCTATTGAGCTTGATCAAAACTTACCACCCTATCAGTCAGGAAATGTCTTGATTTTTGATTACTTAGATCTTGAAGAAATCGCCTTTCCTAGCCTTTGCATTATCAATAGTAAGGGTAATTATATGATTCAAAATATTTATCAGATTGATGGTGGTTTATACCTGAAAATAAAACAAGGTATTTTTAACAAAAAAGATATGCTTATACCGCTAGATGATGAGGCGCCTGATGCTGAAATTATTGCAGCTTTAGTTGAAGTTAAGTTTTATCACTAAACGCATTCACACACCGCTCTGAATCAATCTTAAAGCCCACAATATTGGTAATTTTATTGCTTGGCAGCTCTATAATGTCGGTTTTCTCTAAGCGCTTAATATACATTGCAATTTTACTTGAGAAGATACATGCAATAATATCATAAGTAAGCTTGATAACATATTGCGTCAAGACAATCAATAAAATAGTTTTAATAGGTACCACAAATAAAAATACGCCGAAACAAAAAATAATGCTATCAATCAAAGTCCCTATTGAGGTCGCTATAATAAAACGACTCATTATTCGCCTGCGCTCGCGAGTATGATCCATACCATGCTTTTTACGCGAATAATATTTCAATCTGGCTATAATATTTGTATTGATATATTCAGCAATAATGAAACTGGCAAATGAAACAATAAAAGTTCTAAGTATATTAGCTCCCGAAAAAATAAGTTCATAAATATAGTTACGCCCTCCTACTGCCGGTAAGATCGCTAATATAGCCAAAGCAATAACTGCAACTAATGAAGTCATTGCAACTATTGAATATATCCGTCGAACAATCGAAAAACCATATATTTCAGTCAATAATGAGTCAATTAGAAATGTAAATGCATAAATAAAAATTGCAGCAGGGGCTATAAATGTAACCCCCGAAATACTTCCCAAGGAAATTAGTGTAGAACCTGAGATATTTGAAGTAAAAAATATTACCGTATACAAGGAGACAAAGATAAGAAAAACGTATTTTTTTTCTTCAAGAGCTGAAAGCTTAATATTTTTTTTAATTTTTCCAAATAGGCTATCTTCTCTACCAGCGTTAAATGCAATTATGCGCTGATCACTTTCCGAAAACAAGTCTATAATATCATCTGCATTAAGTTTACTAGCCAATTGGCTAACACTTTTTTTAGTTAATGTATCGTAAAATTCGATCATGAAAGTGTTAGGGTTTATATGGCTAACACGGTAATGATACTTCTCCATTGAAAATACCAAATAATATTATTGGCGTGCTAGACGCATCTGTTTTTGCTGAGCATCAAACGTAAAGTTTGCACGTATTGGATTAATATCCAAACCACCGCGGCGTGTATAGCGTGCATAAACACACAATTTTTCTGGTTGGCAATAATGCATAATATCAGTATAAATACGCTCAACGCATTGCTCATGAAATTCATTATGATCACGGAAAGAAACAAGGTATTTTAGCAAACCTTCACGGTCAATTCTGCCACCTTGGTAGTCAATCAACACACTGCCCCAATCAGGTTGAAATGTAACCAAACAATTTGATTTAAGCAAATCACTACTTAAGCGCTCATGCACCTTGGTAGTATGATCTGCCATTAAAAATTTAGGGTTGGTCATATATTCATTGATTTCAATATCAAGCTCATCAATTGACTCTGCCTTAAATTGATTAGTAATATAACAAGGGTAATCTCGTAATGAATACAATTTAACAGATACCACCCCATTGGTAGCTTGGGTTAGGTCATGTTGCATAATTTCAATAACTTCATCATCACTGGCAAAACGTGTACTATTAAAAGAATTCAAATACAGCTTAAAACTTTTTGACTCAATCAAGCATTCAGAAAGCGCATCAATTTCAAATACTGCGATGCGCACTTGTGGTTTGCCCTTCATATTAAGCCATGAGATTTCAAAGCCCGTCCAAACATCAACTCCTTTAAACTCAGGAACTCCCTTTATGCCTAACTCATCACGCTTTATTGAACGTGGAATAGGAAATAATAAACTCGCATCGTATTGTGTTTTATATTCAGATTTTTTACCTAACTCAGAGAATACTAAATCCATTAAACTTAACTCAGCAACTATTGTGAATTCGCTAACTCTATCATAATGTTATTGCCATCTCAATGGGTATTCAATATTTCCAAGCAACTATGCCTGTTTTTCATTATCTCACCAATTATAGTCATTCCAGTATATAACCGATCAACCGTGATTTTGATAACCTATTACTGATATAGATTAAAGATATATGGGTATTTATTAGAATGACTATATTTATAACGCAGGCTCGATATAGCATTTAAGTTAATCTCAAGCTTGCAAGTGAATGTTGTTTAATTGAAGTCGATCCAAAAGAGCACCCGATTCAATCAAAGTAGATATCCTAGCAATATCTAGATAATGCTCTCTATCCTCATCCAGAAATGAGACTTTTTCACGTAATACGGCTTGTGTGATTGAAACACCTAGCCCAATAGCTTTACAAACTGCCATATCAAATGCTTGGGATGCCACTAACCATTCTATTGCTAATACAGAAAGTGTATTGTTAATCACTTGCAGACTTTTTTGTGCGGCATGCGCTCCCATACTCACATGATCCTCTTGACCTGCACAAGTAACAATAGAATCAACTGAGGCCGGATGTGATAATACTTTATTTTTAGCTACCAAATCTGCACTGACATATTGTGTAATCATATAGCCTGAGTTGACACCTGGATGCTGTACCAGAAAAGCAGGTAAATGACTAAGATGCTGAGATAAACATCGATACGTACGCCTTTCACTAATGCTTGATAATTCAGACATTAATATGCAAAGATAATCCGCTGCAAATGCCAAAGATTGTCCATGAGGATTTGCACTTGACAGTACGGATACCCCTTCATTTTGACGGATAATTAAAGGATTATCCGTTGCACTTTTTAACTCCTGTTCGACTAAATTTCGGATATGTGCAATACCATCTTTAATTGCACCGTGCACCTGTGGAATAGCACGCAAACTTAATGATGCCTGTAAAGCATATTCTTCCTGAGAATCATCAGCGCCTTGTCGCAATGCTTGAATATTATTTACTGTTGTTACCACACCAATGTGTTTCTTATATTTAATAATTTCAGAAGAAAACGCCATTGGATTGACACGTAAAGCTGTTGCTGTAAGTAATGAAATTGCATCTGCATGTTTTATGATATGTTCAGCCTTATAAACTGCCAATGCTGCCAATGCTGCAATATCTACCGTACCACTGAGTAAAGATAATGCTTCTTTAGCCTCAAGCTTGATTGATGAAAACTGATAACTATCCTCTACACCATCAATAAGACAACCCTGATTGTCAATCGTTTTACCCAACCCAATTAATAACAGTGCAATATGTGCCTGAAAGGATAAGTACCCCAAAGATCCGTCAGCAGGAACATAGGGCATAATGCCTTTATTTAATAACTCAATTAACTTTTCAATAACTTTTAGCCTAATACCAGAAAACCCATGACATAAATTACAAATCATTGTAAAAACAATTGCTCTGACCATCTCTGGCTCAAGTGCTTTACCAACACCACAAGCATGACTTTTAATGAGTTTATACTGCATATCCTCAGATTGTGCTAGATCTACCGCAATCGTAAAGTTTGCACCAACGCCTGTATTGGCACCATACATCGCAACACCCTCAGCAAGTAAACTACATTTATCCTGATATGATTGGTTAATCCTTTTCTTTACTTCTTCGGACAGGCACACGATCAATTTGCCATAAGCAACTTTAACAATGTTTTCAATGGTTATTTTATCATCACTTAGGATTAGTGTTTGCATCTTTATACCTATTGACATTCATTCCCCCTTAGTACTCTTATGTAATTTGTAAATAGCCTTTGCATATTCTTATAAAACCATGCCCAATAACACCAAAGAGGATGACAAATACTACTAACCAAATTAATGCTGAGTTACTGTGACCACTTAAAAAGCTTGCACTAATCATCGGGAAAAAACCGGCTATTCCAGCACCAATATTCCAGGAAATTGCACTACCTGTCATACGCCACTTAGGAAAGAAAACTTCAGCTGAAACACATGCCACGCCACTGATAATAAGCGCATGCGCAAATACGAGTAATACACTATACAGCAATACCAGCCAAGGATTAGTAGTGTGAATAAGTAATGTCACAGCAATTAGCGTCAAAATCATGCCAAAAAACGCCATACGTTGCTTACCACATCGATCGGCAATTGCCCCTGCCACAGGGTAAAGTAAGCAGGCAATACTAATTTGCGCAATACTTATATGGTAAGCAGTTGCACTGTTGAATTTTAGATTAAGTGTTAAATAAGTATAAAAATAACTAAATGAAAAGAAATACATACATCCTGAGTAAGCTGATAACACCGTAACACCGATCAATGCTCGGTATTGTGTTGTGATTAACTCTATCAAGCCAAATGAATGCAGTTTTGTTTGTATCTTATGCTTAGAAGGCATTCGTTTTAAATCATCTTTATCTACGCCAAAGAAATGAAAGAAAACACCCAATAAACCACTAATAACAAAAGCAATACGCCACAACTCAGGACTCATACTCTTTGGCACAATAATCGTTAAAAGATAACCAGTTAAAGCTGCTAGCAAAAAGCCCATTGTTGAGACGGTATATGCCATATTTGCTAAGAATGATCGTCTGCTGTTTGAGGTTTTTGTTACAAGTGATAATAAACCGGAAAACTGTCCTCCCGCACAAAATCCTTGCCCTAGGCGCAGCAGCACCAAAATGATTATTGATAACATTCCAATGTGCTGATATTGAGGGATAAAGGCAATGAGTAATGAACACAACGCCATACCATAAACGGCAATATTAACAGCAAGATATTGACCATACTTATCACCAAACTTCCCAAGCAAAAAACCACCAATGGGCCTTGCCAAAAAGCCTATACCAAAGACAAAAAACACCTCTACCACTGAAGTAATAACGCTACTACTTTTTGGAAACAAAGCAGCACCAATAGCAACCGAGTAGAATGCAAATAAACTAAAATCATACCACTCGATGATATTGCCAATGGATGCCTTGAAAAATTTTTTCATACTGGTATTTTCATTTTCCACTCTTTTTTCTCCCCCAATATCAGTAAATAGTAAGTATACTTGCAAAATAATCTGCAAAGACTATATGACTTAAAGCACTTAGCATAACATGAAATAAATACACCCCAAAAAATACATAAATTAATAATATTAAATAAAACAAATACACTATTATATCTTGAAGTTTATTTACCCTTAGATCAATGAGTCTAATTATAAGTATTGCTCATTGCAAGCATTAATATTATCTAATAAAGAGTGGCTTAGGAAGGCAAAATGATAGTTAAAAATCATCATTAATCTAACTATTTATTTCTCCTTTAAAATAAAATAAATAATACTTTTCACAGAGCTATATTCCGGATATATTACTGGTGTCACGTATTTACGCAAGATAAAAGCCCCTGCTTTACCACCATCAAAATTTACTGCACGCTTGATATTAATCTTAAAATAACTGGCAAGCGCTTTAACAATATATGCCGCCTGTTGTAAGGTTGTACTATCAATATAAATCACCATAAGTTTTGAACTTGTTTGTGCATAGACAATGCGTTTAGCAATTTTGTTATCATCTACTTTTTGTACTAGATTATCTTTAAGCAAAATAGGTCCTACTTGAAAAGCATAATACGCGTTATGATATTTTTGATTTTTATCTAAAATATTGACCTGACCACGCTGATCAATTGTAATTATCGAGGATAATAAAGTATTATTAACTAATGGTAAACGTAGTTTACTTTGATCAATTAAGAGTCCATTCACCAGAAATCCCTCTTGATAAAAGCCACCATTAGTCGCCAAAAATGCATCTTTTTGAGTTGCAATATCAAGTACACTTTGGATATTATTTTGTGATTGAATTGTAAGTCCTGCTTTATATGAACCGTTATCTAATAACACCACATCAATAACTAGCGGGAAATGCTTTTTTTTAAATGCTCCAAAGTTATAAAAATGCACTTTTTCTGGCACAATATCGACAGATTTTTTTTGCTGCAACTGCCATGGGGTAGCAAATGACATCATAGCAATACTCAATAGCAATCCCAGAGATAATATACGTTGTAATGACATAACTACATTAATTAAATAAATATGCTGCTGATTATATCAGAAAATGCGCCAACCTGCTTTTTGATAAAACTTCACAAATTCAAGTCCAATGCCTTTATTAGCACCTGTAATAACAACTATTTTTTTTCTGATTCATTTACTTATCCATATCTTCCGTCACTGTTGCATCTTTTTTAGAAAAAACAAAACTATCATTCTCACTGGTCACTTGAATAGCATCACCTGGCACATAACGTCCCTCTAAGAGATAGGTTGCTAACGGATTTTCAATATATTGCTGAATCGCACGTTTCAATGGTCTTGCACCAAATACCGGATCAAAACCGTGATCTGCTAGTTCATCCATTGCTACTGCTGAAATTGTTAATGTCAAATCACGCTCATGCAAACGCTTACGCACACGATTGATTTGAATTTCAGCAATTTGTTTGATCATCTCTTTATCTAATGGCTCAAAGACAACGGTTTCATCAATACGATTGATAAACTCCGGTCTAAAGTGTTGCAAGACAATCTGTAAAACTTGTTCCTTGACTTGGTTATACCCTTCACTATGGAGTTTTTCTTGAATCAACTGTGAACCTAAGTTTGAAGTCATAATTAACACGGTGTTTTTAAAATCAACCGTACGCCCTTGGCTATCAGTCAAACGCCCATCATCTAAAATTTGTAATAGAATATTAAAAACATCTGGATGTGCTTTTTCAACTTCATCCAACAAAATCACTGAATAAGGTTTGCGTCTTACATGCTCAGTTAAATAACCACCTTGCTCATAGCCAACATAGCCTGGAGGTGCACCAATTAAGCGTGCCACAGAGTGCTTTTCCATGTATTCTGACATGTCGATTCTAAGCATCGCATCTTCGCTATCAAACATAAACTCAGCTAACGCTTTAGTCAGCTCAGTCTTACCCACACCAGTTGGACCCAAAAATAAAAACGATCCTGTTGGACGATTAGGGTCAGATAAACCAGAACGTGCGCGGCGAACGGCATTTGACACAGCGACAATAGCCTCTTTTTGACCAATAACACGTTTACCTAAGAAGTCTTCCATATGTAATAACTTCTCACGCTCACCTTCCATCATTTTATTGACTGGAATGCCAGTTGATTTAGATACCACCTCAGCAATCTCATTTTCAGTGACCTGTGTGCGCACCAATTTCGTTTTAATCGGATCGGCACTAGCAAGTGCTTTGATCTGCTCTTCTAACTGCGGGATAAGTCCATATTGCAATTCTGCCATTTTCGATAAATCACCGACTCGCTTAGCTGCATCAAGCTCAATTTTAGCCTGATCCAATTGCTCTTTTAACTTTTGTGAGCCTTGCATTTGTGCTTTTTCTGATTTCCAGATTTCTTCAAACCCAGAATACTCTTTCTCTAAGCTTCTAATTTCTTCTTCTAAAACATCCAACCGCTTTTTAGTAGCATCATCCTTTTCTTTTTTTAGCTGTTCGCGCTGCATTTTCAGCTGAATAATACGGCGATATAATTTCTCCATTTCTTCAGGACGTGAATCGATCTCCATGCGGATTTGACTTGCCGCTTCATCCATTAAGTCAATGGCTTTATCCGGCAATTGCCTATCGGTAATATAGCGATGTGATAGGGTTGCTGCAGCAACAATGGCTGGATCAGTAATATCCACGCCATGATGCACTTCATAACGCTCTTTTAGTCCGCGCAAAATTGCAATCGTATCTTCTACTGTTGGCTCATCAATCAATACCTTTTGAAATCTACGCTCAAGTGCTGGATCTTTTTCAACATTTTCACGATATTCATCTAAAGTTGTCGCACCCACGCATCTTAGCTCACCACGCGCCAAAGCAGGTTTTAACATATTACCAGCATCCATTGAACCTTCAGCTTTACCTGCCCCAACCATAGTGTGCAACTCATCAATAAATAAAATCACACTACCTTCTTGTTTGGATAATTCTTTGAGTACGGATTTCAAACGCTCTTCAAAATCTCCTCGAAATTTGGCACCTGCTAGTAGCGCACCCAAATCCAAAGATAAAATACGCTTATTACGAACGCCTTCAGGCACTTCATTATTGACAATGCGTTGTGCTAGACCTTCAACAATTGCTGTTTTACCAACACCTGGGCGACCAATTAATACTGGGTTGTTTTTAGTGCGACGTTGCAGTACTTGGATCGTGCGTCTAATCTCATCGTCGCGCCCTATCACCGGATCGATCTTACCTTGACGCGCTCTTTCGGTTAGATCAATGGTATATTTCTTTAACGCACCTTGCATATCTTCGGCATTTTGACTCTCAACACGTGCCCCACCTCTGACCTTATCCACAGCTTGCGTAAGATTTTCTTTTGATAGGCCAGCAGCTTTAAATATCTTGCTAATCGCACCATCAGTAAATCCTGCAATTAAAAATAAATCGCTTGAAATAAACTCATCCTGCTTTTCACTGGCAAGTTTCTCCATTTGCTGCAGTATTTTAATTAAGTTATTTGACGCACCGATTTGGCTTGCTGCACTGCTTGTAGCTAAAGCATTTAAGGCGTTATTTAACTCACTATTAAGATTTGATAAATCTCCCCCTGCTTGAGTGATAATTGACGCAATCATTCCACCTTCTTGATCCAACAATGCTTTTAACACATGAATAGGCTCAAGCATCGTGTGACTCTTGCTAATGGCTAAACTCTGCGCCTCAGTTAGTGCCTCTTGTAACTTATGGGTAAACTTCTCTGCTTTCATATTTCCTTTATCCTTATTTCTTTAACACAATGAATCATCTAAACAATCATCGACTTAAGCTATAACCTTAAATTAATCATAAAGCCTAGACCATTTAGTTATAATTTTTCACATTATTGATCTTTAACACCTTCTACATATCAGCTTATGATCAACATTCCATTACTTGACACTGATATTTTATGTTTTTAACTCAAAATAACAAAAGGTGTTTCAAAAATTCAATGCCTAGAAAGTGAGGATAGGAAAATTTTTTTCAAGAGGTTTTTTTAAGGTTCATTTAGTAGTAATCACAGCAAATCTCTTGCTAAGCTAAATGTTTTTGTTTAATTTTTCTTAATATTTTGTGAATCCAGCTATTATAGCAGCAAATTGATCATTCTCTAAACTTGCAGACTAAACTATTGGTTACTCTTTAAAACAAGACTACCAAGGTTTATATTGAAGCAGAGTTTTATGTGTCTTTGTTATAAAAAATCACGTCTTTTAATAGCACTTACAATTATGCCGGTACATCTGTTAATCGCAAATATGGTTTGATTTCTTCAAATCCATTTTTAAACATTTGTTCTGCTTGTTCATTAGTAACGCTTGGAACAATAACGCATTGATCACCTTTTTTCCAATTAACTGGAGTAGCAAGACTATATTTATCTGTCAATTGTAAGGATTCAATCACTCTTAATATTTCATCAAAATTACGACCTGTGGAAGCAGGATAGGTAAAGGTAAGCCTTACTTTCTTATGTGGATCAATTATAAAAACACTACGCACCGTCAGAGTATCTGAAGCGTTCGCATGAATCATATTATAAAGTGTAGATACTTTTGTATCAGAGTCATCAATAATTGGATAATTTACCGTGGTATTTTGTGTTTCATTGATATCTTTTATCCATTCCTTATGCTCATCAACTGTATCAACACTCAAAGCTATCACTTTGCAATTAAGATTTTCAAATTTAGGTTTTAATTTTGCCGCCACGCCTAATTCTGTTGTACACACGGGAGTAAAATCCTTAGGGTGAGAGAATAAAACACACCAGCTATCCCCAATCCATTTATGAAAGTCTATTTCTCCTAAAGTTGTTTTTGCTTTGAAATTTGGTGCACTATCACCTAACTGTATACTCATGATAAATTCCTTTTGTTGTGTAGAAGTGTATTACCAAGGCAAACTAATCAGTCTAATTACCAAGGTAATGTGTCACTTCGAAAGTAACATGAAACACGGTGTTCAGTCAATTTTTTGTTACTGTTTTTCCTTAGCCACGAATTGAATCAAATTAAGGCACAACCAAATATACAAATAGCATTAGAGCAGTAATACTAATTGATCTATTTCCTACACTTTAATGCAACTCTTCTAATTTTTCAAATTGCTCAATCAACTTGCTTTGTGTTGTTTGGTAGTCGGCAAGTTTCTCTTTTTCCCTAGCCACGACATCCTCTGGCGCATTGGCGACAAATTTTTCATTGCTAAGTTTTGCTACCAAACGCGCAATTTCCTTGTCTAATTTTTCTTGTTCTTTTTTCAAACGCGCCTGCTCTGCTGAGACATCAATTAATCCTGCTAATGGGATATGTAACTCAAGTGTGTCGACAAGACTTGTCGCTGACATTGGCACATCATTACTCACAGTAATATGTGAAATTTTTGCCATCGATTGAATAAGTGCTTTTGTTGCATTAAGTTTATCTAATTCTGCTGTTGACGCATTTTTGATAAAAAGTGGAATGCTCAAACTTGGCTTGATATTCATCTCAGCACGCACTGTGCGAATAGCAACAATAACACGCTTAAGCCACTCTATCTCATTAGCTGCTTTGTCATTGATAAACAATTCATCAAATAGTGGAAAGGTACTCACCATAATTGACGTTGCATCATCTTGTGTAAAGACTTTAACCTGATTAAATATCTCCTCGGTAATAAACGGAATAATTGGATGCGCCAAACGTAAAATTTTATCAAGAACTGTGATTAAGGTATATTGTACCGCATGTTTGCGTGCGGCACTCATCGTTTGATCGTTAATGGTCGCTTTAGCAAATTCAAGATACCAATCACAATATTGATTCCAAACAAACTCATAAATCGTTTGTGCTAATAAATCAAAGCGATAATTAGCAATATGCTTATGCACCTCAGCAATTGTGTTATTAAGCTCATGCCAGATCCATTCTTCGGCAACACCCATTTCATATTGATTATACACGGGATCATAGCCTTCCAAGTTCATCATCACAAAGCGTGAAGCATTCCATATTTTGTTGCAAAAATTGCGATAACCTTCCATGCGCGAGACATCAAAACAGATATCACGTGAAGTTGATGCAAGAGCAGTAAAGGTAAAACGTAAGGCATCGGTGCCATAGGCTTCAATGCCTTCTGGAAAATGCTTACGCGTTTGCTTCTCAACCTTAGCTTTCATCTGTGGTTGCATTAAGCTTTGCGTTCTTTTAACAACTAAGTCTTCTAAAGAAATACCATCAATCAAATCTACTGGGTCAAGCACATTGCCTTTTGATTTAGACATTTTTTGCCCTTCAGCATCACGAATAAGACCGGTGATATAAATATCTTTAAAAGGGATCTCATCCATAAAATAAAGCCCAAACATCACCATCCGTGCCACCCAGAAAAAGATAATATCAAAGCCTGTTACCAGCACACTGGTTGGGTAATATTTCTTAAGATCCGCGGTATCATGTGGCCAGCCTAGCGTTGAAAAAGGCCATAATGCTGACGAGAACCACGTATCAAAGACATCTTCATCTTGATGCAATCTAAGCTCTGACGATAAACCATATTTACTACGTACATCAGCTTCTGACTCACCGACATAGACATTACCATGCTCATCGTACCAAGCAGGGATTCGGTGTCCCCACCATAGCTGGCGTGAAATACACCAATCTTGTAAGTCACGCATCCATGAGTAATAAGTATTTTTCCAGTTATCAGGTACAAAGCGAATGTCGCCATTTTCAACGACTTCTAACGCTGATTTACCTAACTCGCTGGCCTTAACAAACCACTGTTTAGTCAAATACGGCTCAAGGATAACACCGGTGCGATCACCACGTGGCACTTTTAAAGTATGTGGTTCAACTTTTACTAGCAAACCTTGTGCTTCCATATCAACAACAACCTGCTTACGCGCATCAAAACGATCTAAGCCGCGATAGGCTTTTGGCGCATTATCATTGATCTTACCTTCAGGAGTAAGAATGTTGATCATTGGTAATTGATGACGTTTCCCAATTTCGTGATCATTAAAATCGTGTGCTGGTGTAATCTTGACACAACCCGTACCAAAAGCAATATCAACATAATCATCAGCAATAATGGGAATCTCACGCCCTGTTAATGGCAGTTTAATCATCTTGCCAATTAAATGCTGATAACGGTCATCGTTTGGATTCACTGCCACAGCGACATCTCCCAACATTGTCTCAGGACGTGTTGTGGCAATCTCAATCTTACCTCCATCGGCTAATGGATAAGCAAAATGCCATAATGAACCACTTTCTTCCTCTTGCACAACTTCTAAATCAGAAACTGCGGTTAAAAGCACTGGATCCCAATTGACCAAACGTTCACCACGATAAATCAAGCCATCTTCATAAAGCTTAATAAAGCAGGTTTGCACGGCTTGCGATAAACCATCATCCATCGTGAAACGCTCACGCGACCAATCAGCAGATGCCCCCAAACGGCGCATTTGTCTGGAAATTGAACCACCTGAATACTCTTTCCATTGCCAAATTTTTTTAATAAATTTCTCACGACCTAAATCATGACGTGTTAAACCTTCGGCATTTAAATTACGTTCAACCACCATTTGTGTCGCAATACCGGCATGATCAGTACCAGGTTGCCATAACGTGTCATCACCCATCATTCGATGATAACGCGTTAATAAATCCATTAAGGTCTGTTGGAAACCATGTCCCATATGTAAATTGCCGGTAACATTAGGTGGCGGCAACATAATCGTATAAGGTACACCATTAGTTTGCCCACATTTGAATAAGCCTTTTTTCTCCCACTTATCATAGCACTGCTGCTCTAGTGCTTTAGGATCATAATTTTTTTGCATTTCTACTTCTTGTTGTTCTTGCGTTTGTGACATTACCTAAGCCCTATTATTTGTTATACCCATCACCGACCATTTTGTGATAGGTATCGATATTAAAAAGTTAAAAAATCAAAAATTTAAAGCCGCATTTTATCACAATGCTTCAAGATTGGTTCATAGAATTTTGAGTAAAAAAACCTAATACAAATACTACAAGACCTTATCTTTAATATTTCTGTAACACTTGCTGATTACTCTCCCCTTATAGTGTGATCACCAACATTAAGATATGAGTAGCAAACTGACATGAAAATTAAACATGCAGCCAAATGTTATAGAAATAAAGGTAAACAATCTCTATTTCGCAAATACAGTTGTTTTACTAGCATCAAGCGTACCTTATATAAGCCATATTTTACAACCCAACAATGCTTAAGGATCAATAGCATGAAACGATTTAAACAATACAGAAAGCTCTTAGCTACTGCATTATTTGCCATGACGTGCCAGAGTGCTTTAGCACAAGCACCCAAGATAAAACCTGCGACAGTTGATTCATTGAAATTGTATAGTGAAGCCACTTCACTGACGATGGCATTTAACGCCAAATATGGTAGACCATTTAGCTTGCCTACCAATGCCAAAGCAGCGATAGATCAAATAGCTGACAATTCTGACACTAAGCGCTATATGGGTACTAAAGACTATAATGATTTTGCTAAAGACTCGCAATTTGCCAAGGATGCAGATTCAATGATGAGAGACTTAACTAGGCTTATTGCTAACTTTAAAAAGATTGGCTTTATCCATGCAATTGAAGCTAAAGGTAAAATACCAGCGATTATGTTTGATATCGATAACACCATTGAGTTAACGTCATTTGATGATGATTACTTTACTAAATCAGGTATTAATGATCCAGCTACTGCCGAATTTATTGAACAAAACTGTTTCAAAGATGGTATTACCTGTTACTTTATCACCGCAAGATCATGCAATCACAATGAATCATCTGCCACCAGAAGCTGGCTTAAAAAACATTTACATTTATCTGATCAAAAACTTGATCAATATGTCTTTTTATCCGGATCAGTGCCTGCTGATGCCTGTACAAACAACACCAATGAACGTGTTGCTTACAAGGATGTTTTGCGTCGCGCATTAAGCGATCAGCGTCATGTCTATTGGCTTATGTCAGTGGGGGATCAGATGACTGATTGGTTTGGTAAAAATACTGGTTTAAAGGTCTGGTATCCCAATGCGATGTTTGATAGCTCGATCGTTGAGAATAATCACAACAATTCTCAGGCTAAATTGCATTTGCAAAGTGTAAGTGCTCCAAGTAAGCAATGCTATAATAAATTGAAGAAATACGTCCTAGCCCAAAGCACACTTCAGTATTGTCTTGCTTTTAAAAATAATCACTTTGTTAAAAGCGTTTAGTATAACCACCCTTCGACTACGCTCAGGGTATGATAAATATATTATAGTATGGTGTTTCTAAGCGCCTTCGGCTTCCCTCAGAGTGCGGCATGTCATCTTCCTTTTACATTTAAAACTTGCGACTTAATCGCTGAGCAATCACAACACTCAAAACTAAAACCAAAGCACCTATTCCCCATAAGTAAGTGCTAGGATAATCACCATAGCCGCCTGAGATATCGACATAAACCTGCTTGATAAACAACACACTTAATACTATTGGGATAATATAAGCAGTTAGCGCCTTAAAAATAACATGTAGAATATTGGCATTGTGATTAGGAAAAAGCTCGCGCGTGAGCTTATTAATATCATAAAGCCATGCGATAACAAGTACCTCGGTAACCATTACAACAAGCATTAAATAACCATTGATAAAATGATCAACGACGTCCAGCAAGTACAAACCATTGCCCATAGTGTAAAACAAATTGCAGATCAATAAAGCCACACAAATAACCAATAAAATACTAGCACGCTTAAGCTTAATCTTACTATCCATCAATGCAGCTAAAATAGCTTCAAATAATGACACGATCGAAGTAAGTGCCAAAAAGAAAACAGATGCGTAAAATATGAATGAGAAAAACTCCTGTGCTGCCGGTAGCAAAGTCAATGCATGAGGGATGACCACAAACGCCAAACCAATTCCACCTGAAACCACATCATGTATATTTTTACCATCGATATGTGCCACATGTCCAAGCACTGAAAATACAATCATACTGCAGATAATTGATGCTAAAGTATCACCAATCACAACAATCGTGCATGTGCGTCCAATTTTGACTTTTTTATCCAAAAGTGCACCATAAGCAAACATTACCCCAGTAGCCAAAGAGATGGAGAAAATCACCTGCGTTGCTGCGGCGAACCAGATTTTAGTATCTAAAAGCGATGACCATACCGGCACAAATAATGCATGCAAGCCGGTGATACTTCCCGATAAAGATACCGAATTGGTGAGTAAAATAATTAGCAATATAAAGGGAATGGGTGTGATCCACTTTGCAACAAACGCCAAACCACTTGTGCCTCTATACAACGAGATATAAACTAATAGCAAAATAGCAATTACGCCAAAGACAATCGCAAGTTTAGGTGTGCCAAAGCTCTCAATACCAGCGCTTAATCCTAAAAATTGATGAAAAAAATAGCTTTCACTACCTATTTGCCAAGGCATCTGAAAGGAATCAACGGCAAAATTAAGTACCCAAGAAGTAATCACAATGTAGTAAGTCAATACCCCAAAGGCAGCAAGAACCGCAAGCCAGCCGATAATTTTAAAGCGTTTTGCATGACCAATAAGTGCTAATGACTCAGGTGCGCCTTTTTTCGAAACCTTACCCAACCCAACTTCAAGGATTAATAACGGCAACCCAATGCACAATAAACAAATGATATAGGCAATAAAAAATGCAGCCCCTCCATGCTCATATGCCAAATAAGGAAAGCGCCATAAATTGCCCAGTCCAGCAGCAGATCCCACAGCTGCCAAAATAAATATCCAAACGGATGTGAAGTCTTTACGTGTTTGCCCCATACTTTCTCCTATTTTTGACATAAAAGCCATAATATAGTTCAATAAACATCTTATTTACTACCATATTTATGTCAACATACGAAATCGTTCATATGGGATTATAGTATTTGATCCCTTATAAATAGATACATTCCGTCGTTTACATATTCAAATTAACGGCTAAGAATAAATCTTCATCCACAAATGCTCACCGCGCCCTGAGCGTAAGTCGAAGGGTAAGCTTGGGAAAATCACCCTTCATAGAGGCTTCGACTTACGCTCAGCCAACGCTTACACAATCAAAACAGACTGAGTATGGTCATAGTCAAATTAACTTTGTAATAATCGTGCCTTATTCGCTTTTAATATTTTCTTTTTCTTATGATCTAAGGGTGACAAAATCACATAAGCCACTGGTACGATCAATAATGAGAATATTGTTCCAAAGCATAGTCCACCAACGATTACCCAACCAATCATATTATTGGCAGTATTTCCAGGTCCCATAGCAAATGCCAATGGAATAGAACCTAAAACCATTGCCGAGGTTGTCATCAAAATAGGGCGCAAACGCGTAATAGCACCCGTTTTAACTGCATCGATTAAAGACACACCTTCTTTAAAATATTCATTGGCAAACTGTGTAATCAAAATACCGTGTTTGCTAATAAGTCCAACGAGTGTGATAAGACCAATATTGGTAAATAAATTCAAATCACCTCCTGTCATTAGCATCGTGATCAAAGCACCGACAGTAGATAAAGGAACAGTGAGCAAAATAATAAACGGATCAACAAAGCTCTCAAACTGAGCAGCTAAAACAAGATAAATAAAAATCAATGCCAATGCAAATAGTCCAAACATTGTACCACTAGAGGAAAGAAATGCTGCCATACGCCCACCAAAATCAATACCAGCACCATCAAGATTGGTTTGATTTGTTAGTTTATTAATTTCGTTATAAACTTCACTCATACTATAACCACTAGAAATATTCGCAGTAATTTGTGCCGTGTTCACACGGTTATATCTAAAAAGACTACTTTGTCTGACATCAGGTGTTACCTTAATTAGATTTGATAATGGAACCATTAGACCCGAATCACTTGGTACATAGATTTTGCTTAGACTACCAAAGCTTGATAGATCTTTTAAGTTCATTTGTACTAATACTTGATAACTTTTTTCATCGGTTTTGACATCTGTAATATGTTTACCACTCATCAAAATACTAAAAGTGTCCGCTATATTTTGTGGATCAACACCAATATTGGCCGCTAGTTCACGTTGAAACTTAACATTGTAAACGACATTATCAAACTTAAGACCATTATTAACATTATTAAGTCCTGGATAATTCATCAGTTTTTTAGTCAAACTATCAGCCGCTTTTACTAAATGATTAATCGGACCAACATTATGTAAATAAATGATCACATCGGAGCCATCGGCATCTGGTCCAAAGCTCACCGGATCAGGAACACTCATACTCACCTTGATACCTGGGATTTGCTGTGCTTCAGCTAGTAGCTTGTCAATGACTTTCTGCGTAGACACCTTACGCTTGTCACCCCATGGTTGCATCGTAACAAAATTATTGGCACTACCTGAGAATACATATTCCGCATTATTTAAAATATAAGGATTATTCTTATAAACACGTTGGCTTAACATATTCATGTAGTAATCAGTATAATCAAGAGCAGCACTAGGTGGTGAAGTAATATTCGCCTCAAAATAACCGATATCTTCTTTAGGAATAAATGACTGAGGTACCACTTTAAATAGCATAAAGCAAAGCACTCCCAAAATAACCAGTAATGCGACGACCCAGTACTTTGCCTTTAACACGAAATTTAAAACTTTGGCATAAGCGCCATTTAATTTATCGAAAATATGTTCTAGCCAAATTTCTATTTTAGTTTCTTTTTCACGTGATTTTAAAATGTAAGCACACATCATCGGTGATAATGTCAGTGCAACAAAACCTGAGATTAGAACTGATCCAGCTAACGTAAATGCAAACTCTCTAAAAATGGTTGCACTAAAGCCTGATAAAAAGCCAATTGGTGCATAAACTGCTGCAAGAGTCAAAGTCATCGCAATCACTGAAAAACCAATTTCAGCAGACCCCTGCACTGCAGCCTCAAAAGGTTTCTTACCCATTTCAATATGCCTATGTACATTCTCAAGCACAACAATGGCATCATCGACCACCAAACCAATGGCTAAAATAATTGCTAAAAGTGTCACAACATTGATACTAAAACCACACAATAGCATTACGCCAAAAGCACCGATAACACATACAGGGATTGTTAATATTGGGATCAAAGCAGCACGAATACTACCTAAAAAAATAAATACTACGATCATTACCAGAATAATCGCTTCAAGCAAGGTATCATAACCATCAGTAATTGATTTTTGTAAAAACGTTGATTGATCATAAACGACTTTGACTTCCATACCTTTAGGTAGTTGATTGGCAACACGCTTAAGCTCTTCCTTGGCAAGGTTTGCAACGGTAATCGGATTCGCATTATCCGTAGGTCTTAACTGGACACTAATGGCATTTTGCCCATTAATCAGCATCGGTGAATCGCTTAAACTGGCATTACCTAGATCAACTTTAGCAATATCTTTCAAATAAACAGGTGCATTACCACTGTCTTTAACGACTAGATTTTTAAACTGATCTGCTGTGGTTAAATCAGTATCTGAGCTAATTGAAAAATTGCGATATTTACCACGAACACTACCACCTGAGAAACTGATATTGTTGCTATTTAATGTGCTTTGCACATCAGAGACAGTAATCCCAAGTGCTGCCATTTTTTGTGGATTAAGCCAAATACGCATTGCGTAATCACTAGCGCCATATACCCACACTGCCCCCATTCCTGGAATTGATTGAAAGATTGGAACAATGTTTTTTTGAACATAATCGCGTATCTGCGCTGATGTTAAGTTTTTATCTAATACACCTAAGTTAACGACGGGACGTTCAACACCACCTTGGGTAACACTTGGAGCATTAATATCCGCAGGTAACTTCTGCGATATAATACTTGAGATATTATCACGCACCTGACCCATAACATTAGTCATATCGGCATCATCAGCAAAAGTTAGATTAATCTTACTACTACCATATGAACTTGTTGATGTCATTTTGACTAAACCATCAATATTATAAAGTGCATCCTCAACAGGTACGGTTACATCATTTTTCATCAACGTTGGTGAAGCACCTGTGTATGAGATCGATACTTGTGCAATTTTTTGCTGAATCTTTGGAAAATAACGAATCTCCAGATAGCTAAAGCCAACGATACCTAAGACGATAATCATTAAACTTAAGACAACCGCGAAAACGGGCCTTTCAATACAGATCTTCGAAAGCTTCATGCGTTACTTACTTCCATTTTTACCATTAGTTATCGCTTGATCGTTAATCCCAAAACCATTTTTCGGATCAACATTGATATTTAATTCTTTTTGCAATTTATCAAAGCCAGGTGGCGACAAATCAGAAACACTAATTTTAGCGCCATCGGTTAATTTAAACCCACCAATAGTCACAACTTTTTGTCCTTCTTGTAAGCCTTTGGTAACTTGTGTCCAGCCACTATGCACCATACCGATATCTATTTGCACGGCTTTCACAGTATTATCAGGATTAACCACATAGACAAATGAGCCTTGTTGATTCGTCTGAATCGCCATATCCGGTAAGGCTAAAATAGACTGCTTATCTTTTAAAATTTGTGAGACTGACATAAACATACCAGGAGACAATAAATAATCATCATTATTTACTTCTGCCTCAATCTCAAGTGTACCACTCTTACTATCCACCGTTGGCGAGATATAATTTACAACACCTTTAAAGATTTTCTTTGGATAGGTTTCAGTAGAAAGCTCAACTTCATTTCCGATTGCCACTTTTGGCTTAAGATCTGCCGGGATTGCAAAACGTATCTTTAATGGATTTTCTTGTGTTAACTGAACAACAGCAGTACCTGCTGCAACATAAGCACCAACATCAAACTTATAAATCCCAAGCACACCTGTAAATGGTGCTTGTAATTTGTCGTGCTCAACCACCGTTTTTTGTTGATCAACATCCGCTTGTGCTTGTTGTAAATCAGCATATTTCTGATCAATATCCTCTTTAGAAATCGCACCAGATTGCTCAAGTAACTTAACACGCGAGTAAGTTTGTTTAGCTAAATTTAACTTCGCTTGCAATGAACTTAACGTTGCCATATCTTGCTGATCATCTAAGGCAGCAACAGTTTCGCCTTTTAATACCCTATCACCATTTTTGAAGTATTTTTCTTTTAACTTACCGCTATTATCAAAACTTAAATTAACTTGTTTTAACGCATAGATATTACCCACTGCCGTAATTGTCTCTGGCACATTAATTTTCTTAACCTCACCCACATTAACAGCAATAGGCTTGACCACCTGATCTTTGTCTGCCGCATAACAAAACGTGTTTAAGCTCATCAATGGGATAGCTAAAACCATCACTAATGTTGTCATCTTCACTGTTTTAAGAGTTTGATACTTGTTCTTTTTACTATTTTTATTCATAGGCTCACTTGTCATTAAATTCGTTAGGTCATAAGCTAATTTGATTATAGCTACTGCTTCTGTTATGTCTAATAAACTATGATTTTTTATATCACCAAGTTATAAAAACTATAGTCGATCTAAAACATACTGAATACGTTCTTTCTTGGTCATCGGCTTATGTAGCACCGACTTGATCAGCGCATGACGCTTTGCCAGACCAACTTGGTTGGCGATTTGAATATTAAGGCCAGGGCGTGCATTAAGCTCAAGCATTAATGGTCCATGCTCTTTGTCTAACACCAAATCCACACCTAAATAACCCAAGTTTGTCATATCATAACTGGCACTGGCGATTTCTAGGCATTCCTCCCAATGTGGCACGGTAATCCCCTCAATCTCATGTAAAGTATCGGGGTGATGTGTAATGATCTCATTATGCCACACCCCATGCAATGTCAATCCGGTTTTTAGGTCAACACCTGCACCAATTGCCCCTTGATGTAAATTTGCTTTGCCATTGGATTGCTGTGTTGGTAGACGCACCATTGCCATCACTGGAAAGCCTTTGATCAAAATGATGCGAATATCTGGCACTCCTTGGTAGGCAACTTTGGCAAAGGTTGGATCAAACTGAATCAAATATTCAATCATCGCTTTATCAGGATGACCCCCAAGTGAGTATGCACCACTTAATGTCGTTGATATATGATAGCGTAAGTGATCTAATGTCATAAGTTTACCGTTTGCTAATCGGTAGCGATTATTAATAAAATGCGTAATGACAAGAATCCCTTCACCACCTGCGCCTTGCGCGGGTTTAATCACAAACTGATGACGATCACCTAATATTGTCTGTAAGTTCTTATTATCATGCTCTGATGCAATTACACCATAGAGTTCAGGGACATGGATACCATGCTCCAGTGCCAAGGATTTACTCTTTAGCTTGTCATCAACCAATGGATAGTATTTACGATCATTATATGCCTGAATATAACCAACATTACGATTATTAATCCCCAATACACCGGCTTGTTTTAACGCGCGCCATTTGCTAATCCACCACATGTTATTGATCACCTTTATCCTTTTTACCTTTCTTGCCTTCTTTTCCTTGTTCGCTGTGCTGTTTATCATTGATCTTCTGCGCCAATGCTTCAAAACGATAAAGCTCAGTTAAGCGATAACCACGATAACGTCCAATCAATAGCATTACTGCCATGACAACCAACAGCAATCCAGGGAAGGTAAAAAACCAATACTCAAGATATGCATTAAAGATAAAAACATAACAAATGGTTGCAGCCAATAAGCTGCCAATAGCAATCTTAATTGCCTCCGTACCACCACGTTCCTCCCAAACAATCGATAAACGCTCTATCGACATTGTTAAAATAACCATAGGGAATAAAGTAATCGATAAGCCTTGAGATAACTCCATTTTATGCATTACAACACTAATAAGTGCCATAATAAGTACGACAACACACAGTAACATTCCAAGTCTTGGCACAACCAGCAATTGCAATTTCTCAAAGTAAGCTCTGAAGCTTAGGCCTAAGATCACCACCAGTGAAAATAAGACAATCCCCCATATTAAACTGGTATCCTTAAAAGCTAAGGCAATTAATACTGGCATAAAGGTACCCAGTGTTGGCACACCAATAATAATGCGCAAAATCAAAATAATCAGCACACCAAAAGGCACTATTAAAATGATTTTATAAATTTCCTGTGTTTGTGCCGGTAAATTAAGTAAAGAAAATTCATATATATTTTGTTTTACTGTATTGTTTTTAAGATCTAGATAACGCTCCATCGGAATGCTTTGTTGTGCTGCAGTAAAGGATACAAGCTTGACGACTCCTCCTTGGACATTAATGAAATTATCATTACCACTCCACCAAGTCATAGCTTTACTATTAGGATTATCAATATACTGACCCGTGCTGACATCATAGGTATGCCAATCTTTGCCATAGTAAACTTTAATCCACGTTGGTAAGTTTTTAAGATTTAGTTTCCCTTCATATTCATAAGGCACTACATGAATAATAAAGTTCGGCAAATTAAGCTCAGTTAATAAATAGTTAAGCGATCTTGCACGTGCTTTTGCCGTTGGCTTACCATTAGTCATTTCTTGCCAAAAGTATAAATTACCATCATCATTAATAAAGTTTATTGCTTGCGCAATCAGCGTTGCTGAATCTGCTGATTTTTCCGCAATCTCCTTTGCTGTAGTTAACAACGTTAATAATTTCTTAGGTTCCAAAATATCTTTTATTTTCTTTTTTTCTTTTTCAAGATCAGGCACCATCGCTGTAACACTTTGTGCATTACTAGCAACCGTAACATCATAAATCACCGTTTGCTTGCTGCTGACCTCGCTTTTGGAGAGTACTGCCATACGATTATTCTTATCTTCTGAACGCAAAATAATCTTACCAAAACCGGCAGCATTAATACTTTCATCTAATACATCTGCTTTGACCAAGTTAGGCACTAATAAATTAACCTTAAGGGATGAGTCTGTCGTATCTGGCACAATCTGCAGCTCAGCATTAAACTTCCACGTCATATTCTCATCATTTGGCCACCACGAAAGTCCCAGTTTAAAGTGCTGATAAAGACTAAAGCCAATACCTGCAACCAATAAAATGATCAGTAGTGTGAAAAATTGTTTATTAACCTTGCTCATCTTGCTTTTTTCCGTGATTGATTAACTTTGTTGTCATCACTGAGCTTTTTCGCTGGCATCATTTTCTATCGTTGGTTTGCTATCAGCAGCATTTTCTGTATCATTCTTTTGGCCAACATTTATTTTTTCTTCTTTTGCTTCTTTTTCTTTCTTCTCTTCTTTTGCAATCTTTTCAAATAAAGCCTCACAAGCACTATCATCCATCGTGAACTTTTGCGCCGGATCAATCACCGCACCCAACTGAATCAATGCTTTTCGCCCTAAGAGTACCGGATAGTCAAAATGCGTTCTATCGGTTAAGTTAACCTCAATGGTATAGATCTTGCCATCAAAACAAATGGGCATCTCCACTACAGGACGCTCATCGTATTGCTCTTTTTTATCCTCACCCGCACGATTTTTAATATTCATCATACGTTTTAAAGGCAAATCATATGCCACTTTTTCAATTTTATCTTTATTACGTTTGCCCTGTTGCTCTATTGCTTCATGTGTAACATCAAAACGCACATATTTCTTATCACCTTTTTCATATACATGAATATTCGTAGCCGAAACCGATGAAATACCGGCACCGGTATCAAGTTTGGCATCCAATAACGTTTTACTTGGTAAGAGATAAACATTTTCAACATAACCATAACCCGTTTTGATATTCGCCATCGCTGTACTCGTCACTAACATGGTTGATAAACCTAAATATTTTATGATCTTATTTACCTTCAATTTGTTTCCCTTTAAATTTTTTTGCTTTATACCCATCACAAATTATTTTACAGAATTTTTTTGCTTTGCACTTTGCAGCTAAAACACCACAAAATAATTTGTGATTGGTATAGCAGTAAATTGCTCTGTAGTATAGGGAAAACTTGGTATTATGCCAATGATATTGGCTAGTAACTATTAATGAAAAAAGTTAGGTAACAATTACCCCAACACATAAAGGGGTAATTTTTGTAGTTTTGCTGGCTAGAAGCTAGGTTTTTCTGCTGAGATCCAATCTGTAGATGTATTTGCATCAAAGCCCGAATGATCAGTAACATTGCCAACATTCCATCCACTGATATCCTGATCAAAAGAAGATGCATTATTAAACATGTAAGCCATGGTTGTTACATTTCCTGTATTCCAGTTAGATAGTGGTTGGTTAAATGATGATGTTCCTGAAAACATTCCAAACATATTAGTAGCAGAGCCAGTACTCCAGTTGGATAGTGACTGATTAAAGCTGCTCGCATCATGAAACATCTGAGAAAAATCTTGAACATTGCTAACATCCCAGCCGTTTATAGCGCCATTAAAATCACTTGCTTCATTAAACATGAAGTTCATCTGAGTTACTTGAGACGTATTCCAAGTAGTTAATGATTGATTAAATGCAGTTGCTCCTCTGAACATGTATCCCATATTAGTTACGTTTTCTGTATTCCAGTTAGATAGTGGTTGATTGAATGATATTGCTCCTCCAAACATTCCAAACATATCGGTTACATCTTCTGTATTCCATGCGTTTAGAGGCTGATTAAAACTGGAAGCATGATGAAACATTTGATTGAAATTAGTAGCTTTAGAGACATCCCATGATTCTAAAGGTTGATTAAACGAAGAAGCATGCTCAAACATTTGCTGAAAATTCTGAACATTAGAAACATCCCATGACTCTAAAGGCAGATTAAATGTACTTTGATTTTGGAATAACTGCTGCATATCTGTAACTAAGCTAGTCGCTAGGTGTATATTCCCTGATATAAAATCATTTAGAATAGTTGGGTTTTTTATACCATATCCAGATGAACCATCTTCTACAACTAAATATTCTAAACCATCATATCCCGTAATAATCTCTCCTGGTTGTGCATTAGAGCTGTCAATTTTCCTCATCGCAACTAAACGAAGCTGTTTAAATGCCACATTATGTATTTCACTGTCAGTTGTACCAGTGGTCATCTCAAGGACTTTTGGCACTGCCATTTCAGTAGTACTTGAGATGGTAAACTGACAAGTATTATTTAGATTGAGAGTCGTATTATTGCATTGGTTATTTGAAATTGTAAAATCTGCGGCAGCAATTTGGATATTATTTAAGGAAGTATCTCCCGCATTTTTCAATTCAAATATATATTGATTGTTAACACCTATATTAATAGGTTCATCAGCGTTGGCCACTTGCTGGTTGCCTTGACTTATTTTAAACCATTCTATATATGCTTTATTACCAGTTATTGAAAAACTAAATGATGATTCTTGAACTAAATTAGTGTTATTAATATTTAGCCTAATGTTTGCATCTTGTTCTGGGGTTAAACTGTTTACATCAAAATACATTGAACAACTATTTCCAACAGTAACAACACCTGAGGAGATACAGGAATTTGGTTCGCCTGTATCCCAAAGAAGATTATTACCATTAAGTTGATAGTCACTGCTATCATGAGATGGCTGCCAGTTATAAGGACCTGTATTAGTAAATAATACATGAACCCTATTACTTCCTGTATTTGGCTTATGAAGCATATTTGAGTCATCAATGCTAATAGCAACATGAGTTAAAGTGCTCACTGTAATATTATTCTGATCTGTAACCGTTTTTTGTGTACCATTAATAAGATAAGTTAATGATAGTGGAAGACTTATATCACTTGGATCTTGATCAGAAATTTCACCAGTTGCAGTGACCTTAATCTCGCATTTACCATTCTTTGGTAACGTGTAGCCAACCTCACATGGTGGAATATATTCATAATTCAAGTAACCGTCGGCTGGTAAATTTTGAAGCACAACATCTCCTTGCTCATAGTTATAAAAAGTTATAACTTCACTTGGGAGTTTAGTACTATCTATGACACTTAAATCATCTGGTAAGTTTATTGCTAATGTTGGTTGATCGCCTGCCATAATTATTCCAGAATTATCTAATAATATACTTTGCTGAGGTAAATTAGCACCCGAAAAATACATCAAAAGATCGCCACTGTCAGTTTTGTTATTTTTGATATTATCGATTTCTGATTGACTTAGATTTAAGTTAGGCACATCCTTTAGAAAAAATTTAAACTCATAACTTTCATTTTTGCCTAGGTGATCAAGACGAATTTGGTTATTGTCAATAATGATACTGCTCTTATCCATATCTATAAGCTGTATAATATAGCTTGGAAGATTTAGTACCAAATTATTAATGTCAGTATCACCTGCCACAATTGGAATCTTCACCTCTGCACCAGGATAAAAATTTAGAAGTAAGTCTAATATGCTATCTGCATAAATTTCAGCTGGATTAGTAATTTCATGCCCATTGACAAATTTTGTTTGAATGGGAATATTCAAAACATTACTACTAGTAGTTCTCTGTACACGAAGAAAA
>NZ_QLIU01000031.1 GCF_003574425.1 Cysteiniphilum halobium | reverse complement strand
TGAGCAAGATTTTGCAATTATGAAAAAGAAAATGATATATGGAGAATATACAGCCTTAGAAGAATTGATTAAGCAGTATGGAAATATTTTGGAATGACTATAAATAACAGAACTTGGAGTTGGATGTATATGAATAAAAACAATGGCAACACCTATGTAATTCAAAATCAAATGATCAATGGCTCGTGGACTGGTTGGCAATATCCTTGGACTTACCTAGGTGCTTTTGACGCATCATATACAAATGATCCTAACAAATTATTTGGTTAATGCAGGTTAGAACTAATTAGATTCTACCGGCAATGTCGGTGGATCTGGATATTTAGCCGGTGGTGGGATATTTGCTTTATACCTACTATCCTTAGTTCCCCCAATAAAATAAATCAAAATCATAACCAGTATGATTAATGCTACGACAATACCCAGTAATTTATTCATCTGTATGCAGTCCTATTTATGATTTACTTTAATACTCATTACTATCACCAAATGTGCGTATCGCTATCACACATTACTCAAAATCGGAAACCCAAGCTCCTCACGAGTTTTATAATATACTTCTGCAACACCTCGCGAGAGTGTGCGCACACGCAGGATATAACGCTGGCGCTCAGTGGCTGAGATGGCATGGCGCGCATCTAGTAGATTAAATGTGTGCGAAGCCTTAAGCATCATCTCATACGCAGGCAATGCCAAGCCTTTTTCTAATAGGCGCACACTTTCTTTTTCAAAAAAATCAAACGTGCTAAATAAATGTTCAACATCCGCTTCTTCAAAATTATATTGTGACATCTCACGTTCATTTTGTTGAAACACATCGCGATAATATACTGGCCCCATTGCCGTATTTGCCCATAGTAGATCGTACATGCTATCGACATTTTGCAGATACATTGCTAAACGCTCCAACCCATAAGTAATCTCACCAGTAACCGGCTTGCACTCTAAACCACCGACTTGTTGGAAGTAAGTAAACTGGGTCACTTCCATACCATTTGCCCACACTTCCCAACCTAAGCCCCAAGCACCTAAGGTAGGCGACTCCCAATTATCTTCAACAAAACGAATATCATGCTCTAAGGGATCAATTCCTAAGATACGCAATGAACCTAAATATAATTCTTGTAACTCTTTGGGCGATGGCTTCATCACCACTTGAAATTGATAATAATGCTGGCCACGATTAGGGTTTTCACCATAACGACCATCAGTTGGACGACGCGATGGTTGTACGTATGCAGCATTCCAACTCTCAGGACCAATTGCTCTTAAAAAGGTCGCCGGATGAAAGGTACCAGCCCCCACCTCCATATCCAAAGGTTGTACAATCATACAACCTTTGTCTGCCCAATATTGCTGAAGCTTGAAAATAATATCCTGAAAACTAAGCATTAGCGATTATCCACATCAATCACATCAAAATTGCGCTAAAGTATATACTTATTAGCTGTTATTTTATAGTGTTTATCTCAGGCTTCATGCCAATTTGCAATCTTGTTCTACCGCTTAAGTTCAAATGTCGTTATAATCGCTTGCAAAATTTTAATTAAATGAAATGCTGTTGATCATGACACAAACATATACCGCAAAAACATTATTTACAACGCCAAACCTTATTGGACAAAAAGTAACAGTTAAAGGCTGGCTAAGAAGCCGTCGCGACTCAAAAGCGGGGCTTTCTTTTCTTGCCATTCACGACGGATCATGCTTTGACCCTATTCAAGCAATCGCTGAAAGTTCACTTACTAATTACCAATCAGAAGTTTTAAGTCTGACCAAAGATTGTTCCCTCGAAGTCACTGGTATATTGGTCGCATCACAAGGCAAAGGACAAAATGTCGAAATCCAAGCAGATAAGGTTATCGTTCATGGCTGGATTGATAATCCTGAAACTTATCCGGTATCACCGAAGCGTCACACGATGGAGTACTTAAGGGAACATGCACATTTACGTATTCGTACCAATCTAATAGGTGCAATTTCTCGCATGCGTCATACCTTATCAAATGCCATCCATAACTTCTTTAATGACGAGGGTTTCTTCTGGGTCAATACCCCGATTTTAACCTCTAATGATTGTGAGGGCGCTGGTGAGCTATTTCGTGTCTCAACATTAGATCAATTAAATCTACCTAAAAACGATCAAGGCAAGATTGACTACACCCAAGATTTCTTTGGGCGTGAGACTTTCCTAACCGTTTCTGGACAATTAAACGTTGAAACCTATTGCATGGCATTATCCAAAGTTTATACCTTTGGTCCGACGTTTCGCGCTGAGAACTCTAACACCTCACGCCATTTGGCTGAGTTTTGGATGGTGGAGCCTGAACTTGCATTTGCGGATCTAAATGATGATGCTGACCTGGCAGAAAAACTGCTAAAATCAGTGATTAGAACCATTATGTATGAGCGCCAGGATGATCTTAATTTTTTTGACCAGTTTATCGAAAAAGGTTTAATGGATAAATTAAACTCCGTGGTTAACAACGACTTTATACGTGTTGAATATACCGATGCAATTGATATCTTAAAAACCTGTGGCAAAAAGTTTGAATACCCTGTTGAATGGGGCTTAGATCTGCAATCTGAGCATGAACGTTTTTTATGTGAAGAGCACTTTAAATCACCTGTTGTCTTAATGAACTATCCTAAAGATATCAAAGCCTTTTATATGCGTTTAAATGACGACAATAAAACCGTTGCAGCGATGGATGTACTAGTTCCTGGCATTGGTGAGATTATCGGTGGTAGTCAACGTGAAGAACGTCTTGAGATACTAGATCAGCGTATTGATGAAACCTGTGTTGATGCCGAAGGCTTGTATTGGTATCGTGATTTACGTCGTTATGGGACGGTGCCGCATTGTGGCTTTGGCCTTGGATTTGAACGCCTATTAGGCTATATCACGGGTGTTCCTAATATTCGTGATGTAATTCCATTTCCACGCACCCCGGGTAATGCGAAATTTTAATTTATTAATGAACAACCAAAAAAAGTCTTTATTTAAATCCACTTTTTTGCTCAGTGGCATCACGCTAATATCGCGTATTTTGGGATTTATTCGCGATATGCTCTTTGCTAAATACTTTGGCGCTACGGCAACGATGGAGGCTTTTTTGGTTGCGTTTCGTATACCTAATTTTATGCGGCGGTTGTTTGTTGAAGGGTCACTAACGCAAGTACTTGTGCCAAGCTTAAGCAAACAATCATCTCATAAACGGCTAAATTACTTATTCTGTAATTTGCTTAACATTACCGCTTTGATAAGCTTTCTAATCTCATTAACAGGTATTGTTTTTGCTAGCATTTGGGTGATGGTGTTCGCTCCTGGCTTTTACTATGATCAAGCACAATTCACCCTTGCCAAAGAATTGTTACAAATTATGTTTCCATATGTATTTTTTATTTCGATTTCTGCGCTTTTCTCAGCACTTTTGAATCGTTATGAGCGTTTTAATATTCCAGCATTCATGCCTTGTATATTGAATATCTGCATGATCAGCTTTATCTTAAGCGCATCACACTTTAGAGCACCTATTTATGCCGTTGCTTGGAGCGTGTTTATCGCAGGGCTGCTCCAAAGTTTAATCCTACTGATATACGTACGACGTTTGAGCATTAAATTTACACTGACTTTGCGTAAACCCAGTTACCATATAAAACGCATATTAAAATCCCTCTTACCGGGAATTCTTGGCGCCTCAGTTGTGCAAATTAGCTTATTGCTTGATACCATTTTTGCCTCATTTTTAGCTGTTGGCAGTTTGTCATGGTTATATTACCCTGATCGCTTAAATCAGTTTCCTTTGGGTATTTTTGGTATTGCTATTGCCACTGCCATCTTACCTAAATTAAGTAACATCAAAACCTCAGCGCATGATTTTAGTCAAATCGTTAATTGGGGCGTGAAGCTCAGCCTTATCATCACTATTCCCGCAGCTTGTGCCATGAGTGTATTATCCGCACCTATCCTAACTACCCTATTCCAATACGGACAGTTTAGTGCCTTTGACGTGATTCAATCACAACGTGCACTTGTGAGTTTTGCCATTGGTCTTATTGCTTTTGTACTTATCAAAGTATTTATTTCAGCACTCTATGCCAAAGGACATACCAAAGCAGCACTGAAAATTGGGGTGATCTGTATTATCTGCAATATTTTAAGTAATACCCTATTGATCCTAATTCTCAAAACCCATCATTTAGGCTATCTGGCATTAGCTATCTCAACAACAATTACCGCCAGTATTAATGCATTATTATTATATTTTGCATTAAAACGTATTACTCAGCTACACTTTGACCTTACTACGTTATCTCTAATAATCAAAGTCGTTATTGCTTCAAGCCTTATGTTTTTTCTTTTGTATTATCTTAAGCATGATATGAGTTATTGGTTAGCACTTAATTTTAAAACCCGTGTTTTGCATTTATTTATAATTATCGGTATCGGTATCTTCAGTTATTTTAGCTGTTTGTTTTTAGTGGGTGTACGACTGAAACATATTAAGCTTAGCGTATAGTCATTGCCACCATTTTCGATTACAATCACGCCTTAGATTGATGACTTATATAAGGAGAGGCTGTGAAAAGAAGTACCAGACTTTATCTCAAATCACTTATTCTAATGGCCACGGCAATTACTGTGCCAAGCTTTGCGATTACCACCTACACGGTTAAATCAGGTGATTCACTCTGGCGTATTGCTAGCAAGCACAGGATTGTAGGCATACCCAACAAAGATATGATTGCTGCAATTAAAGGGATCAATGCCAAAGAAACACCTTCGATTAATGACAATATTGTCAATGTTAACCAAAAGCTTTTAATTCCAAGTACGAAGGCTGAACTTGAAGATGGTTTAAAGCTTTACAACCTAAGACACACGCAATATCTTACCACCAAAACTCCAACACCTGCCCCAGCTAAAACTGAACCAACAGTTGAAGAACAGAGTAAGAGCAATAATACTATACAAGAGAATACAAACACTAATGAGCATACGCTTGATAGTCATCAGACCACGACAGTGCATCGTAATGACATACCTAGCAACAGCAACAGTGATGACTCAACAAAAAACACTACAGAAAGCACCGCAAATGGTGTCGTTATTCCTGTAGCAAATACTGATGACCAATCACGCTCTAGCAATAATGCAAAAACCACAGTCACCACTGAATCAAAAGGTGATGGTAATAAATGGTATATTATACTATTGATTATAATTATTGTGTTGGTGATATGGCGCCGTCGTTACAAGCGCAAACCTATATCTCCCTCTGAAGATAAACGCCACTTAAAAGAGCAGTTTTATGCAAAACAACCCGAGGTAAAAGTTAACATTGATACACCAACTAAAACCCCAAGTGACAAAAAAACCATAAAGAAAAAATCTAAAGACGAACTCGCAAATCTGCTCAAAAAGGCAAACGACCTGATTGAGGCACATGATATTGCTCAAGCCAAAGCAATTTTGCAAGAGGCTTTAAATAGCGATGCTAAGAACTTAGATATTCGTCTTAAGATCTTGGCAGTATATGCTGCTGATGGTGATGAGATTTCATTTAACAGTGAACGTGATTATTTAGCATCAAATCTTTTGCCTTATGATGATCGCCGTTGGCAGGAGATCAATGCACTTTATAATAAGTATTTTGGGATTAACTAACAAAGGATAACTAATGGACAAGCAAGAGAAGCAAACACTACAATCAAACAAAAAGCCCTCTAGCGGCAAACAGACGGTTGCCATTTTGGTGCTACTAATTCTTGCCGGCATTTTGCTCTATATGGCCTTTATTTTCTTTGCTAAATTTCAGGCTTATAAGAAAATCTCAGAGAATCTCAAAATTGAACTACAATACAATTATAATCAATATTTGACCCTTAATCATACTACCGTAAATAATGTAATTCATATGAATAACTATGATTACGCGCAAACAATCAAAGCGCTTGGCGGGGTGTTTGGCAATATCCAATGCACAACCAAGTACAGCTGTGAAATTAACGGCATTGTTTATCAGTTTGATGTCAAACAACACAACAATACACTACGCATCGCAGGTTATCATGCTAATTTGTCTAAAGAAACAGCAAAGGCTGCAGGTAATAGTTTTGTCGTGGCACAAACCTATTCGCAATTTTTTTAATAAACAGCGATACCTTGCACCTGCTTTTAAGCCTAGGGATATAACTATTTCACACGAATACTCAACCTTTTAAATATTATTTGCTTTAATAATTTAAAATACGAAACATTCAAAATTATAGGTGGTAATATACTCAAAATAAACAGCTGCCAACTTAAATCATGATACGCAAGATTTTCACCAATATAGGTTAAAACAGGTAAAAAGGTAATTAGAAAAGAATGTTTTTTTGCCCCAATTTTAGTAATGCCAATTTGAGCCAAATATAGTGGAATCACAATTGTTAACAAACTTAAAAAGAACATTCCGCCAAAAACTGATAAATTTAATTGCTGGATACCTGATTTAAATGACAAAATCGCCGACAGTATAAAAACCAAATAGAATCTAAGGCTCAACACATCCAAAGAAGTAGAATGATGCCTTTTATGCAATATTTCAGACTCTCTAAAATAATAGAAAGTAGCTATACCAGCGACTAAAGAAATTAAACTGCCAAACATAACCTGTGATGAGTGTACACACTCCATAAAATAAATCATGATGATTATAATAACAGGTATAGTCTTTTTTAGTTGATTCGCCAAAAGTCCTGCAGGAATAGATACTGACAGGTAACAAAGTAAAATAAATCTGCTTGAGCCACACATTTGGACTGCATAATAATAACCAAACCATAGTACAGAAATGTATATGTTAACTAAGATAACTGATCGAACATAACTTTTCTCTTTTAATTGTGCATACACAACAAATGCTCTTTTAATATTGAGTATATTAAAAATAATAATGGCAAAAAGGTTTGTACATGCCAAAGCAATGGCAGGAGAAATATTACTAAAAACAGTAACATACTGAACCACAATGACTGCAAAGACGCTCACGAAAATATATAACAAACTGTATAACATACTTCTCTCCTTAGATATTACTTCCAGCGCAAACATTCTACACCTAAAATAAACCTAATTTACATTCCATTTTATTCTACATAAGATGAATAATAATCACCTATGATTGTTGCACACACATCAACCATGAGTTTTCCTGGAGAAGCAATTAAGCACATAGACTTATGCCATAGTATTGCCAAGTATTTGTCAGCATTTTATTTTAATAATTTTTCAGGGATGTCTAAATAATCCATTTTAATTGCAACCCAAATAAATCAGCAGAAGACTGCACATAGCCTTTTGTTGTTTGATAAGTGCCCGTAATATCTTGAGTGTTGTCAATAGAGGCTCTCTGGACAAAGAAATGAGCATAGCTTAACGCGATAGATAATGATTTCAACACTCTGTACTCAATACCTGTTGCTAATATAAATCTGTTTTGATCAGGTATCTGGATATTTCTATATTTATCATTAGTTGGTGTCATATCATAGCCAATCCCTGCTTTTAACGTCCATTTTGGTGTGAAGTCGTAGGTTGCTCCGATCGCAAAGTTCCATGTATTTGAAAAGTCTTGCTGAATAATGACATCTTGGAAGTTTTGCGTTCCAAAAGGTGTTACTACATTTTTGAGTGTTATATTATTTACAGAATTCCACTGTGTATAGGAAACAGAAGCCATTAATGCCAAATCAGATGTTGTCTTGATGTAATATGCCAAATCCCACCAAGCTGGCAAAACAATCTCTGTGCTAAAGTTATCACCAGATGTATGGTTTATGACAACACCAGAGGTGTCCCCTGACATTGCTGTTGATCCTTTTAGGTCAGCTGTCATCTTAGAGTGATAAGTTAAGCCTAGCCTATTAGATGCATTGAAACTGATCAAAACCCCAGTGTGGAAGCCAAATGTGAAAGCATCTCCCTTATTCTTTACATTTATATCCACAGGCTCCTCAAATTGATTAAAGTAGGCAAATGCATTATTAAACTTTCCTGTAAAATAAGCAATATCAGCACCAATACCTACTGAAAAGTACTTATTTACCTTAAATGCTATCGCTGGAGTAATATCAATAACTTGAAGTTGTGTTTTAGTACCCGAATACTTTAATGGTGAAGAATCCCCATAGTCAGTCTCAGTCTCAAATGGTATCACAACTCCAATACCAAATGCCCAACGATCTAATGGCAAAACATAATGAATATTAGGCACTGGAGTTAATCCACCGCCATTCACTCCATTAACAGGTTCAGGATCACCTGATGCCATCTGTCCTACATTTTGCTGCGTCCCAGTAAATTTTATATTTGTATTAACAAGTTCCCCACCAACACTTATTTGTTGCGATGTCAGATTAACCATACCTGCAGGATTATACCACTGTGTTGACGCATCGTTTGCCTGCGCTGCTGAGCCTGCATGATACGTTCCAAGACTTGCCGCATCCTGTTCAAAAATTTGATATGCGCTAGCAAATGCGGTATATGGGCTCAATACTAGCAAAGATAACCCTGTTATTTTAGGAATAAAATTTTTTAACATGCTTAAACCCTTATGTCTACTTATTATGCTGCTGGGTAGTTACTAATTTTCTTCATTGATTTTTTTCTCCATTAATTTTGATAAATTCCATCTCTCAAGATATGCACATAATGAATCTTATAAAATCAATTGTCCACAGGGTCATTACAGTATTTTAAATAATCTACAAAACAAAGTGTTTAACGCACTTACAAATGCTCTACATGCAATTCTTGTCACCTGCTTAGCAATGTTTTATATGAAGTCATTTCACCAATCAAGCTAAGAATATTTTCAAACTTTAATTGCTTAAACACACACATATAGTGATTCCAGTATATAACCGATCAACCGCGACCTTGATGACCTCTTGTTAATATAGGTTAAAGATGTATGGGTATTTTTAGAATGACTATAAAATTCAATCCTCTGTACACGAAGAAAAA
>NZ_QLIU01000030.1 GCF_003574425.1 Cysteiniphilum halobium | reverse complement strand
TTTTCTTCGTGTACAGAGATCATTTTAGTATTTTTGCCATTAGGTAATTGGATTTTGCTAATAGCGAATGCGTTAAGAAACAATGAATAGTTTCATTGTTTTAGTAAATAAGCGCCCAAAGACTCTGTTGAGGGCAGCTATTACCTGCAATCCAATTGTCCAACAATTATCAAAAACTCCTTCGACATTAAACACCACAAAATAATTTGTGAGGGGTATATAAAAAATTTGCTTTTTTATCATTGACTTATATTTGATAGTAGTTATCATTACCTTTATTGTTGCAAATGACAATAATTATCATTAACTTAATGGGGGTTGATAATGGAAACGAATCAAATTAACACGGCACTAAGAGCAAGACAATTAACCAAGCAAAAATCGTATGGCGTATTGGCAACACAATCTGTGGCAATGCCTGGTTATCCTTTTGGATCATTGGTGGCATATGCGTTTGACACAGATGGTGCGATACTTGTTTATATCAGTAAACTTGCGCAGCATACACGTAATATTGCTAAAGATGACAAAGTATCATTAACGATTGTTGAAGATGAAAAAGAAGATATTCAACAGGCTGGGCGCGTAACAATTTTAGGGCGATTAAATCGTTTGGCAGATGAAGAAAAGGCTGCAAGTATTTACACACGTTTTTTTCCAGAGTCAAAAGACTATCAGGATACAATGCACGACTTTCATTTTTATAAATTACAGATTGAGAAAGTACGCTTTATCGGTGGATTTGGTGATATTAACTGGGTAAATAAAGAAAGTTTCTGCATTGAGCAAGCATTTAAAGATGAAGAAATCAATGGTGCTATAAAGCACATGAATGAAGACCATAAAGATGCATTAGCACTTTATTGTCAATGCGCTGGTATTACATTAGCAAAAGACAGTACACTTGAAATGGTTTATTTTGATCAGGAAGGGATGTGGTTGCAACATAAATATAAAAACTACTACATTCCATTTGATCATGATGTGACAAATCTTTCGATGTTAAGAGCTGTACTTGCGGCAATGTCGAAAAAAGCAAGACAGCAAATTGCCAGTAATGAAGAAGCATTAATGGAAAAGGCAGTTTAGGTATTATGGGGCATTTTTTTAGTCAATTTGGTTTAGTCAGCTATGCAATGTTGGCGGTGAGCTTTCTGATTGTTGCCATTTGTATAGAGCGAGTAATTACTTTTATTAGCTTACCAAAGTTTCATTTAGGCAAGGTGGAGTGTCTAATTCATGCGATTAATCGTGATGATAAGAAAACGCTTAATGTAAGATTAAACACATTGACTAAGCCCTTATTAAAATATATCTCACCATTAGTGCTTGAGCCTAAAGAAATTGCTGAGAGTGAAGTCTGCTTGTTAATGCGCAAACAACGCCAGCGTATGCAACGGCCTTTGATATGGCTTAATTTATTTGCCGTTGCCTCACCGATGCTAGGACTGTTGGGTACGATTTGGAGTATGAGTCATTCATTTGCCGCATTAGCAGAGTCATTAAGTGGTAATGGACTGCAGAATATGATTATGTACTTATCTGAGGCAATGTATGCAACAGCATTTGGTATCATATTGGCTTTGGTTAGCTTGTTGGCATTTTATTGTTTTCGTCAGTTTAGCGAACGCTATTTAGCCAATGCTGAAGATACATTAAATCAGTTGATGCTAAGCTTAGATCGACAAAAAGCGCGTAAGAAAGAGCAAAAAGAAATCGCTGAGATGAGAGAAATAAATGAAAAAGCCAATAGGGTGAATTTGCGCACACAGGCTGTATTATGATTAGTAGTTTAAATCATCATGAGCATAATAGTTTAAAGGTGGATGAACCAAACTTAATTCCACTACTAGACTTTATGTTGGTGCTTTTAATTATGTTTGTACTGTTGGCTGGCCCCATTCAGCATTTGCTTAAATTACCCTTGCCTGATGTTAAGGGTGCTAGTGTTACCCAAAGCAAGGCAGTACAGACAACACTTTATGTAAAAAAAGATAATTATATAATCAATGGCGAACATTTTGATAGCCTAGGTGCGCTTAAAAGCTATTTATTATCACAAGAAGATACAAAATCAATGTCACAAATTACCTTAGCAGCAGATAAAAATATTCCGTTGCAAACGATGTTACAGGTGTTTGCTGTGCTAAAAGAAACGGGGTTAACTGCGGCAAATATACAAGTTAATCGTTAGTAATGAATAAAAAATAAGTTGCACTATTTTTTACCTCTCCTCTTGCGGGAGGGGTCGCGTAGCATAAGCTATGCGGGTGAGGGGTACTTCGCTTATTATTCATTTGTTACTTATTATGATGTGCGTTGGCTGAGCGTAAGTTGAAGCCTTTAGTAAGTGTGATGTTTTAAATAGCTCCCTTTGACTTACGCTCAGGGTGCAGTGAATGCTTTCAGATGAAAGTTCAGACATGATTAACAACTTTGGAGAGGGTGTTTTCAATGAAGGCAAAATTATTAAGTGTGCTTGTATTAACAAGTGTGAATCAGGCGATGTATGCCAGTGAGGAATCAGCAAATACTAAAGCAGTGGATTTGGGTGAAATTCAGGTAGTTGCTGTTAAGAAAGCCTTACCAAGTACGCCAAAAAAACAAAGTAAAGATAATCAGATCAATGTGGCACCCGAAACGGGTAGTGCCTTACCTAATGTTTCGGTGCAAAGCAGTGATGGTGCTAATCTAACACAATCAACCGCTATGCAACTCAATGCAATGGCAGGTGTGCAAATGATTGGTGGTAATCGTCCAACGGCACAAGATATTAGCATGGGTGGTTTGTCTGATGATCGTGTTTTTGTCGGTATTGATGGTATTAATAACAATTTAGCATCATTTGGACATAATCACTCGCGTCAATTATTAAGCTCAGCTCTGTATAAAAAGGTCACAGCAAGTCAATCCGGCAGCAATATTGCCTATGGTAATGGAAATCTTGGTGGTGCTGTTAATTTTGAAACGCTAGATCCTAGTGACTTCTTAGGTAAAGATAAAATCGTCGGCGGACAAGTTGGATTAGGTGGGGCAACAGGCGATTATAGTGGTGATGCCAATGCTGCGGTTGCTTTTAAAACTGCCGATGTTAGCTATTTGATTGATGTGCTTGGTGGACGTAGTAATAATGTCCGCTTAGGTAATGGACAAACTTTACCAGACTCTACAAGTAATAATTTAGAATATTTGCTTAAAACCGTTTGGAATATTTCAACAGCACAAACTTTAAAAGCATCATTTTTGTCGATGCAGAATGTTGGTCTTTATCCAGCAACGGTAAATAAAGAAACTTCTTCAACGAATCCAAGCTCAAATTTTAATTTCTTCCAAACACAAAGCATGTTGGATTATCATCTTAACCCAGATAATCCTTATGTTGATGTCAAAGCAAAGCTATATTACAACGAGAATCATTTAGGTTCATCGCCAACAACTAATGGCGGCGGCTTTGCTTTACCACAAGATGTACATGTCAACACTACAGGTATGCAGTTATCGAATGTCACTACCGTTTATAAGCAACGCCTATATTATGGTGCTGAGTATAGCTATATCAATGGTTATGATGGTTATAGCAGCAAAACAAGTTCCAATTTCCCTACAGCAAACCAACAGTTGTATAGTGCATTTTTACAAGACAGCTGGGATATTATCCCAAAACTAAATGTAACTATTGGTGGGCGCTTTAATGGTTATCGAAGTACAAGTGGCAATATGCATAATAATGACACGTTCTTTACCAAACAGGCAAGTATTAGCTATAAGGTGGTTGATCCATTAAAAGTTTATGTAGGTTATACCGAAGGTTATCGCATTCCATCATTACAGGATCTGTACTTAGGTGGCGTGCATCCCAACTCGGGTTATGTATTCTTACGATTTATTCCAAACCCAAGTCTTAGACCTGAAAGAGGGCATAATAAAACAATAGGTTTTGTTTATACGCAAGGTTTGGCATATAAACAAAAAATGCGTGTTGCAGGGAATATTTTCTTAAATGATGTAGATGATTTCATTTTAAATAGTAATATAGGAAATGATGGACCGCCATTTTATACTGCAGTAAACCAAAATATTAATATTTCCAAAGCGCAGTTATACGGTTATAACGTCTCTGCTGAGTACCAAAACCATTGGTTTGAAGTGATGACGAACTTTACCTATACGCGTGGAAAAACAAAATCGGCATATCGTAATGAAAATGGCAATACCATTCCTGCAGGTAGCGCCTTACCTATCCCTAGAGCCAAAGGGATGGTTGCATTAGCTGTGCCGATTAGAGCTATTGATAGTACGGTACAAACCAGATTTAATTATGCGCTTGCACAAAATCATGTGCCAAATAATACGCCAAAGGTTCCAGGTTACGCACTTTTGAGTCTGGCTTATCAATGGCAACCTAATTTTATCAAAGGCTTTGCTATAAGTGCTGGTGTTGATAATTTGTTTGATCAATATTATCAGAATTATGATGGCAGTATTTTAGTACCAGCTATGGGTAGAAGCATTTATTTACAGCTTAACTATCGTTTTTAGGTGAGATTTAATGTTGCTTAGAGTGTTCAAAATTGCCATTGCCATTACGGGGTCTATTGCGATTAATTTTTCAATTTGGGCAACATTAAACAGTACATCAAAAACAACGTGGCATTTGGGGCAAACGGATTTAAAAGTGCAGACGGTCGAGTCTTTAATGCAGGCTTTACAGTTAACAGAAACAACAACGACTGCAAGTACTACACCTGTTGCCAAACCTTTAAAAACAGCTAATGTTGCTATAGAGAAAAAACCGCAAGAGGTTTCTAAGGCAGTTAAAGTGCACAAGGATATCGTAAAGCCCCAGACAAAAGAAGTGAAAAAAGTACAAGAAGTTAAAGAAATAAAAAAAACAAAAGAAATACTAAAACAAAATATTAAAAAACATCAAGCAGTCACCAAGATCACACAAGCGCCAAAGTTAAGCTTTATACCACCTAAATTAAATTATCCTAACACTGCGATTAAAAATAATGAAGAAGGAAAGGTCAAAATCAAGGCGGTTATTGATGCCAAAGGGCAAGTTGCTAATGTGCAAATCATTCAATCTAGCGGCTTTAGTGTGTTAGATCAAGCGGCGATCATCTGGTTTAAGAAGTTGCACTTTAAGCCCGCACAAAGTGGTAAAACGCCAGTATCGGCAACCGTTATAAAAATTGTTTCATTTAACTTACAGGAGCAAAAAAGTGCGTAAAATTATTATGTACATCATCTTAATAGCGATTTTAATGGGGTATATGACGATATCTATTGCACAGACGGTGGTCACACTTGGGCCAAGCTCAAGCTCAATTGTTAGTGCGCTAGGTGTTAATGTGATGGCAAGCGACAGCGAAAGTGTGAAGTTATTAGAAAAAAGACAAGGTAATAAAACAAAAGAAATCAAAGAAGTAAAAAACTCAAAAAAAATGAAAGATGTTGGTTATATGCGTGCATTGACGATTGAAAGCTTATTAAGTGTTAAGCCAAATATTGTGATTGCGGATGCTTCTATTTCACCTTTGTCTGTGTTAACACGTTTAAAAGCATTTAATGTGCAAACGTTACTATTGACTGAAGTAAAAAGCTTAAATGATGTTGAAAAAAATATTCAAGAGATTGCCAATAAGCTAAATAAGCAAAAAGAGGGACAACGATTAATCAATAAGCTTCAAGAGCAAACTAAACAAACCAATAAGATTATAAATGCATACTCTAGCAGTAGTAATGGTAAACCAAAACAAGTGCTTATGCTGTTACAAATTGCTGCCAGTGGTGCTTATATGCTTGGCAAGGATACGCAATCAGGCCGTTGGTTACAGTTAATTAAAGCACACAATATTTTGTCGTTTAGTGGTATGCGCCCATTGTCAAAAGAAGGCTTGATGAGTTTAAAGCCTCAAGTGATTGTTATTGCACAGGCTTCGGCAAACATGGCCAAGCCTTATCCTGAAGTTCTAAACTATCTGCATGAAAAATACCAAACTAAAATTGTGACGATTGATGCATCACGCATTGATAATTTTGGTGCTGAGTTTGGACAAACTGAATTAATGTTAGCGCAGAAGGTTTATTTATAAAAAAATGAAATAGACACTCGCTAAATAGTGCTGATCATACCCTGAGCGAAGTCGAAGGGTAATCTAAAAAAGACTTCGACTTATGCTCAGCCAACGCTTACATAGTGTAAGGTTTATAGCTAAGAAAAGAGAACAAAAATGCAAATACATAATATAACTGCTAAATCCTTATTTACCTTACAACGACAGAAGTATTGTTTTTGGTTTTGTGTATTTATTGTTTTGTTGATCGCTGCTTGTTTGTTATCACTTTTGTTTGGTGCATTGAATTTACAGTTCTCACAATTATTTATTGACGGCAGCTTTATGCAAAAAGTGGCATTGGAATTAAGGCTGCCGCGTTTGATTGCAACTGTTGTTGTTGGTAGCGCACTTGGTGTTGCTGGTGTTGTGATGCAGGGGCTTTTTCGTAATCCTTTAGCAGATCCAGCACTGTTGGGTATGACCAGTGGCGCGTCACTCTTTGCTATTTTGTTTTTGCTATTAAGTACAAGCCTAGTACAAACGAGTTTTTTAATGACTTGGGGATTAGGTATAAGTGCATTTATTGGAAGCTTAGTGATCACCTTTTTGACTTATTTATTATCGATTACCAAGGGGCGCAGTAATTTAGGTATTTTGGTGTTAGCAGGAGTCGCGATTAATGCATTGTGTGGTGCGTTGATTGGTGTGATGACGTATCTATCTAACGACAGTATTTTAAGAAGTATTACTTTTTGGAGTATGGGCAGTTTTGCTAATATCACCTGGGGCCAGGTACTGTTTCTATTACCATGCATTGTCATAGCATTTGTATTATTGATCAATACCGCAAAATATCTGAATGCGATGATTGCAGGTGAGCAGTATGCGCGGATGCTTGGTGTTAATATTCATCGCCAAAAATTAAAAAGCATTATTGCCATTGCGTTACTTGTTGGCGCCAGTACCGCGGTTGCTGGTCCTGTTGCTTTTATTGGATTGGTTGTGCCACATATCATACGTTTTCTCATAGGCAATGAGCATCGTCATTTATTGTTTTTCTCATGTATCTTTGGCGGGTTATTACTGACTGTTGCTGATGTTGTTGCAAGAGTGGTGTTGTCACCTGCTGAATTACCAATAGGTTTAATGACAGCATTAATTGGTGCACCTTATTTTGTTTATTTATTGTTTAGTCAAAAGTTGCAACGTGGTGTCTAAGATGTTAAATCTTGAGAGTATTAGTTTACAGTTATCACAAAAAACTTTGCTTAATAATGTTTCAATGACGGTTAGAAAAGGGCAAATAACTGGTATTCTAGGTGCTAATGGGGCAGGTAAATCAACATTAATGAAAGTGATTTCAGGAGAGCATTTGCATTATAGTGGGCAGGTTAGATTAGATGAAAAGGATATAAAAACGATCTGCCCAATCATCAAAAGCATGCAAATGGCTTATGTTACACAGCATGAGGAAATTTATACGGATATTAGCGTAATTGATTATGTGTTATTAGGTGCACTGTCTTATTGCAAAGGTAATTTTTCACAAAAGGAATATCAAAAAGCCTTAAGCGCTTTATCACTGCTAAAGGCCGATCATTTTAGCCAGAAAAAATACCAACAATTATCAGGTGGTGAACGCCAACGTGTGCAATTAGCGCGCGCATTACTGCAATTAAATCAACATGATGATAGCTATCAAGGATATTTGCTGTTAGATGAGTATAGTGCGCACATGGATGTCTATTATCAGCGTCAGACGTTACAGATCGTAAGTGAGTTGGTGCAACAATATGATTTGGCAGTGTTGGTAATTGGCCATGATTTAAATATTGCGCTTGGGTTTTATCATCAAAGCTTGCTGTTGAAAAATGGGCAGATGTTGAGCTTTGACCAAACAGAAAAGGTATTAACACCAGCGCATATTTATACGGCATTTCAGGTTAAAGCTGATATTATTCATCGATCTGAAAATAATCAAAAAATCATTGTACTTACTTAATTTACTTAATAATGTATAAATAAGTTGCGTTTTAACTATCCCCTCACCCGCAAAGCATAAGCTGCACGACCTCTCCCTCAAGGGGAGAGGTATAGTGATTCCAGTATATAACCGATCAACCGCGACCTTGATGACCTCTTGTTAATATAGGTTAAAGATGTATGGGTATTTATTAGAATGACTATAATAATTAATGCCACGATTACTTGGCTACTTGGGAGCAGTCTGCAGAGAGATAATAGTGATCAATATAAGTATTAAGGTCACAACAATCACTTTGTTCAAGCTTTGATTGTGCAGCAAGTGAAGCTTCTGCTTCATGCGTAAACTCCCTTTGTTCTTTGTCATCTAATATGAATTTTTGCAAATATTCAGTATTTGATGCTGATAGGTTAAGCACCTTATCCAGATAGTCATCTTTAATCATATTTATAAACTGACCTGAAAGTGTTTGCGTTGGGTCAGTTAATTTTTTGAGTTGTTTATTTACGGCTTGTTCATATTCTTCACCCATATTTTTTGCCGTGTGGGCAATGTTCTTAAGAAGTTCTATACCTAAATTTTGTAATAATTGTGGTTTGTTTTGGCTATTAATTAATTGCAACTTCGGATTACGGCCTTGTGTCACAACGTGTGAAAAGTTTAACTTGTTGCGTGCAATATCATTTTGTGAATAGCGTTTAGTCGGTAATATTAAACAAGTCATTAATAAGGCTTCAATAAAATATGCTGTCTCTTTATCTATTCCAAGTGGTGACAAGGGATTGACATCAAGTACACGAACTTCAAGATAAGCAACACCACGATTAAGCAACGCGCAAGCAGGACGTTCACCACGCTTGGCAATCTGTTTAGGTCGGATGCTACTGTAATACTCATTTTCAATTTGTAAGATGCTACCATTGAGCTGTTGACGCAAGCCATTATGACTAAATAAGCCCAAACTATTAAATGCAGGATAAGGGGTATTGGTGGCATTGACTAAGTCATAGACATAACTTTGTAAGTTATCATAGGAAATAAATAAATTCTCTTGTGCTGTACTTTGATAACCTAAATTACTCATTCTAAGACTAGTAGCATATTCTGCAATATAGAACTCATCATCAAATGATGTTAAATAATCAGGTTTCTGCCGAACAGATGTTTTGGCACAAATGGGGGAAGCACCAAATAAATAGGGGATTAGCCACATAAACTCAAAGTAATGGTTAATCGCGGAAAAATATAGCGCGTTACTTGTCATTTTGCGCGTTTGCATAAGGGCATTCATCAATTGAGTATCATATGAAAAATTATAATGCACTCCGGAAATCGCTTGCATAATTCTACCATAGCGTTTGGCAAGGCCTCGACGATAGACTTCTTTCATCTTGCCTGAATTAGACGTGCCAAAATCAGCAATTCTAATTTCTTCTTCTGTTGTTGTCAGTGGCATACTCGTTGCTAAAACAAGCTCATTCTCTGGCAGATTTTGTGTGCTAAAGGCAAGAATATGCTCTAAGCGCGTTAATGTCTTATCAATAGAGTTGTATGGCTCAGTGATCAGTTCAAGCAAGCCTTCTGAAAAATCAACAGTGATATTGCTATTGGTCAGCTTCGAGCCAAGGGCAACAGGGTGATCTGATATCGCTGCTTTTCCTGAGCGTAATATGCGTAATGTCTCACGCTCAATACCGCGTTTATGCTGATATTGATTGAGGTTTGTAAGTAGGTTCATCATGTCACAAGCTAAGTGAAAACTTACTGCAGTTTACGGCAAAAGCACGCCACTTGCTAGGTTATCTGAACGATATAGAATGATATTTTTTGGCTTAAGGCTAACCACGCTTCATAATATTGAAGAATTCTTCATTAGTTTGTGTTTTCTTTAAACGCTCGGTTAAGAACTCCATTGCCTGCGTGTCTTCCATTTCATGTAAAATCTTACGCAATATCCAAAGTTTTTGTAGTTCCTCTTGTGTGGTTAATAGCTCCTCACGACGCGTACCAGAGCGTGCAAAGCTAATCGCAGGGTAGACACGTTTTTCAGAAATCTTACGATCCAAGTGAAGTTCCATGTTCCCAGTACCTTTAAATTCTTCAAAGATTACCTCATCCATTTTAGAGCCTGTTTCAACAAGAGCTGTTGCAATAATCGTTAAACTACCACCTTCAGCGGTATTACGTGCCGCACCAAAGAAACGCTTCGGTTTTTGTAAAGCATTAGCCTCAACACCACCAGATAGTACGCGTCCTGAGGCAGGAGAAACAGTATTATAGGCACGTGCTAGACGGGTAATAGAGTCTAGGAGGATCACAACATCTTGCTTATGTTCAACCAAACGTTTTGCTTTTTCAATGACAATTTCAGCCAATTGTACGTGACGTGCTGCCGGTTCATCAAAAGTACTGGCAACTACTTCACCACGTACGGAGCGTTGCATTTCAGTCACTTCCTCAGGACGCTCATCAATTAAGAGAACAATCAGATAACACTCAGGGTATTTTTTAGCAATTGATGAGGCGATATTTTGCATCATAATGGTTTTACCCGTTTTAGGAGGGGCCACGATCAATCCACGTTGTCCTTTACCAAAAGGAGCAGCCAAATCAATAATTCGGGCAGTGATATCTTCGCTTGAACCATTACCTAATTCCATGGATAAGCGCTCTTTGGCATATTCAGGCGTTAGGTTTTCAAATAGCACCTTAGTACGAGCAAGTTCAGGCGAGTCAAAGTTCACGCTATCAATATGCTTTACTGCAAAGTAACGTTCGTTATCTTTGGGTGGGCGAATTTTACCGATGATGCTATCCCCAGTACGCAAATTTAATTTGCGGATAAAGGTCGGTGAAACATAGATATCATCAGGAGAAGCAAAGTATGATGTATCAGATGAACGTAAGAAGCCATAGCCATCTTGTAGCACTTCAAGCACGCCTTCACCATAGATATCTTCGCCTTTATCAGCATGCTCTTTTAGAATATTAAAAATGATCTCTTGCTTACGTGCACGTCCCGTGGCTTCAAGGCCAAGTGAGCGCGAAAGTTCCATTAATTCAGGGATAGATCGGTTTTTTAAGTCGGTTAAATTCATTGAAAATTCTCACGAATGTTGAAGAAGGGGAACCCCTTCGGGTTGAACGAAATATTTATTTTTAAGGTTAAATATGTTTATCAAGGATTTGAATCAATTGTGATTTTTGTACTGCACCGACTTTGGTTTCAACATTTTCGCCATCTTTGAAAACCATGAGCGTTGGAATGCCGCGCACACCAAACTTAGCCGGCGTATCCTGATTATCATCAACGTTGATCTTAACGATTTTTAGTTTATCACCGTAATGTTCAGATACTTGATCTAAAATCGGCGCAATCATCTTGCAAGGTCCACACCATGGTGCCCAAAAATCAACTAAAACAGGCTGATTGCTGTTGATAACTGCTGATTCAAATTCACCGTCAGTAATATTAATACATTGTGACATAATTAAATTCCTTTAATGTTTAAGTCGTTTATTTTAAAGAAAAACTGCTGGCGATTCTATCAGAAAAGGGGAATAAGGTGAACGCAAATCCTTGCTAATTTTTAGCTTTCGTGTTGAATCGAAATAATAATCCTTATATCAAAACCAAATTTTGTTAGCATGTTTTGTTTTAGGTATCGTCCTTAGTTCCTGATATAACCCTATTATTCTGTCTTTGGTTGATTTAAATGAATAATATAATCGCATTCATCATTAGGACAAACTTTTTGCTCACCATCCTTTTTTGTGATCTTATGTAAAAGTATTGGCGAGTGACATTTGGGGCATTCTTCAGCAATAGGCGGATACCAGAATGAGTTTTTACACTTAGGAAAACCAGCACAAGCATAGAACACTTTACCCTTACGTGATTTCTTCTCAACAAAGTTGTTTTTCTTACATTTTGGACATTCAATGCCGGTGTCTTTGGGCTTTTCTAATGGTTCCATATGCTTGCATTTAGGATAGTTAGAGCAACCAATAAACTTACCATAGCGCCCTTGTTTGATTAAAAGATCAGACGCACACGCCGGACACTTACGACCGGCTACTACTTCAGGCTCTATTTTTTCTTGAGGCTCTTCATTATCTTTGACAATCGCACGAGTATATGTACAGGTTGGATAGTTGGTGCAACCTATAAAGCGACCACTACGTCCAAGACGAATAGAAAGTTTATGTCCACACTCAGGGCAGTCTTCATTCATTTCTTCGTGTGTTACATCACTTTTTTTAACAGTCGTATCAATTTCAGTAATTTGTTTTATAAATGGTTGCCAGAATTTTTCTAATACAGGCACCCACTCAATCTTGCCATCAGCAATATTATCAAGTTCATCTTCAAGCTTTGCTGTAAAGGTATATTCAACATAACGATGGAAGTAGTCGGTCAAAAAGCTATTGACAATACGTCCAACGTCTGTTGGTTTAAAGCGTTTTTTCTCTAATAGTGCGTAATCGCGCTGCTGTAAGGTTGAGATGATGGTTGCATAAGTTGATGGTCGACCAATGCCGTACTCCTCAAGGGCTTTAACCAGTGAGGCTTCAGTATAACGTGGTGGTGGTTCAGTAAAATGTTGCTTACCGATAATATCAACAACAGGTACTTTCTCACCTTCTTTAAATTCAGGTAAAATTAAACCTTCACTGTCATCACTTGTGGCATCTTCATCTTTAGCCTCTTGATAAACTGCTAAGAAACCAGCTTTAGCAACAACCGATCCCGTCGCTTTAAAGGTATGCGCTTTATTATTAGTAATAAAATCAATCGCAACAGTATCCATCAACGCATGAATCATTTGACATGCTACTGTACGCTTCCATATCAAGTCATACAGTTTAAATTGATCATTGGATAAGAAGCCTCTGACATCTTCAGGTTTACGATGGGCCGACGTAGGGCGAATTGCCTCATGTGCTTCTTGAGCATTTTGATTTTTAGTTTTATAAATCCGCACACTACTTGGCAGATGATCTTGACCATATTCTTGGGTTATAAAGCTGCGTAATTCATTTAAAGCATCTTGTGATAAATTCGTTGAGTCAGTACGCATATAGGTAATCAAACCGACAGCTCCTTCATTACCGATCTCAATACCTTCATATAACTGCTGTGCCAACATCATTGTTTTTTTGGTAGTAAATCCAAGTTTACGCACTGCATCCTGCTGAAGCGTTGAAGTAATGAAAGGTGGCAACGGATTGCGACGCTTTTGTTTCTTTTCAATGTTATGAACAATTAGCTCGCCATTAGCATCTTTCTTAATAAGATCAAGCGCGTTAGTCGCATCAGTCTCATTAGTAAAGCTAAATTGTTCACACTTTTGACCATTAAAAATAGATAATTTGGCCATGAATTTCTTGCGCTTCTTAAGCTCGGCAGTAATGCTCCAATATTCTTTAGATTCAAACGCTTCAATTTCAAGCTCACGTTCAACAATCATTCTAAGTGCTGGACTTTGTACGCGACCTGCGGAAAGCCCGCGACGAACTTTTTTCCATAACAGTGGTGATAGTTTAAAGCCAACCAGAAAATCCAAAGCGCGCCGTGCTTGTTGCGCATTGACAAGATCCATAGCAAGCTCGCGTGGGTTAGCAACAGCAGCATTAACGGCTGTTTTAGTAATCTCATTAAAAGCAATGCGATGCACAGGTTTATCTTTAATGAGTTTAGCATCATTAAGCAGTTCATAAATATGCCATGAAATCGCTTCACCTTCACGATCTGGATCTGTTGCTAGATAGATTTCATCAGCGGATTTAGCTGCCTTTTTAATTGCATCAATGTGGCGTTTATTGCGTTCGATCAGTTGATATTTCATTTTAAAATGATCATCAACATCCACCGAAGACTCTTTAGGTTCAAGGTCACGAACATGCCCATAAGAGGCAAGGATCTCAAAATTATTGCCCAAGTATTTTTTAATTGTCTTGGATTTTGCAGGTGACTCTACAATTACAAGGTTTTTTGTCATAGTTATTTCTTAAACAGTATCTTTTATTTTTGTCGTTTTAAGGGCTGGAACGCTTGAACTTAACGACTAGCCACATAAGCTTAAAATTAATCTAATGCGTTAAGCATCTTGCCAGCTATTTTGTATGTAAAAGCGCAGCAGCTGCTGTAAAGCCTGAACCAAAGGCACATAATGCAACAGTTTTTCCAGTAGCTTGAGCTGCTAAGGTCTCACCTAATGCAATTGGTATAGTGCATGAGGACGTATTACCAAAGCGCGCAATATTGCTATAAAGCGTACCTGGATGCATTTTTAGACGTTTCTCAACAGCATTGGAAATGCGCTGGTTTGCCTGATGTGGGATCACCAAGTCAACCGTATTTAAGGCAATATTTGCTTGTTGGCAGCACTTATGCATAATCATTGACATTGTTTTCACTGCAAAGGTAAAAAGTTTTTTACCTTGTAGTTGTGTGAACTTAGACTCATCTGTTGGAATGTTAAGTACATCACCATTCTCAGCAATTGCAGTTAGTGAAATTTCATCAATGATGGCTTTAGAATCAGCTTGATAATGATCACCATTTATAATGGTCGCAGTTGCGGCGTCACCAAATAAAAAAGCAGTGTCAAAGTCTTTTTGATCCATGCGCTTAGTCATATATTCTGCACTGATTAATAAAACACGTTTACTTGGACGTGTTTGTAGATAATCACGTGCACTTTGTAATCCATACAAATATCCGCTGCATGCTGCGTTGATATCATAGGCAGGTACGTTATGCTCACCATAGGTTTGATAAAGCTTATCTAATATCAAGCAAGCCATGGAAGGCGAAATATATTGATCAGGCGTGGTTGTTGTACAGATCAGCATATCGATATCTGAGAGTTTGAGATTGCTCTTGGTTAGTGCGTCTTTGGCAACCTCCGTTGCTAAATCAACGATATTTTCATCTTTCGCTAGCCAAAAGCGTGACTCGATACCCGTGCGATCAATAATGTCGCGTGAGTTATGCTCAGGAAAGTGTTGTAAAAGTTCATCGTTGGTAACAAGTTTTGAACCGGTTTTAAATAAAGGTGTACTAATACCTACAGGATAGATGTTATGCTGTTGTTTATTCTGCTTGGCAACTTCTTGCTGAATTTTGCGCGTTAAAATAGGATTTTTTTGAATATTTTGCTTATTTTGAGCGCCCGCAGGCAGGCGTAGTTTTAATAGGTTTTCGCCAACGGTTGCACGCTCAGATTCGTCAACATAAATTTCTTCAATCGTACCATTACTAGGCGAGAGTATTTCGCCGGTTGATTTGCTTGCTTCAAGATCTACTAATTTATCACCGACTTTAATTTCGTCACCAACTTTGACGTGTAGTTCAGTGATGAGTACACTTTCATCAGATGGGCTGGCACCGATCACTGGCACATTATAAAACCCTGCATCACTGCAGTTTTTAATCTCCCACTCAAGTGATAAATCTAGTAAGTCTGCTGCACCGGTTAGAATGCGCTCATAGGAAGGTAAAACTTCCATTTGATTATCAAAGTTACAAGGGATGTAGGTATCAGCACGTGTTATACGTTTGACCTTAACTGCTTTTTTAGCACGCTCAATAACTGAAGCGATTAAATCCCCACCAACACCACAGGTGTGATTGTCTTCGTGTGTTACGATTAAATGCCCAGTTTTCTCAACTGAGGAGAGCACAGTTTCAAGGTCATATGGCTTAATTGTGCGTAAATCAATAATTTCACTATCAATACCAACAGTTTCTAAAGTCTCAGCAACTTCTTGGCACAATGAAACAGTATTTCCCCAGCCAACAAAAGTAATATCAGATCCTGCTTTAACAATACGCGCTTTACCAATGGGTACGATTTGTTTCTCAACATCCGTTGATGTGGTATCAGCAATGCTTGCGTTATTAAGAAGTTTCTTAGGATATAAAAACACACTAGGGCGATTAGACTCAAAAGCAGCATTTAGCATGCCTGCGGCATCAGCTGCATTGGAGGGCATATAGACGTCGATACCAGGAATGTGTGCAAAGGTACCTTCATTGGTTTGCGCATGAAAAGGGCCTAAGCCTGGGCGATAGCCGCCACAAGCAGCAAATACAATGACTGGGCATTCCCAATCACCATTAGATCGCCAATACATCGTTGCAAGTTCAGTAAAGAGTAAATTGTAAGCCAGTGGCATAAAATCAGCAAATTGAATAAATGCAACGGGGCGCTTACCTGTTAATGCCATACCGATAGAAACACCCATAATGGTTGCCTCAGCTAATGGGCTGTTAACAACCCTGCCTGGAAACTGTGTTGATAATCCTTTGGTTACACCAAAAACATCACCTTTGTCATCTTCAATATCTTCCCCAAGTAAGCAAACACGTTCATCATTTAACAAGCGCTGACGAAATACTTCGCGCATTGCTGCTCCCATCCCCAGACGTGTTTCTTGAGAAAAATCACCACGATATTCATGCGCATGTGGTAACAAATGCTCAGGTAATGGTGCCTCAGCATTAAAGCAAGACGTGGGTGTTAGACCATTAAGTGCAAGCGCTAATGCTTCGTCAATACGTTGACGGTTGTTCTGTTCAATTTCCTGTAAAACACTTTCTTTAACACCATGCTTTAATAAAAACTCACGACTTAAGCGCACTGGGTCTCTTTGAGAAGTAGTATTAATTTCGTCATCACTACGATAAAGACATTGGTTGTCTGCATTGCTGTGATTGCTTAAGCGTCCAACTTTAAAAATGATAATATGCGGCGCACGGTCATTACGCATATTGTTGATTATGTGTTTAATTTTATCGCAAGATTCAAATGGGGTGGAACCATCAATATATGTTATTGGAATATCATAAAACGAATTTGGATTACTATAGTCAGGCAGTGAAAAAAAAGTCTTACCTTTTGTTCGTGTTGAAATAGCGTAGTCATTATCTTGAACGACAAATAATACAGGGAGTGTGCGACGTTTTGCTTCAGCAAATGCCTCTAAAACTTCACCTTGTTGCGTTGTACCATCGCCCATGCTGCAGTAAACAATAGGATTATCAGGTTGATTTTTAATACTTTGTGCAATCCCAACTGATGGTAACGCTTGATTACCAACAGGCGTGACGATACTTCCAATATTAAGCTTACGTTCACTTAAACCAAATGCCATTTGCCGGCCATGAGATATACCCTCGGCTTTGCATAGTGAACTATAGAAAAACATTTTTTCTTCCATACCTCGGGAGTGCATTAAAGCTTTATCACGATAATGACACTGTAGCCAGTCTTGAGGTTTTAAATACTCAGCAAAAATAGCACTTCCTTCATGCCCTTTGGATGAAGCAAGAAAATTAGCCGTACCACTATTAACCATTTCAGCTTCGATGTTATCAATTCTACGCATACTATCCATTTTTTGATAGCAGTGAATAAGTATATCTAAGTTCTCAGCTGTTAAATTCATTGATGTTTGTTCCTCAGAAAGTGTATTCATAATTTTGTTAGATAAATAAATAAGCAACTTTTTAGTGAGGTAAATATTGGTAAAGTTCGTCCTTAATGTCAAATATAAATCATGCAAATATCAAAAAAACAATGGTGAACTAGATGGTGATTAAATGATTGCATCCGGTACGTATGATGTAAGGTTTAGGGCAAGAGGAGACTATGAAAAAGATATTATAAGGTATATTTTTTTAAAAGTGCTTGCATCACTTCTTTACAAACCTGACGCACCCAGCGATTTTTTTTGTCATGTTTTAAGCGTTCAGGATAAGACAACTTAAAGGGAAGCCCCGGTAAATCAAAAGGCAGCGGTATGTGTTTTTTATTAAACACGCGTGCTAATATCGTTGAAGCGGTCATGACGTATTTATCTTGTAAGAGTTCAGTAGCAGCACGCAAACTACTGATTTGTAAGCATAGATTACGCGGGTCTGGATGGCCTAAAATATCTAATAATAATTGATTACTGCTTCCTTGGGAAAATACGATATGAGGTAATTGCAAGTATTCATCGTAAGAAACAGACTTCTTGCTATCATCAAAAAACTGATCAAACATCAACACACCAGTCTCATAGCTATAAATTTCATCATTAAATCCTTCAATATGCGCAGGAATACCAATTACTGCATCAATATTTTTAAGTGTTTGATCATGTGCCTGAAGTGAGATGTAAGATAAGGTAGTTATGCTGATTTTATGTTGATGGTTATATTTCAAAAAGGCATCAATAAGTGCTTTGGTATTTGTTTCAGAAATGGCTTCGGTAATCTGTAATTGAACATGTGTAGGTGTGGTGTATGGATCAAAGTCGTGAGCTGGCATGAGGCTTAACATTTCGTCAGTAATTCTAATAATTGGGTTGACCATATCCTCTGCTTTAGGCGTTAATTTCATCTTATTGCCATCACGTATTAGAATATCATCTTTAAACATGCCTCTTAACTTACCTAAACGCATAGTAATAGCAGGTTGTGAGACATTCATTAATTTAGCAGTCACACTGATATTTTTTTCGATAAGAAGGTGTCGCAAAATCATTAAATCACTGCTGTCCATTGTTCTCGCCTTAAACGTATTTGGTATGCATTTTATGTTTTATAAATAGACAATAGCAAATTTTCTCCATAAGTCCATTTTATAAGTTATTTATAATGATTATTTTAAAAACAGACGTTGTACCAAAATTTACACCAAGAGAAAGATAGCATTGCCTTGTCATAAAATACAGTAAAGCGATGGCAAAGATATAAAAAAGATATAAAAATTATATTGAGCGTATAAACAATCTACTTTAAGCTTGAGACCCAAGGAATAGAGCAGTAAAAGGTTGAAAAAGTAAAAGATGTCTGAGTATAAGCCAGCTAGATTTGCAATGTTGTTTGCGCCGATTCTAAGTATGTGTATTTTAACTATTGGTAATACTTTCTATACTACCTATACGACACTTGAGCTTGAACGGATGGGGCAAAGTAATTTTGTTGTTGGGTTGATTTCAGCTGCTTACTTTACAGGTATGGTATTAGGGTCCTATTTTACCCAACGACTTATTTTGCGTATTGGGTATATTCGTGCCTATGCATTATTTGCCACCTTAATGGCTGCAGGGGCTATGTCGCTTGGCATCTTTTATGATGTTAATGTTTGGGCGGCAGCTCGTTTTATTTGTGGTTATGCGTTGGCTGGATTATTTATTGTTGTTGAGGCATGGTGTTTAGAAGGAGCAGGCAGTAAACATAAAGGGTTGGTGTTATCAATTTATCTGTTTGTATATTACTTTGTTCAGGCATCTGGTCAATTTTTATTAAATATTCCTTTTGAGACGGTCCTGTTAGCATTTTGTGTTATTTCAATTTTGGCAACTTTATCAATTATTCCGGTTTGTTTGACACGCTTTGAAACGCCAAGACAAGAGCATGTTGAACTATTATCACCTTTTGTGTTATTTAAAAAAGCGCCACTTGGCATCTGGACAGCAATGACGGCGGGCGTGATTTTAGGGAGTATTTACACGATTTACCCTTTATTTTTAAAGCAGACCAATGTGCCGGTGCATAGTATTTCTTATATGATGTTTGCCATTATTATCGGAGGCATGTTGTTGCAGTTGCCCATTGGTAAAATTTCGGATGTTATTGATCGGCGACTGGTATTATTAGTCATGCTAATAGGGTCAGTGATAGTTTCTATCCTTATTTGTATCTTGCATGGTAGTTTTTGGCAGTTGGCTATTTTCTCCTTTTTATTAGGAGGACTTACCTTTACGTTTTATCCGTTATCGATCAGTCATTCCAGTGATTACTTAGATGCTGATCAGTTAGTGGGTATTGTCGGTATCCTAGCGCTTTCATATGGTATTGGCTCGATGGTTGGCCCCTTATTAACGACGTGGTTTATGTCTATTTTTGGTCCCTTTGGATTTTTTACTTTAGTTGGCTTTATCTGCTTCTTATTAGGGGTTTATACTTTATGGCGTTTACGTGCGCGCGAAGCGCCTAAAGACGATGAAAAAGTTGCTTTCCAAACGGTTGTTGCTGAAGCATCCATTGCAACAGAAGCAGTTGTTGAGCAACAATTGATTGAAGAAAAGGAAAGCGTAAATACATAATTGATCGTTTAAAGGTTTAATATGAAAAAATAAAAAAGCACATACCTCTAGTCAGTCACAAATTGTCTGTTACAATGCTTGGCTATCTATTATAACAAGCAATTGAGTTTATAATGACTTATACAAAAGCGCTGTCTTTGGTTAATGTCAATAAGATATACAAAGGTGGAGTCCATGCGGTAAAGGATGTTAGTTTTGATGTTTATCCGGGGGACTTTTTTGCATTATTAGGGCCTAATGGTGCGGGGAAATCAACAACATTAGGAATGATTTCGGCTCTTGTCAACAAAACCAGTGGTAGCATCAAAGTCTGTGGCTATGATACAGTAAAATCTCCGTTTATGGCACGCAAACACTTAGGCGTTATGCCGCAAGAGATTAATCTAAATATCTTTGAAACTCCGATGCAAATTCTATTAACACAAGCAGGGTACTTTGGCATAGATCGTAAGACAACCAAACCCTATGCCGAAAAATTACTAAAAGATATGGCATTGTGGGATAAAAAAGATGCGCAAGTACGATTTTTATCTGGTGGGATGAAGCGACGTTTAATGGTTGCGCGTGCATTAATCCATAAGCCTAAAGTATTAATCCTAGATGAGCCAACGGCAGGTGTAGATGTTGAGTTACGCCAATCGTTATGGGAGCAGATGCGTGCATTAAATAAAGAAAATTTGACGATTATTTTAACGACACACTATCTTGAGGAAGCCGAGAGTATGTGTAATCGCATTGCTTTGATTCATCAAGGTAAATTACATACCAGCTCTGATATGAAAACACTATTAAGATCGGTTGAGAAAGAGACTTATATTTTTGATTTAAAAGAGCCACTGACACAAGCGCAAATGCAGTGTAAATATGGTCAATGTCAGTTAGTTGACCAAAACACGCTGGAAATTGACGTTGATAAAAGTATTACATTAAATCAATTATTTGCTGATTTAAGTCAGCATAATATCGAGGTATTAAGTGTTAAGACAAAAACAAATAAGCTAGAGAAATTGTTCATTGATGTCGCAAGAAATAAGGCATAGGTTGGGGAAAATGACGTTTAAAGAATATTGGATTATTTATTACACCATATTAAGAAAAGAAGTAGTACGTGTATTGCGAATGTGGCCACAGACTTTGTTACCGTCAGCTATTACGGTCAACCTTTATTTTCTCATTTTTGGGAAAGTAGTGGGGTCGCGTGTTGGCATGATGGATGGTTTTAATTATATGCAGTTTATCACGCCTGGGCTTGTAATCATGTCAGTAATTAATAACTCCTATGCCAATGTTGTGGGGTCATTTTATGGTGCGCGTTTTAATCACTCAATTCACGAGCTTCTCGTATCTCCGGCAACCAATCATTTAATTATTCTAGGTTATATATCAGGCGGGGTAGCGCGCGGTTGTTGTGTCGGTATTATGGTTACGATTATAGTAGGTATATTTGGTGGTATTTCAATCAATTTTAATGCCGCATTATTGATTTTATTGGCTTTCTTTTTGTGTGGCACTCTATTTTCATTAGGGGGACTCTTAAATGGTATTTTTTCGCAAAGTTTTGATGATACGACTATTTTTCCTACTTTTGTGCTAACTCCTTTAATTTATCTTGGTGGCGTGTTTTATGGACTAAATGCGTTGCCGCCATTTTGGCGGGATATCGCGCAATATAATCCATTATTTTATATTGTTGATTTTGTACGTTATGCATTTATTGGTTATTCGTACATTAACCCAATGGTTGCTTTAGTTGCCATCGTGCTATTAATCGGGATATTATATAGCTTGGCGTGGTATTTGCTATCACGTGGTATTCGCTTAAAGTCTTAAGGAAATACATGAAAATTTCAGTTGTTCAATTAAATTATACCGTTGCTGATTTCACACATAACTTTGAAAAAATTGCCCAAGCGATGCATGCGCATAAGACTTCAGATTTAATTGTTTTTTCTGAGCTTTGTATTACTGGCTATTATCCTTATGATTTGTTGACATATCATGAGCTGATTGATGTGCAAAATCAGGTGATTGATGAAATCAAAAAGCTTACGTTAACACTAGATATTGCGGTGGTAATAGGTGCTGCAACAGCAATAGCAGGACTTAAAAAGTTTCACAATAGTGCATTAGTAATTGATCGTGGTAAAACCATACATTGTTATCATAAACAATTAATCCCAAGTTATGGTGTTTTTGATGAGACACGACATTTTATTGCAGGAAAAAACGAAAAGCTAAGTTTCAATTTTAAAGGCCAGCATTTAGCCATTTTAATTTGTGAAGATATCTGGTACGACAATCATCAAGGCTATTTAAATAACCCTGTGGGCAATTTGCCAGATAATCTTGAGGCTTTGATTGTACTGAATGCATCGCCTTCAATGTTCGGTAAATTTAAACAGCGCTTACAAATTGTAGAGAAGATCACCAAAAAAATCCAAGCCCCGGTAATCTATAGTACACAGGTTGGTGGTTATGATGAGCTGGTATATGATGGTGCAAGTTTTGCTTGTAATGCTAACGCAAAGCTTATTGCGTTGGCGGATAGCTTTAAAGAGTCAAGTTTTAGCATTGATCTTACATGTTTACCACACATCGTGCTAAACGCTCCATATCAAGACAATCCACAATCATTTGTTTTGCAGCAACTGGTCTGTGGCTTAAAAGACTATGTACACAAATGTGGGTTTAAAGGTGTGGTTGTTGGTTCATCTGGTGGTATTGATAGTGCATTGACTTTGACTATTGCTGCTTTGAGTTTAGGCAAGGAAAATGTCAAAGCAATTACTATGCCTTCAATATATTCCTCTGAAGGATCTGTACATGATTCAGTTAAACTATGCCAAAACCTAGGAGTTGAGCTTTTTATCCGTGAAATTAAGGATGAGTTTTTGCTGACCTGTGCGAATTTTGCCAAAGCGTTTGGAACTGAACCTAAAAAACTGACCAAAGAAAATATGCAAGCACGTATTCGTGGACGAATTGTCATGGAGTATTCCAATGACACGGGGTTTTTAATGCTAACAACGGGTAACAAGAGTGAGCTTGCCGTCGGTTACGCGACACTTTATGGTGATATGTGTGGTGCGCTAAATTGTATTGGTGATTTATATAAGAATGATGTGTATGCATTATCCAATTATATTAACGAAAAATATGGTGCGCTTATCCCGCAAAGTATTATTGACAAAGCACCATCAGCTGAATTATCCGAAGGACAAAAGGATTCCGATAGCTTGCCAGATTATTATTATCTTGATGCGATGCTTAAGCTTTACTTGGAAAGAGACTTATTGTTAGCGCCGGAAATCAAACGGTTACAGAAGATTGTTTTAGAGGTAGATACGGCAGAGCAGCAGCGTATCTACCGTATGGTTGAGTTAGCCGAATTTAAACGCAAGCAGGCACCACAAATACTGTTTATTCAGCGCCGCCCATTTGGTATTGGTCGGCGTATGCCAACTACAGCATTCTTCAGCAATTCCCGCTAACCTCGCAAGACTAGATAAATCAAGGCTTCCAGAAAATGATTTTCGTAATCTTTTTTCTAATAAACCTCTCAACCATAGGCTTTCAGGAAGTTTTTCAGCGGGAACCACTGAGCATTCTTTAGTATGCCTAACCTGAAAAAATAACGCACAACGCTTTGTTATTTATATCCATCACAAAATGATTTCTAATGGGCATAGTTGCTCATATGCCAAACTTCTACCTGAAAAATCTTCTTATCTCATTCAATTTGCTAGGGGTGTTGAATCAAAATAAACGGCCATCAAACTTTGATTTTCAATGGCACCATTACATATAGAGTATTGTATTTTGATTCAATTCGCGATGATTAAATAGACAAATTATTCTTGATCCTTACGTTACGGTATACTTTTTAATCATGTAAGAGTTAAATTATTAATACAGATAATCAGTAGTGGGGTCAAAATGTTAAAGAATAAATCTAAGTTATATATTGGCATAGGGATGTCGTGTCTGTTAATCACCCAAAGTGTGGCGTATTCGCTCAATGGCGCTAAAGCGATGGATAAGCAAAGTAAGCAAAGCATAAATCATCAGCGTGTTTTGGTTAGCTCAGCGCTTCATTATAATGCCAATGGCAATATGTCTACGGATAATAAAGGGGTAAGCTTTAGTTATAATGCGGCAAATGCGCTAACACAAGTCAGTCTTGCCTCAGGTGCTAAAGAAAGTGATTATTACTACGCCAATGGTCTGCGCGCTGTGGTGCAAAGCAGCAATCAGGTACTTGTGCATTACTATTCACGCAATAATCAACTGTTAAACACAAGCGATGATGCACAGCAATCATCCGCGTATTTAATCGCGAATAATGTGGCGGTGCGGAGTGTCATGGGTAATGCAACTGTTCTGTTACACAACCGTCACGGTTCGGTGATTGGTCAGTTGAATAATAAGCCACAGTTTTATCAATATAGCGTCTATGGGGTTCAGAAGACGGCAGACAGAGGACAGAGGACAGAAAATAAAAATGGATCATTAGCGCTTGCAAGCAATCCTCTTCGCTATTCGGGCTATATGTTTGATCCATTGACTGGTTTATATTATCTTAAAGCGCGTGACTATGATCCAAGTTTAAGAAGTTTTATCCAAGCCGATAGCTATGCTTTTAATAATCAAGGGTTAATCAATGGTTATTTCTATGGTAACAACAATCCATTGATGGGCGTTGATCCTAGTGGACATATTGATATTGTTGATGAGCCAATAAATGAATCTACCCCATTGTTAAAAGATACCTCTGAAAGAAGGAATGATTCTATAAATAATCAACAAAAATTTCCCCCGTGTATAGATATGTTGCACGATACTATCTCGCTTTATCAAAATATTGATATGTTTCATAGTCTTAGGCAAGTAAATAAAACATTTAAAATAATAGTTGATCGGGTAGTAAAATATTGGACCCATGGATCCTTTGATAATTTCTTACAATTTCGTCAATGGGCTAAGCAGATCATTTCATATAAGTTTTTGAAAGACCAAGAATTACATATCATAGTAAAAAAAGCGTTTAAGAGGACAAACTCTCTTACTAGTGACGATAAAGACATTGGGAATGAATTTTATCGTAAATATAATACCAAGAAAGATTTGGCTAATCATTTTTTAATTGCAAGTGACAAGCAGCAGAAAAGTATTATTAACACGACTAAGTATATTTACAAAAAATGGAGATTACATTCTTTCTTGAATAATTATGGAGATAAAATAGCAGTAGTTGCAGGGATTGTAATTGTAGGAGGTATAACCGTGGGTGTTAAAAGAGCAGATAAACATACCGATACTATTTGATGTTACAAACTAAAAAACAAGCCGAGACTATTCGCTCAACTGTATCACCCTAAGCTTTAGTTTTAACCGTTCAGGAAGAAAGATGTTAACCTGAGAAATGTTCGTTGCTCATTTGCTACTGAAAACAGTCGCAGTACTTGTTAAATCACGTGTTGAATCAAAATAAATAGACAAATTATTCTTGATCCTTACGTTACGGTATACTTTTTAATCATATAAGAATTAAATTATTAATACAGATAATCAGTAGTGGGGTCAAAATGTTAAAGAATAAATCTAAGTTATACATTGGCATAGGGATGTCGTGTCTGTTAATCACCCAAAGTGTGGCGTATTCGCTCAATAGCGCTAAAGCGATGGATAAGCAAAGTAAGCAAAACGTAAATCATCAGCGTGTTTTGGTTGAATCAGCGATTAACTATAATGCCAATGGTAATATGCCTACGGACAATAAGGGTGCGAGTTTTAGCTATAATGCGGCGAATGAGTTAACACAAGTCAGTCTTGCCTCAGGTGCTAAAGAGAGTGATTATTACTATGCCAATGGTCTGCGCGCTGTGGTGCAAAGCAGCAATCAGGTACTTGTGCATTACTATTCACGCAATAATCAACTATTAAACTCAAGTGATGGTACACAACAATCATCCGCGTATTTAATAGCAAATAATGTGACTGTGCGTAGTATCATGGGTGATGAAACTGTGCTGTTACACAACCGTCATGGTTCGGTCATTGGTCAGTTAAGGGATAAGCCGAAGTTTTATCAATATAGTGTCTACGGGGTTCAGAAGACGGAAGACAGAGGACAGAGGACAGAGGACAGAAAATAAAAATGGATTATTAGCGCTTGCAAGCAATCCTCTTCGCTATTCGGGCTATATGTTTGATCCATTGACTGGTTTATATTATCTTAAAGCGCGTGACTATGATCCAAGCTTAAGAAGCTTTATCCAAGCCGATAGCTATGCTTTTAATAATCAAGGACTAATTAATGGTTATTTCTATGGTAACAACAATCCATTGATGGGCGTTGATCCTAGTGGGCATAAATTTAATTGGAAAGAAGCTCTTGGAGTCGCGGGTACAGTGCTTGCTTCTGTTTTCACTGGTGGTTTGATTGGGTATGGCATGGGTTGGTCTAGTCATAATGATAGTGCTATATTTTCAAAATTCATGTCGAAAGAAGAAGCTTCTGCAGAAGAGCCTCCTATAATTGAAGTTCAATCAGCAAATAATGTCTCTAACCAGTCTGAAATGGATGAAGGTGAATACACGGAAGTAGATGGTATAGTACATAATTATGACGACGAAGCTTCTTCAGAAGATGAAGAAGAGCCCCCGATAATCGAGGTTGGGTCAGCAAATAATGTCTCTAACCAGTCTGAAATGGATGAAAATGAATACCAGGAAGTAGATGGTACATTAGATAATAATAATTCCACAAACGATGATGATTCAGAAATAGGAGCAGAGGCTACGGCAAATAGTAATAGCATGCCTTTACCTATAAATTATTCTTCATATCAAGAAAAGTATGATACTAAAAATGGTAGATTTTTTAAATATGGAGAGGGTACAAATGCAGTTAATCTTGTTGAAAATTATGTAATGCCATCTTTAAGTAGGGTATTTTCTAATATGCATCCAATAGCTGAAGATGAAAAAACTTTTGGTTTTGATATAAAATATTCTTATACAATCTTAAGGATAAGTCAAATTTACGAATCGACTATGATAGTACTAAGTGATGGGGTTTATTTTACTAAATGGGGTATGGCCGAAAGAACTGCTTATAATGCCATGAAAACACAGATTTCAAATGATATGAAAAATGTTTTTATTCTTGACTAGTAAAAGTAATGATGACTACTAAAATCTATAACTTATAACCCATTTTGAGCAATTGAGTTTTGATAATAGTGAATGCGTTAAGAAATATGAGTCGTTATATCGTTACAGTAGTTCCCGCTGAAAAACTCTCTGAAAGCCTATGGTTGAGAGGTTTATTAGAAAAAAGATTACGAAAATAATTTTCTGGAAGCCTTGATTTATCTAGCCTGGCGAGGTTAATGGAAATTGCTGATATCGTTACTAGTCGCTATGTACATCAAAACATATTGTTAAGGCTGTTGCCTACGATTAATGGCTTGAAACCGCAGTTAATTCATTTAACAGCACTTGAGGTGAATCCATTACGAGTAGTTGCACTGAATTGTTGCCTGAAGTAATACAACCGTCAATGCCTAGCTTAAATAATTTACTTGTGTTTACTTTGTCAGCAGCTTTAAGTTTAATATCAATACGTGTTAATGCGCATATGCTGGCATTAATAATGTTATCACTGCCACCAAGTGCATGAGTAATGGCATCGATATCATAGTGCTTAACACTTGGCTTAATTGATTTTTTAATATCCTGACATTGTCCATTGATAGCATGATCAGAAGTATTAATATGTGGTATATCAGTGGCTTGTGGTAAGGCTTCATTCATCTCGCCAGCAATTAAATCTGCCTCAGGACCCAAGATCACCTGAACAGTTTTAACATTGGGCACGACAATACCACGTGCGCCAAGTTTTTTAAGCAGTGCTTGATTGATGTTGCTGCTGTCTTTGACTTGTAAGCGTAAACGTGTTGTACAAGCATCGATATTATCTAAGTTATTTTTACCACCTAATGCATTGATAAAGCTAAGTGCTCGTGACTGAGGTAATGGAGTATTGTCTTGATGCGCATCTTCTTCAACGACTTCATCCACCTCACGACCAATGGTTAAGAGATTGAATTTTTTAATAAAGAAGCTAAATAAGAAATAGTAAACAACAGCAGTTACTGCACCGATAGGTAATAGTAACCAAGGGTGTGTATCCATTTTGAAAAAGAGTACATAATCAATGAAACCTGCTGAAAAGGTGAACCCTAGTTTAACCCCTAGCATATACATGACTACCATTGAAATACCAGTAAGTAACGCATGTATGAGATATAAAACAGGCGCTAAAAACATAAAGCTGTATTCAATAGGCTCAGTCACTCCAGTTAAAAAGGCGGTTAATGCGATAGAAAATAGCATACCGGCAACTGCTTTTTGCTTATGGCTATGCGCATGACGATACATTGCAAAGCACGCTGCAGGTAAGCCAAACATCATAATCGGAAAGAAGCCCGCCATAAATGTGCCAGCCGTTGGATCACCTGCCATAAAGCGTGCAATATCACCATGAACAACGCCAGCGGCTCCATGGAATGAGCCAAACTCAAACCACACAAGATTGTTTAAGATATGATGTAAGCCAAACATCAGGAGAATACGGTTAAATACGCCATATAAAAATAAACCAATTGAACCTGAACCAATTAACCAATTACCAAAGGCGTTAATGCCATCTTGAATCGCAGGCCAGATAAACCCAAACAAAAAGCCAAGTAATACCGCTGTGAGTCCCGTAATAATTGGTACAAAGCGTTTACCACCAAAAAATGCTAAGTATTCAGGCAGATTGATCTCATAGAAACGGTTATAAAGCATTCCTGCAACAATACCGATAATAATGCCGCCAAGTACGCCAGTGTTAACACCAGTATTAATTGTGTTAATCACGCTATTCATAATAAAGAAACCAACAACAGCGGCAAGTGCAGCTGCACCGTGGTTTTTCTTAGCAAAACCAAGAGCAACACCAACGGCAAAAAGAAGAGGTAAATTTGCAAAAATAGCATTGCCAGCATCGGCAATGGCTTTGATATTCAGAAGGTCAGGTTGTCCAAAACGCAGTAAAATGCCAGCAACTGGTAATACTGCAATGGGCAGCATAAGTGCACGTCCCAATTGTTGCAGATTTTGAAAGTTAAATTTAGCTTTTTTTATACTTTTTGACATTTGTTTTTCCCCTCATTAAAACACATTTGTTGACGCACGAGCATTCTGACGGCTTTTGCTGACTCCAGTGTTAAAGCATGTTGTGCAAGTTGTTGGCAATCAGTTAAGTTCAATCCACGAATCAATGCTTTATTTTCAGCTAGCATATTGCTGCGCATCGATAAATGCTTAATGCCTAAGCCAATGAGTATTGCAAGTGCTTCTTGATCCGCAGCCATTAATCCACAAATGGATAGCTTAGTATTGTGTTTTTGTGCAGCGATATTGGCTAGGTTAATGGCCTGAATAACGGCAGGATGCAGATGATCAATCTCAGCGGCAAGCACATCATGCTCGCGATCCATTGCCAGTAAATACTGTGTCAAATCATTGGTGCCAATCGACATAAAGTCCACTTCTTTGGCAAACAGCTCCGCTTGAAAAACAACACTAGGGACTTCAACCATAATGCCCAAGGGTTGTTTTATATTAATACCAAGTTTGAGACGTTCTTCCTCATAGATAGTTTTGACTTGGCGAAATTCCTCAATATGCGTAATCATCGGCAGCATGATATGCGCATTGGGGTTTTGTGTGCGAATGATTGCGCGCAGTTGCGTGCGTAGAATCTCAGGGTGCTTCAAACATAACCGTATGCCGCGAACACCTAAAAATGGATTCAGTTCATGTGCCATTTTTAAATAATCGATTTGTTTGTCGCCACCAGCATCTAAGGTACGAATAATAATCGGCATATTATTGGTTGCATTTAATACGTCATTGTAGATATTAAGTTGCTCATCTTCAGTGGGTGCAGCTAAGCGATCATAAAAAATAAACTCACTTCTAAAAAGACCGATTCCTTCGGCACCTGATTGCGTGAAGTTAAGACATTCTTTAGGTGATTTAATATTCATATAACAATGAATGCTGTGCCCATCCTTTGTTATCGCCGGTTCAGTTGCCTTGGTACGCATCAATGTCAATGTATCATTTAAAGCAGTGATTTTAGCTTGATATCGCGTTATTGTATCAAGATCTGGATCGATAACGGCATAACCATCTGTTGCGTTTAAAATAATTTCTTGGCCACAGTGGGAAAAAAGACTGTTATCCACTTGAATTAATAAGGGGAGATTGTTGTTGTTAGCAATGATTGCAACATGCGAAGTACGTCCACCCTTAATTGAAATAAAGCCAACAACATTTTCATTAGCTTCTAAAATATCAGATAGGCTAAACTCATCAGCGATAAGAATAGTCGGCTTGGTATAATGTGTTTTGGTCGGTGTATTATTGGTTAATAGATATAAAACCTGTTTGCGAATATCTTTTAAATCAGCAATACGCTCTTGAATCAAGGTGCTTTGCGTTTTCTCTAGTATAGAGATGGCTGCTAAAATTGCCTGGTCCCAAGCATATTCTGCTGTTTTGCCTTGTGCTAGAGATTGCGTCATTAAATCATTGATATTGCTATCATTTAGAAGCTCCAGATGCGCACCAAGCATCGCATGCTTTGCCTTGTCATGCGTATGGCTACGCATTTGTGCTGATAGTTGTTGCTCATATTTGTTTTTAGCTAATGCAAAGCGCTTTAGCTCTTCTATTTCTGTTGAGTTACTTGCAGTATCAGCATAATTAAAGTTTTCCTCATTAATTCGTTGTAACTCACCAATGACAAGCCCTTTAGCAGCAGAGATGCCAAAGTATTGATTGCCTTTAATTTTAGCTTGATCAAGTTCAGTTTTGAATGTTTTTTGCGCTTCTGCTATGTGGTCATCCGCAAAGTTTATCAGTGCACTTTCTAATGCATCAGCTGCTTTTTTAGCATCCTGACCACTGACGGTAAGGGTTATTTTGTCATGATATTGCACATTTAATCCTAATAATGCAACAATACTTTTAACATCAGCACTAGCATCATCTTTGTATATGACCGCAGTGGCATCAAATGATTTTAATGTATGCGCAAGTAATGCTGCAGGACGTGCATGTAGACCATGTGGATTATTGATGGTAATGCTACATGTGACAAAAATCTGATCTTGTGTATCTGGTGAAGTAATAGCACCATGACGATCTAGCTTATGATCTAAGCTGATTACTGCAGTTTGGGCGGTACACCTTCCTTTTATCTTCAATGGCAGATTATCCTTCTGATAGTCGGTAATAATAACTGGAGTAATTAAGGACTTAATTTTTTTGCTGATCAATGGCAGATCAAAGCTAAGTAGTGCAGTATTGGTGTTAACTGGGTCGTTTAATGACACATGTACCTCAATGCCTTGACCATTAAGCGCAACACTTTCAAGCCCAAAATGAATAAGTACATCATAGCCTGATTCGGTAGCAATTGTGATTGCATGTTTGGTTGTAGCAATATTTTTAACAATACCTACTACAGGTGCGTAAATAGTTTGATCCAAAGGCTCAATAGCAAAGCCATTGCCAACCATTTCTTGTGCAAATACCGGATCTGGTACTTGATCTAATTCAACAATAAATCCATTAACTGGTGCATATAGTGTTAAACTCATTGATTATCCCTCATTATCATTGTTTTATCCCCCATTGTATTTATCGTGATATTGGATTTGACTATTTGTGAATCTTAATCCAAAAAGCAACTATAAAATATCGCTTATGTAGTTTATTTTCAATAAATATATTATTTACTGTGATATAAATCTTTTCGTGTTGCTTTAGTTTTTGCTCATTGGTAAGAAAATGCGGACAAGTAACCCACTAGGTTTTAGGTTTTCAAAACTCAGTTTGCCCGAGTTAAACTCAATGGCTACTCGGGTAATGGCAAGCCCTAAACCATGACCATCAATGTGTTGATGCAGATCGTGTTGTGAGCGTGTAAAAGCCTTGGCAATATTTTTAACATCACTCGCACAAATACCTGGTCCATTATCTTTAATATCAATGATAATATGATCATCCTGAATATAAGTGTCTAGGGTATAATGAGGTGCATATTTAACAGCATTATTAATAATGTTAAGTAATGCACGCTTCAATAAATTAGGATAGCCCAAGAAAAAAGTATGTGCTTTTAACTTATTGTTAAAAGTAAATGTATAACCACGCTGACATAACTGTTGATAGAAATTATCAAGAAATGAACATAGGTCAAAATTAACTTTAGCATTATGATTATCTCGTTCAGCAAAGGCTAAAGATGAGTTAATAATCATTTGCATCTCATCAATTTCTTGACTTAGAATCTCCCGCGCTTTTTTGTTATCAATAATGTATTTCAAGAGGTTTAATTTAGTGAGTGAGTTTTTCATATCATGTGACATGGATGACAACATAATGGTTTTTTCTTGTAGAAGTAGCTGAATCTGTTGTTTAAGTGCTAAGACATCTTTATTTAAATACTTAGGAAGATCGGCTACTTTCTCATCGGTAGTCGCTGAGCTAAGTAATAATTTTGGTAGAATAAAACGTGCCAAATACCACATAAAGAAAAGTAGCAGGATAATAGCAATGCTAATACTAATGCTACTACTCAAAAGATAAGGCAGATCATCATCAGGATTCAGAAAGACATAAAAAGTGACAACCTTATGGTTCTTGTCATTATAAATTGGGCTAGTGATAAACAACTGATGATTAGTGCGTAGGGCATGATGCATTTTATCGAATAACTGATTATCAATAAAAGCACTATTAATTTCATAGGATCCGGAGACTTTTTGGAAGATAATATTAAATTGATTAAGCTGTGTATATCGATTGACTTCTGTTTGAAAGTGAACAAAACGTGGTTCAACATAGGCTTGGGTTAGAAATTGGTTACGAATACGCAGTAAGCTAAACAGCGAATTTTGCACTAATGAATCTTCATATTTTGCGTGATAGTGAAGATGAATGGCAGTAATAAAGAAGCTGTTTAAAATGACTAAAATAAGCATGATGCTAATTAGTTTTGGGAAACTGATATAGTTTTTTTGAAAAAGTGTTGTGAAGTGTATATTGATTTTTTCTGCTAAGTGACTCGACATATCTTTTCCATCAATTGCATATCAGATCCTTTTGAATTTCAAGTATAGAGTGTCAAAGCAATAATGCAAAACGGATAAATAAGCATTAAAATAGCTGCAATAAGCATCATGAAAATAAAATTTTTACATAAAGTAACAAAAGGTGACTACATTTATTGAGTTTATGCCATATTTCTTATTAAATGAGTCGTTGATATGGTTGTTAGGGTAAGTATATGCATTTTAAAAAATTAATATTATTAACCTCATCGATGCTAATGTCATTGACAAGTATGGCAATGGATCAAACCGATTTAGCCAATTTTCACAAAGCTGAAAGTCTGTTATTGGCAAAAAATTATAAAGACTATTATCAAGTTAAAGCAAAACTTACTAAAGTACCGTTATATCCGTTTTTACAGTATCAAGAAATTTCTGTTGACCCTGATTTATTTAAACAAGAAACCATTGATGCTTATCTAAAGCAAAATGCAGGCAGCTTTTGGGCAAGTCAATTGAAACAGGATTTAGCAAATTACTATCTTAAGCAAAAAAAATGGCAGAATTTCTTATATTATTATGACAATAATTTAGGGTTTAATGGTAAGTGTTATGCTGTTGTTGCTGAGTATAGTGTTGGTGATAAAGGTAAAGCCATCAATGATTTTACTCATCTGTGGTTATCACGCGCTAACTTACCACGAACCTGTGATGATTTTGAATCAATATGGGAAACATCTGCTCATTTAAGTGAGCGCCAAATTCGACTAAAAGCCTATGCACTAGCATCTTCAGGTCGCGTTAAAGAAGCACTTAAATGGATTAATAAGACAAGTAACAAAGAGCTGCAAGGATTTTATGCATTATGGTTAAAGACCACACAAAACCCTAAAAAATATATGGATGATTGGGCGGTGAAATTTCATCAAATCAATGGTTTCTCATCCGCTGCTATCAGTGTAATGGCAAATCTATCTGCCAAAGATACACATTATGCTGAAGATTTTTGGCTTAATTTCAAACAAAAGCATCTGCTTGATAATAAAACCATTAATCTAATCAATGCTGAAATTGCAATTGACTATGCCAGAGCGCACAATAAAAAAGCGATTAAATGGCTCAATGATGTAGAAGATAAATATGCTTCAAGTTTGTTATGGCAGTGGCGTTTACGAACAGCCATTTATTGGAGTGACTACAAAAGCTATTTAGGCTGGTATAGTAAATTGCCACAATCACTTAAATCAGAAGAGGGTTGGCGTTATTGGCAGGCAAAAAGTTACCAAGCCTTAAAGCAAAATGATAAAGCCAAATCAATTTTAACTGCATTGGCGAAAAACGTCAGTTATTACGGCTTTTTAGCTGCTGATGACTTAGGTTTGTCTTATACTTTAAATAATAAATCCGCAAAGGTCGATCAAAAAACCTTGGATGATATGGCAAGTAATCAGATTGTTTTGCAAATTTTTGATTTATACCAAATTAAAGAGTATGGCTTATCCTATGCGTTATGGCGTTTTAGTCGACATGGTTTCACGCGTGCCGAGCAATTGGCGATTGCCGAGCTTGCGGCACAACAACAGATTTATCAAATTTCAACAAGTGCTTATGCAAGTGCTGGTGGTCGAGATAATTTAACGGGTTTATATCCACTGGCATTTTGGTCGGATGTGCAAAAGGCAGGCAAAGAGTTTGACATTAGCCCAGAGGTTATTATTTCGATGATGCGTCAGGAGTCTGCCTTTCGTGTGCATGGTGTATCCTCTGCAAGCGCCACAGGATTGATGCAGCTTTTACCAACAACTGCGGCATTTCTGGCAAAAAAATATCGTATAAGTTATGAGAATGACGATTTATATAAACCTAATAAAGTAATTATGTTAGGAGCTGCTAATTTAAACTTTATGGATCAGTTATTTAATAATAATTTGATTATTGGCATGGCAGCTTATAATGCCGGACAAGGTAATGCGGTCAATTGGTTGCCAGCACAAAAACTAGCGGCAGATCAGTGGATTGAAATCATTCCGTTTGGCGAGACGCGCAAATATGTTAAAAATATCCTACGTAACCTGGTGATCTATAATCAGGCGATATTGGGTAATAAAAAGTTTCGATTACAGCAAGTGATGCAATCGATATCACAGAAGGATAAAACTTAAAAATAGGATGCTTATATTAAGGGGATGATTTATTTTTAAGAGGGCATTTATAACAGTTCTTATGGTCGGTAACATTCTTGCTTTTGACCTACTTTACTGCTAGATTCACGATCATTTATGATTTTAGATATAGAAAATGAATACTAAAAATTTATCCTCACTAATATGGTCTGTTGCAGATTTATTGCGCGGTGATTATAAACGCTCTGATTTTGGTAAGGTGATTTTGCCCTTTACAGTTTTAGCACGTGTAGAGGCAGTTCTTGCGCCAACACGACAAGAGGTGATCAATGAATACAACAAACGAAAAGATTTAGGCATTCCGCTAAATGCCATTTTAAGTGCTAAATCACAAAACAAGTTTTATAACACATCAGAATATACGTTAACTAAAACTAAAGAAATATTAGAACTTTTAGGTGAGGTACATTCATAATGGCACAATTTAGATTAACCGCTAAAATGGCAAGCAGGCTTAAAATAGGCGACTTGCCACAACCACAAGCGCAGTCTTTACCTTTTTATGATGATTGGGCAGTTGACTTACTAAAAATCCAGCGCAAAGATGTTGCCGTGTTTATGCATATCAATACGCGAATTGTATTAGCTATCCCATTATTTGAAATAGGTGGGGCAAAATATCTTTTTGATTCGCTGCCAGCAATGATCGAATGGGCAATTAATGAACTTGAAATACGATGCTTTGAAGACTATGGCTGTCAGATTCGTGATTATTTTGAGCCGAAGTTAAATAAGCTTACGTTTTGTAAAACAGATAACCGCAGTGTCACCACACATCTTAATCAATTTAAACAAATCCTAGAGTACGAATGTTCCCGTCATGGTGAAGTTAGTCAGGCGGTTTGTGATAAGACAATGGATTATTGGCAAAGTGCCTTAATCACCAATCCGCATACCAAAAAAGACTATACAAGACCTATTGAACTTTGGCAGTCTTACCTTGATGGCGATTGCATTAATGATGGTAAAAATATGGCTGATATTGATAATGTAATTCTCTTTCCGCAAGGAGACAAGTAGTGACTGGTAAACTAAAGCCTTATCTAAAGTATAAAGATAGTGGTGTTGAGTGGTTGGGGGAGGTTCCGGAAAGTTGGATTATATCAAAATTAAAACACTATATATCAACCACTAAGGGTTTTGCTTTAATGATTGCGGATATGATCTATGCAGAAAAGGCAGACAGTGCACTTGTAACTAAATGCAGAGAGTAAAAATGGTTTGCGGGCGGTATAGCTATATCCGCATTATTAAAATCAAAGCAATCTAAGGATAAACCAACGTGCCAATAACCGCATAATGATCAGATAAATCTGGCATGTCGCCTAGATGCTTGTTTTTAAGTGCAACGATTTCAATGGTTGATTGAGTGTTATTCGGGCATGCGGCGCCATCGATACAAAGAATATGATCAAGGGTTGTTCTTTCATCACTAACTGCCATGCTGTTGGTTAATTTATCATAGCTAAATGGCAGTGTATTTTGGGCGAAAGGCGCACTTGATTTTAAATGTAACATATTAATCAATGTTTGATAGACGATATTGCCAGTGCTGGGGTCTGTGGCACTTGAATAGCCACTGTCTGCATTAAAATCTCCCATTAAAATGACCTTGTCATTACTTGAGAAATGTTTATTTGAAATGGCTTCTTGGAGAGCACCCATTTGTCTTTTCCACACGCTAAATGCATTATCATCGATAGTACCGCTAAAGCTTTGTGCATGTAGTGAAATGAAATGATAAATTTGATGATCTTTTTCAATGGCAACAAATACTGCACCTTTATTAGAAATACCTTCAAGCCCATAGGAACGTGGGAAAACCACATATTGTGGTTGACCAACAATTGGGTATTTACTATAAATAACAACGCCACCATTAAGTAGATTAAGGTGTTCTAAACTTGGTTGCCCAACGACATCTGTACGATATTTATAGCCGACGGCTTTCATGCGTTTATCCAAGATATAAAAAGAAATTGGCGCAATAGCTTCTTGCAGTGCGACAACATCAATATTGTGTTTAGCAATTTCTTTAGGGATATAATAAGCGCGCTGATAAGGTTTATTTAAATTCGTGGTTAATGGGGTAGGGATGTTGGGTAATAAATTCACATTATACGTCATCACTTTGATTTCAGCAGCAAATAGATATGGTGTAATTACTAACATCAAAGCACTGATTATTAACTTCCATCGTTTCATTGTCTTCTCCTTTAATTTCCTTTTAAGTTGGTGGGAGCACATCTCATATACCACTCGTGAATCATTTTTCGGCACCGAACACCGCAAAATGATTCACGAGTGGTATATGCTCAAAAACAGTGTAGAAGAAAATGATATAAAGTATACTTAAAGCAGGATGAAAATAGTATTTTTCCATTAGAGTTCTAGGTTTTTACTGCTTTTGCTTGTTATTAACGTTAAAATGCAAAGCCATTGCAAGTGATGAAATTGACGAAATTGATTTATGTTGGATACTGCTGATTTATTGTTTGAATTAGGCACGGAAGAGCTGCCACCGAAAGCCTTAAAAAATATGGCGCAAAAATTATTGGAAAATGTCTGTAAGGCGCTAGATGATTTAGAGATTGGCTATCAAGCTAAGCAATTTTATGCCTCACCAAGACGTCTTGCTTTTGTGATTGAACAATTACAAATAACACAAAAAGATAAGTTAATTGGTAAAGAAGGTCCGTTTATCGATAAAGCCTATGACGAGCAAGGCAAACCAACTAAAGCCGCTTTAGGGTTTGCCAAGTCTTGTGGTGTGAGCTTTGATAAGCTTACCACTATTGAGCACAGTAAAGGCGCGCGCCTTTTTTATCAAGTGGCACAAAAGGGGCAGCAAACCAAAGATATCATTGCAGATATTATTGATCAAGCATTGAAGAAATTACCGATTCCCAAAATGATGCGCTGGGGCGATGAAGAATATCAATTCGTGCGTCCTGTGCATTGGGCGATATTGCTCCTTGGTGATGAGCTGGTTGATGCTTCCTTTTATGGTTGTAAAACCTCACATATTAGCTATGGTCATCGTTTTCACGCGCCAGATGCAATACATATTAACGATGCCAGTAACTATGTGGGTAAACTGGAAGACGCACATGTGCTGGTGGATTGGCAAGTGCGTAAAGAAAAAATCATCACTTCTGCTAAAGCCTTAGCCGAAGCACAGCATGCCAATGCGGTATTAAATGATGATTTAGTCGAGGAGGTCACTGCAATTGTCGAATATCCACATGCTTTGTTATGTGACTTTGATCAGCGTTTTTTGCGCGTGCCACAAGAAGCATTAATATCGGCAATGGAAGAACATCAAAAATGCTTTGCCTTGGTTGATGATAACAACAAAATGATCAATCATTTTATTACAATGAGTAATATCGTGAGCTCAAATCCACAAACCGTAATTAAGGGTAATAATAAGGTGATGGCAGCACGTTTATCAGATGCTGCATTTTTCTATGATACCGATATCAAAAAGCCATTAGAGACTTATGTTGAAAAATTAAAAGCAGTTACTTTTCAAAAGGCATTGGGGTCAGTGTATGATCGTACAGAACGTATTGCTTTATTAGCACAAGCGATTGCTAAAGCAATTGGCGCTGATGAGAAGCTTGCGTATCGTGCGGGTTACTTAAGTAAGGCTGATCTGATGACAGATATGGTTTATGAGTTTACCGACTTACAAGGCACTATTGGCAAATATTATGCTAAAGCACATGGTGAAGACAACGATGTATGTCAGGCAATTGAGGAGCAGTATTGGCCAAAATATGCAGGGGATAAACTACCTCAAAGTAAAATAGCGCAAGCGTTAGCCATTGCTGAGAAAATGGATACTTTGGTTGGAATCTTTGGCATTGGACAAAAGCCAACAGGGGATAAGGACCCATTTGCTTTAAGACGTGCAGCGATTGGTGTGCTACGTATATTGAAAGAACACCATTTAGCGATCTCTTTATCAACATTGATTGAGTTATCGATTAATACTTTTCAAGCGGATCAGTTAACAGTAAAAGCTGATTTAAAGCATGGTTTGAAGCAATTTTTTATTGATCGCTTAAAAGTAATCTATAAAGAAGAGGGTATAGCAGGAGAAGTCTTTGAAGCGGTAAAAGCTGTTGATCACACTGATGTCGCGGACTTTGATGCACGTATTCATGCATTAATTGCATTTAAATCGCATACGGCTTGTGAGCGCTTGGCACAAAGCAACAAGCGTGTCGCTAATATTCTGGCAAAAAATGCTGTGGATAATGTTTTAGCGATTGATCAAAGCCTACTGCACGAAGCTGCAGAGATCAGTCTGTTTGAAGCATTGTGCTCTGTTGAAAGTAAGTTATCCACGTTAATTAAAGATAAACAATATCAACAAGCCTTACTGCTTTTATCAACATTGGATGAACCGATTGCCGAGTTTTTTGAACACGTTATGGTTATTGCTGAGGATGAAAAGATTAAGAATAATCGTTTGGCAATCTTACAAAAAATATCTCATTTATTTCGTCAAGTGGCTGATCTTTCTGCCTTATAACACCAAGGAAATAGGGCGTATGCTATACGCCCTACGCAAATATTATCTATTCTAGGATCAAGTCTAAGAATAATCACGAATCATCTATTCGGATCAAACCTGACCCGAATACCCATAGTAATGAATCAAGAATAAGTTGCATCAGCTAGCACCTCTCCCCCTTGTGGGATCGCTCGTGCAGCTTAAGCTGCGCGGGTGAGGGGGATAATTGAAGCTCAACTTATTTTTTCACTTAGGTACTTAATGCCTTGTTTGTTTTATTTTTGACTGCAACTTATCCATAAAAGTATTGATAAAAGCAACTCGTTGTTGTGCTTGAGGCAAAGATTTTTTAATTACAAGCTTTTGATCTTGGCTTAACTGGAAATCTTGTGCTTGCATTTGTACCAATGTAATAAGGTGAATAGGATCAAATTCAAGTGGTGTATTGAAGCTTATCTTACCACCTGATGCGTGCATTTCGATTTTATGAATACCAAGATGGGTGGCACTTAACTTTAAATGGGTAATATCAAATAAATACTGCGCATGTTCTGGTAGTAAACCAAAACGATCAATAACTTCAATTTTAATTTTATCTAACTCATCATGTGTTTCAGCACTGGAGATACGTTTGTAAAGCCCAAGACGCGTGTGCACATCATAGATATATTCTTCTGGAAAAAGTGTTGGAATTCTAAGCTCAATCTGGGCATCCAGCTGGAATGATTGATTGATCTTTGTTGCATCAAATGTTTCACCTTTTTGTAGTGCTGAGATGGTTTTTTGTAGTAAATCCATATACAGATTAAAACCAATGCCTTGCATATTGCCACTTTGCTCTTTGCCAAGCATCTCTCCGGCTCCTCTGATCTCAAGATCATGGTTAGCTAGCATATAGCCACCACCTAATGATTCAGTTTCCAAGATCGCCTCAAGGCGCTTTTTAGCATCTTTTGCTAATGATGCTTGAGGTGGTGTCAGTAAATAAGCATAAGCTTGGTGATGCGAGCGACCAACACGGCCACGCAACTGATGTAATTGCGCTAAGCCAAAATTATCCGCGCGTTCAATAACAATGGTATTGGCATTAGCAATATCAATACCGGTTTCAATAATCGTTGTGCACACCAGAATTTGATAACGATTTTGTTGGAATTCAAACATGATTTTTTCAAGTTCACGTTCACGCATTTGCCCGTGAGCAATAGCAATTTTAATATCAGGGAAAAGCTTTTGTAATTCCTCTGCCTTGTGATAAATCGTACTAACACTGTTGTGAAGATAGTAAACTTGTCCACCTCTTAACGCCTCACGCATGACAGCTTCTTTGACAATGCCACTGTTGTATTGTCTAACAAATGTTTTAACAGATAGGCGTTTGGCAGGTGCCGTGGCAATAATAGACAAGTCACGAATATTCGAAAATGCCATGTTTAAAGTGCGTGGAATAGGGGTCGCCGTCATCGTCAAAATATCAATATTAGCACGCATTGCTTTCATTTTTTCTTTGTGGGTAACACCAAAGCGATGTTCTTCATCGATAATTAAAAGCCCTAAATTATGAAACTTAATTTTCTCAGACAATAACTTATGTGTGCCAATAACAATATCGATATGACCATCGTTGATTTGTTTTATGGCAGCATTTTGTTCCTTAGGTGTTTTAAAGCGTGACAGGACCTCAACGGTTGCGCCCATCTCACTAAAACGATCGCTAAAATTATCAAAGTGTTGCTGTGCTAATAAGGTTGTTGGCGCTAAAACAGCCACCTGCTTATTGTTGCTTGCCGCAATAAATGCCGCACGCATTGCAACTTCTGTTTTGCCAAAACCAACATCGCCACAAATCAGGCGATCCATTGGTTTATCTGAAAGCATATCTTTGATGACATCATTAATTGCAATGGCTTGATCAGGTGTCTCTTCAAAGGGAAACCCCTCACAAAATGCTAAATAATCTTTTTCATGAAGAAGATTACCATAGCCTTGTTTAAGTGCGCGCTCTGCATAAATTGCTAAAAGGTCAGCGGCAACATCATTGATTTTTTTCGCAGCTTTTTCTTTTTCCTTTTGCCAGGTATCGGTGCCTAGTTTACTAATGGGTGCGTGCTCAAGCTCAGTACCACTATAGCGACTGACCAGGTTCAATGCATAGATGGGTACATAAAGCTTTTCATCATTTTTAAATTTAAGCGTTAGAAATTCGGTTTCCCGCGCACCAAAATCAAGTTTAGTCAAGCCATCAAATCGTGCAATACCATGCTCAATATGGACAACTGGACTGCCCAAGCTTAATTCTGATAAGTCTTTAAGTGCAACACTAGGAATAACTTCATCTTTTTGCTTAATACGTGTGCGTAGGTTGATTGCACTGTGATTTGCGAAAAGATCAAACTCAGTAACAATCAGTATTGTATGATTTTTGTTATGACTAATAATACCTTGGGTAAAGGGCGCGACAGTAATCGCGCGTGCTGAGCCTGATTCAAGTGCATCATTGAAGTTGACATAAGTGTCAAGCTTTAAGCCCAACTTACTTAGGTTTTCATACATAAGCGCCTTTCTGCCTGGGCTTTCAGCACAAAAGATCACTTTGTTAAATGTTGTACTTGCTAATAAGTCTAAAAGCTTTTGATAGGGTTCTTTATACTGATAATGGACATGAATATCAGGTAACCCTTCTACCTCAAGATTATTTGCTTTGGTTTTCTCTTGAGATAGCCATTTAATATGCGTGAAATCTTTGATTAAGCCATTAAATGTGGTGGGTGATAAGAAAACCTGTTCAGGCTTTAAAATAGGGCGCTCGCGATCATGCGCTAATTGATCATGTCTTGTCAAAATATCAGTGTGATACTTCTCCAATGATAATTGGCAGTTATAAATGCTATGAATGATCGTATCTTGTCGTAAATAGTCAAAGAGCGTGTTAACACGCTCAAAAAAGAGTGGCAGATAAAACTCAATACCACTGATCATCTGCCCTTTAATAATGCTTTGATAAATTTGATTTTGAGTATCTGCGTGCGGTATTAGCGCATACCAGTTTAGTGCAAATTGATCGAGTGTCTTTTTATCAAGGACAAACTCTTGTGTTGGCAATATGTTGACTTCATCGATTGGCGAGTGAGAGCGTTGTGTTTCCACATCAACACAGCGAATACTGTCAACTTCATCATCAAATAGGTCAATGCGATAAGCATCATCCGAACCCATCGGAAAAATATCCAATATACTGCCACGCACACTAAATTCACCTCGAGTAATCACTTGGGTAACATTTTGATAACCTGTGGTTTCCAGTTGACGTTTTTTCTTCGTTAAATCAAGCTTGTCTCCTTTTTTGATCATAAACGCGTTGGTATGCAAAAAGGACGTTGGTGGCAGATACTTAATCAAGGTATTAACATTGGCAATGATAATGCTATTTGGGTTGTTTTGAATCTGGTTTAGGGTGTTTAGACGTGAGGAGATAACATCTTCACTCGCGGAGAAATAATCAAACGGTAGAATCTCAAGATCAGCAAAATGTAAGATGGATTTTTGTGGCAGTAAAAAGCACAGCTCATCATATAGTTGCAATGCTACTTGCGCGCTCTCACACACTAATAAATGAGGCTTTTGATCATTTGCCAAAATGTATTCGTTTAAGGCAAGAGATAGTGCCGTAGGAATGGCGTTAGCATAAATATTGCGTGTCGCTTTTGGCAGAATCTGCATGATAAATTTAAATCTAGAATATTGCGTGGCGTTATTTTAGCGAACTGGCTTGGCATATACCAGACAATAGCAGAAAAGATCGCGGTTTATTGTGCGGTGTAACCACCATCAATAGCAATACTGCTACCTAGTATAAAGCTGCCTGCTTGCTCAATCAGATAATAGATTAAACTTGCCACCTCTTCTGGCTGCCCTAAGCGCTTTGCCGGTTGTAGTAATTGCTCTTCTTTATGAATGGCGTTGATATCAGCACCTGATTTTTGACAATAGTTTTTTATTGCTTGCCAGTATAATGGTGTTTCAATCGTGCCAGGACAGACACAATTGGCGGTAATATTATCTTTGGCATAATCAAGAGCGATGTTTTTGGTTAGTTGCGCAATGGCAGCTTTTGTTAATCCATAAACCGCTGAGTTATTTTTAGCGACAAAAGACTGATCTGAGCCGACGGTAACAATACGCCCACCATGTGCGTTTTGTTTCATCAATGAAATGGTTTCTTTAAGCACAAAAAAACATGATGTAAGATTGGTGTTTAACACGCGAAAATAATCTCTCTCTGATGTGTTTTCAATACTGTCAGAGAAGTGAATGCCAGCATTAGAGATAAGCGCATCAATACGTGGATATTTTTCTTTAATTTGTTTAAAGGTCTCACTGATTGCAGCAACTTGACTTAAGTCGGTTTGAATATAATCAATACTACCGAGTTCATTTGGAGCAATATCTAGATTAATGACATGATAATTATTAGCATGAAACAGCGCACAGCATGCTTTGCCAATGCCTTGGCTGCCACCAGTGATAATAATGGTTTTTTTTGAGGGCATGACTAAACTTATCACATTGTTTATGGTTTGTTAACTGTAAAGAAAAACTTATTAAAAGCAAATGATAATTTGAAACTTAATGCTTTCTAGAATTGAATTAAATAATAACTTGGTTAAATAAATGCGGGATTTTCAGAAAAATAAGGAGAAATAAGAAAGACAAGAAAAATGCTGCTATTTTTTCTTATTTTTGGTGGTCTGTGGTACACTCCAGAAACCTTTTATTAGTATATTGAAGTCCTATCAATTATGATCAGTGATATTGAATTTCAATCGCGTGTTGCTAAAGCTTGGCCAAAAGCCAAAAGTCTACAAGTAACGGATGAACAAGAAAAAACATTTTATCGTGAGAAAATAAAGCAATTATTAAAAGAGAAAAATGCCTGTTTAATTGCCCATTATTATGTTGATGCAGACATTCAAGCATTGGCTGAAGAAACAGGTGGTATGCTAGGCGATTCATTAGCTATGGCGCGCTTTGGAAAGGACCATCCGGCAGATACACTTGTCGTTGCGGGTGTACGCTTTATGGGCGAAAGCGCCAAGATCTTATCGCCACATAAAAAAGTCATTATGCCGACATTAGAAGCTGAGTGTTCACTTGATGTGAGTTGTCAAGAGGAAGAATTTAAAGCGTTTATTGCTAAGCATCCTGATCGTACGGTTGTGGTTTATGTCAATACTTCAGCACGTATTAAAGCCTTGGCTGATTGGACGGTCACCTCATCCAATGCCTTACAAATTTGCGAGTATTTGAGTGATCAAGGTCAAAAGATTCTATGGGCACCGGATAAGTACTTAGGGCGCTGGATTGAGAAGCAAACCGGTGCAGATATGGTGCATTATAATGGTGCTTGTATTGTGCATGAGGAGTTTAAGGCGCGTGCATTACTTGATTTAAAGGCGCAATACCCAGAAGCTGCTGTATTGGTGCATCCAGAATCTCCACAAGAAATCGTGGCGTTAGCCGATGCGGTGGGTTCAACTTCGCAGTTATTGGAAGCATCAAAAAAGTTAGCAAACCCTATTTTTATTGTGGCAACTGAAGCCGGTATTTTCTATAAGATGAAACAAGCCTCGCCACATAAGGTATTTATTGAGGCACCAACAATGGGTAATAGTGCAACATGTAAATCCTGTGCGCATTGCCCATGGATGGGAATGAATACCTTAAAAAATCTTGCTGAGGTGTTAGAGAACGGGAATAACGAAATTATCGTGCCAGATGATGTGCGTGAACGTGCGATGGTGCCATTAACGCGAATGGTGGAGTTCAATAATAAATGAGTCGTACACATTTACAAACTGAACAAATTACCGAAGTCCCTAAAGCACTTGTTACAAAAATGGTAACACAAGCCTTGGCTGAAGATATTGATCAAGGTGATATTAATGCCTTATTGATCAATGAAGATGAACAAGCCCGCGCGCGCGTGATTACACGTGAGCCAATGGTGATGTGCGGTTATGATTGGGTCAATGAAGTTTTTAAACAAGTTGATCCAAGCTTAAAACTTCATTGGTATCATCATGATGGTGATGAGGTGCTTGCTAATAAAATACTTTTTGAAGTTGAAGGTTCAGCACGCAGTATTTTGTCCGCTGAGCGTAATGCACTTAATTTCTTGCAGATGCTCTCAAGTGTTGCTACAAAAACGCGTGAATATGTGCAAGCGGTCAAAGGTACTGAATGCACAATACTAGATACACGTAAAACGATTCCGGGATTTCGTCTAGCACAAAAATATGCAGTGACCTGTGGCGGGGGGATGAATCACCGCATTGGTTTATTTGATGCCTTTTTAATTAAGGAAAATCATATTGCTGCTTGCGATCACTCTATTACTAAAGCGATTGAAAAAGCGCGAGAGATTGCGCCACAAAAGATGGTTGAAGTAGAGGTTGAAAACTTTGATGAACTCAATGAAGCACTGAAAGCACATGCTGATGTGATTATGCTTGATAATTTCTCATTGAGAGATATGCAAAAGGCCGTCAGTATTGCTAAAGGCAAAGCACAACTTGAGGCCTCTGGTAATATGTCACTTGATACGATTTATGCAGTTGCACAAACCGGTGTTGATTTTATCTCGATTGGCGCACTGACCAAAAACATTCAGGCAATTGATTTATCGATGCGGTTTATATAGATACCCATAAGTATTTTTTTAATCTGATTAAAAATGCTTAAGAATAACTCAAGTTATTTTGCAATGATTAAAGTGTGTATTAATCGTTTTTTTGTTATGGTGGGTATATAGCTTTGTGATAAAGCTGACTTTGATGCTATGAAGGAAATATACAACAGGAAGTTGATAATACAGAAGATAAGATGATTAAACTACAGACACTGGTTTAACGCTAATCAACTATATTATATCGACTTAATTAGATGATAGATTGAATTATTCATGTAGGATAATTTGCGTCCTGCTATAGCAGATTATTCAAATCTACCATCGAGCCATTATTGCCATGCACAGATATCGTATAGGAGGAAAATATGTCCATTCAACGTTTACAGGATCAATCAAAAGCATTAACTGAAGTGATCACGCTTTTTTCAAAAGAAGCTAAAGCCTATGCACAGGATATTGATAATTTAGCAAGCCAATATTATTTAAGAATGACCTTAGAGGAAAAGCGTCAGCATCGTTTTGATGGTGCAGTTGATGTGGTGATAGGAATGGCAACAGTAGCTGCAACTTTTTTTGGTGGTCCTTTAGGGTATGCAATTGCTAGCAGTATGACCAGTATTTATAAAGCATCGCAGGTTGATGGGAACTTAAAAGAACGCGTTGCCAATACTTTGTTTGTTGCTGTAACATCGAATTTAAGTAATTACATTTCAAATAAGTACATTAGCGCTGACATTCGTGGATTTAGTATGACGGATCCAATAACAGGCAAAAAAAACTATGATCCTACAAATGTAGGTACGGCAAGATATAAAGCGCAAAGCTGTATTAATGAATTTCTAAATACTATGGTGAAATCAGGCAATCTTAAGGCGGTTGAGAGCAAAACAGTTGAGGAAAAAATCGATTATTTGCAGCGCAATCAAGATAAATATGCCGAATATGCTCTAAATCAAGCTATTTTAATGGTGACTTTGCGTTTATATCATCTTAAATCCATTACTAAGAGTGTTAATTATAAAACGAATTTATTATATATTAGTCTTGCTAATCTTGTCGCAGCTGTTCAACCGGCAGATCGTCATTTAGGGACAAAAACGCGTGAGGTCTATAAGCGCTTTTATGCTGATCAAGATAAGCTTGGTAATATGACACAAGAAGAAGTAAGGCAAGTGCGTCAAGAACTGCTACAGAAGGTCATTAATTCTAAAGTGATGGCACGAGATACAAGCTATAATCGTAAGTATAAGAAACTTAATTTTACAAACACAGGGCTTATAAGTGAGTCGCTTGAAGGCTATCCTGTTTATCAGGCAATACAAGTCGGACAATTTGAGTATGCAATAACACGAGAGCAGTTTTTTAAAGTCATTGATACAAAACTGACCTTATGGGCGTACTTTGATGATTACAATAGCTATTTTAATAAGAAGTTAGGTGCTGAAGTCAAAAGAGAGATCATTAAAATAATTCCTGACAATTATCAAAAACATTGGAAAGAGACTTTTAGTAATGATTTACGTGTATGTGATTTAGCGATGGTTTATTTAATCAAAGTTATCCCAGAGTTTATTTTAAATGAACCTATTTTTAGCTCATCATTAACAGGTGAGAATCTCATTGATGCGATGAATCAATATTTGAGTGCATTATATAATGGTATTACTAGCGCGTGTTATTTTTATTTAGAATTCTATTCATTACGCAGTCGAGTTGCTGGTCGATCTACGATTAAACAACGAGATATTGATGATGCAATTACATTGAGTTTTTGTTTGGCTGAAAAAATAAAAGCAATATTGTGTGCGCCTTTATATCGCATCAAGATTGATACTACGGTATCACCACATGGCAAAGAAAAACTGGATGCATATCACCTTGGCGAAAATACTTTGGATGAACATAATGAACAGTTAAATGATACTGCTTTTTTAACGCTGTTGGATGCTTTTGAGCTTAATGCAGTAAGGGGATTTTCAGAATACAGTACACCCATAGATCAAGGCATATCTGCTATACAACGTAATGATCTAGCAATAAAAGTGTTCGACCGTTTGAAGGTATTTATTTTATCTTGGGATACAGCAGCTCCCTATATTGCTAACCAGGCTAATGATTACCAAGTACATGCAGAGATTAACCAAGCATTTGCTGATGCTTTGCCAGAACCAACTGCTATTTTGAGCTTGACAAAAACGCGGATTAATCATGCGCAAATCAGCCATGAGGAAGAAGATTTTAAAAGGATCAGCACGTTTTATCAAGCTCATGGCAATCAGGGTTATGTATCAGGTGGCATTTCGGTTAAAGTAGGTGCAGTTATGCTTGGCAATGAGCGAACAGAATATGGTGATTATGGTGAGAACTATTTAAAACACTCGCTTACAAGCCTCAACAAAAAAGTGGGTGCGACGAGTAAAAAGCCCGAGCTTAATAAAGCATCACGTTATTTTGCGTTACAAAAAAGCTTTTTAAAGCAGCGATTGAGTTTACAAGCCTATCATCATAAGAAAGCTAGTATTGAAGATGTTCTAGAAAATATGGAAGAAACAATGCTCTTAATTACTGCCGAGTTATTTGCAAATGAAGAAGCAGAAATTGAAAATATAAAAAATATGCAACAAAAATATGATGATAATTTACAACGCTTCACACAAGAAATGGCAAGTTCCAGCAGGGTGGATGAACGTTCTAATGCAAAAGACGCACTAGAAAAAAAAGGAATTATTTAGGTTTTTAGTGTTGTGTTTGCTCACCTGATTGCTGTTGTGCTAGTCTTTGCATATAAAGTGCATCAAAGTTAATAGGTGCAAGGTTGATTTGTGGGAAGCCACCACGATTAATTAAGCTGTCAATCGTTTCTTTGGCATATGGAAATAATGTGGTTGGGCAAAAAGCACCTAACATTGGTGCCACCTGATCTTCTGGCATGTTTTGTAAAGTGAAAATGCCTGCTTGAGAGACCTCGATCAAATAAGCATTTTTGTCATTATTTTTAACAGTTACTGTTAAGCTTAACTCAACCTCATAAACATCATTATCAAGCTTTGAAGAGGTAGTATCAACATTAACGTTGGCTTCAGGTTGCCATTGTGCTTTAAAAACATCAGGCGTGCTTGGTGCTTCAAATGAGATATCTTTCGTGTAAACTTTTTGAACAACAAAGTTGGGCTGATTATTTTGTGTGTTTTCCATGTTTAATCCTATTATTTTGCTATATATACCGTTAAATTTGAGCCGTTATTATGCCCGATCAAAGCATAAATACCAATAGTTTTACTGGCAAACCAAGGTATTGAATTGATCAAAATTTAAGGAAAGAGCATTTTACCCCAATGAAGCTTTGAGCGTAATGAGTGAAAGTAGTCATAATCTAATGGGTGTAAGATTGTCACTGATTTTGGACAGCGACTAAGCTTAATTGTGTCGCCTGGTGAGAGCTGTAATTTCATATGTCCATCAAAGCTTAAGCTTGGCTCTGGATTGTTATATTCACCAATCGTAATTTGGATATCACAATGAGCATTTAAGACAATAGGGCGGCTATTTAAGGAGTGAGAGAACATCGGTACCATAACAATCGCATCGAGCTTTGGATGCATGATGGGACCTCCTGCAGATAGTGCATGCGCTGTTGAGCCAGTAGGAGTAGCTATAATCATACCATCAGCACGTTGATCAAAGGCATAACGACCATCGATATGGATATGCATTTGGAATAAGCGACTACGCTGGCCAGCGGCAATGACAATGTCATTTAATGCAACGGTTTTCTCAGGTGGGCAGATAGCGCTTTTAATGGATGCCTGCAGCATAAAGCGGTGTTCTTGTTGGTAATTTCCCTCAAGTACATCAAACAAACGTGTGCTTAATTCATCAGGATTAATATCTGTTAGAAACCCAAGTTTCCCACGGTTAACACCAACAATAGGGATGCTGCTTAGTAGGGACAGACTTCTTGCGGCATTCAAGAAATTACCATCGCCACCAACAACTACAGCGATATCACAGTGTTTAGCAATCGCCTTTAAATCATAACCATCACCAAAGCGATGGTCTAAGCTCTCTGCCGTTTCAGTCTCAAGGTAAATCCGTGCTGAGTGCTCAATTAATGTATGTGCTAGATACTCAACAGTTTCAGCAACTGCTGGATTGTCGTGTGTGCCAATGATCGCAATCTTTTTAAAAATAAAACCCATATTGTATAGATTGTCCTTATTTTTTAAACCGCAAAATGATTTATGGTTACTTACTAAAAGTTGTTCATCATCATATATCACTCAAGTATTCTTTACCAAATGCTTTTATTTAAAATTGCTTGGGCGAATTCAGTCAAATTTAAAATAAAAGGTGTGATTCTATGACGGAACTTAGTTAACGTCAGTGAGTCAAGACATATCATAAAAATATTCAAGGAAAAAAATGCCGCCTTTCATAAAAAATAGCGCTAGAATAATGAGTGTATTTTGTGATTTTTAGGTTATGAGGAGCCTGCCATGTCGTTGACAGAAGCAATACCCACAATAGATTTCCAAGCAGCATCTTTGGATATATGGGATAGTAAGTATCGTTTGAAAACACGTTTAGGTGAGCCGGTTGATCAAAATATTGATGCGACCTATCAACGTGTCGCTAAAGCATTATCAGATGTTGAGAAAACCAAAGAGTTGCAGCAAAAGCACTATGAAGAGTTCTTGTGGGCGCTAAGAAATGGTGCAATTCCTGCAGGAAGAATTGTCTCTAATGCCGGAGCACTTGAGCATAAACCAGCAACTTCTACGATTAATTGTACAGTTTCTGGCACCATTCATGATTCAATGAATGACATTTTACAAAAAGTTCATGAATCAGGACTCACTCTTAAAGCCGGGTGTGGCATTGGTTATGAGTTTTCGACATTGCGTCCTAAAGGTGCGTTTGTTGCTGGTGCTGGTGCGCACACCTCTGGTCCTATGTCATTTATGGATATCTATGACAAGATGTGCTTTACGGTGGCATCTGCCGGTGGTAGGCGCGGTGCACAAATGGGCACATTTGACGTTGGGCATCCTGATGTATTTGATTTTATTCGTGCTAAACGTGAGGATGGGCGTTTGCGACAGTTTAATCTCTCACTTTTAATTACTAGAGACTTTATGGATGCAGTTGAGCAGGATGGGCAATGGCATTTGGCTTTTCCAATGACTGAGGCTGAGCAGCAAGCACATAATATTGATTTGTATGATAAATCGCAGGTATTATGGCGTGATTGGCCAGCTAAAGACGATTATATTAGTGATACGTCAGGGCTTGTGGCATGTAAGATTTATAATACGATCAAGGCGCGTCGCTTATGGGATATGATTATGTCGTCAACCTATGATTATGCAGAGCCTGGGTTTATTTTGATCGATAAAGTCAATGAAGACAATAACAACTGGTTCTGCGAGACCATTCGTGCAACCAATCCATGTGGTGAGCAGCCATTACCTCCTTATGGCTCTTGCTTATTAGGATCGGTTAATTTAACTAAATTTATCGAAGGACCATTTACCAAAGAAGCACGTTTTGATTGGGATAAATACCGCAAGGTCGTACGTATTTTCACGCGGATGCTTGATAATGTTGTTGAAATCAATGGATTACCATTAAAAGAGCAACGCTATGAGATCGAATCCAAACGTCGTCATGGCATGGGCTTTTTAGGTTTAGGATCAGCAATCACCATGCTGAAGATGAAGTATGGCAGCAAAGATTCCGTGGCATTTACTGAAGAAGTAGCAAAACAAATGGCATTAGAAGGCTGGCGTGAGGGGATTAAGCTAGCCAAAGAAAAGGGTAGTGCCCCCGTGCTTGAAAAAGATTATACCGTTACTGAGGAATTTTTACGCTTGCGCCCCGAGATGGCAGCGGATGGAGTGAAAGTCGGTGATATCATTAAAGGACGCATGTTACATGCCAAGTATAGTCGCTATATGCAGCGTATTGGCAAAGAAGATATCTCAATTATTGACGCAATTTGTGAGTATGGTTGTCGCTTTACCCATCACACATCTATTGCACCTACTGGGACAATTTCCTTATCATTGGCAAATAATGTGAGTAATGGTATTGAGCCAAGCTTCGCGCATCACTATGCGCGCAATGTGATTCGTGCTGGTAAAAAATCTAAAGAAAAGGTTGATGTATTCTCCTATGAGTTATTGGCATATCGTCAGTTAGTTAATAAAGATGCTATGCCATTTGCCAAAGATCAAGCACAAAAATTACCAGAGTACTTTATCAGTGCTGATAACGTGAAACCAAAAGAACATGTTGATATTCAAGCAGCAGCACAAAAATGGGTTGATTCTAGTATATCAAAAACAGCTAATGTGCCGACAGATTTCCCATTTGCAGACTTTAAAGACATATATCTTTATGCGTATCATCAAGGTTTAAAGGGTTGCACGACTTTTAGGTTTAATCCAGAAGTATTTCAAGGTGTTTTAGTTAAAGATGAAGATCTGGAGAAAACCAAATATCGCTTCACACTTGATGATGGCTCAGTACTTGAGCTAAAGGGTAATGAAATGATCGAGTATGACGGTGAAGAACACACAGCAGCAAATCTTTATGACGCTTTAAAAGAAGGATATTACGGGAAGTTTTAACCCTTAATACTAAAACTCTGGCTGTTTAGGTTGGATAAATAGCTAAGACTATCCGATAATATGCATAAGCAATTAAATCATAAGGAAGCGTTATGTGGGCAATTATTGGTAGCAGTGGGTTTGAAGAGTTTGATGAGTTTGAAATATTAGAAACACTGCCACGTGAGACACCATTTGGATTATGTTCAAATGGCTTTTATCGCATTAAAGTCAATGATGTTGAGATGCTATTTTTGTGTCGTACGGGACAGGCTGAAAATATTTTACCTGGCAAAATTAATTATCGCGCTAATATTTATGCCCTTAAAAAATATGGTGCAACGGCCATTTTAGCTTTGTCGTCTGTACGTAGCTTACAAACCGTATTAAAGCCTGGGGATATGTCGATTCCTTATCAATATATTGATCGCACTAAGGGGTTGCGTGAATCAACTTTTTGTGATGATGGCATTTTGGCTTATGTGTCATTAACCCATCCAATCAGTGAAAAAGCCGCTGATAGCATTAAAAAACAAAAGGATCACTTCGATTTTCTAATCCATTTTGGCCAAATTTGTGTATGTATTGATGGACCTCAATTTCCAACGATGATTGATGCAAAGTGTTATCAAGCGATGGGGGGAGGTGTCATAGGCATGACGGCATTTCCGGAGTTTGCATTAGCGCGTGAGGCGGGACTTCATTATCTGCCTTGTAATTTTATTGTTGATTATGTGCCGTGGACTAATGGTATTGCCAATAACGACTGTATTTTGCAGACACGTTTTGATAATCATGATAAAGCAATAACTTTAATTCGTTGGGTAAGTAAACATTTAATGGAGTTTGCACAAAGCGATTGTAGCGATCAGGGGATTGCAAGTTCCATCAGTGGAATGGGGGATCGGATGACACCACGCCAGCAAAGCTGGTTTAATGTTTTAGCTAAATCTAATAGTGAAGTTACTGCATCCAAAGCATTATCTGAAAATATGCGTAAAGTCACACTGTATCATGGACAAAAAGCTGTACCAGAAAAACTGCAAAACTTATTAGATTTTGTGAATAAGTATAGGAAAAATGATACTTTAAGCATTGAGGGTGTCCGCAAATCTGCAGCATCTCTTATGCTTTATGCCGGCAACAAGGTTGAGATTACATCTGTGCGTGATTTTGCGGTAAAGGTTAAAGGGCGTGAGATTGATGTGCGCTTGTATCACCCAAACCCTAAGGAACATTTGCCTATTATTGTTTATACGCATGGCGGTGGCTTTGTTTCAGGAACGCTTGATTCATTTGATGCACCATGCAGGCATTTAGCACATACGACAAATCGTGTTGTTTTAGCCGTTGACTATCGTTTAGCACCTGAAAATCCATATCCTGAAGGCCTTAACGATGTCTATCAAGTCACTAAGTGGGCATATGAGCACGCTGCTGATATCAAGGCAGACAATAAAGACTTTACGATGATTGGCGATAGCTCAGGAGGTAACTACACCGCGCTTTGTGTCGAGAAATCACTGCAAACAGGTGAGTTTGTAGTTAGTAATCAAGTATTAATCTATCCTACAACTGATTTAACGCATAACACAGAATCAATGCGTGAATTTAGTCAAGGATATTTATTAGAATCACGCCAAGTCAATTGGTATAATATGCAATATCGCCCTAAAGAAATGGATGGGACTGAGCCAGAAATATCACCACTTTATATTAAAGATCTTGAAAAAATGCCACGCACGATGGTATTTACTGCAGGCTTTGATCCCTTAAGAGATGAGGGCTTACTCTTTGCGCAAAGCTTGATGGAAAAGGGCGTTGATACACATCATTACCATTTTGATAACATGATTCATGGCTTCATTAATTTTGGCAAGTTAGTGCCCCAGGAGTGTGAAGTGTTATATCAACGGATTGAACGTTTCTTAGCTGCTAAATAAATCAATAATCCGTATCTTAAAAAAATACTATTCAAAGAGGGGGAGCTCATTATGTTAAATAATCAATTACTTATTTTGTTTTCAAGTAGTGGAGTAGAAAATGCTTATTGAAATCATTAACTCCATATTACCCGTTTTTATCTTAATTTTTGTTGGTTGGTGTTCTATTCGTTTCGGCGTAGTAGGTATTGATGCCAAAAAAGTATGTGCAAAATTAGTGTCATTTTATGTTTTTCCTGCATTACTATTTATGGAAACAGCAAAAGCCAAAACTTCAGATATATTAGATTATCGCTGGTTATTGGCATTTTTAACTGCCATGATGTTGATATGGTTGGTTACTTTTATATCAAGTAGGTATTTTTTCAAAGAAAGAATATCCAATGCAGCAATGCAGTCAATGTTATGTGCATTCCCTAATATGGGTGGAATGGGAATTCCTTTTCTATCTTATGTTATTGGTAGTAGCGCTATTATATCCGTAGCAAAAGCAAATTTTATTGTATCTATTGTCTTAATTCCGCTTACTATTATTTTATTAGAAACTGACAGTGGTGGGCAAAGAGGTAAACAGAATCTATTTATATTTGCTTTTAGTCGATCGTTAAAAACACCTATGTTTTTGGCAGTTGTAATAGGTGTAATTTCTAGCTTTAGTGGATTTAGTGATTATATTCCTCAAGTAATTTTTAACTCAATTGACAGCATTTCTAAAGCCTGTATGTTTGTTTCTTTATTTACTGTAGGATTAGCACTTTATAGAACAAAAATAAGATTTAGTAAATTACTGCTATTTAACCTATTGATGAAGAGCCTTTTTAGTGGTTTTATTGCATGGTTTATTGTGATTCTTTTTGGAATACAGGGTGATTCTGCAAGGGAGATGGTCTATTTATTAGCAATGCCCACTGCTACAATTGCTACTGTGTTAGCAGTGCAGTGGAACGCAAGACCAGAGGAGGCAACCAGCATTTACTTCTCAAGTACATTGCTTTCATTAGTAACACTGCCGCTATTTATGTACCTATTAGCGTAAAACATCGGAAAATTTTAAGACTTTTTAGAACTTTTTAGATTATCCCAAGATTTTTGCCAGCGATCAATATTCTCTCTTGCTGTAGTATTAAAGTAGTCGCTTGGTGTCATTGCAGTATTTAATTTTTTGGTAATGGCTTCAGTTGCATGTTTTTGCCCTAAATACAGATCCAGCGTTTTGTTAAAACACATCACTAGTGTATTTTGCATATCTGTGCCATAAGATTTAATAATCTGCGCCAAAAACTCATTACTAAACATCTGTCTTGGGCTGCTTTCCTCAAGATCATTGATGATCTGCATTAATACGCTACGCGTAATATCTTTACCACTTTTATTCTCAACAACGACAACATTTTCATGCTCAATAATTAGCTTATGCACACCTTCTGCGGTGATATAGCAACTATCTTGCGTATCATACAAGCGTCGATTAGGATATTTTTTAATGAGCCTGACTCTGGCTTTATCGTATTGCTTTTCCATGAAAAAATTCCCATCATCTAGCAAATTTACTTGAATGCAGTGTAACATAAATTACTTATTATCAATATATGAGAAAAGCAAATACACTACGCAAAAAATAATTTGTCTAAATTTACGTTTTATTTACGAAAGATTTTACAATGAAAGCGCAGAAATATCGTTATTTTAGCGTATTTACGTATATACTATAGCGATTTAGTTAAGGGAAAAGTTGAGGAGAAATGATGACAAAATCAGAACATGAACAATATTCAAGTGGTTTTGAACATGGTCGCATTAAAGTAATTGGTGTTGGTGGTGGAGGCGGTAACGCTGTAAGCTACATGGTGGAAAGAGGACTGCAAGGTGCGCAAATATATGCTATGAACACCGATAAACAGGCACTTGATAAGAATTTATCGCCACATAAAGTCCAAATTGGTGAATTCATTTCTAAAGGGTTAGGAGCAGGTGCTAATCCTGAAGTGGGGCTTAAAGCAGCGCAAGAAAGCATGCATCATATTGAAGAAGCAATCGCTAATTGCGATATGTTGTTTATTACTGCTGGTATGGGTGGTGGTACAGGTACGGGAGCCGCTGGAGTTATTGCAGAAGTTGCAAAACGTAAAGGTATTGTTACGGTTGGTGTAGTGACGACACCTTTTTCCTTTGAAGGGCGTCGTCGTGAAGTGATTGCCAGACAAGGTATTTCAGCGCTTCAGGAACATGTTAATTCATTAATTGTCATTCCTAATGATAAACTACGTAAATCATTAGGGGATAGAACAACCTTAATGGAGGCTTTTCATGCTGCCAATGATGTGCTTTATAATGCTATGTCATCAATGACTGGGATCATTCGTACACCAGGTCACATTAACGTTGACTTTGCGGATGTCAAAACAGTTATGGCCTCGCCTGGTTTGGCAGTTATTGGCACGGGGCACGCCGGTGGTGAGGATCGTATTTTAAAAGCTGTTGATAAAGCTGTCTCTTGTGACTTGTTGGAAGACATCGAACTTAAAGATGCCAAAGGTTTATTGGTATGTGTCACCTCTAGTAATGATATTTCTTTAGGCGAGTTTACTGAGTTAGGTGATCGAGTGGCAGAAATTGCCTCAGCAGATGCGCCAGTTATTATTGGTACCTCAATCAAAGAAGATATGGGCGATAATGTTGATATTACCATTATTGCAACCGGCTTTGATGTTGATGTGACGACTGAACGCTATAATACGATTCGTCAGGTGAAAACACAGACACAATCTAACCAAAATAGCTTAACCGAAGGGCAAACCTTGGCGCGTAAAGCCAATCCTGATACAAACTAACAAACTTTAGTTAGCAACACGTACTGTTTTGACAATACTGCGCATAATGCGCTTTTAATTCACGATGTATGACTTTGTTGCTTGCCGTTCTTGGCAGTTTTTCAATTAAAATAACATCGTTTATTTTAAACAATGGATTTAAATATTCTTTCAGTAGTGCTTGCATTTGAATTTTTAGTTGACAAATATCTAGCGGTACCATTGGTACGACATATATTACCAGCTTAGATATCCCTTTTGTCTCATTATTCACTGCAACTGCGGCTAACTCATAAATACCTTCCAAATTTAGAAGCACCTGTTCAATTTCAGCGCTAGAGGTTTTAATGCCGCCTAAATTCATGGTATTGTCAGCACGTCCTAATGAATGGTAGTAACCATTAGCTGAGCGTTTTAACAAATCGCCATGTCTACGCAGTGGTTTGCCATTATAAAGTGGCATACCATTATAATAGATATCATTGTTATCAGCATTTAATAAGCGATTAGATAGGCCTAATGCGCAAGAGCTTAATGCAGCTTCTCCAATTACCTTGCCACTTTGTAGCAAAATCTTTTGATTCTCATCTAAAAGTATAAGCTCAATACCAAAGCATACTTGTGAAAACTGTGCAGGGGCATTCGCTTGCAAGAGTGTCGAGCTGATATAAGCACCACCAATCTCGGTGCCGCCACAATATTCAATGATTGGTTTATAGTGAGCATGCAAAGATAAATAAAACATATCTTCAACATTGGATGCTTCACCGGTGCTGGCAAAGAGCTTAATATGCTGCCAGTTAACCTGTTCTAGCACAGCATTTTTATGCCAAGCATTGACAATGCTAGGAATCACGCCTAGTTTAGTGACTTGAGTTCTCTCAATAAACTGAGCAAACTCAAGGGAGGTTGATAAATCTTCAGTTAATGCCATCGTTGCACGATTTAAAAAGACGGTAAACACAAGCCATGGTCCCATCATCCAACCAAGGCTTGTCGGCCATGCCCAGATATCTTCTTCATTAGTATCCATATAAAGCTTAGCATCAGTTGCTACCTTAAGAGCCGTACTTTGTTCCCAAACAATCGCTTTAGCTGTACCTGTCGTACCGGAGGAGAATAAAATATTTATAACCCCCTGCGCATTGTGGAGATAAGGCGTGGGTGTTATATTTGAGTTGTTTTTATTTAACAGATCGTCAAAGAGCATATCATTGGCACGTAAACTCACACTTTGACTTTTAGTGTTTAAACAGATAATTGATGAAACCTGACAATTCATGATCTTTTGATAAAGCTTCAGTGTTTTATTGCCTCGAGTAATCACATCTTGTGTGACTACTAGTTTGCAATTACTGGTACTTAGTCTTTTATCAATTTCACTTTCAGAAAAACTATCAGCAATTGAAACAACACTCGCACCAAGATAGATAACGGCCAAATAAGTTGCCACCGCCTCAATATTCATCGGCATAATAATGGCAACTGTATCCTTTGGGTTTAATTGATAGTGTTGTTTAAATCCTGTGGCAATTGTGTGCACTAGGTCTTGAAGTTCGGCATAATTCATTGTTTGCTCAATACATTTACCATCCCGCATGCCTTTATAAATAATTGCAGGCTTTGATACGATATTATCTGCAACATTAATACAGCAATCAGCAATATTAAAACAAGCACCAGGTAGCCAGGTTGGCGTGTGTGGAAATAATGACATATCAAAGCTAGTTAAAGGTTTTTTTGTATAAGATAAATTCAAGTCAGCGATGGCTTGTCCCCAGAAGTCCTGTGGGGAGTCAATACTATATTGATAAAATTGAGAGATGTCAGAAAATTTCAGCTTATTAAGCCATCTGCCTAAGTAGCTATTTGTCTTTGTTTCATTATCTGGCAGCCAAATGGGCTTAAAATCTGTTTTAGCATAACAAATTTCATAAAGCCTATAATGGATATTAAAGGGGACCAGTGGACTTAAATAATGCTGTGTTATTTGTTGCCATTTTATTTGTGGCAATAACTTACTGATAAGTAGTTGTTTGATAGCACTGGCATCGGCTGCTAATGGTGTGTTGCATAAAAAACTTAAATCCTTATCCATGGCTTTTCCTTTATTAATTTTTTAATTAATTCAAAGCAGAAAACAAGAATATTGTAGCTAAAATTAGATTGAAGTAAAAAGATTCATTCAAAGTATTCTCTTGACCATCATTTCAAGGGCATAATAATAGAGTGTAGTAGAATAAAAAAACGATGTAACTTCAATAAAAATAAAAAGGAGATATAAATGTTTGAATACCGAAATATTATTTATGCGGTTGATGTCAATGATGATGTGGAAAAAGTATTGGCGCATTTAGTTGACTATGCTAAAACCAAAAAAGCAAATTTGCATGTTGTTAGCGTTCATAAAACGGTTTTTGATTATGGGTATGGTGCTGGTGTTTCCGAAAAAACGCCCAATCAGTTAATTAAAGATCGTTTGACACAAAAGTTTACTGAGGTCACCGTAAATATTGCAAAACACAATCATGTTATCTGCAAAGTGATTGATGCGGATTCTGTAGCGGATGGCATTATTGAATATATTGAAGAACATAACATTGATCTTTTGATTCTCAATGGCCATCATCATGGTGTTTTTGGGCGTATGGGTTCAGTTGCCAGTAAGATTTCTAATAATGCACCTTGTGATGTGGTTATACTAAAAAATGCTTGATGCACAAAATCAATTAAATGATGACAAAGATGTCAGTCACTATCTTAGATTGTTCAACCAAATCAATGACACAACAATTGTTATTACTGCAAATACCCGCTTAAAAGATCATTTAACCACACTGTATTTAAACTATGCACGTACACGAAAACAATATGTTGTATTGCGTGATGTTTGTATGAGTTTTGATGGGTTTATTGATGCTTTATACGCTCATGCACAAATGTTAGATAGCTCTTTACCTAATCTAATCAGTGATGATGAAGCACGATTTCTGCTGTTGACTTATCTTAAAGAAGACGAGAATGTTTTTATGCCCAATGCACATCAAGTAAAACTTGTGTTTAGTGCATGGCAATTGTTACAGCAATGGCGTTTGAGGGTAGCAGATATTGAAAATCAGTCAGATAATAAGAATATTCGTTTGTTTTTACAATGGATTGGACGCTACCAAAATACTTTGACGGAATATAACTGGACGGATAAATCACGGTTGATAACAGAGCTTTTAGCAAGAAGTGAGGTGTTAACTAAGACAGTGAATTATTTTAGCTATCAGAAAATTATCTTAGTGGGCTTTGATACCGTGACACCTCAAATGAAGATGTTTTTAGCGTATTGTACATCTGAACTTCATATCGCTATAGAGACGTGGGGCTTAATGGACACGACAAGCCATATTGAAATTACCGAATATCTTGAGGATAAATTTGAAATTGAAAAGGTTGCTAAAGCAGTGTTTGAGTTAAGTCAAAGTCAACCACAAGCCACCATTGGTGTAATTGTACCAGATTTGCAGGCGCAATTTAATTCTCTAGTTAATGTATTTGATCAGTATTTTATTACTACTCAAGCCAAGCAAAATCCACTGTTAGATAACAGCATGCGTGAATATACCATATCAGGTGGTGAAAGCTTATTACACCAAGGGATTATTTATCAGCTTATGTTATGGCTTAAGCTTGATAAAATTGTAAACTTTGATGAGATTAAACTGGTACTTAGCTCAAGCTATCTTAAAGGGTATGATGATTACAAAGTACAAAGATATCAGAAGCTGCAAGCACTTAAATCCAAAGTGCCTGAATCAATTAAATTTGGCAAACTGGTTAAACTTAAGTTATTTACGGATGATTGTGATCCTATCTTATTAGAAACTATCACTAATATGATGAGCTTTCATCAATCACAAAAGCAAGGATGTAAACTCACAGCCTTTACCTTTATTGAAAAGTTACAACAAGCCATTGCGATACTTGGATATCTTGATCAATGTAAACTAACGAGTATAGAGCATCAGGCTTTGGCGCAATTTTATAAACTACTTAATAAGCTTATTATATTAATGCGTTTAGACGTCCATCTTACGTTTGATCAGTGGTTAATAGAGTTACAAAACTTAGTAAGCAACACACTTTTTCAAACGGAAACAAAGTATAACCCACACGTACATATTTTAGGTGTGCTTGAGGCAACAGAAATCTACTTTGATCATCTTTTTGTCATCAGGATGAACGATAACAATTGGCCAAGCTTTGCTAATATGAACCCTTATTTACCTTTGTCGCTACAAAGATCAAAGTCAATGCCGCATTCTAGTGTTGAGCGTGAGCTTCAATTTGCTAAGACAATTACCAAACGTCTAACAAAGCAGGCGAAAAATATTTATTTTAGTTATGCTTTATTAAATGATGAAAAAATACAAACATGTTCACCTTTATTAATGAATTTAGCTGAGATTCATTATGATCATACAAAATCTGATGATAAAGCGGATGTGCCTATTCAGTTTGCTGTCTTTGAGGATAATACCTTGCAAGCAATAATCGCTGACAGCTGTCAACAGGTCAAGGGTGGCTCACAAGTTTTTAAAAATTTTGCTGAGTGTCCGTATCGCGCGGCGTTGATTCATCGGTTGCATCTTGATGCGGATAAGACACATAAACCGATACTATCAGCCCTCGAGAAGGGGTTGATTATTCATCATGTATTAGAGCAAGTATGGCGACAATTAAGAACATCTGACAACTTAATCAATACTGCAAAAGATGTTTTAGTTGAAGTAATAAAACAGCATGTCAAATCGGCGTTGAATAAACATGTGGCATTAATCAATATACTGCCAGCATTAATTAAAGAGGTTGAAATAACGCGTTTGCAAGAGATAATCTTACAATGGCTTGATTATGAGAAGTTGCGTCAAGCATCATTTGAGGTTGTGGCACTTGAAAAAGAGTTAGAATGTACAATTGCTGGTGTCACGCTTAAATTGCGTCTGGATCGAGTTGATCGATTGGCGGATAATCATACCGTAGTGATTGATTATAAAACGTCTAAAAGTTATCAGATTAGCGATTTACTAAAATCACCAATTACTGAGTCACAATTGCCATTATATGCTATCTATGAAGATGCCGATGCGGTAGCTGTTGCTATAATAAATGGTGCTAAGATAGGGTTACAAAGTATCTCAAGTATTGATGATTGGATAATGGCGGGTGAGCCAAAAGCTTATCCTATAAAGAAAGTAGCAGATGATATGCCACAAAATTACATGGCGCTAAAGTATTATTGGCAAGCTCAGTTGCAAAAACAAATGTCTGATTTTGTCGCGGGAGAATCGATGGTCACACCTTCGGCAAGTAGTTGCCAGTATTGTGAGTTTGCTATTGTTTGTCGCATGAGTCATTTTTAATAATTTGTTGTTATTTTGTTCTAGTTCTGAAGTTTAGAGTTTTACACATTAAATTATCAATCAGTCGATTTACTTGCTAGCTCACGCAACTAAGCTTTTAAGCAGCTTTATCTACTTTTCTATGACTAGCACGGTTTGCCTGCAGAATTGGGATAGTGAATTTTCTTGCTTTTGTACACCAGTCCTAATTTCAAACTGCGAAAAAATACGCCAAAGCCATATTCGTACTAACCCAGCCGTCATCGGTTAACTCTGCCTCCAGGGAATAACATTAAGATCAAACTTCCAATCAGCAAGTTTCAAAACAAGTAATTTTGGTAACGCATAGGCTGCAAAGATCAAATGCGTCCAGCGATGTAATACCTGTCTGGTTTGTGCCAAGCATTTTTCCAACCCCATCTGTTCTTCACATCATCAAAGACAGGCTCAATATAGTAGCGTCTGGCATAGCCTAAAATAACATCAACACCACTGACTTCAGCTTAGGCGTGATAAGCCACCATGCACACAACCTAATACAACCCAACACTGCCCTCGAACATAATGAGGGCGATTCCCTTTATGACTATGATCATAATGTGTTTGGCTTGTTGTTTTGTTTGCACTTATAGCCTGCCAATTACCATGCCATAAGTCGATTAAAAATAGCCAGATACAATAAAAAATTAATCTGAAACTCTAAACTTCAGATTAAGAGAGTATTGAAGATAACTTTATTATAAATAAAAATAATTGGCATATTGCCTTTAGTTCTATTCATTTATATCAACGAATGAAACATCTCAAATACGATGATTAGATTACATATGTAATAGGCAAAATAATGTGGCTCAAATCAGGCAATTTAATTTGGCTCGTTACAGCTTGCCCTTGCCTGAAATTCAATTCGTAAAGATCATTTACTTTTTCACTTTTTTAAATTATACTTGATAAAGTAAATAAATAAGGAGTTGCTAAAATGACTGCGGTTAGTGTAACAAATGATAGCTCAATCATTGCAAAATCTTTAGAGAATGTCTCGAAGTTATATAATATCCCACAATCTGATATCGCGCGCATTCTTCATATGAGCAATTCAGCTTTCAGCAAAGCCAAAAAAACCAATTCAAATACATTTTCACCCGAAACCAGTACCGGAGAACTTGCGTTATATTTTATAAAAATCATCCGATCACTAGATGCAATATATGGCGGCAATGAAGCGGTATGTAAAAAATGGCTAACAAATAAAAATAACGATCTTAATGGCAACACACCTATGGATTTAATGACATCAGTCAAGGGATTGGTTTTGGTAATGAACTACTTGGATTACTACCGTGGACGAGTGTAGCTTCATTAAAAAGTACATCCAACCATGTGAAAGGCTAACAGTCTATAGAAGTATTGAAACACAAAATACTGCTTCAACGCTTAAACTCACGGCTGGCAATATTCAAGAACAAGAACGATTAGAGCAACTACTTGAAGAAAAGGCTAAACCCAAAACCAAGCATATAGACCATCATTATTTAATTTATACTCCATTTAGATATCCTCCTTTGAAATATGGCTCTAGGTTTGGCACCATCTATGAAAAGTCGCTATGGTACGGTTCAAGCAACAAGGAAACAGCCCTAGCTGAATCTGCATTTTATTTCTTTAACTTCAACCGACAAGCAAACATACGCGATATACTTTACTTTGAAAGAACAGTTTTTTCAGTGCAATGCAACATTCATAGCTTTCTCGATCTCACTAAGATTAAATATTTAGACCATAAACTACTGATATCTAAAAATAGTTATGCTTACACTCAGCAATTATCAAAATCAATGAGAAAAAATAATATCGAAGCATTTTTATACGAATCTGCACGTTATGCAGATAACAAGAATTTTGCAGCCTATACACCCAGTGTTTTCAAAGAAAACTCATTAAAAATAATGCCTACGTATATAGGTGTTTTTACACCCAAGGCTATTACGTATAAATCAACCATATATCATGATGAAGTATACACTTATAGCGTTGATGATTTCTTTGACAACAACTCTAGCCTGCCAGAGATTCCAAAATGAACAAAGATATTTTTATGGCAGAACCTGCCACACAAACCGACACCACCTCTTTCACACTATCCCAATTCCTCACCGAAATAAAACAAACCATTGACCGTAAATTCAAAGGCGGTGGCTACTGGGTACGCGCGCGCACTACTACAGTGAGCTAATCGAGTTTGATGAGAACACACACCAGTCCATCGCCAAGGTCAAAATCAATATGTGGGCGAACGTGGCGCACAAGGTCATGCCAAAGTTTCACCATGCCACTGGAGAGTACCACCCTAAATTTGATGAAATACAGATGGCTACAAACTATATGGAGTAAGGGCTAAGCATCATATCTGGGAAAAACCAGTGCTATCTGGAATTAACCCCTTATAGGTAATCAGTAAATATTTTGCGATAATTTATTGACCTTCACCTTAAGATTAATCTTATATTGACTATACTAAAGCAAAAGATTGTCATGGGTATTGATGAATTGAGAGGTCAGGAATGTCCTATTTTAAGAGATCTTTACCAAGGAATTGCAAAGGAGAAGGATAATGACAAATAAGCAAAAAATACATGATTATGAATTTGCATTGAAAAACATTTCATGCACGAGCTGCGTTAGCAAAATTGAATCCGCTCTTGCTAAAACACCAGAAATTATAGAAGCACGTGTTAATTTTGCCGATAGAATACTACAGGTTACAACGAGTCTTGATGCTCTGAACATTATTCAACAGTTAAAGCAATTAGGTTATATTGCCGAACAAATCAAAGAGGATGTTGCACATGATACCTTGACTGAAAAACCGCATTTATGGCGCAAGGTGATTATTCCTGGTGTTTTAGGCTTGTTTCTAATGTTTTATGGGTTAAGTTCATTGGCACCGACAGTTGTTCCACATAGTATTAATATTTTTTGGCTTATTATGGCATTGATTACACTATTGATTATGTTTACAGCTGCAGCACATTTATATAAATCAGCATATAAAGCTTTTTTACAGCATCATGCGACGATGGATACTCTGATTAGTTTGGGTACATTAGCTGCATGGATTTATTCAATTATTGTGATTGTAGCACCTCAGGTAATCCCTGAAAATGCTAGACATAATTATCTTGAGGCAGCACTTATTATTATAGCTTTAGTTAATCTTGGTACTTGGTTGGAGCAAAAAGCACGTGGCAAAACCTCTGAAGCGATTAAACAACTTATTGGTTTGCAACCAAAATTTGCTTATCGTATTAATGCTGACGGTCAAGAGGAAAAGGTTGCTATTGATCAATTGCAAATAGGTGATCTCATTCGTGTTAAACCAGGCACTAAAATCGCATTGGATGGTGAAGTTATTGAGGGTAGCTCTTATGTCGACGAGTCAATGTTAACAGGTGAGCCAGTGGCCGTTGTAAAGTCAGCAACAGACAAAGTATTCTCAGGTACTATCAATAAAACGGGTAGTTTTAGCTATCGCGTGACTAAACTCACTAAAGATACGATACTTGCGCAAATCATTGCTTTAGTCAAACAGGCGCAAAATACTAAACCGTCTATTGCGCGTTTTGCCGACATGGTATCAGGTTATTTTGTGCCTTTTGTTATGTTATGTGCAATCGCTGCAGCAATTATTTGGTTTAATTTAGGATTTGGCATTGGTTTTGTACTCGTAGCAGGGATTACTGTGCTTGTGATTGCTTGCCCATGTGCACTTGGTTTGGCAACTCCTATTTCGATTATCGTTGGTATGGGAAAAGCAGCACAATTAGGTGTTTTGATCAAAAATGGTGAAGCCTTACAAAATGCAAGTAAGATCACACATGTGGTACTTGATAAAACCGGTACGATTACCAAAGGACAACCAGAGGTTATGAGTGTGACGTGTATTAAAGGCATTAATGAACAGGATTTGTTGAAGATAGCTGCAAGTTTAGAGGCTCACTCTGAACATCCACTTGCCGAAGCCATTGTCAAAAAAGCACAGCATTTAGGTGACCTTTTACAGGTTAATAACTTCCAAAGTCATACCGGACTTGGTGTGACGGGTGAAGTTAATGGTCAGAGTATTATCGTTGGTAATCATAAAATTATGGCAAACTATGGACTTCAGAGCTTAGAAATGGAGACATCAGCAGCAGCTAAAAGTCGTGAAGGTCAAACGGTAATGTATGTGGCAATCAATGATGTACTAAGCGGAATTATTGCTGTTGCAGATCCAATAAAAGAACATGCCAAAGAGGCAATTGAGGCATTTAAGCGCAATAATATTCAAATAACAATGATCACAGGGGATAATAAAGAAACTGCACATGCGATCGCTAGAATACTCGATATAGATAATGTGTTGGCTGAAAGTATGCCACAAGATAAACTTCAGCATATTAAAGCTTTGCAGCAAAAAAATGAAATTGTTGCAATGGTTGGTGATGGTATTAATGATGCACCCGCATTAGCACAGTCTGATGTTGGTTTTGCGATTGGCAATGGCACTGATATTGCAATAGAAAGTGCTGATATCACCTTGATGCGTAGTTCACTGACTGGTGTTGTTGATGCTATTTTGGTTTCACGTGCAACAATGAAGAATATCAAACAAAATTTATTTGGTGCATTTATTTATAATACATTGGGCATTCCAGTTGCAGCTGGCATTTTATTCCCAGTATTTGGTGTACTTTTAAGTCCAATGATTGCAGCTGCTGCTATGGCAGCATCATCTCTGACGGTAATAACTAATGCTAATCGCTTACGATTTTTTAAAGTTAAAGGTTAAAGGAGAATCATTATGATCACTGTTTTTGTTAATAGTTTCTTAGTCATAGCTGCTTTCTTTGTTGTATATTGGTTTTGGCTCTCGCAATCAAAAGGCACGAAAGTCAAGAGTAATACTAAGGCAAGAATACTTGTAAAAGATGGGGTATATTCCCCTGCGAACCTTTATTTTAACGTTGATAATGACATAAATCTTGAATTCATACGTAATGACAAAAGTGCTTGTGCTGAAATTGTCGTTTTCAAAGAACTTAATAAGCAATATATATTACCAATGAAAGAATCTTTTGATATTGCGCTTGGAAAGCTTCCTAAAGGGGTATATCACTTTAGTTGTCAGATGAATATGTATCAAGGAGCAATTATTGTAGAATAGTTAGTATGAGTTACACATACAATAGACGCATTTATTTAGAAGAAGCTATTTTGAATTTGGGTTACTACGATTTAATGCATATAACTGAATAATTAAATCAGTCAGTCTCTCTAATGACTTATTACGTTGATCTAATGAAAGATGCTCGAAGTCACAATCATCATCAAACCCTAAAATATCATCAATAACCGTTTCAATCTGTGGGTTTAATATCCAAGCATCTGCAAAGTACTCAAAACCGCGCTCAAAACCATCAAGCCAAAGATCAATAGCAGGTAATGCTTGATCTTTATGCATCACGTGATAAACAAGCGGCTCAAACTCAGTCAGTTCATTGTCAAATGCTTTTTTAAGACGCGTATGCTCAGCAGTTAGTAGTTTAATCAATTTATCTTTCTCAATTTCGGATTTGAATTCAGGTAACACATCTTCTTGCCAAACACCTTCTAACCAGTCTTTGTGATCAATGGTTTCAGGACAAAGTAATACTGCTGTGAGATATCCATCAAGCATGGATAAAGAGAAAATATGTTCATCTTTATCAAAATCATCGGCTGGATCCGGATATAAATTAAGAAGCAGATCATCCAGCTCATTCGCTTTATTTGCATCAAATTTGCTGGGTTTGCTTTGGGCTTTGTTATGCATAATAGATCCTTATCATTTGTTATTAGATCAAACTTGCTGGAGAGTATAATCAAACTGAGCAAGCGAATCAAAATAAACACTAAGTCACATGAATAATAAAGCAAAAAAGCCATGGCAGAAAGACTGTAAAATACAGGATGAGTGTTATATACTGACATAAGCATTAAATGTAACTTAATCAACTGAAGATGAAGACAGCAAAAGTAATTGCCCTTTTACAACAAAAAGGTGGCTCTGGTAAGACAACAACCGCAATGAATATCTATGGAGGCCTTAAGGAATTAGGGCACTCTGTGTTAGTCATCGATATGGATAAAGACAAGCCAGATGCTTGGTCGTGGGCAGCTAAAAATGAAGGCTCTGCTGATAATGTGATTCAAGTTGACGAGAAACATGCTAGAGAGGCAATTGCCGAAGTTAAATCAAAGGTTGATTATATTGTGATTGATACGCCACCAAATTTTCAAACGGCAGCTTTAAAGGCGGCTTTGTTAGCTGATTTGGTAATTATTCCAGCAGCTCCCAGTGGTATGGATTTATCAGGCCTTCTTGAGGCAAAAGATCTTGCCTTAACCGCAGATCGTCCTTATAAACTCCTTGCTAATCGCGTCGTTAAAGGCTCAAATATGTCACGCAGCTTGCTTAATGTGTTGGAAGAAGAAGGTAAATCTTTTAGTACGTTTATTCCACAAAGTGTCAAGTTTGTCGAAGCAGAAGCCTCTGGAATGTATATTGGTGATTATGCGCCTGAGAGTAATGTTCATGTTCAGGTTAGAAAGTTAGCCAAAGAGATCGTAGCCTCTTTCTCAGGAGTGACTGCATGAGTACAAAAATATCCTTAGCCAATAGGAAAAGAGTGCATGAATTAGGCAGTGTTGATGGAAGTGCCGATAATAAGAAGGAAGCACTATTAGCACTTAAGCTTAAAACCTTAAATGAACATGCTACACAATCTGGTGGACTATTGGATCTTAGTTTAAATGAACTGATGCCCGATCCAAATCAGCCACGTAAGATTTTTAGAAATATCGATACTTTGGCACAAAGTATTGCGCAAAAGGGTATTATTCAACCAATTATTGTAACACCCAAAAAGGAGGATGGGTTTTATCATATTATCGCTGGAGAGCGCAGGTTTAGAGCGGCAAGAGAGTTAAAACTTGAAACCGTACCATGTATTTTACGCGATGAGGCTGACAATGATATTTTGATCATCCAATTACTTGAGAATGAGCAACGTGAAAAGGTATCTCCGTTTGAAGAAGCAGATGCTTTAACTGAGCTTGTGATGAAGCGTAAAATGAATAAAGCAGAAGTTGCTGAATCTCTAGGACGTGAACCAAGCTGGGTGTCGCTGCGCTTAAAACTTGCCAAGTCCTCACAAGCAGTTCGTCTATTAAATCATGATGGTTTAATCGATGATGTGCGCACATTGTATGAATTGAAAAAACTTGAAGATGAATTACCACAAGTTGCCAATCAGTTTGTGCAAAAAGTGCGTGAGAATAAAATTCATGGTGCTTATCGCCAAGCGATAAAACGCGCTAAAGAAACATGGTACAAGAAACAAGAAAAGCTTGAAGGCAAAGAAAACTCAATTCAGATTGAGGAAATTTTAAATTTGGATGATGGTTTGATTGGCTTTAAAGCAGATAAAGAACATGCGAGTAAACTCTATACGTTCAAACTATCAAAAGCCGCTTTGATGCAACTTAAAGAAATGATTTAAAAGGTTGGAGTTCAAAGGGGTCTTAATGAAAATAGCCTTACTGCAAGCTGATCATATTCCTGAGTATCGTCGTTATGTTTCAGGGGGCAATTATCCTGATATGTTTGCCAATCTTTTTTTGAAAGTCTCAACCATTGTTGATATCGATGTCTTTGATGTGACGGTTGGTCAATACCCAAAAGATATTAAATATTATGATAAATTTATTATTACAGGTAGCAAAGCAACATCATTTGAACGCCTGCCATGGATCTGTGTACTAGAAGACTATATAAAGTCACTTTTTGGTTTACACAAAAAGATGGTTGGTATTTGTTTCGGTCATCAAATCTTAGCGCAGGCGCTAGGTGGACGTGTTGAGCGATCAATCAGGGGTTGGGGCGTTGGTGTACAATGCATTAAGATACTTGAAAAACAAGCATGGATGTGTCCGTTTCATGATCATTTAAGTCTGTCTTTTTATCATCAAGACCAAGTGGTTGAGCTGCCGCAAAATGCCACTTTAATTGCTACAAATACCTTTTGCCCTATACAAATGTTTATTATTGATAATCTTGTTTGGGGTATGCAGGCACACCCTGAAATGTTGCGTGCACATAATCATTTATTGATAAAAGAACAAAAAGAGGCGTTATCACATTGCTTTGAATCCGGTATAGATAGCTTGAGAATGCGTGATCACAGCAGAGTGGTTGCACAATGGATGGTCAATTTTTTTGAAGGAGCTAACGATGACTGTTGGTAGTATTGTAGTATTTGGCGATAGCCTACAAGATAATGGTAATTTAATTAAAACATTGGAAATCCCAGGAGTGCCTTATGACCGTGGCCGTTTTAGTGATGGCTTAGTTGCTTGTGAATATCTTGGCACTATGCTCAAAGAAAAGCAGCAAACAGCAACCGATATTAAAGTAAGTAACTATGCTATTGGTGGCGCGTGCACCACAGGCAAAAATCCAAAATCACTATTGACTGCACATGCTTTTTCAGTGCAAAACCAGATTGACCGATATGTTGCACAGAAAGGCCGTTTTACCGATGATGCACTTGTCATGTTAAATGGTGGTGGTAATAATTTCTTATTTGCCGTGCATAATGAAAAACCATTTTTAAACTTCCCTGCAGTTTATCGCGTTGCCAGTGATTTATTATGTAGTATTGACCGAGTGATTAAGTTAGGTGCCAAAAAGATTGTTGTTTGGAATGTGCCTGATGTTACGGTAGCACCTGCCTATGATGTAACTCCTTTTCCAAAGCTTATGGTTATTTGGCTTAAGAAATATATAAAGCACAATATTATTAAGCAAAATAAACAACTTGAAATCGGTATCAATAGGCTTAAAGAGAAGTATCCTTTTGTGCAGATTTATTTATTTGATGCCTATGCTTTATTGCATGAAGCATTAGAAACACCAATGGCATTTGGTTTTGATAATGCAACCGAAGCGTGTATTAGAAGTTTTGGCGGTGTTGATGGTAGTGGTGAAATCCAAACAGACATTCCTATTGAACACGATCCACAGACTCACTTATTTTGGGACTATGTTCATCCAACGACCAAGGCGCAAAAAATGCTTGCTGAGAAAATATTTGACTTACTACATCCGTTGTAGTCTATTTTTAGCCATAACTATTAATAATAAGGACAAAAAAGATGATCGTATTAGCTGGTGATGTTGGTGGAACCAATACACGCTTGCAATTGACTGAATATACACAAAAAAAAGCCAAGGTACTGTTTGCTAAAAAATATTTGGCTGTTGATTTTAAAAGTTTATCTGCCATTATTGAGAAATTTCTTGCAGAGTCAGCGATTGATAAAGTGCTAATTAAAGCTGCTTGTATTGCGGTGGCAGGCCCTGTTAAAAATGGTGCAATTGAATTTACTAATCTGCCATGGGGGCTAACGGAAATAGAATTAGCTAAAGTATTAACACTTGATATTAGCAAGGTCAAATTAATCAATGATTTTGCCTCAATTGGCTATGGTCTAGATGCGGTGGAAACTAAAGACTTAGCCTGTTTGCAACAGTCGCCTATTGATGAGAGTGCACCTATTGCAATGGTTGGTGCTGGTACAGGCATTGGCATGGGGATTGTCACTAAACATGATGATAAAACCTTTGTTTACGCAAGTGAGGGAGGGCATCAAGATTTCGCGCCAGTAGACGATGAACAAATTGGGCTATTTCAATTTCTAAAGAAAAAACTACATCGTGTATCAATCGAGCGTATTTGTTGTGGGCCTGGCCTTGTTAACATTTATAAATACGTAGTCGCTAATCCTTTATATAATCAACCGGAATCACCTGAGCTAAGAAGAGATATGCATAAAGGTGGCGATCAAGCACAACTGATCACACAATACGCCGTTGAAAAAGGTGATCCGATGGCACTAAGAGCCGTTGATATCTTTATTCGAGTTTATGGTGCGGTAGCCGGAAATATGGCGTTAGTGACTTTACCAAAACGTGGGCTTTATATTGTGGGTGGCATTGCGCCAAAGCTTATTAAACAAATGCAAGATGGTCGCTTTATAAAAACCTTTTATGACAAAGGACGTATGACAGGATTAATGAAAGAAATTCCCGTTTTTGTTGTGATGGATACCGATGTTGGTATTAAAGGTGCAAGCGCTTTTGCTTTATCATTGTGCAAAAAATAATCCTAGCATTTTCGGATATTTGCTATAAGATGAGCAGTGTAAATTTATTTTTCGCGTTTCACATTTTTGTTTTTTGCTGAATTAACTTATAAAAAGGAGACATATGCAAAACAATGTAGAAAAACGGCCACTAGATATGAAAAGTGTGCTGATTTTGACTTTAACACCGATTGCGGCATTAATATTTATTCCTTATTATGCTGTAACTTATGGCTTTTCTTTAGCTGATTGGCTTTGGTTTGGCTTTTTTATGATTGCAACGGGGTTATCCATTACTGCAGGATATCATCGTTTGTGGTCGCATCGCGCTTATAAGGCTAAAGCGCCACTTAAAATCTTCTTTATGCTGTTTGGTGCCGCAGCTTTGCAAAATAGTATTATTAAGTGGTCATCAGATCACCGTAAACATCACCGTCATGTTGATGATAAAGAACAAGATCCTTATGCCGCAACCAAAGGTTTTTGGTACAGCCATTTCACCTGGATGTTAAGAGAGCTACCAAAAAAAGTTAGTAAAATTGAAAATGTCAATGACCTTGAAAAAGATAAAATCGTTGCTTTTCAACATAAATATTATGTGCCATTAGCTATTTTTATGTGCGTAGTGTTACCAATGCTTATCGGTGCAACTTATGGAAGCATTGGTGGCTGTTTATTATTGGCTGGCTTACTACGCTTAGTACTTAATCACCATTTTACGTTTTTTATTAATTCACTTGCGCACATTTGGGGCAAGCAAAAATATTCAGATGAAAATACCGCACGTGATAATCCAATATTATCATTAGTCACTTATGGCGAAGGCTATCACAACTATCATCATAAGTATGCAGGGGATTATCGCAATGGTGTCAAATGGTATGACTTTGATCCTTCTAAATGGATTATTTTCAGTGCCTCAAAAATTGGCTGGGCATATGATCTAAAAACCACGCCAAAACCTGTAATTGAAGCAGCACGTGCCTCGATGCAATTAAAACATGCGCAAAGCAAACTTAAAGATAAGCGCTATATTAAACTGATTGTTGACTTTGAACAGCGTTTAGAAACACAATATAAGTTGCTTTTTGATAGTATCAAAGAGTGGGCAAAAGCAAAGCAAGCCTGCTTACAAGCAAAGAAAGATAAACTATCTTCAACACAAATTATTCAGCTTAAAGAGCATTATAAAGAGCTAAAGCGTAAATTTAAAACCGAACGCAAGGTATGGCGCGTAATGGCTTATTCCTCAGCTAAGCTTGCCAAGTCACAAAATAGAGGTGTTGCGTAGATAAAAAAGTAGATAAAGAATCAAGGTTGCTGTTTTGTTGCAGCAATAACAATCTCACGAATACAAACATTTTGTGGCTGCATATAAGCATAGATTACTGCATTAGCAACATCATCCGCGGATAAAACGCCACCCATATCGTCTTTCCATGCCTCATAACCTGCTTTAATCTCTGACGATGACGTATGACTTAACAGCTCAGTCTCAGCAGCCCCCGGCGCTATAGTGATCACACGAACATTATGTTCAGCAACTTCCTCTCGAACATTCTCGCTAATAGCATGAACAGCAAATTTAGTACCACAATAAGCAGCATGATTCGGGAAAGTTTTTCTTCCTGCAATTGAGCTGATGTTAATGATTGTTCCCTCATTGCGCTCTTTCATATCAGAAAGAACAATTTGCATGCCATTAAGTAGGGCATTAACGTTAACATCAAGCATCTTGGAGAACTCACTACCATCTTGAGTGTCAATCTGACCAAGCAGCATAACCCCTGCATTATTAATCAAGCAGTCAGTTTTACCAAATTTCTGCTCAGCATCTCTTATGGCTTTTTCAAAAGCGTTGCGGTTAGTAATGTCAACTTTAGTACAAATGGTATTAGGTAGTTTAAGTGCTTCAAGCTTGTCTAAACGCCTAGCAATTAATAATAATGGAAAACCATTAGCACTTAACTTTTTGGCAATTGCAGCACCAAAACCAGAGCTGGCACCAGTGATGACAATTAGTTTTTTATTTTTTTGATTACTCATGCGTGATTTCTCTTTAATTTTATGTGGAAAGGTAATTATATACCTGACGCCTTAGTTTTTAAATAAAATTATTTATTGACCAGTAGTTCCCACTGAAAAACTCTCTGAAAGCCTATGGTTGAGAGGTTTATTAGAAAAAAGATTACGAAAATAATTTTCTGGAAGCCTTGATTTATCTAGCCTGGCGAGGTTAATGGAAATTGCTGTTTATTGACCAGTAGGCAGTTTCCACTGTATTTTCTATTTTTGACAGCCCTGCAGATACTTTTTGAAAATAATAAAACCCTGCCGTCATTGATCGATGGCATTTTTAAATATATCTGGAGTGTAGAGTTTCAGTAAGGATAATTAAGGAGACCATGCCATGAAACTGATCAAAGCAGGATTTATAGTATTTATTTCGCTTATTACTACAGTTGCTTGCGCTAGCACTGATAATATTACTATTCCAACCGAAATTAAACAAAGTCCTAGTATCTATGTTGAAGGTAACATGGATCAACTTTTATTATCAAAAAAAGAACAATTACAAAACATCAATTATTTTAAACAACAATATTTTTATCCTTGGACAGATAAAGCTAATCAACATTTATTTTGTTATGTCCCAGGAATTGGAGCAACCTGTAGTTCAACAAAGGATCTAGAAGTTGGAACTATTGCGTACTATAAAAACAAAAGAGGATATAATCAATACTACTTGCCTCATATATCGACATGGTTAGATTCTATTGCCATAAATATGGATTTAGATAATTTCCCCAATATTTCCTGCTCATCATCACTTGGTTGCAAAGTGATTATGGTGAATAATGCACAAGTTAGATCATTACCAACAAACACTCCCTTTTATAATGATTTTACAACTGCAGGTGAAGGTTTCCCATTCGATTACATTCAACTTTCTGATATGTGGCTAGGAACGCCTGTACAAGCAGTACAAATGACAAAAGATGAAAAATGGATATTAGTAAAAGGTCAAGGAATATTAGGTTGGGTACCAAGCAAAACATTTGCCTTTGTTAGTTCAAAATTTATTAGAAAATGGGAGTCATCTAATTTTGTAGTCCCTATTGTACAAAAGCAAGAGATATATATAAATAAACAGAATATGATCACCCTGTATGTAGGGAGTATGCTCCCTAAAAAAGAACATTATTTGATTGTTCCTTATAAATCGATAAATTCTACAGCAAAAGGAAAGCGGGTGAGTTTACATGGACTCTCTACAGAAAGTTGGCCACTTTTGCCAACGCCTCGAGATTTTTCTTTGCAAATTAGTGTACTTTTAAACATGCCATATGGCTGGGGAGGTAATGGATTTAATAGTGATTGCTCAGGTCTTATGAGAAGATTGTTTTTGAGCTTTGGAATTTGGTTGCCAAGAGCAACTTACTGGCAAACTAATTACACAGGTGCTAAATATAGCTTATATGGCAAATCAGAGCTTGAAAGGAAAGATATTCTGATCAATGGTAAAGGTTTTATAAAACCTTTACCATTTTTAACATTAATCTCTTTTGGCAACTCAGAAAATTCAACCAGTCATCTTGGCTTATATATTGGCACTTCAAAATATAACAATAAAGATATTGCTGTTATGTTTCATGCTCCTTGGGGAATTAAAATTACCAATAATGGCCTAACTGGTAGGGCGCTTGTAGCAAAGTCATTAATAAGTCCTGTTGGCATTGGAGATTCTCTTGCCGATGGATTCTTAGAAAAAGGTTGGAACATAGAATCTCTTTGGAATAAAGTTGGGATGAATTTAACATTTATAGGGAATTCGAATATTAATGATAATACGCTAACTAGAAGTTACAAAATGAATAATGCGCCAAATGATAGCAATAGCGTAGAAGCATATATCATGGATAAATGATATTAAATGGTCTTTTATTAATGTGAAAATTTTTGTGCAACTATTTGAGTCATTTTTAGTCATCTAAGTTACATGGTTCTTCTATTTTTTTATCTATACTATTGGGTAAATGGTTTAACAAGTAGTAGATAATTTCTACTAAAAAGAATCATTTCACCCTGTAAACTAAATAAGGAAGAATACTATGAAAGTCAAATACCTAAGCCTTGCTGTTAGCTCATTATTTATTTTTGCAAATGCCTTTGCTGCTTCAAGTGCTCAAGATTATGCAACAACATTGAATACACTTGCAAATACACCAGTAACAGAACAGTCTAACTATTTCCCAGTACAGATTGTTGATAATCTTAAAGATAATAATCAACAAGGTATCACTAATGCTTATCTTCTTATGATTGCTCAGCAGATTCCTAAAGTGAAAACAGATCCTGCCAACGCATGTGTTATGCAGTTTTCTTCTAAAAACTTAGATGGTACAACAGTTGCTGTTGGTCATTGCGTTGTGCCACAAGTTGGCGAAGATATTGGACAGCAAGCACAAGCATTAAGCACTATTCCTGGTTATAATGCAAATACACATAGTGTTTTAGTGTATATACCGAAGGTGCAAAGTGGGCGAGCGTTTCTTTCCTTAAATCATAAATTAAGTATGTATGCGCTTAAAACAGATAATACGATTAGTTATCAGGCTCCAGACGATAGTAATAAACAAGATCCTAGTTATGATATTATCTATGATAAATTTGAGTTTACCTATGGTGATGATGGTGTATTCTGGATTAATCCAACCTCTGTTGACTTCTTTTCAATCCCAATTAGTTTAATAAAATATGGTACAAATGAAACTTCAGGGGATTTAAAAGCAAGCTCAGGTGCTCCACTGAATCAAACACGGGCACAAATCATCAATGCTATGAATCAGACATTAGACAGTGCAGGAGGTTCATGGACAAAATTGTTGCATACTTATGATGGGACAAGGATCCGTATTGCAGCACCACACATAGCGCCTGATTTTCCAAAAGATAGTTATTTAAATACTTATGTTACAACCTTTAGAAATTATTATAAAAACAAAACGCTAACAATTAATTGTAGTGAACTGGTTGGTGATGCAAGTAACCCAATGCCTTTAGGTGAAAAATATGGTTATGTAACAAGTGGTGCTGACAAAGGTCAGCCAATGTATCCTGCTAATCTTTATCCTAAGTTATATGAATTTACAGGTCAGGTAAATGACAAAAATGAATTTGTTTTTAGTAATAAGGCAGGCGTGGATCAAGTAAATAAGGCTAAAGGAAAGGAACTTGAAGCTGTCACTGAAAAAATTGATTTAAGTAATACTGCTCAAATTGCACAGGGTTTTTTTGAACCAGGTCAAGCAGGTACAGCATTTGCTACGCCAAATAAAACTTTGCAAAGCGTGCTTGTTAAAAACATAACAGCAGCATGGTCTGTGGGATTATTGACGCCATCACCACAACAGGATGTATCTCTTAGTTCAAGTTATTTTGAAAATAATAAAAGCAATTACTACCAAACTGGTTCGTATGATGTTTATGCAAAAGCAATTCACGCAGTTATGCCAAATACTTATGCTTATGCATACGATGATGTAGTCAAGCAAGATGGAACGCTTAATTCAAATAATAATACCCAACCAGTAATGATAGTCTTTGGTGATATGAGTGGTATCAATATCCCAACTCCACCGCCAGCGACACAATTTCACCCAGCAACAGTAACAGGCATTGTAGATAGTCAATCAAACCAAAATTCACTGTATTGTGATGGTGCAAATTGTACTACTGATGTTAGTTTTAAAGCCCCTGCTCAAAAAGGAGTAAGCTATTATCCATTAGCACATAATTTGTTTGACAATATAAGTTCAAACGACCTTGCTAAAAAACAGGCTATAGTAGCTGGAACTAACCAAGGGTCTGGTGTCCAAAATTACACTGCAACATTAACCATCCCACAAGAAGATGTCATTGGGGCTCCTGCAGTGGGAAGTGTAGGGAGTGTCAGTGGTCTAAAAGTTCAAGTATTTGCTTGCTCTGACTTGCCTGGTGGTAACTGCCCTGGAATTACACGAGCTCCAGGAGTTGGTAATCCAACAAGTTCAGCAGTTTACCCTAAAGCAAATGTTACTGTATTGCCAGTAACTATTAGCCAGCATACTGGTTATACATGTTCAGGTGGTTCTTGTAGTGTGACACTTAAATGGACTGTCCCTGAAGGGCAAGGATCAAATGTCCAGTATTATATTGGTTTGCAAGGTTATACTTTAGGGGCTGCAGCAGGATTTGAAAATGGAGTATATTCACTAACGACAGCAGGCGCCACTACACAAACGATCAATGTCAGTTATAATGATTTAAATGCGGCATTAACTCAGGCGCAAGTATTTTCATGCTCGACATCAAATAACGACTGTCCAACACCAGCAAATAATTATGCTCCAGTAAATGCAGCACCAGGTAGTCAGCCAATTGATTTAACACCACCAACGGCGTGATATTTTCAGAGTCAACTTAATCACCACTGTCTTGTTGGTGCTTAAAAGACATAATCTGACGGCGTTCTTTTTTATTTGGTTTAACTGGATTGGGTAGGGTGGCTTTATTTAGTTTTCTAAGCATTGTCTCATGCTCACGTTGTTCAATGCTGTCAGCTGTTTCATTATAAAGCGTTTGTGCAATACTTGCTGTACTTCGTACATCTGATAAAGCCATAACTGTAACGACTTTTTTAGCGTAACCTTGGCGAATGGTCAGTGTCGCGCCAAGTTCAACTTTTTTGCTGACTTTAGAGCGTGCACCATTATAATGCACCTTGCCACCTTCAATTGCTTCTTTAGCTAATTGGCGTGTCTTGAAAAAACGTGCTGCCCATAACCACTTATCTAAACGAACATCATCTGTCATATCTTATCCTTGTAGAAATTAGCTTAGTAATCCATAAAAGAATTAAGTTGAGCTTCAATTATCCCCGCATTCGCGCAGCTTAAGCTGCACGACTCCCACAAGGGGAGAGGTAATAGGTGATGCAATTTATTTTACATCATTACCTAGTAAACATTAACGCATTGTAACCAATTCTTCGGCACTGGTTGGGTGAATGGCAATAGTATTATCAAGATCTTGTTTTGTTGCACCCATTTGAATAGCAACTGCGAAGCCTTGTAATATTTCATCAGCATCTAAACCAATTAAGTGACAACCGACCACTTTTTCATCAACGCCGGCAACAATAAGCTTCATTACTGTAGGCAGTCTAAAGCCTGAGATCGCGGCAAAAAGAGGAGTAAATTTACTTTGATATATTTTGATATTGTCTTTGCCATACTTTTTATTTGCTTCTTTTTCAGATAAACCAACCGTACCAATCGCTGGATGTGAAAAAACAACCGTAGGAATCAAATGTGTATCCAGTTTGAGTTTATTTTCACCATTGAATAAGCGTCTAGATAAACGTCTGCCTGCGGCAATGGCAACAGGAGTTAACTGTGCAGCACCTGTGGCGTCACCCAATGCAAAAATATGCGGAACCGTGGTTGTTTGATATTCATCAACGATAATGGTGCCATTGTCATTGAGTTTAACACCTGCATTTTCTAATCCCAAGTTATCAGTTAATGGTGCGCGCCCGGTTGCCCAAACAAGACAATCAACATCATAAAGCACATCACTATTATTTAAATGGATATCAAGCAAGCCACTGGTTTTTTTAATCACTTTAATAATGTTAGTATGCGTTTTTACATCCATCTGTAGCATCTGCATGCTGCTAAGTAATTCATCACTTAACATCTCATCAAACTCTTTAAGTGGTTTATCCCGACGAATAAGAAGATGTGTTTTTGTGCCTAGTTCATGAAAAACCCCTGCAATTTCAACACCAATATAACCACCACCAACGACAACAGCTTTTTGTGGTTGTGTATCAAGCTCAAAAAAATCATCTGAAGTGATACCATATTCAGCACCTGGAATGGGTGGAGTCAAAGGATAGGCGCCTGGACAGATATAAATGTGATCGGCACTAATTTCAGTTTGGCTATTTTCATTATCAATGATGATAGTATTCTTATCTTTGAAGCTCCCCCATCCTTTAAAAGGTGTGATTTTTTGGGTACCAAATAGCTTGTTATAAAACTGGTGAATATTAGAAATATAGGTTTCACGTTTATTTTTGAGTGTCTGCCAATTAAAGCCTTTGACGTCTAGATCAAAGCCATAGCCTTGATAATCATGCTTTAAACGTGAGGCTAAATTAGCTGCATACCACATGGCTTTTTTAGGGACACAGCCTCGGTTAACGCAGGTACCACCTAAATCTTTTGCTTCAATAATAGCGACTTTTTTACCAAAGCGTGCTGCCTGAACTCCTGCTGCAATACCGCCACTACCTCCACCAATACAAATCAAATCAAAATGTTGCATAAATCTATCAATATCTTTAAAAAAGTAGTATTAGTATATACTTGCAGAGAATCATTTTGTAGCGTTTCTTACCTTGCATTTAACATATCCTAATGCCGCAATAGTAAGGAGTGCACAGCCTTAATAAGATATATATTTATTTAGTTTTAATAAACAAAGTGATGAAGGTGGCATGCTTGATATACTCATGCAAAAGCATTTTACTATCGAGTGTTAAAGGGCAGAAGGGGGGTTATTGAAACATATCAGCAATTGATTCAAACATCTGACGCGTATAGGTCTTATTTAATTTGCACATTCTAAATTGCGCTTTGCGTTCACATGTAATAATACCGGCTTCTTCAAGTTGTTGAATATGTTGTGACGTAACAGATTGAGAGAGGTCTAATTTTTGCATAATCATATTGATGGTGACACCATCTTTTTCGATGTCAATTTTCTCGGAGAAAAAATTCTTTTTAGGCTCTAAAAGCCATAGTGCAATATTAAATCTATCTGGATTAGACAATGCTTTAAACGCCTTTAAACATAATTCTGTTTGATATGTTGATCCTAAGTTTTTTAATATCGACATGTAAATATACCCTCATCATCTTAATGTGTATCTATTTTTACCGATGAGGGCAGGGGAGTCAAATGATATATATTTAATTGAATTTACAAATATCTAATTTTACGTATATTTAAATATCCGCATATCCGAATATTTAAATATTTGGATATACAAATATTTAGAGCAATAGGTATTTGCCTATCCGAATATTAGTGAATTGCCATATCATTGGCTTTTCTTTATAGTTGTTATCAATCAAGGTTCAGTTAGATGAAATATATATGCTTGAATTAAGAAACATTAATGTTGCGGCAAGGATTTTTGATGTTAATGCGTTATTTAAATCAGGTGAAAAATATGCGATTATTGGTATAAATGGAGCAGGAAAAACTTCACTACTTGATGTGATATCTGCCAGAGTTTCACATAAAAGGATCAAAGGGAAGGTTTTACTTAATGGCGAAGATGTAGCGCAATTTACCCCCAAAAGGCGCGCTCAAAGATTTGCTTATCTTGCGCAAAACACACAAGTTTTATTCAACTATACCGCTAATGATATTATTAAAATGGGGTTTTATGCGCATCAGTTAAATACCAATCGTAAAGTAAAACTAATCAGCGAGATTTGTGAATTATTAAGTATATCTAAACAATGTGAAATACCTTTTCATATGCTTTCAGGCGGTCAAAAACAACGCATTCATCTGGCACGCGTTATATTGCAAATTATTGCCAGTGATAGTCATGAAGAAAAATGGTTGCTATTAGATGAGCATGCTACTGGATTAGATCTTTATCAACAAGCTAAAGTTTTTGATGTTTTAGATGAATTATTAAAACGCCATAACTTAGGTGTTATTATGGTGATGCATGATTTGAATTTAGCAGCGCAATTTTGTGATCAAATGCTGTTGATCGATAATGGTAAATTAATAAAAATGGATACGCCAAAAAAAGTAATACTTGATAATGAGTTTACAAAATCATTTAAAATTAACACCAAATATTTGGCTGATGAAGATGCCTTTTTGTTTACGACAACTATGTAAAGCGATTCTTTAATAAGCTTAAATTGCTCTTAGCAAGTGTCTTTCTTTCAGCTTGTGTGGTTTCTGATTTGCCACTCCAGCTAAGATCATCTTGTGGTAACTCATCGATAAAGCGACTAGGTTTTGATGGGATTATTTCACCAAATTTTTTACGTGCTTTGGTTAAGGTTAGGGTGAGTGTGTGTTTTGCTCTGGTAATTGCGACATAAGCTAAACGACGCTCTTCTTCAACAAAGTTATCTTCAATACTTTGCTGATGCGGTAACAAACCTTCCTCAACACCCATAATATATACATGTGGATACTCTAAACCTTTTGAGGCATGGACGGTGAGTATTTGGACTTTTTCATCTTCTTTTTGTTCTTGCTCGCGATCAATGATATCTAATAGCAGCATGCGATTAATTGTCTCAGCAAAATTTATCTCTGTGGACTGGCTTGCTGTATTTTTTACTTCTTCCACATCTGCTATATTTTCAGCATCACTTATATCTTCGCTTTTCTCACATATCCAAGCAATTAAATCTTGCACGTTTTTGTAGCGTTTTTCTGCTTGCGCCAATGAGTTCGTATTGTCAACCAGCCAAGTATGGTAATTAATACTTTCCATCATGTTGATCAAATGCGTTGCCAAATGATGCATATCTTTAATCTTCTGCTGATAGTCATAAATGAATTGTTTAAAGGTTTTAAGCTTTTCAATAGCAAGAGGCTTCAACATCTGTGTTAATCCTATTTCATCTATAGCACTAAACAATGAAATATGCCGTGATGTCGCATATTCACCGAGTTTCTCAAGTGTGGATGGGCCTATCTCACGTCTGGGTGTATTAATAACACGCAAAAATGCACAGTCATCTTGATCATTCACAAGTAACTTAAAATATGCCAAAGCATCTTTAATCTCTGTTTTAGCAAAAAATGAACCACCACCACTAATGGCATAGGGGATTTTATATAGCTGAAAATAACGCTCAATCAAAAAAGATTGGTGATTGCCACGAATAAGCACGGCATAGTCTTTAAAATACGTATTATTTTTGACTTTGTGCGTCATAACTTCACTAGCGATACGTTGGGCCTCATCTTCTTCACTTTTAGTCACCAGCACACGAATCGGTTCACCATAGTGATGAGCTGACCAAAGTTTTTTGGTAAATAAATGGGGATTATTATCAATTAAGGTATTAGCAGCATGCAGAATACGCCCACTTGAGCGATAGTTTTGCTCAAGTTTGATAACTTTGAGTTTCGGATAATCTTGTTGCAAAAGGGATAAATTTTCAGGGCGAGCACCACGCCAGGCATAAATTGACTGGTCATCATCACCCACCACAGTAAATTGTTGACGCTGTGACACCAATAGCTGCATGAGTTTATATTGGCTTTCGTTGGTATCTTGGTATTCATCAATTAACATATAATGAAATCGCTTTTGCCAATACTCTTTAACCTCAGGATGTTTTTTCAATAATTGTACGGGAATAAAGATTAAATCATCAAAATCTACCGCATTATAAGCTTTAAGATACTTTTGATATTGAATATACACTTCATGTGCTTGTTTTAAATGGTCATTACCTGCAAGTGCAACTTCAGTCGGTGTTAATAGTGCATTTTTCCACAATGAAATTTGTTGTTTAAATTCAGCAGCTGCCTGTTTGGTTGATTGGAAAGCGCTATAGGCAATCTCATGAATAAGAGTAATCGCATCTTGCTCATCAAAAAGGGTGAAATTGGCCTTATAACCGAGCAGGGCATGGTGCTTGCGCAATAAAGTTAATCCAAGATTATGAAAGGTGGAAATACGCAAGCCTCTGGTATTCTCACCTTCAAGGCGTGATTGCACACGTGATTTCATCTCTTTGGCTGCTTTATTGGTAAAAGTAACCGCTAAGATACTGTTTGCCTTGTAATGACACTTTTGAATTAAATAGGCGATTTTCTCAGTAATCACACTGGTTTTACCACTGCCAGCTCCTGCTAGTACTAGTAATGGACCATTAATATACTCAACCGCCTGTTGTTGCTGTGGATTTAATTGATGCATATTATTTTAAGCAATAATTTTGGCATGGATATCGTCTTGTAGAATAATTGGTGTATTGTCAATGACTTGATTAAATACAGCAAGCACATAGCTGTGATCATTAATATCAACCTGATTGACAATATTAGCAATATTTTTGCCTTCAAGGCTTTGCAGTTTCTCGGCAGTGGGTAATGCCTTATCTGTTTTAATGCTTAACAGAGATTTTTTTAAATTACCGCGATATTTCATGCGTGCAATAATTTCCTGTCCCATAAAGCAGCCTTTTTGATAGCTAACCACATATAGGCGATCAAGATTAAGCTCTGCCGGCAAAAAAACCTCACTATTATGAATATCAATCATTGGTAATTGTTGACAAATATTCTCTTTTTGCACTTCATCAAAACTTAATGAGTTCGCTGCTAGCTGTTGAGAAACATCAATAATAGTGTGTTGCAGAAAAAAACCTTCTTCATTTTGATTTTGGCTATAAACCAGTTGGTATTGATCAGAAGTCTCAAAGGTAATCTTAGAAAATACAGCGTATTTTCTAAGGGCTTGTAATGTTTGATCAGCAAGATTGCTAGGTAAGGCTAATAGAAATTCATTTTCCACAATAAAATGCATAAAGAATAGGGCAATAATGCGTCCCTTTTGGTTGCATAGCGCGTTTAGCTGTATCGGGTTATCTGCATTAAGCAACGTCACATCATTGGTTAGTTGCCCTTGCAGAAACTTCACGCAATCCGTGCCAAATACGCGAATCATTTCAATATTGTCATAGATATAATAAGCCATAAAAGCCACATTTAAAGCTTGGTCATAATGGTAAGGAAAATAGCGGATTTAACGCTCAAAGTAAAGTAAAGTGCAGTCTACTTGCGATTGAAAAATCATAAAAATGGTCATGATTATATACCACTTATTTTTACTGCATAAGTAGTAATCTAATATAAGTCGAAGTCTAGTATCCTGTTTCAAGTACACTTCTTGATTTCTCTTGGAGGGGCAAATATTAAATCATAACTGCAAAAATCATGAGAAATTTTAGAAATAGCGTTTGAGGGTATTGAATAGTTTTTGTTACAATCTTGATACCTTTATTTTTGAATGTTGAGTCTTGTTGATGGATTCCATATTTTGTTTGTCACCTGTTGATGGTCGCTATGCTGACAAAGCGTCTCTTTTACGTCCTTTTTTAAGTGAGTATGGTCTGATTTATTATCGAACACTTGTTGAGGTCAAGTGGCTGAAGCATCTTGCTAATACACCTGATATTGCTGAAATACCACACTTATCGCATGACGCCTTAGCTGTTTTAGATGGTATTGTGAATAACTTTAGTGAACAGGATGCGCTTACAGTCAAAGAGATTGAGAAAACCACGAATCATGATGTCAAAGCCGTTGAGTATTTTATTAAAGATAAAATTACAGAGGATGCAGAGCTTGCTAATATCAGCGAGTTTATTCACTTTGCCTGCACTTCTGAAGATATCAATAATCTTTCTTATGCCTTGATGTTAAAAAATGCGATTGAAAAGGTCGTATTACCTGAAATTAAACAGGTGCAAGATTTTATTCAAAAGTTAGCAAGTGACTTTGCTGATCAGCCGATGTTATCACGCACTCATGGGCAACCTGCCTCACCTACAACGCTTGGCAAAGAGCTTATTAATGTCGCTTATCGCTTATCACGTCAAATAAAGCAATTAACGCAAATTGAGTATTTGGGGAAAATCAATGGTGCGGTCGGTAATTTTAATGCGCATGTTGCAGCATATCCTGATATTGACTGGCAAAAACTGTCTAAGTCCTTTGTCAAGAGCTTAGGGTTAAGCTACAACCCATTAACAACACAGATCGAGCCACATGACTATGTTGCTGAATGCTTTGATTGCTTATGTCGCATTAATACGATTTGTATTGACTTTAATCGTGATATTTGGGGATATATTTCTCTCAATTACTTCAAACAAAAAACCATTGCTGGTGAGATTGGTTCATCAACCATGCCACACAAAGTTAACCCAATCGATTTTGAAAATGCTGAAGGCAATTTGGGCCTTGCTAATGCGTTAATGAATCATTTATCTGCTAAACTGCCAATCTCACGTTGGCAACGTGACCTGACCGATTCAACAGTATTGCGTAACATTGGTGTAGGGTTAGCTTATAGCCTAATTGCTTATCAAGCGATGTTAAAAGGTATGAAAAAGCTTGAATTGAATCGCGAACCGATTTTAGACGACTTAAAACATAATGTTGAAGTCTTAGGTGAAGCAGTACAAACCGTCATGCGTCGTTATGGTATTGAAAAACCTTATGAGAAACTCAAAGAATTAACGCGTGGCAAGCGCATCTCACTGAATGATTTATCAATTTTTATTGATGATTTAACTTTACCACATGCAGTGAAAGAAAGTCTAAAAGCGATGACGCCAGCCAATTACATTGGTATTGCCGAGCAATTGTGCCAAGAGCATATTAATTAAAAAAACTGGCAATAAGCCCAATAATAGCACCAAAAACACCTCCCCAAACCACTAACCAGCCAAGATGTTTTCTAATCATCTCTTGAATGATATTTTTAACCATTTTAGGTGTTAGCTCTTCTAAACGCGCATCAATCATAGACTCAAGCTTTTCAGCAATATGATGGGCGTTTAATTGATCAAGCTTAAAACTGCCATTGTGATTAGCATTACTTAGCATCGCCATGATTGATTTTTCCATTTTGACTTTGAAAGAGGCGCGCATCGGCTCAATCGCATCCCTTCCGCCTAAAAAAGATTCAATCATGCTGCCAAATTGGCTTTCCATGATTGCCTCAACAAAACTATCAAATAGCAAATCATAATCAACCTTTTTAGCAATCGTATCTTTGAGGCTGTTTTTTTCATTAGAAAAAGTGCTCAATAAGAAACGCTCAAGATATTCAGTTTTGAAAAATTGCTTTAATAGCATATTTTTAATTGCACGTTTAAAGCCTTCAAATTGGCGTGGAATAACGCCTGAGCCATAAACGAAGGGAATTTTGTCAAAAAGCATTACAATTGCAAGCCAATTGGTAATGGCGCCAGAAAGTGCATAGAAACCAACGGCCTTAAGTTGAGTGTTAGCAAATAACACACCTAAAATACTAATGATTAAGGCGATAAGATTTGTCATAAAACTTTTGTTAAACATAGGTGTAATTGTTTCCATTAATGGGTTAAGAACGGCTGGCTATCATAAGAAAAAATCTTAAATCAATCAAATATTCAATCGATTAATTTAAGGATTTTTGCTTATGTTACGCATTACAGAGGATTTTACCCATCATAAACTACTTTGTAACCAAGCACCGCAAAATGATTTACGATGGGTATAGAAACTGTTAGCCTTACTCTACTTTGATTAGAGTCATGAAATGTATATGCAAACTGTTACTTTTAATCGTAAAAGAGTTTCCCCTTTAAAAATAGTGTGTGTTGGACGTAATTATTTAAATCATATTAAAGAGCTTAATAATGAAGTGCCTAAAGACCCTGTGCTTTTTATCAAGCCCAATTCAGCGATTAGTGAGGCTTTGGCAATTGATTCCGCGCGTACACTGCACTATGAAACAGAGTTATGCTTATTAATGGAATCACAAAAAATTGTAGGCATTGGCTTAGGGTTTGACTTAACGGATCGCAATCTACAAAGTAAGCTTAAGCAAGAAGGACTGCCATGGGAAAAAGCCAAAGGATTTGATGGTGCAGCAGTTTTTAGTGAGTTTATACCGTTAGAGAAGGTGAGTGATTTAGCAGATTTTTCATTTAAATTAATAATCAATGGCATTGTGAAACAGCATGGTATATATCAAAATATGTTGTATAAACCACAAGATCTGGTGCATTATATTCAACGCTATTTCACATTAGCAGATCATGATATTGTGATGACAGGGACACCTGAAGGCGTTGGTGAAATTAAACTCAATGATGTTTTTGAGCTGAATTTATATCTTAAAGAAAAAATTGTGTTAACAAAACAGTATGTAGTAAGCAATCGCTAGTTGGTAGGTGGCTTCAACACTACTTAGTCAAGCATTGCGCTACTTATCTAGATTTAATAAGTTAGCCTGATAAAACTTCATCTCATCGATTGACGCTTTAATATCATCTAAAGCTAAATGTGTACTTTGTTTGTTGAATTGCTGCAAAATCTCTGGGCGCCAGAATGAAGCGGCAATTTTAAATGAACTGACATCAAACAAGCGATAATGAAAATAATCTTCCAAAGTTGGCATATATTTGGCTAAAAATTTACGATCTTGCCATACAGAATTACCACACAAAGGAGACTGGCCTTTTTTGACATGTGGCTTAATAAAGTCAAGAATCAAATGCTCTGCTTCATTTAAACCAATTTTGCTTTGTCTGACACGTTCCGTTAAGCCAGATTCACCATGTGTTTTAACACACCATGAATTCATGCTTTTTAATACCTCTTCATTTTGATAAATGGCAATCGCAGGTGACTCAGCCAAAATATTCAAATCTGGATCGGTAATAATGGCAGCGATTTCAATAATATGACATATATCAATCTCAAGGCCAGTCATTTCAAGATCAAGCCAGATAAGATTGCTTTTTGTTTGTGCCACGTCGCTCACAACCTTAGTCCTTAGCGCGTGAAACGTATTCAGCAGTACGTGTATCTACTTTGATGACTTCATCAACTTGGACAAATAAAGGCACTTTGACTACAGCACCTGTTTCAAGTGTTGCCGGTTTTCCACCAGTACCTGCTGTGTCACCCTTTAAGCCTGGATCTGTTTCAACAATTTTGAGTTGTACAAAGTTTGGTGGGGTAACGCTAATCGGTTCACCGTTAAACAAAGTGATCGCGCATTGGTCTTGCTCTTTGATCCATTTTTTACTATCAGCTAACGCTGTTTCAGTAACGTTATATTGCTCAAAGGTTTCGTCATGCATAAAGACATAAAACTCACCATCGAAGTATGAGTAGCTTGCTGAGACCTCTAAGACATCCGCAGCGTCAACGGATTCGCCAGATTTAAATGTCTTTTCAATGACGCGACCATTTTTTAAATTGCGTAACTTAACCCGATTAAATGCTTGACCTTTACCCGGTTTAACAAACTCGTTTTCAACGATAACCATTGGATTGCCATCGATTAATAATTTCAGACCATTTTTAAATTCATTAGTACTAAAACTTGCCATCTTTTTCCTCTTTAGTATATTAGCGCTACTTTATTTCAAAACGCCCAACATGATACACGAAAAACACACCACACAACAGGATAAAGCGAATAAAGAAGCTAAAGCATATGGCAAAAGCGCAAACTGGAAACACGCATTGGCAACTGGATTTGCTCGTTGGCAGGATTTAGCACATTTTTTGGAAATTGATCCTACATCTTATAATGCACCTATACTTAAATCATTTCCAATGCGGATTCCCTTAAGCTTCGCTTCACGTATGAAAAAGGGAGATATTAATGATCCGTTATTGTTACAGGTTTTGCCATCAATAAGAGAGTTTGAATTAACAACTGATTATGTGAATGACCCTTTACAAGAAGGGGACTTCAATCCTTCAAAAGGCATTTTACATAAATATAAAAATCGCGTGCTATTGATACTTCATCCTGCGTGTGCGGTGCATTGTCGATATTGCTTTCGTCGAGAATATGATTATCAAGCACAAACGCAATCAAAAATGCTTTGGCTTAATGCTTTTGATTATATACGTAAAAACACTGAACTGGATGAAGTGATTTTCTCTGGTGGTGATCCGTTAATGCATAATGATACCTTATTAGCATGGTTTTTGAGGCAAATTGAGGCAATTTCGCATATTAAACGTTTACGTATTCATACACGTATCCCGGTTGTTTTGCCTGCGCGAATAACCAATGATTTTATTGATATATTTAAAGAAACACGATTACAAAAAATTATGGTGATTCATGCGAATCATGCCAATGAAATTAATGATGAGGTTATTATTGCGCTAAATACCCTTAAGAAGGCTGCAGAATTTACGTTATTAAACCAATCAACCCTACTTAAAGGGGTTAATGACAATGTATATGTCCTAAAAGAATTATCTGAGTCACTTTTTGCCGCAGGTGTGATGCCATATTATTTACATGTGCTAGATAAAATCAAAGGTGCTGCGCATTTTGATATCGATACGGTAAGTGCAAAAAAAATACACACTGAGCTTAAATCATTGACCTCAGGATACCTTGTTCCCAAATTAGTGCAAGAAGTGGCACATGAAACAGCAAAAACCTGGATAAACTGATATTTTTTATATAAAAGCATTGAAAGTAGGCGTTTGATGTAGCTTAATATCATGAGTTTTATGGTTTTACAATGAGAAGAAAATCATGTTAAAGATAATAACAACAGTAAAAAAGGTTTGTTTTATGGCACTAATATTAACCGGTATGTCACATGCATCTGATTGTGACATCAGCAAACTCACTAACGTATTTAACTTCATTGCCAAGCGTGCCGAAGTCATGCAGCTAATCGCTGCTGATAAATATTCAGATAAGACAAGTATTTACGCACCAGCACGTGAAATACAGGTATTGCAAAACATACAAACAATTGCCAACAAGGAAAAGTTACCACTTTACCCAACCTTAACCTTTACCCAATTACAAATGGATATGTCAAAGTTTATTGAGCAATATTGGTTAAGTAAATGGTTAGCTGACCCTAAAAGTTTCAACCATAAAGACCTAGATTTAACTAAATTAAGAGCTACTATAAGCAAAGTCGATAAATCGCTTTATCCTGCGATTAAGGAAGCATTACCATCACTAAAACGCTGTTCATTAGCAATTAGCTCAAAGGCATTCAAAGAAGCAATGCACAATGTTGAAGGGGTGCCTAGTAATCCGGATTATGTGAATATGATGTTGGCGAGTTTAGTGGCAATTTCTCAAGCTCAGCAATAATCGTACTTGGTAGCAGTTTATTCATGCAATCCATATGTCCCAGAGGGCATTCACGTTTAAAACAAGGACGACATTCAAGACCTGGAAGATGAATACTCTTTGCTAATGGGTTTAGTGGTGGTGTGAATTGATCTGACGTTGAGCCATAAATAACAAGTGTTGGAATATTAAGCGCGCAGGCAATATGCATTAATCCGGAATCATTGCTTACAACACGTTGACAACTAGCCAATAGATAAACTGCTTCTGAAAGCGTTGTTTTTCCGGCTAAATTAAATAAATGTGCGTGATGGTTGCAACCTTTACTAATATCCGACGTTGTTTCCTGATCTTTGCTGCCACCTAGTAAAAGCACTTGATAATCGTGATCTAAAAGGTATTGCGCAAGCTCAGTATAATAGGCACTTGGCCATTTTTTAGCAGGACCAAACTCTGCCCCTGGACACAACGCAATAATTGGTTTGTCTTTAATTAAGCGGTATTTATTAAGAATTGCTTCGACTAAGCTGTTATTAACGTTGAATTTAGGGTAAGGTAGCTTTGCGGGTAAGCGCTCTTTTTTAGCAATGCCCAATGCACAAAAACGCTCGATCATTAACGGGTATTTTGTTTTGTTGAGTTTACGGCGATCATTTAAAAGCACGTATCGCACTTCACCATGCCAACCAGTTCGTTTTTTAATCTTGGCAAAAAAAGGAATGAGTGCTGACTTCCATGAATTGGGTAAAACCAGTGCATTGCTATATTCTTTATCTTTAAACTCGAGTCCTTTTTGCTTGCGTGCACTAAACCCAAACTCACCATGTTTAAAATCAAGCTTAAAAGCTTCATTAATTTCAGGCATAAATTTTGCCAATTCACAACAGTGTTTTGGTGCTGCAATATCAATTATACAATGTGGATCTAAAGTTTTAAGAAAACGAAAAAGTGATTGTGACATCACCATATCACCAACCCAACTTGGTGAGATGATGAGATATTTACGCATGAGAAGTAGATGGATTATCAACAATAAAGCGTGTGCTGCAGTATGGGCATACGCCTTCATTTCGATCATGCAGGTCAATATATACGCGCGGGTGCTGATTCCAAGAAGCATGTTCAGGAATAGGGCAGCAGACCCTTTGTCCACTGGTAACCTTGACGATTTGGATATCTTTTGACATAAAAAAACCTTTTATTAACTACTACTATGTGTAGTGTAGCATAGCGTGTGTGTTGCGACAATTTCTGACTTACTGAAAATAGCTCTGAAGTTATAACTTACAACCTAATACCAGTGTTTTAAGCTTAGGCATATCAAGTATGGTAATATCCTTGTGCTTGGCTTGGACAATTTCATCTTTGGCCAGTGTTTTAAATGCGCGAGAAACTGTCTCAATACTTAGATTAAGGTGGTTGGCAATTTCAAGATGTTTCATCGGTAGCGTGAATGACTTGTTAGAATAACCACAGCGCTTTTGATGATAGCTTAAACGATATATAAACTGAGCAAGTTTAATATGTGCTTCATACGATGCATCAATAAGATGGGTTATGGCATTCATTTTTTTACTCATTAATTGCAAAAAATCTAAGTTTGATATTGTATTAATAGAAATTGTTTGAACAAAACTATGATAATCAAATCCACACACAGTACTATCTTCTAAGGCAATAGCATTTAATTGGTGATAACTGGTTTCAATGCCATCAAACCCTAAAGCATCTCCTTGCAAACAAAAATCAATGATATGTTCATGCGAGTTTACTAGTTTAAAACTACCGGCGCGCACGCTATAAAGAGTAGTTAAAGTACGATTAATCGCATATAGGGCATCACCTTTTTTAACATTAACCACAATTGATTTAACCTCAGTTAACATTCTGTCATTATTAAAAGAGTTAATATTAAGTGCATTGCATAAATCACGACAATCACAAAAATGGCAGGTTTTAGGGCGATCAGTTGGTTTGTACACTTGTCGTATCACGTCGGTTTAGTTTTATTTATTCTAATAAGAATTGTCAGGCATTGTGCCAAAAACTTGATATATGTCAACAAACAGCAAGCTTAAGCCACTGATTTATATCTAATAGTTTAAGACTACAGGTTACTCGAATTACAATACAGATAAGGTACTTTAGTACTGATAACAACATTTAATCATCTAAAGGGTAGTAAAATGATACCAAGTCTATTATCAGTGGAGCTTGCGCGTTGGCAGTTTGCCTTTGTTGCATGCTTTCACTTTATTTTTGTACCATTGACACTAGGGCTTACGTGGATTATTTTCACGATGGAGCTTATGTATGTTATTACAGGCAAGCAGGTCTATAAGGACATGACTAAATTTTGGGGTAAACTCTTAGGGATTAACTTTGCTATAGGTGTGCTGTCAGGCTTAACGATGGAATTTTCATTTGGTTTAAACTGGGCATATTATTCGCAATTCGTCGGTGATATTTTTGGCACTCCATTAGCCATTGAAGGGTTGGTTGCCTTTATGCTTGAGTCAACATTTGTTGGGATGTTTTTCTTGGGTTGGAATAAGCTCTCTAAGAAACAACATCTCTGTGTGACATTCTGTTTGGCAATTGGTTCAAATTTATCAGCACTTTTAATTCTGGTTGCCAATGGCTTTATGCAAGTACCTGTTGGTGGTGAGTTTGTCTGGCAAACTATGCGTATGGAAACGACACACTTATGGGATTTATTTATCAACCCGATTGCGCAGATTGGCTTTGCGCACACAGTCATTGCCGGTTATGTGACATCTTCTGTTTTTGTTATTGGTATTAGCGCTTTTTATCTATTACGTAAAAGAGATGTTGCCTTTGCTAAGCGCTCAATGGGTGTTGGCTTAGGTTTTGGCTTAATCGCTTCACTAATGGTGATGGTGATGGGCGATGAGCAGGGCATTTTAGCTTATAAATACCAACCAATGAAGCTTGCTGCGATTGAAGCAGAATGGGGCACACAAACGCCTCCGGCTAATTTTAATGTCATTGCTTTTCCCAACCAGTCTAAGCGCAAGAATGATTTCTCAATTCAAGTGCCTAAATTATTAGGACTATTAGCAACGCATTCTTTTGATCAGAAGATTTATGGCGTTAACACCATACTGTTTAATGGCTATACTGATGTAATGACAGGCAAAGAGATTCCAGCGGTTACTACAAGAATTGCTAATGGCGCCAAAGCTTATGAAGCAATGATGAAAATGCGAGATGGTTCAGCAGCAAAAAGTGACTACGCCACTTATAACGAATATCACCAAGATCTAGGTTATGGTATGTTGCTATTACGTTATTTGCCAGTCGGTGAGCCATTAACTCAAGCGACTTCTGAGCAAATCCGTGCTGCAGCCTTAGATACTGTACCAAATGTTTCAACCATATTTTGGACCTTTAGAGTGATGGTTGGTATTGGTGTATTTATGTTTCTTGTGATGGTTGTGGGCTTGATCTTACTTTTTAGAAGAACTTTATGGGAAAAGCGTTGGGTTTTACGAACCATGCTTTATATGATCCCATTACCGTGGATTGCTTGCTTATGTGGTTGGATTGTTACAGAACATGGGCGCCAACCGTGGACAGTGTATGATATCTTGCCAACAACCGTAAGCTCATCAATGATCAATGGCTGGGATATTTTGTTTACGCTCGTAATATTCTGCTTGTTCTATGGCTTATTATTTGCTGTTGAAATGTATTTAATGTTTAAATTTGCGCGTCTAGGTCCAAGTGGTCCTCTTAAAAAAGCGCCAGCAACGATCAAGGAGAACCAATAATGATGGATTTATATAGTGTTATTCAGTTATTAAGTTGGTTAGCGGTTGGTCTTATCATGTTTTTGACAGCTGCGACGATGTGCTTTGACTTTGGTGCTGGTATCTTGGTGCGTTTTGTCGGTAAAAATGACAATGAAAAACGTGCTATTATTAATATTGTTGCACCAACATGGGATGGTAATCAAGTATGGTTAATTACAGCAGGTGCTGGACTGTTTGCGATTTGGCCACGTGTCTATGCTGGCTCATTTTCAGGTATGTACTTAGGTGTGCTTATTGTGCTATGGGGCTTGTTTTTACGTCCTGTTGCCTTTGAATATCGCCACAAAATTGAAAGTACTAAGTGGACTGGTTTTTGGGATTGGATGCTATGCTTAGGTAGCTTAATTCCCATCTTGATTATCGGTGTTGCCATTGGCAATTTATTCTTAGGCTTACCATTTCAATTTGATCCGCATAGCTTACGTTTTTACTACGGTGAAACCAAAGAATTGGTACAAGAGCCTGCCTTTATCTCACTCATTGGCTTACTAAGACCATTTGCACTATTAATTGGTATTTTTGCTGTCATTATGTCGATTATGCATGGTGCATCATATTGTGCTATGCGCACCAGTGGCGTTTTATTAGATCGTTTTGTCAAAATCCAAAAAGTAAGTGCATGGCTTTTTATCATCCTATTTGCCATCGGTGGTATTTGGCTTATCTTTATTCCTGGCTTTCACTGGCAATTAGCAAGTGACTTAAGCACGTATTCACAAGCGATCAATCACCCATTAACTGGTGGTGTTGTGACAGTGACACAAGGTGGTTGGTGGCGTAATTATGGCAATCATATTTGGATGCTAATCGCGCCTGTATTAGGCTTTGTTGGTGCCATAATGGTGTTACACTTTGCTAAAAAATCAAATCCACTACTTGCATTTTCAGCTAGTGTTATCGCATGCTTTGGTGCAGTTTTCACACTAGGATTTAGCTTGTTTCCATTTATCATGCCATCAAGCATTGAGCCTATGCAAAGTATGGTACTTTGGAATTCAAGCAGCTCATTGATTTCATTGATTGGCATATTAATTGTGGCAGTCATTATGCTACCGATTATTTTTATCTATACGACTTTTGTCTACAAGAAAATGTGGGGTAGAGGTACTAAAATGACAGCACAAGAAATTGAGCAACGTTCTCATGAGTTATATTAAGAAGGTTAAGGAGTTTTAAAAATGAAAATAATTGTATGGATTATTGGTATTGTCGCTTTGGTGTTGTCATATGTGTTTGAAAGTTTTTATATATTCTGGTTAGCAACGGCTTTTACCGCTGTAGTTGCTGGTTGCACCGTGGCGCATAATGTTGATAAAAACCTGCAAGCTGAGCAATAAATAGCATTATTTTTAGATTACAGTTAATGTCTATTAGTCGCTTATAGCTATTTTATATGGACCGTCATTTAGCTCAAGGTTGGAATAATTAAGCTTGGAGTATTGTGATTGTTTTAGATCGATCGAGGCTGAAATAACTAAGCAGTCTAATCCTGCAGAAACAATATTTTTTCCATCAGGTCCAATAATACATGTCATACCGCCCATTTCTTTGAAGCGATTACTCATTTTGCTATTTTCAATATTATTTTCACCTATAAAATTACAGGCAATCATATACATATGGTTTTCATAAGCTCGAGTTCGAACCAATAGATTCCACATGTCAACACGTTGCTTGCGTATGGTTGAAGGAATAATAACTGCATCAACGTTATTTTTGGCATATTCTCTAAAAACGTTTGGAAAGTGTATATCATAACAAATAGCAAGCCCGATATTACCCCATGGTGTTTTAACAATTTGTAAAGAATCACCTTCTTCAAAAATCTCAGGTTCAGAAGCAACAAGATGTATTTTTATATATTCTGAAACCAAATGACCCAAGTCATTAAATACAAGTATTGCATTATAAATTTGTGTATTTTCTTTAAAAACAAGAGGGACAAACATCCATATTTCATATTCTTTAGCCAATGAGCTAAATATGGAAAGATAATGGTTTTTAGTTAGTGCTGTATTTTGAATAATATCTTCATTTATAGGAACATTATAGTACTCCGGAAATACAATAATATTAGCTTCTTGCTGTTGGGCAGAGCGTAAGTATTCTTCTGTGATTTCCATTAACATCTGCATTTGAGTAATTTGCATAGGTTTTTTCTGAACTATACTTATATTTAACAAAATAGCGGACTCCCATTAGATTTCATGAATGGTTAAATGACTATATTAGTAATTTGTTGATCAATGTTAGATATTATAATGTCAATAATGATTTAAACCATATTTTCCCCTTGCCAATTAAGCTGATATTCTAGCCCATATTTTTTAAAAGTTTCATCACTTACCTTGTCTTCTGTTGTAAATATTCCTAAGCCAAGAGGGTTGTCTATCATTCTTTTATTAATAAGATCTGTCTCGAGGCTTAACATTTCCTGTCTGTTTTTATCTGGTTTTAAAAAGTCAATAACAAGGGCAACTCTTGGTGTTTTTGTCCTATTATGAGGACAGTGAGGAAAGGAGTGATCTAATAATAATATTTCTCCATTATGCCACCTATAAATATCACCACATATTTTCATTGCAATATCGCCCTTTGGAATATCAAGTCCAAGATAAGCTCTATACATGTGTGGATTATAATTAACATCTCTGTACACGATGATTTTTTCATTTGAGTAGCTCCTGTAATGGTCGATTTAAAATCTTAAGGCAGAGCTTAAAATCTCTTATGCTAAAAGCTGCTCTTTGATAAGCATTAGCAATCATATCCAAGCCATACCGGAAATAGCTAGACTGTAACCGACCATGTTTTTTACGTTTGATTGGCTTTAATTTAGCGTCTTTGTATTC
>NZ_QLIU01000029.1 GCF_003574425.1 Cysteiniphilum halobium | reverse complement strand
AGCGGCTGTGAAGAAGCTTGGAAAGCTAAGTTATCTATGGGAGCGCATACGAAGCGCCTTTTTTGTGACGATTATCAAGAGCTGGGAAGCATTATATTTGTACATTGCTGGAAAGCTTAAGAGTCCTCCCATTATTGACACATGTTAGCATGACATACCGTGAACTATGTGCTTTTGATATACCCTAGAATTTTTTGATACGACATAAAAGTTTAAAATGCTGTTAAAGATGGCAGGGCATTTTATTTTTTTCAAAAAGCACCTATTAAGGCTATCAACAATAAAAAATACAGCGGGAGCTGCTGCTGAAACACTCATACCTTTGGCATATAGTGAAATAATCTTTTCATTCAAACCTTCAATCCGAGTGCTTCGCTTGGGAACAAGTACAGGGTCAAATTCACCTGAGCGATCACGAGGCACATCAATTTCCAATGGGCCATCTTCTGTTATTACGCTTTTTCTTGCTGTGCCATTACGGGCATTAGCAGAATCGCTACGCTCATGCCTGTCGTAACCAAGATGTGCCTTTAATTCACCTTGTAAAGCACGTTCAACCAGACCTTTGGTTAATTGCTTTAATAAGCCATCTGATTTAAATAGATTGGATAAATCGGCTCCTGATTCAACAATGAGATCAAGCGCTTGATCTAATGCTTTGTTTTGTTCTTTGTTCTTCATCTTTCGTCCTTAGATTATACGTTTTTACCATTATAACCTATGAAAGAATTTACACAGTTATTTCAATACTCCCGTGATTTTTGAATAATATAGCCAACACCACGTAATGTTTTGATATATTTGTTTTGAATTTTTTTACGCAAATTGTGAATATGCACTTCCAATGTATTAGAATCGACCTCCTCATCCCAACCATATAATTTTTCAAGAAGCTTTGTTTTAGAAACTACCTTACCAATGTTCTCTAATAAGCATTCCAATAGCGCAAATTCACGTCTTGACAGTTTGACAAACTCGCCATTGATTGTAAGGGTTTGTGCTGCAGGGTCTAATTCCAACGCTTCAAATTTAATTTTAGGCTCACTACGTCCTGCTGAACGGCGCACTAATGCACGCATTCTTGCCAAGAGCTCAGATAAATCAAAAGGCTTTGTCAAATAATCATCAGCCCCTGAATCAAGTCCTCGTACCCGATCATCGATTGCATCACGCGCAGTTAACAACAATACTGGTACGGCATTACCTTTAGCACGAATACTCTTCACAATCGCAATACCATCCTTGTGTGGTAAACCGATATCCATCACCACAGCATCATAAGGCTCAGTCTCCAACGCAAGTTCTGCCATTTTGCCATCACGCATTAAATCAACAGCATAGTTATGCTGCCTTAAACCTTCAACAATACCATCACCTAACATTTCATCATCTTCAACTACTAATATTCGCATTAAATGCTCACTTATATTTGCTCGTCAATGGTTAAAATAGTAGCATTATCAATGCTAAATTTTGATATGTTTCGCTAACTTTTAACTTGCTGCATATTCGCACCCTGCTTTTTTTGGGTAATGCTATTAATTTAGATAATCTAAATAGTCATATAAACTAAACGAATTTAAGGTTTGATTAAGTTCTACTATAATTCACTCATATGTCACTAAAGGAAACATCATGCACAAAATTTTTAATTATTCATCCATAGTTAAAATGCTGATTGCCGTTGTACCCGCTACTATTCTAAGCTATTTTCTTTCACAACCAATTTACCTAATCTGCGGTTTATATGCTGCTGCAGTGATTATTCCTTTTTGTGATCACTCCAGTAAACGTATTGCTTTTGTTATGCTTATTTTTTTATTTGGCATTACTTTCGCCTTGGTAAAACTCCTAGCACATAGTGATTTTTATTTTATAGCTATTGTTTCAATTATTGCAGTCATGATCGGCATCATTGAGACTTATAATACAAGCTTTAAATCAATGGGCGCTTATTTATTTATCGGTATTATCTATACTGCATTTGAAACAAGAGCTTATAGTGATCTGATCACTATCACAATGATGGCAAAGCTTTTTGGTGTCAGCCTTTTAAGTATTGTTATTGTCTTTCTCATTAACCTACGCACACAAGCAATCAAAGGTTATCAAAACTTCACATTACAACTACAATCACAACACAGCTTACACTACTGTGTCTACTTCTTACCCATTTTAGCCAGTATGCTTGTGTGGCATTTTTTACAATTAGCTGAGCCACAGTGGTTATTATGGTCATCATTATCCGTCGCAAGCCTAAGTTTTAAAAAGGCACGTGATAAGATTCAAAAACGCATCACCGGTGCATGTATTGGTTTATCATTAGGCATCATAGTGACACTGCTGTTTAACCTTAATAGCCCTCTGATTTTTAACTTGAGCTTTATTGGCATTATCTTAAGCTTAAGGGGGCTTAAGAACTATACAGCATCCTTTGCTATACGTTGCTTTTTTATCGTCATCTTCGCAGGCGCCCACTTTTTATATACTAGCAGTGATCGGATAGTTGATGTGTTTATTGGCGGTTTGATTGGATTGATTAGCAGCGCTATTCTAAATTATTTTATTCAGCGCCAACATAATAAAATACTACATTAAGAAATGTATTTAAGTAAGCCTTGAGTTGAACTATCATAACTTTCGTTATTAAAGTCTCTTTGCTGCAAACTGGTTAAAATGGGTTTGCCTAAGGCTTTACCTAACTCAACACCCCACTGATCAAAACTGTTAATTCGCCACAGGATACCCTGGACAAAAATTTTATGCTCATACAATGCAATCAATTCACCTAATGCGCGAGGGGTTAGCTCATTTATTACCAGCGTGTTACTTGGTTTATTGCCCGCAATGACTTTTTGAGGTGCCAAAGTATTGATTTCATGCTCTGATAAGCCTTGTGCTTTTAACTCATCGACCACCTGATCTAAAGACTTCCCTTGCATTAAGGCTTGAGATTGTGCCAAACAATTTGCCAACAACGCTTGCTGATGGTCTTTCAAGGAGTGATGTGGTTTTTTAATCGCAATAAAGTCAGCAGGGACAATGACATTACCTTGATGCAACAATTGATGAAAAGCGTGCTGCCCATTAGTGCCTACCCCACCCCATAGCACAACTCCAGTTTGCTCAGGACTTAAACTACCATCTTTTTTACACGATTTACCATTGCTTTCCATATCGGCTTGCTGTAAATAATCGACCAAATAACGTAAACGCTCATCATATGCCAAAATCGCCTGTGATTGCGTATGATAAAAGTCACTATATAAAGTCGCAACCAATGCAATAATAACAGGCATGTTTTTTGTCAGTGGCGCATTTTTAAAGTGAGCATCCATAGCAAAAGCGCCTTTTAACAATTCCTCAAAATGATCAAAGCCAATAGCAAATACAATCGCCATACCAATTGACGACCATAATGAGTAGCGTCCACCAACCCAATCCCACATTTGAAAACAATTATTAAGATCAATACCAAAAGCTTGTACTTTATCCAATGCACTAGATACGGCAATGAAATGTTTGGCTACTGCAGCTTGCTCTTGTTTATAAAAGTTCAGTAACCATTTGCGCGCTGTCATTGCATTCATCAAGGTTTCCTGTGTGGTAAATGACTTGGATGCCACAATAAACAACGTTGTTTCAGGGTTAAGCTTTGTGGTCACACTTAAAATAGACTCGGCATCAACATTTGAGACAAAATGCACTTGTGTTTTGTTTAAGTGATAAGGCGACAATGCCTTAACTACCATTCTTGGACCCAAATCGGATCCACCAATACCAATATTAACAATATCTGTGATCTTTTTATCTGAATGCCCACGCCATTGCCCGGTATGCACCTTTTCAACCAATGCTTTGACACGCAAACGTTCTTTGATAATTTCAGGTTTAACATTAACCCCATCGACCATAATCGCTTGATCAGAAAAATCACGCAAAGCAGTATGTAACACAGCGCGATGCTCGCTGGTATTAATCTTGTCTCCTGCAAACATCTTATCGCGATACTTTTCCACCTTTGCATCGCGCGCTAACTCAAAAAGATTCGCCAAGATATCATCCGTTAGCTTATTTTTTGAATAATCCAATAATAAATGTCCCACTTTTAAATGATATTTATTAAAACGATCTTCATCTTTTTTGAATAAGGTTTTAATGTCTAAATCTGAATAATCCGTTTTCAGTAAATGCTCTAACTGTTGTCTTATGTGTTGATTCATTATGATTCCTTATTTCTCATTCTCCAGTCAATGCACTAGCGGCAGCCTGATCCAAATGCCAGACAAGACGTCCAGCCTCTAGCTTTAAGGCTTTCGCAGGATAGTCTATCGTCACTGTCTCGCGATCAAATATCTTAGCTAACATATCTGCTTTATTTTCACCTGTCACTAAGATATCAACCACTTTGGCATTATTAAGTACTTTTAGCGTTAAAGTAATGCGAGTTTGCTTAGTAGTTGGATGCACAGCGACCTCGACCCATTTATCTGAAGATAGTGAAACACCATTGACAAAAAGTGACGCAGTATGCCCGTCATCGCCCATTCCCAGCCATACCCAGTCAAATTGTGGTGCGCCATCGACCTGTGGCACATGCTTTTTTAGCTGCTGAACGTAGTTAAGTGCTGCCTGCTCAGATGCGATCATACCTTGCATCGGGTGCAAATTCTCCCTTGGAATTTCAACACTTGCAAACAATAATCTATCCGCCTCACCAAAATTACTTTCTTTATCGGCAAAATCAACACAGCGCTCATCACACCACCAAAAATGTAGTTTTTGCCAATTGATTACTGTGGATTTCCCCAGTTGATTAATCAGCTCAAAGATACTCTTAGGTGTCGTGCCACCTGATAATGCAATATGCACACAATCTTGCTTTAAATGTGATAATGCAACCAATTTATCAAACATTGCATAAGCAATATCTTGTTGCTGTTGATAGATAATATATGACATTGATTACCTCAAATTATTTCAGCTATGACCATATTCCTGCCCACTTTGATTGTGTAGGCGCTGGCTGAGCGTAAGTCGAAGCCTCTATGAGAGTGTAATTTTCCCAATCTTACCCTTCGACTTACGCTCAGGGTACTGTGAGCGCTTGTGGGTGAATATTTAGTCTTAGCCATTATTTCTTAATTTTCTAAACTTTCTAACCAATTGGCGTTACGCACTTTCTCTAATTCAACATCATGCGCTATTACTTTTTCTGCTTAAAAACTGATGATGGATTGCGCCAAGTATGTCCAAGCTCGGCAAGCATTTGATCTGCTTTAATTGGTCCAAAGGATCCACTTGGGTAGAAACTTAATAAGCTTTTGCCATGCTTTTGTACATACTGAATAATCGGATCAATAATATTCCAACACGCCTCCACTGCATCATTACGAGCAAATAGTGTGTTGTCACCCTGCAAAGCATCAAGAATCAAGCGCTCATACGCGGTAGGCATAGATTTCTGCGCAAAGTCAGAGTAATAAAAACCCATATCTACTTCATGCGTTTTAAAACCGCTGCCTGGCTCTTTGGCAGCAAAGCTCAACTTAATCCCCTCATCAGGCTGAATACGAATAACCAATTGATTTTTAAACTTACTAATCTTTTGCACCTGTGAGAAAAAAGGATGTGGTGTGGCTTTGAAATTAATTACAACCTCTGAAACGCGTTGATTTAGGCGTTTACCCGTGCGCACATAAAACGGTACATCATGCCAACGCCAATTATCGATAAAAAAGCGAATTGCTGCATAGGTTTCTGTTGTTGAGTTTGCCGCAACCCCTTCCTCATCGCGATATGCTCCTTTGACAACACCCTGCACACAGCCTTCTTGGTACTGAGCGGTAACCACATTTTCCTTAATATCTTGAGCCGTTTTAAAACGACGAATTGATTGGAATACTTTTAAGGTTTCATTGCGTATTGAATATGCATCCATCTTCGCCGGTGGCTCCATTGCAACGATCCCCAATAACTGCAATAGATGGTTTTGAATCATATCACGAATTGCACCATTTTGATCATAATAGCCAGCCCGCGCGCCAAGACCTATTGCCTCATTGGCATAAATCTGAACATTCTCAATGTGCGCGGCATTCCAAAGCGGTTCAAAAATTGCATTAGCAAAACGAAACACCAAAAGATTCTGAACTGTTTCTTTCCCTAAATAATGATCGATACGAAATAACTGTGATTCTTGGTAATGCTGTAACAAGTGTGCATTTAGTGCTTGGGCACTTTGTTCATCTGTACCAAATGGCTTTTCAATAATAATGCGTTTATAGCCATCACTCTCATCATTAAGCCCAAGTTTTGCAATATGCCTTGGAATCTCATAATACAAACTCGGTGGTGTGGATAAATAAAATAAGAAATTGTGTTCAAGCTTATGTATTTTACATAGTGATTTTAAACGCTTTTGCAAACAGACATAACCTTCATCCTTATAAACATCAATCTGCTGATAAAATACTTGATCAAGGAACTTATCGATTGATTTTTCCTCTTTAGGATACTCCTCCAACAGCGCATCTTGCATCTTCTGACGGAAACTGACGTCATCAAATTGACTGCGCGACACCCCCAAAACAATATTGCTTTTGCTTAAATCTTTTTGCTGATAAAGGCTAAATATTGCCGGCATTAATTTGCGTGCAGTTAAATCCCCAGAGGCGCCAAAAATGACGATAACTCCGTTTGCTAGCTTCTTTTGCATTAAGCTTCTCTAGTTAGTGATTAAACGCCATTATTTATATCATCTTTTACTAACAAGTTCACCTGCTAATTGCTTTGATAGAAAGAATATACCGCTTTTAAACCATTTTACACACAATATAAATTAAGACTTAAGCCATGAATTAAAGATTTGGATATCTTGCTGTGATAACGTACCCGCATCAAGCTTAAGTTGTAGAACATCGGTGACATACTTGTATTTAGATGCCGCTAGTAATGACATGCTTTCATAAAGCTTTTGCAGCTGATCTAATACCTCGGTAATGGTTGAGCTACCGACTTTATAACGTGCTTGATATTGTTTATAAGCTGCCTCACCTGCAATTACTGATTGTTTATAGGCTTCAATTTGTTTAACATCAGAAATAACATTATAAAAATCAACTTCAATCTTCTGGGTAATGGTACGTTGCTGATCAAGGGTAGTGAATTCAGCAGCTTGATAATTAAATGCTGCCTGCTTTCTGGAAGCATAATCACTACCACCATTTAAAATATTCCAACTAAAGGTCACACCAACATAACCATTATTGTAATGACCAACAGGTAGATTCGCAGCATCTATCGCAAAGCTACTGCCTGAATTATCATTAACACTATAATTCGCCGTCAAACTGATATTTGGCAAGAAATTACCCGTCGATGCAGACCAAGCTTTTGCTGCTGCATTCTGGGTATAAAGCTGTGCTTTTAAATTTGGGTTACTGGCATGTGCGCGTTTAACCCACTCCTCAACATTATCCGGTATAGGATGAGTAAAATTAACGTTATCCTTTAAATCAACCAGTGATTTATTATCGACACCAGTATATTGATACAAGGCATAATAAGCCGATTCAACATTATTTTCCGCTGCTTTTAAATCTGCTAAAGCACTATAATAATTTGATTCTGCCACTTTAACATCAACACTTGTCGACATCCCTACTTTTAATTTTAGTTTCGATTGCTCAAGTGTACTTCCTACTGCTTTGAGTTTTGCCTTTAAGAACACAACCTGCTCTTTAGCATTTAACACATTAAAGTATGCTGTTGCCACATCTAAAATAAACTGCTGCTTTTGTGCATTATAAGTTTCTTCTGCACTTAAAGCGCTTTGCTTTGACGCTTGAAAAGTTTGATAATTACCATAATTAAAAAGTGTTTGTGTCAGGCTGATACCTGCTGTGTAGTTACGATAGCTGCCACTTTGTGGTGTTGTATCGATTCGATTAAGTGTGGCTCCTGCATTTAGACCAATATTTGGCAGCAAAGCCCCCAAAGCAATGGGCTCCCCCATTTTGCTAGACTGCATCGTATAAAAATCAGCTTTATATTGTGGTGAGTTATCCAGTGCTTGCTGATAAATTTGCACCAAATTTTCTATTGGAGTCTCACTAGTCGCCATAGCGACACCAGCACTTATAGCAAGTGATAATCCAAAAAGTGTTTTTATTTTAAAGGTCATACCTTTTCTTCCTAATTTTATGTTCAATATAGCACTTTGCTATCATAGTCGCTCTTTTACCCATTCATGCACTGAAGTCATTGCTTTGGGTAGATTTTGTGGGTCATTACCACCGGCTTGTGCCATATCAGGGCGTCCCCCTCCTTTACCACCAACTTGCATGGCAATAAAGTTGATTAGCTCACCTGCTTTAATCTTATCAGTAATCGTTTTACTAACACCTACGGCAATTTGTGCCTTACCTTCATTCTCAGTAGAAAGAGCAACAACCACTTTAGGCCTTTGTGCTTTGTATTGATCAATCTTTTCACGCAATATTCCCATATCCACATTTGGCAGCAGTGCTGAAATCAATGTGACATCATCAATTTGTGCTTCTTTAATGGCAACGGAGTTACCCGATGAAATCTGCTGTTTTAAACCTTTAATCACTTTATCTTGTGCTTTGATTTGCTGCTGCAATTTCAACAACTTATCTAAAACATTATCATCACTGGATTTTAAAAGTTCATGAATCGTTGTTAATGTTTCTTCTTTTTCTTCAATATAGTTCTCAGCATAAAGTCCGGTAACAGCCTCAATACGGCGTACGCCTGAAGCAATGCCGCTCTCAGAAGTTATCTTGAATAAGCCAATATCACCGGTTTGCGTGACATGCGTGCCACCACAAAGTTCAATAGAGAAATCGCCAACGCGCAACACACGCACAATATCACCATATTTCTCACCAAAAAGCGCCATTGCCCCCATGTCTTTCGCCACTTCAGGCGAGGTTTCTATCGTCTCAACTACCATATTTTGACGAATAATGGCATTCACTACACGCTCTACTTCTTTTATCTGTTTCATCGTTACTGCCGATGGATTAGAGAAATCAAAACGTAATTTATTAAACTCCACCAATGAACCTTTTTGTTCAACATGACAACCGACAACTTCCCTTAATGCTGCATGTAACAAATGCGTTGCCGTATGGTGCGCTGCCGTTGTTGCACGCTTATTAGAAATTTGTGCAGTGACTTCATCATCAACTGCAAAACTACCTTTCGTCACTTTGCCAATGTGCAAAAATGCCAACCCAGATTTTTGTACATCTTCCACGGCAAACTCACTACCTAAAGCCTCAATGACCCCTTTATCCGCAACCTGTCCACCAGATTCGGCATAAAAAGGTGTTTGATTTAAAATAATGACACCCTCTTGCCCAGTGACAAGCTTATCTCTCCTTTTACCTTCACTAAAGAGTGCTAACACATACGCATCTGACACTGGCACTGAATAACCAACAAAAGTTGTCTCTACATCTGTTTTAATCCCTTGATTATAGTCGACACTAAATTTACTGGCTGATTTTGCACGCGCTTTTTGCGCTTCCATAGCATTTGTAAATCCTGCTTCATCAACGATTAAATCACGTTCTCTGGCAATATCAGCTGTTAAATCTAATGGAAAACCATAAGTATCATACAGCTTAAATGCAGTCTCACCAGAAATTATATTACTTCTAAGTTCCGCAATCTCCTCTTCAAGGATCTTCATTCCGTGACTTAAGGTTTTTTCAAATTGTTCTTCTTCCTTTTTTAGGGCATTTTCAATCAGCACTTGCTTTTCTTTCAACTGAGGATAAGCTTCGGCCATTGCTTCAACCAATGTAGCAACTAGCTGGTAAAAGAAAACCTCCGTGGCTCCTAGCTTATAACCATGGCGCACTGCTCTGCGAATAATGCGACGCAGTACATAACCTCGTCCTTCATTTGAAGGCAAAACACCATCAACAATTAAGAAACTGCACGCGCGAATATGATCTGCTAAAACTTTAAGTGATGGATTACTAATATCGTCTGTTGCCACAATCTTTGCTGCAGCATGAATAAGCTTTTGGAATATATCAATCTCATAATTGCTGTGTACATGTTGTAATACCGCAGCAATTCGCTCAAGCCCCATACCGGTATCAACTGAAGGATTAGGTAGTTTTTGCAATGTCCCATCTGCTAAACGATTGTATTGCATAAATACCAGATTCCAGATCTCGATATATCGGTCACCATCTTCATCTGGCGTGCCTGGAGGGCCACCAGCAACCCTATCACCATGATCATAAAAGATTTCAGTGCATGGCCCACAAGGCCCAGTATCACCCATTGCCCAAAAGTTATCTTTAGCACCAATGCGTGATAGACGTTTTGGGTCAACACCTACTTCTTTGATCCAGATATCTTCAGCTTCTTTGTCTTCTTCAAAAACTGTCACCCACAGTTTCTCCTTGGGAAGTTTTAAAACTTCCGTGAGATATTCCCAAGCATAAAAAATAGCATCACGCTTAAAGTAATCACCAAAACTAAAATTTCCCAGCATTTCAAAAAAAGTATGATGGCGCGCCGTATAGCCCACATTTTCTAAGTCATTATGTTTACCACCTGCACGCAGACATTTTTGTGAACTAACGGCACGCTTGTACGATCTTTTATCGGCACCTAAAAAAACATCCTTAAACTGTACCATGCCAGCATTTGTGAATAATAAGGTTTCATCATTCACTGGAACTAACGACGAGCTTGCTATTTCTTGGTGTCCTTTGGTTTTAAAAAAGTCAATAAAAGACCGTCTAATCTCATTAGTTGTAATCATGCTTGCTCTACTGGTATCAATTAAATATTCAAAATCGATGTTTAGTTTACTATAGAATCACAGCTTGACAAAAGTAGTTAGCGCAAAATTTCTATGACTATTTCCCTCGCATAAAAAGCTTATCCAAATCATTGACTGTCATTTTCACCCAAGTTGGGCGTCCATGGTTACACTGATCAGCTCTTGCTGTTTGCTCCATATCTCGTAGCAACTGATTCATTTCTTCAATGGTAATTTGATCATGTGCACGCACAGCTTTGTGACATGACATTGTTGCTAAAATTGCATGCACATAGTCATCCATTGGTTTTGCCTTACCACTGATCTTAAGACTATTAGCAATTTCGATGATAAGGCTCTCAATATGATTATTCTTTAAATAAACCGGGATCGCACGTATTACTAAAGTTTTCTCACCAAGTGCTGAATATTCAAACCCCAGTTTATTGAGAAGTTCTTCATGCGCATCTAGTACATCAAGTAATACAGGGCTTATCTCAAAAGTTAAAGGTAGTAAGAGTACTTGTGACACGGCCTCATGCTTTGCCCACAGCATTTTCACCTTCTCATATAACACTCGCTCGTGTGCAGCATGCATATCGATGATAATCAAACCATCTTCAGTTTGTGATAAAATAAAAATGCCATGCACTTGCGCCAAGGCAAAACCTAAAGGATAAGTCTTTGTATCTTTTACAGGTATCGCTGCACCAGCCTCTTGTACCATAATATTTTGATCTATAACGGCTTCTTTAACCTCATCAACGACCAAAGGCATAGATAATTGTGTGGCATCCTGCCATTTATCTTGAAAAGTTCGTGATTCTACTTTACTAATAACCTCTGCTTCATTATTAACGTAATCAGTATCGCCAAAACGTTGTGCATCCTCTTTTTGGTTAATGAGCTGCTCGTATAATGCCATATCACTACTGTGATCTTTCCTGGATGATTGTCCATACTGCTTATTTTTATTATTATTCCAATCCTGATTTAGCTGGACTGAAGGGTTATCTGGCGCACGAAATGTTAAAGTATCTATTTCATTTTGTGCTTCTGGTGATTCGGGCAAATGTGGTTTAGTATCCGCTAAGGCATGATGAATTTTGGCAAAGAGAAAATCATGCACTAAGCGTGACTCACGAAAGCGAACCTCATGTTTGGTAGGATGCACATTAACATCCACTGCGTGTGGGTCGATATTAAAAAATAAAATAAACGCAGGATATCGCTGATGATGCAATACATCTTTATAGGCTTGCTTTATCGCATGCGCAATCAATTTATCCTTGATAATTCGCCCATTGACATAAAAATACTGCAAATCGGCACGTGACTTTGAAAACTGTGGCTTAGCAACCCAACCATATAATTGAAGCCCCATTGCTTCAGCTTGAATCAATAAGGCATTATCAATAAACTCATCGCCACAGATATCAGCAATACGCTGCTGCTGCTTTTGTGGCGTATCAGCTACTGAATAGGACTTTACCTCTTTACCATTATGCCAAACGGTTAAAGCCACATTAAAGTGACAAAGCATGAATTTTTTCAATAACTCATCAATATGCACATACTCTGTACGCTCAGCTTTTAAAAATTTGCGTCTAGCCGGCGTGTTATAAAAAACTTCACTTACTTCAATCGTTGTCCCTATTGGGTGTGATGCGGGAATTAATTCGTTCTCTAGTTGATTATCTACACACCATGCATGTTCCTCTTGTGCTGTTCTTGAGGTGATCTTCACTTTAGCAATCGAACCAATACTGGCTAGTGCTTCTCCTCTAAAGCCCATGCTGTTAATCGCTTCAAGCTCTTCAAGTGAATATATTTTGCTTGTTGCATGCGGCATTAAGGTTAATGGTAAATCATCTTTCGCAATACCTGAACCATTATCACGAATCACAATTTTTTCTTTACCACCATGCTCAAGCTCTAATGTAATTTCAGTTGCTTCGGCATCGAGTGCATTTTCAAATAACTCTTTGACAATCGAAGAAGGTCTTTCAACGACCTCTCCAGCAGCAATTTGATTGGCAAGCTCAGTTGATAGGACCTTGATACGTCTACTCATAATTTAATTCCGTTTGAATTTCTTTTTTGATAACATTTTCACTTAGGTAACTGGCAATATGCTCGGCAATATCACGCTTTGATGTCAAAGGCAGAGCAAGTACTTGCTTGTGATGTTTATTAAATATCTGCACCGCATTATGGTCACTATAAAAAGGAAAACCATTATCCGTATTGACTTGGTTTAATATTAAGAAATCAAGGTTCTTACGCTCAATTTTAGCTAGCGCATGATCTACTGCATTATGCGTCTCTGCGGCAAAACCGACACAACAAGGCCTATTTTTTGCTAAAGTAGCAACACTTGCCAAAATATCTTTATTCTTAACTAACCTTAATGTTAACACATCATTTTCATCTGTTTTTTTAATTTTTTCAACAGCATATTCTGCTGGACAATAATCAGCAACTGCCGCTGCAGCAATAAATAGGTCTGCCTTTTCTATCTTATCGAGTACAGTATTATACATGTCACTGGCACTTTTCACCTGTAAGATTTCACAATGTTTAGGGACTTCTAGTTGAGTAGGCCCTGAGATTAAACTCACTTCCCAACCAAGATTAAGAAAAGCTTCAGCTAATGCATAACCCATTTTGCCTGAGCTATGATTTGATAAATAACGTACTGGGTCAAGTGCTTCAATGGTAGGTCCTGCGGTAATCACCACACGTCTATCGGTTCTTATCTTTGGCTTTAATAGATGATTAACAATAACTTCAGGTGCCATTAGACGCCCATCACCTACATCACCACACGCCTGCTCTCCAGCATCCGGTGGTAAAATTGTAAAACGCCTATTTTTAAGCTGCTTAATATTCGCTTGTACAACGGGATTCTGCCACATAACAACATTCATTGCAGGCGCTATAAATATGGGCTTATCCGTTGCAAGAACAACATTGCCAAGCAAATCATCCGCCAACCCTAGTGCCAACTTTGCAATCGTATTAGCAGAAGCAGGCGCGATCACGATACAATCTGCCCAGCGCGCAAGTTCGATATGCTCAATCGGATGATCTGTATATGCGAATAAATCATCATAGACTTTATGTTGTGACAGCGCCTCAAAACTTAAATTTGTAACAAAAGCTTTAGCAGAGTGCGTTAATAGCACCTTAACCTCACAATTTGCTTTAACAAGCAACCTCGTTAACTCAAGCGCTTTATACGCAGCAATGCTGCCTGTTACACATAATAAAATCTTTTTCATGATTTATAATTAAAATTTCCTGAAATATTAGCGTCCATACTATACCCATCACAAAGCATTTTACAGATTTTTTTTGCTTTGCATTTTACGTGCTTTTGATCAGTTAAATTTTGGCAATAATGGTTTACAATGTATAAGATTAATCCCGTGATGCATACAAGTATTTTATTGTACTGATTGCATTCCAATCACACCATATGGCATTGGCACATCTTGAATTTCAACACCATTAGAGTCAGTTGCTGTTTTTAAAAGGGTTTTTTGCGTAGCAGGATCATACGTTAAATAGACATCATCAACTGAGGATAGGTTTACGATAGCAAACTCTTTATCGACACTCAATGCAATAAAATGTGCGTAACCATTAGGCGGGCTAGCATTATTCTCCGTGACAACAATGACAAATTTCTCAAGAGGCAGAACCTGCTTAATCGTTTCCCCTGAAAAGTTAACCGTTCTACTTAAGGCTATAGAGGGGATTGCTGGAAAAGGTGGATTATACGTATAACTATAAATATCCATTGAATTTTGATAGGGCAATATTAAAAAATAGCTACTTTGATCTCTATATAAAACTTGAGGAGAATAAACAAGTAACTTATTAGGACTAGGGTTAGTATAGACGTTAGTAGTTGCCGTAATTGCCGGAGCACTGCTTAAACTAATATCCACAATACGCTCAAGTCCGGAGACAGTAGATAAAAACAATAACACCTTTGTTACATTCTGATTAGCACTTGCATCAATTGGTAGAATATAGGCGCTATTGATATTTGTAATTACCCCAAAATTATACTCATAAGCTGCTTGGTTGCCAGCATTGTCGATTATCCTACCTTTAATTCGATCTGCTCCATCTTTTGTGATAACAAAACTATAAATATCATTATATATGTTAATAAATTTTGAACTGACTATAATAGATCCTACCGGCAAGGATACACCATAACAAAATGTCATACTCAACTTTAAGATCATATATAACAAGATAATACGACAAGACAATTGCATATTTATTAACTCCTTTAAGGTGGTAGTGGATCCCAATTTGATCCAGGCGGTGGATTACCAGGCGCTACTGAGCTATTATAATTAACATTGGTAATATATTTATCTCCAGTCCCAGGATCTGTAACCGCATCTCCCTTATAGTAGCGTACATTGGCATTATAGTCCGGTGCTTGAAATTCAGGAATAACAATTCTCCAGCGATTTTGTTGGTTCTGGTAAGGATCATTGCTAGTACTAACAATATTGACAAAGGTTTGATTATCATAGCTAATCTGTAAACCCTCCGTATAAACAATATTTGCATCATATACCAAGGGCAAGTTATTCTCAGGAACTATACGCCAATTATTGCTTTGATCATATGGATCCTTCTTTGCATTACTTTTTTTAACATTGACAAAAGTAAAACCATTAAACGTTACAAAATCACCTGGGTTATAAGCTTGTGCCTGCCATGGTGCGGTATTAAATTGTGCTATATCCCATTTGTTACTCGGTGGTGGCGATTGATTGGTGTTATTATCCGCAGTCGCGACATACTGCACACCATTATAAGTAATAATATCCCCTGTATAATAGTTAACATCCGTATTCCATTGTGGATACGTCCCAACTGGAATAATCAAACGCCAATCGTTAGGATTATTGTAAGGGTCATCGTTAATACCCACATTGATCGGCTTCAGTGATAGAAACACTTGATTATCGTAAGTAATATAACTACCCTTAGGATATTGTAATGCTGGATCATAGTCATCAGGAATCGGTGGCGAAGGACCAATAATTTCAGTCCACATTAGGGTTGAAAATGTATTTACTTGTGCCAGGTTTTTCAAATCTGATAGCGTTATCTCCGTCTGATATGCCTTGGTATTAGCGACATCATAAATGTATAAATCAAGATACCATGCACCATTACTAATACCCCAACCTTGTATTAACTGGTAGGTATTCGTATTTGGAAATGCTAAATCATAATTATTAGCCTGAAGATCAGTATAGGTCAGTTTACCTGCTGTATTATTGACTGTTACTTTTCCTAAATAACCTGTCGTTCCCTCATTAATTTGATTAGAACCATTAAGTTGTGCTGCAATTAAATTAGTTGAAATAAGCACAGGAACATTAACGTTTTGTGTCGTTTGTGGGATTAAATCATCACTTTGTCGATATTGACTAGGGGCATTAATAATCGCTATATAATTAGCTTGATGCTGCGTTTGGGCAGTTACCTCCATCTCTGATGCATATTGTAATACAGCTGATGCATTATTTAACGCTAGATTATCTAAAAAAATAGCTTTGTTTAAGTTTGACTCAACCATATTTGTCAAAGTAATAATCGTGCTTCCGGAACTATAGCTACTCACAACTGGACTAATTGGTTTATTGGTATATAAATAGTTATTAGATTCCAAAGCATTTTTTAACACTAAAAAAGCACTGTTACGTGAATTATTATAGTTTTCAATTGCTTTATTTTGCACAATACTTGTTTTTAGCATATATAAAATTGAGCCAGATAGTATTGACACTACTGCAACAATAATTAATGCAATAAGTAAAACACCACCATGTTGATTATATTTACATTTATACATAGCCAACTCACTAAGACAATCCATACATCACAAAGTATAGATCAGTTATGGTTAGTTTTCCTTGTGATTTTAGAAAAAATATCCATCACATCATAATCACTCTGGAAGATTTCACGACAAACCGTAGGCACAAAGCAAAAAGGCACCCTTAGGTGCCTTTCTAATAAAAAACCTGATGATGTTCTACTTAACTTCAGGCATCCTGCCTTACGCCATTACATGGCCAATGTCATGCTTCCATTGATCAAATTTGTTCCCAACAAATTTGTCACATAGCAATGGTGAGACGGAAAAACCAAATAGTGCCAACTATTTGCCGTCGAACGCCACTTGTCACGGATTAGCAAGTGGCCGATTTGAAAAAATGCAGGACGTATTTTTGATAAATACACTATCATCAGCGCTAAATCGTTTCACTTCGTCAGTTCGGAATGGGTTAAAAGCACTGCTTTTAACGACTTTGAAGCAAGGGGATATTTTCTCCCGAGCGTTGATTCAAAGTCCGGAATGATCACCATGGAAGGTTTTACTACAAACCGCATGTTATAAAGCAAAAAGGCTCCCTAAGGAGCCTTTTGAATATGTATTGTTTTGCGATGTGCCATCGTCTTTCAATGTTGAATAATTTGGCGGTGTCCTACTTTCACATGGCGAATGCCACACTATCATCGGCGTTATTCAGTTTCACTTCTGAGTTCGGAATGGAGTCAGGTGGTACCTAAACACTATTACCGCCAAAATCTTAAGCTTCTTAGAAAGCTCTAACAATCTATCATAGAGTAATAACCAAGTCTCTCGGGCAATTAGTACTGGTTAGCTTCATACATTACTGCACTTCTACAGCCAGCCTATCAACGTCGTAGTCTTCAACAACCCTTCAGATCAGAGAACAGATGACGGACGACTGAAGACAGATGCTGAATCAAGCAAGCTTGATAATATCTAAATAATGCTACCCGTTATAGTTAACGGTAAAAATCTTTAAATATCATCCATCGCAAAGCGATTCAATAATCCGTCCTCTGTCTTCTGTGTTCTGTCCTCCGATAGGGAGATCT
>NZ_QLIU01000028.1 GCF_003574425.1 Cysteiniphilum halobium | reverse complement strand
ATCAAGAAAAAATAACGCTTCAAGCAGCAGTTTGCAAATTTTTCTTCGTGTACAGAGATTTTATATGAAGATAAATTGACAATGAGAATTATTCTTGTTAAGGTTTGCGTCCTGTTTTACGATATTCCTTAGAAATTAATGTGATCTAAATTACCACGGAAATACTTAAGACAATAGTATTCTAAAAGTAATTTGCACTAAACAAGGATAATTAAAATTCATGAAAAAAATCTATATTTGCATTATCTTAATTATTATTATATTTGGAATCATGATCATATTGCATCAAAAATCCAAACACTTACCTAATACTTCAACATCCTCGCCGACTCAATCATCTGCATCAGTTCAAAAATCTAAAGACTTGACAACGCTATCAAAATCAAAATCTTCTCAAAAATCAGCAGTTAATTTCTATCAGAAGCAAGCAGACAAGATTTGTACACTGTTAGAAAAGTCAGTTAAATTGTATGAATCTCAACAAATCAAAGAAGCAAGTAAATTATCTGACAATACGTATTGGCAAATTTATGACAACGTTTTAGAAATTAAATATCGTCCATATGTATCACCACAATATATTTTTAGTGTTGAAAGCAAATTCCATGACTTGACAGAATCAATGACTTCTCCGGTCACACCAAAAAAAATTAAACTTATTAGAAAAAAGGCAGAATCACTTTGTGCAGAAGTTAATAAAGAAGCAAAAGAATTGGAAGGCAACCAGTAGAGATGGCAAACTATGTTAACAACTAATTTTTATATCGCTTTATCTTCTTCTTTTTGGATTATCCCACGTGAAGGGACAGAAGCATTACTTGTTATCATTATGCTATGTTCAGCACTTAAGGAATCAGGAAGAGCAGATAAGCTTAAAGTAATTTATGTCAATTGCATTGCTGCTTTAGGTGTTGGACTATTACTAGCAATTGGCTGTGTGTGGCTAGATACATTTTTTACTGGACAAATGCGCGAATTAAGCGAAGCCTTTGCAAGTCTAATTGCTATGAGCATGCTGCTATATGTCAACTTTGAAACCTTCAATAAACGTCATCTTTTGCATCAAATCAGTATATCAGGATTGGGCTTTTTGGCATTTATCAGTGTATTTCGTGAGCTTGCAGAAACGATTCTTTTCTACTATGCCTTATTCCAAGGTGGGGCATCACAACAACTTGGCACATTAACGGGACTATTAGCAGGTATTGTACTTTTTGGACTGCTTTTATGGTTATACAAGTCATCGACAGATCAGTGGAAAATATTCAATCGCCTCATTTTTAACTTAACCCCAGTATTTATTTTTATTTTATCACTAATGTGTATAGGCAATGCAATTAATTCTTTTCAAGAAGCAGGTTGGATAAAGTTCACGCCTGTTGATTGGTTTTTTAATAGTGATTTTTTCCATATACAAGCCAGCGAACAATACGTGCTTAGTGTGTTGTTTTTTTTGATCTCAACAGGTCTGCTATTTCTAAAGCAATTTTATAATAGTTCAGTCTTGGCGATAAAATTTATACTGAATAAAAATAAAAAGTCATCTCATCAGTCATGAAACCTAATGATATAATCACTTCTGCTCGAGAAGTAAAAGACTCAAGGCGATTACTTAAAATAGAGCAATTTTTTCACCGTAATAGAGGGAAGGTTAAATACATTCAAATTTTGATGTTTGCCTTCTTCTTATTTTTAGTCATTGTACCTATTTATTCTCCAAATCCTAAAGCTGAAGATACTATTTTGACAAGTATTGTACTATTGAGTCAGTTTCTATTTTGGGGTGTTTGGTATGGTGCTTGTTTATTTTCTGTGATTCTTTTCGGACGTTTATGGTGTGGTGTATTGTGCCCTTTAGGTGCGCTTAGCGAATGGGTAGGTCACTTAGGGTTTAAAAAAGTAATTCCTAATTGGATTCAATGGGATGGTTGGCTTATTATCATGTTTGTGATTATAACAATCATGGGTCAAACGCTTGACGTACGTGACGATCCAGCAGGTTTGGCAAGATTATTTTTGTATATTTTTATTTTAGCTATCATTGTTGGTTTATTTTTTGGGAAAAACAGTAGTCGTCCTTGGTGTCGATATTTTTGCCCGATTGGCAAAATACTAGGTGTTGTGTCACGGATAGGTGCTATTGACTTTAGGCCTAATCGTGGTCAGCTTAAGTTAGCGAAAGATAAAAAGTATTATGTTGATGGACGCTTGTGTCCAACTAATTATAATCTTCCTTATAAGGTGTCAACAAATAACTGTATTACATGTGGTGCTTGTGCATATGGTAAGAAAAAATCAGGGCTTGGTATTTACTGGCGACAACCAGGTTCCGAAGCAAATAATATCTTAAAACATCATCCTAATTGGTATGAAGTACTATTTATTTTATTAAGTCCGGGTATTTCTGCAGGTGGATTTTTATGGTTAATACTTCACCAGTATCAACAGTTACGTAATGTTGTTGGCGATTGGTTTTTAGATAAAAATTATCTTTGGATATTTAACCATGCTCCAGTATGGATTTCTTCACAACGGTGGAATCAACATTATAACTGGTTAGATGTTGGTATGATTACTTTTTATATGATGTCATATGCTATTGTTGTTGCTCTGATTTCCAGTATACTCATTGGTGTTACCGCTTTTCTTTTACGAACAAAATCAAACCATTTTAAAACCAATTTTTTGGTTCTAACTTATCAATATATACCGGTTGCAATTTTATCGATTGTTATTGGTTTGTGTGGTAAGTTTTTTCAAGTTATGGCTAATGATTTTAATATGTCTGCAGAGCTTATTATTTCAATCAAATCAATTTTATTGGGATTAAGTATTTTATGGACAGTATATTTAACTGGACGAGTGATTAAGAAAATCAAGCAGAAATCGTTATTTCTTAAATGGCTAGGTTTTAGTGTTCTATTAATTAATATGAGCATTATTATTGTGATGTGGTGGCCTGCAATTGCAGATCATAAATACATGTCGCAAGTTGAAAAAATCCGAAAACACATCGTGATTCCGGGTTAAGTAGATTAACATATAAACAAGAGGAAGGAGAATGAAAATTAATACGTCTAGGTTATTATTAACACTAACAACAGTAAGTTTGTTGGCGCAATCTGTGTATGCTGATAATCCGATTTCTGGTGTTAAAAAGATTCAGGGTAAAATTGAGTCAGATCTAATTTGGGTAGAGCCGGTTACAATGGAGCCTAATGGGACAACTGGTATTGTAGCTCATGGGCCTAAGCATAATAGACAACCTGATATCCATAATGAACTTGATCAACATGAGTTAAAAGGTACAAAGATGGGTTTTGGTGCAGGTGGCTGGATTCCTAATTGCCAAGTTGCTTGTGTAATCGTTAAAGGTCAAAAAACTCCATTAGCAGATAAAAATGGTAAGAAACCATGGTTTGTTGTGTTTTCAATGATGAGTATGGTCGCTAATGACGGTCCACACTATGGGCGTAATGTTGCTTTAGATGGTCCAGGTATTTATTATGAAACTTGCCAGGTTAATCCTCCTGATTGGCTTGGTTTCTTTCGTCATACCGACAAAGCTTCTGGTGTTAGTCCCTTTTTCAAACCTTATGAAATTTCAGGGAAATTTCCTTTTACAGGATCGGGAAAAGCTGGTGGCTATTAATGGAGTTGTTGCATAGAGCAAATTACTCTCTATGTACTATTTTTATCTGCAATTTTAAGCAAATGGATGCAATGTTTTATCGGCATGATATAATCCCTGACAGTTTTTAATGTGGTGATGGGTGTTTCCTGTATGCAAGATATACATAAGCATAGATTGTTGATTTTAGATTTTGGTTCGCAATACACACAGCTTATTGCGCGCCGCGTGCGTGAGATTGGTGTGTATTGTGAGATCTACCCTTACGATGTCGATGTAAGCTTTATCAAGGACTTTGCCGCTAATGGTATTATTCTTTCAGGTGGACCTGAATCGGTGAATGAATCAGCACATGTCAGAGCGCCTCAATGTGTATTTGAGTTAAATGTGCCGGTATTAGGTATTTGCTATGGTATGCAAACAATGGCACATCAGTTTGGTGGTGAAGTCGGCTCATCAGATAAACGTGAGTTTGGGTATGCCAAGATTGAAATCAGCAAAGTAACTCCTTTATATGAATCAGTCCCACAAACTCAAGATGTATGGATGAGTCATGGTGATAAAGTGATTGATTTGGGTGATGCGTTTGAAGTTATTGCATCTTCTGAGAATGCACCAATTGCGGCAATGGCACATAAAACAAAACCATATTATGGCGTGCAATACCACCCAGAAGTTACACACTCTGCTTATGGTAAAGAGCTACTTGAGAATTTTGCTTTTAAAATTTGTGGCTGTGAAGCATTATGGAATCCTGCGAGCATTATTGAAGATGCTGTGCAAAAAATTAAAGCACAAGTTGGATCTGATGAAGTGGTTTTAGGCTTGTCAGGTGGTGTTGATTCATCCGTTGTTGCTGCCCTTTTACATAAAGCCATTGGTGCGCAACTAACCTGTGTGTTTGTCGATACGGGATTATTGCGTTTGCATGAGGGTGACCAGGTCATGCAGACATTTGCTGAAAATATGCATGTTAATGTCGTTCGTGTCAACGCTGAAGCGCGATTTTTAGCGAAGCTTGAAGGTGTTAATGATCCTGAGAAAAAACGTAAGATTATTGGTAACTTATTTGTTGATATTTTTGATGAAGAATCAGCAAAGCTTAACAATGCTAAATGGTTAGCGCAAGGTACAATTTATCCTGATGTTATTGAATCAGCAGGAAGTAGCACAGGTAAAGCACATGTTATTAAGTCGCATCATAATGTTGGCGGTTTGCCTGATGATATGAGACTTGGACTTATTGAGCCATTAAGAGAGCTTTTTAAAGATGAGGTGCGTAAAGTAGGCGTTGAATTAGGTTTGCCTTATCGCATGGTTTACCGCCATCCTTTCCCAGGTCCTGGTCTTGGGGTGCGTATCTTAGGTGAGGTTAAAAAAGACTATGCCAATATTTTACGTAAAGCTGACGCTATCTATATGCAAGAGTTAGAAAAAAGTGGCTATTATGATAAAGTCAGTCAGGCTTTTGCCGTATTTCTGCCGGTGAAATCAGTAGGTGTGATGGGTGATCAGCGTAAGTATGATTATGTTGTTGCATTAAGAGCCGTTGAGACGATTGATTTTATGACAGCACGTTGGGCACATCTGCCTTATGATCTGATTGGGAATATTTCAAATCGAATTGTCAATGAAGTTCAAGGCATCTCTCGCGTGGTTTATGATGTCACGGGTAAACCACCAGGAACGATTGAGTGGGAATAAATATACCCATCACAAACTACTTTACAATCAAACACCACAAAATGATTTAAGATGGGTATAACTAAATAATACTGTGCTGTTGCTTTAAGTCCGTTAATGCTGTTTTTGTTTTCTTTAAACGTTGTGCAGCACCTTTTTCGTTTAGTCTTGCATAGTTATACACTAAAAAGTCAATAATTGTTAGCTGTTTTAAGCGATGGGCCATCGGTACAAATAATCCAGTATCTACTTGCTTTTTGATATTCAAACGCACGGTTGCTGTTTGGTCAACTGGTGAGCCTGGGTCGGTGATAGTAATAACTTTTGCACCATTACTGCGTGCTAGCTTGCATAAACTGATCAACGCTTCTGATTTACCGCTATTAGAAATTGCAATAATTGCATCCCCTGGTTCTAAAGAGCCAATTGCCATCGCTGACATATGCATATCAGGATAGTAACCAACTTTTGGCATCATCCGAAAGAGTTTATGGAAGCTATCAAAAGCAGTGCAATTTGATGCACCAAATCCACAAATGACAACTTTATTAGAATCAATCAAAATATGCGTGGCTAACTCAAGTTGCTTATCATCAATTTCACGATCAACATTGGCAATAGCCGCACGTGCATATTGAGCTACTTTATCTTTCACTACAGCGGTAGAGTCATCAAGCTTAATATCAATGGATTCACTAATTCTGCCAAGAGCTAATTCCTCAGCGAAGCGAATTTTAAACTCTTGAAAGCCTTTGCAGCCAACTGCACGGCAAAAACGAACAATGGTCGGTTCACTTACACCAATATTATGTGCAATCGTCGTGATATTTAAAGAAGTTGCTTCGTTGCTGTTATCAACAATCCAATTAGCGACTTTTTGCTCAGATTTTCTTAATTTAAACTCCCCATTTTGGAGTTTTTCTAACATTGTTTCATCATGTCTCACGCTTTTATACCCCTAAGTTGTAGCGGTGTCACTGCATTTATAGCGTTTAAACGCTATAATCTGCAGAGACATTAAGTTTTGCTTATAACCATAAAAAATTGGGCGCATTATAACATGGCGTGTAGATAATAAACATGGATCACAGTAAAAATGATAAAACATTTTATATACAACTTATCAAAGAATGATCCTGGGGCACATGTGTTGTCGATGGTCATCAAAGTTGGCGCAATCATGCTTATTTATTTTCTGGTCGCATGGCGCTTTGGTTTAGTCTATGAAGTTATTATTTGGGTGTTTTATTTTCTGGCTTTTGCCGCAATAGTCTGTGCGGTAGGTGATATTTACTCGCGGCGTAAGATTTTTATTTGGTTTTTAGCAGGCTTTGCTTTGGCATTGACTGTGTCCTATTGGTTACATCCATATAAGTTATTAAGTTTCACCTTGTTAATTATATGTGCATATTTTGCTTTTTTTATAAGAAAATATGCCCCCATATTTAAACAGTTTCCCGGTTATTTAGTTATTGTGCTGGCGATATCATCAATTCAGCTACCGATTCTTAAACAAGATTTAACACAGCTATATATCAGTTTACTCTGTGTTGGTAGTGCTTTTTTTGTGCTTGTATTAATGTTGCGCCCATGGGATACGCCAAGGCAGCTACTACGCGTCTTGCAGATGCATGCGATTTTGCTGCAAAATGAAACGCGTCATATGTTGCATATGACATTTGATATGGATAATAATCAAACGCTTGATATGGATAAAATTAAAAAAGAAATTACCACACGCTTAGTTACATTGCATGATAAAGGAGCTACTTGGATTATTTTACCAAAACGCAAAGTTGCTTGGCATAAGTGTTATGGGCACTATCAAAGCTTAGTACAAAACACCTTTCGCTTATTGTTTTTCTGCTACACCTTATCAAAAAGAAAATCAACTATTGCTGAAAGTATTATTCAAAAAATGACACTTAAAGACTTAGTATATATGGCAACCAAGCTTGCTGTTTGGGTGTTTTTAATGCACAAAGAGGAGGACTTTAAACACCAGTTAAACCAATTTAAAACGCATGCGGATCATTTCAAACAAGAGGTGTTAACAGCCCCCAGTTTGAAAGGCTGTCAGGTGCTTGTCTTTGAGATACTTCTTCTTCTTGAAAGCTTATACACTACGACGCTATCACTTAGAGAGGTTATGCATGAGATTCACTAACTGGTTAAATGCATTACCTGCGTATAAACTTTTGGCCATTAGGGTGGCAAGTGCTTGTTTAATTGCAATTTTGATTACGGAAGCTATTGGTTTGCAACGTAATTACTGGAGCGTTTTGGCAATTATCTCTATCAGCGTCAGCGTGCATGCTAGAGAAATTCTTTCTCGCTCTAAAGCCGTTGTTGTCAACACTATTTTGGGATGCTTTATTGGGACAGTGGCTTATTATGTATTAAATTTATATTTGCCATTTTATCTCATTATTGCGGTAATTCTGGTTTTAGCACTTTATACACTTTACTTTAGTGTTGTGCATTATGCGACTGGTGTTTTCTTTAGCAGTATTTTTATTGTGATGTTTATTGGTACCTTATCTTTTTGGAATGTGTCATTACTTATCGCACGTATATTAGATATCGCAATAGGGGCGTTAGTGATTTTGTGGATTAACAAGGTATTAAAACAAAGTAATCTAAGGAAGAGTTTCTTTGGTGATTTTTCCTTAATATATCTCACACATAAGCAGATTATTGAAATGTTTTTAATGCAATCAGCAGAGCAAGAAAAGGCGTTAAAAAATAAAGAAAATAATTTCGACGAGAGCCTAGATAAAGAGATGCTAAGATTATTAATTGATGAGTTGTCACTTCAGGAGAAGCACGCTGTCGAGAATTTTATCAATATTAAAATTGAGCTTAATACAGCACAAATTAAGATGATTAAAGTAATGCTTTCAACTATGCGTGAGCTTATGTCAGTTTACCGTGCTTTATTGCTATTAGATGTGCGGCAAAGCAATCAGAAATTAATACATTTTTGTCGCCAGAAATTGGGGATGTTTTTTGACCTATTAAAAAGTGAATATGCTTTGTTCGAGACTATGATAAATAAGGAATCTAAAAAATAGTTGACTACGATAATTTTGCAGTCATGTATCGATACATCGCTGCAAAATTCTTTTGTGCGTTTATAAAAAGCATGTTATCGTAGCTATACTTATGCTTAACTTAAGTGTCATTTTTATGCAATTAAATACACGCTACGGTCAGTTTGGGGGTTGTTATGCGCCTGAGAGCTTGATGCCGATTTTGACAGAGATTGAGAAAGGCTTTATTACCATTCAACAAGATGAGTCTTTTCAATTAGAGTTTCAATGTTTATTAAAAGACTATGCAGGGCGTGAGACACCGATTACCTATATACGTAACTTATCAGATAAATATGGTGCTAATATTTATCTTAAACGCGAGGATTTGTTACATGGTGGTGCGCATAAAACCAATAATACTATTGGACAGATGCTATTAGCTAAATATCTTGGTAAAAAGCGCGTGATTGCTGAAACGGGAGCCGGTCAGCATGGTGTGGCAACAGCAATGACAGGTGCTATGCTTGGCCTTCAGGTTGAGATCTACATGGGCGCTGTGGATATTGCTCGACAAAAGCCAAATGTTGAGCGGATGAAATTATTTGGTGCCAAAGTCCATAGTGTATCATCAGGTAGTGCAACACTAAAAGATGCGATAAATGATGCAATGCGTGATTGGATTACCAATGCAGAAGATACTTATTACTGTTTTGGCACTGCGGCAGGACCACACCCATTTCCGGCGTTAGTGCGTTATTTCCAAGAAGTTATTGGTAAAGAAGCACGCGCGCAGATGCTTAAAGCAACTAATGCTTTGCCTGATGCAGTCATTGCTTGTGTCGGCGGAGGTAGCAACGCCATTGGCATATTTAGTGGTTTTTTAAGTGATGACAAGGTTGCCATTTATGGCGCAGAACCTGCGGGTAAAGGGCTTGAAACTGGTGAGCATGCTGCAACGATGAATAAAGGTGAGATAGGTGTATTTCATGGTATGCAGTCATTATTCTTACAAGACAAAGATGGGCAAATCAAAGAGCCATATTCAATCTCAGCAGGATTGGACTACCCAGGGATTGGACCTGAGCATGTTTATTTGCAACAGAACAAACGTGCTACTTATCTCACCATTACCGATGATGAAGCAATTGCTGCATTTGAAGTGTTATCAAAGAACGAAGGTATTATTCCAGCATTTGAGTCAGCGCACGCACTAGCTCTGGCGTTTCAATTGGCGCAGTCACAGTTAAAGGGTAAGACCATATTAGTGAATTTATCAGGGCGAGGTGACAAAGATTTACAAAGTTATTTTAGATATAAAGGGCTTTCCGATGAGTAATCGATTTGATAAATTATTTAAAGATCATAGCAAAAAAGTGCTTATGCCATTTTTTACACTGGGGGACCCCAATTTTGATGAAAGCTTGTATATTATCGATGTGGCAATTGATGCAGGAATTCAGGCGATTGAACTTGGTTTTCCATTTTCAGATCCCATAGCGGATGGGCCAACCAATCAGCGATCAATGGAAAGAGCATTAAAGTCAGGTATGACATTTGATCGTTGTATTAATATGCTTAGTATTATTCGCCAAAAGTATCCTAATATTGCAATTGGGTTACTTATTTATTATAACTTGTTGTTTAAGCAAGGCGAAAGTGCTTATCAGAAACTTCAAAGTGTTGGCATTGACGGTGTGGTCTGTGCCGATTTACCTTTAGAAGAGTCAAAAGAGCATGAAGATTTACTTAAGAAATACAATATTGGTGCGGTACAAATGGTTGCACCCAATTCATCAGATGAGCGTGTGAAACAATTGGCTAATCACAGTAGTGCATTTAATTATGTTTTAAGTGGTTTTGGTACCACTGGTGTAAAAAGTGAGATTGCACCGCAAACGATTACACGGATCAAGCATGTGCGCAAACTTATTAATCAGCCAATGGTAGTTGGGTTTGGTATTTCAAAGCCTGAACATGTTCACGCAGTATGGCAAGCCGGTGGCAATGCGGCGATTGTTGGTAGTTACTTTACTTCATTAATTGAGCAGCATTTAGATGATACGAAGTTATCAGCCGATAAGATACGTCAGTTTATTAAGGCATTGAAGTAATTAATAATAAAAAATAAATTGACTCAACTTCTTACCTCTCCCCTTGTGGGAGAGGTCGTGCAGCTTCTGCTGCACGGGTGAGGGGGTAATTGTAATTCAATTTATTTTTTATTGCACGTTGCACTCCTTGAGCGAAGTCGAAGGCAAGAGAAAGAAAAGAAACTAATGGCTTCGACTGACGTTCAGCCAACATTTATACATTGATGCTTCATAATAACTCTAGCAATATTTCTCCTAGCTTATTAATGGTCTTAATATCAGTGTTCAGTGGTGGCAACCAATAAATGGTATTCCCCAATGGACGCATTAGTGCGCCTTTTTCAATGACTCTTTGGTACAGCTTGTAACCTGCGCGTGGTTCTGTGGTTTTTAGATCCGCGGCAACAACACCACCCAGACTGCGAACGTTATGCAATTTTTGAGTATTTTGAGCAATTTCAAGCATCATATTATGCATCGTTGGCGCTAATGTTTTATTAACATAGTCAAGTATGTGCTCACGTTCAAAAATATAGAGTGTTTCTAAAGCAACTCTTGAGGCCAATGTATTACCACTATGTGTATGTGAATGCATAAAGGCCTTTTGTGTTGCATAATCATCATAAAAAAGGGCATAAATATCATCATGTGTTAAGCAAATACTTAAAGGGAGCATGCCTGAAGTAATGCCTTTGGATAAAGAGATAAAATCAGGTGTGATATCAGCATATTCACAAGCGAGCATTTTGCCTGTGCGCCCAATACCGGTCATAATTTCATCCGCAATTAAATAAATATCATTCTCTTTGCACCACTTAGCTAATCTTGCTAAGTAATCTTTGCTGTAAATCAGCATACCACCGGCACCTTGAATAAGAGGTTCAATAATGACAGCATTGAGTTGATCTTTAATTGCATCTAATTGCGCTTGTGACTTTTGCCAAGCACTCTGCGCATCACTCCAAAGCGGGTCATTAATACCTGTAACATAAGGAATATCTTGTAAGAAAGTGCACTCAAATAACAGTGATTGGTAAGCTTGCTTATACAAACCTAAGTCGCTCACACTTAATGTGGCACATGTTTCACCATGATAACCGTTTTGCAGTGCGGCAAAGTGAGTTTTATTTAACTGCCCTTTGATGACACGTGCATGAATACTCATTTTCATTGCCATCTCAACAGCACATGAGCCATCACTGGCAAAAAGAGCCTTATCAGTATGGGTAAGCTTGCATAGTTTTTGTGTTAGTTGTTCGATAACTGAGTTTGTTGTATTAGCTAAAATAGTATGCTCAAGTTCGCTTAATTGCTGCACTAAAGCTTGTTGTAAGTAGGGATGGCAATGACCCAGTGATTTACACCACCAACTTGAGATTGCATCAATTATTGGTTTGCCATTGTGATAGATAAAACTGCCTTGGGCTTTAGTAATGTTAAGTGGTGAGAATGTTTCATAATCTTTCATTTGCGAGCAAGGGTGCCAAAGATTGGTCGAATACATTTTTTGTAAACCTTATTTAAATTATAAGTTGACTAACGCGGCAAGTATATCTAGATTGTTGCCGATGTGAAAGCGTAACAACGTAAAAATAAAGGATAGCAGGAATGCCAACGATTAATTTAAATTATGCACAAAGTTTGTATTATAAACCATTTAATGCGTTATTGTTTGAAGCACAAACAGTGCATCGTGAGAATTTCGCCGATGAAATGGAGCTATGTGTATTATTAAGTATTAAAACAGGCAGTTGTCCTGAGGATTGTAAATATTGTCCACAAAGCGGACATTATAATGCAGGTGTTCAGAAAGAAAAGTTAATGGATGTGGAAAATATCGTAGCACAGGCTCAAAGAGCTAAGGATCTTGGTGCTAAGCGTTTTTGTATGGGGGCAGCATGGCGTAACCCACCTGAAAAAGCGATGCCGCAACTGATTGAAATCATTCAATCTATTAAGTCATTAGGGTTAGAAACCTGTATGACTTTAGGAATGTTATCAAAAACTCAAGCCACGAAATTAGCCAAAGCTGGCCTTGATTATTATAATCATAACTTGGACACTTCAGAGGCGTTTTATAAAGAGATTATTAGTACCAGAGATTATCAGTCACGCTTGGATACGCTGGAAGAAGTCGCAAATGCTGGTATGAAAGTTTGCTGTGGCGGAATTCTTGGGATGGGTGAGACGATTGATGATCGTTTGCAAATGCTGGTGACTTTGGCAAACTTAAAAACACCACCTGCCAGTGTGCCAATCAATCAGCTTATTCCAATACCAGGTACACCATTGGGGAATAAACTAAAAAAAGCAGAAATAGATAGCTTTGACTTTGTGCGCACGATTGCTGTGGCAAGGATCCTGATGCCAAGCTCAAAAGTTCGCTTATCGGCAGGTCGCTCGCAAATGAGTGATGAAATGCAAGCTTTAGCATTTCTAGCCGGTGCAAACTCTATTTTTTATGGTGATAAACTATTAACGGCAGCTAATCCTTCAAAAAATGATGATCTTAAACTTCTTAATACGCTCGGGTTTAAAATAACAAAAAACAGTGAGGAGCATCATGAGCTGCTTAGCGAATGATAGCCTTTATCAAGATCATTTAACAACAATTAAGCAAAACGGGTGTTATCGTCAACGCTTGTTTACGCAAATACAAGATAAGTTTATCCACATTGACCAACACACTTTAATAAACTTTAGTAGTAATGACTACTTGGGATTATCACAACATGTAGAGGTTAAGAAAAAGGCACAGCAAGCGATTGATCGTTATGGTATTGGCAGTACATCATCAGCTATTGTCTCAGGTAGTCATTATCTAATTGAGTCGCTAGAGCATGATATGGCAGCATTTGTCGGTTATCCACGCGCCTTACTGTTTAACTCAGGCTACCATGCTAATTTGGCGGTAATGAGTTTGCTAGCAAGAAAAGTAAAAGAAGCAAAGGATAGTCAGACAATTATTGCTGATAAATTAATTCATGCCTCTATTTTGGATGGTATTGCTTTGTCCGGAGCTAAGCTTAAGCGTTATCCTCATCAAAGTATTAATAGTTTACATGATATCTTACAAAGGCATCCAGAGGCTAGATATGTTGTAACGGAAGGTGTTTTTAGTATGGATGGGGATATTTCACCTTTAGCCAAGCTTGCTAGTGCGGGGAACACGCAGCTTATTGTTGATGATGCACATGGTTTTGGTGTGATAGGGCAATTGGGGAAAGGTGCCGTAAGTCATGCCAATTTAAATATTAAAGATGTACCCATCATGATAGTGCCATGTGGTAAAGCATTAGGTGCCATGGGCGCATTTGTTTGTGGAAGTGATAAGCTTATTACATTGTTGATGCAAACAGCGCGTAGTTATATCTATAGTACGGCACTTGCAACTCCAATTGTTGCTGCATTAAATGCCAGTTTACATCTTATAATGAAAGGTGATCACTTACGTGAAAAGCTGTTTGAGAATATTAGCTTTTTTAACCAATATGCGCAAAAGCTTGGACTTAATGTCGTTTCACATGATCTAACAGCGATTCGCAGTATCATAATTGGCGATAATCAACAAACTGAAAAAGTGCAAAGTATACTTAAAAATAAAGGATTTTATGTTTCCTGCATTCGTCCACCTACAGTGCCGCAAAATAGTGCACGATTACGCATATCGCTAACAGCATTGCATGATATGCATGATATTCAACAATTATTGGATGAATTGATGCGTGTTTTATAATATTCAAAATCATTTATTTTTATCGGGGTGGGGATTTAAAGCAAGTTTATGGCAAGTATTTCATCCTGAAATTTCAGCGAAGCAATGTGTAGATATGCCTTGTTTTGCAAGTGCAAATCAAGAGCAAGTATTGCAGTATTTATCTGTAAAACTAGCAAAAACAAAGGTCATTCATGCATGGTCACATAGTGGTTTGTGGTTATTGAAACTTATACAGCAAAATAAGCTGGAGGTTAAAGATAAAAGTATTTATTGCTATGGGTTGCCACTATTATGGCAGTTTGCCAGTGCTCAGAAACAACAGGCATTTGTACGACAATATGAATTAAATCCAAATAAATTATCACAGAAGTTTTTAAAACTTATTACTTTTCCTAAGTTTAATAAACTTGAAGATCTAATGCCGTATTGTCTATTACCGGATGCAGAGCAATACCACAGTCAATTAAATTATTTAAAGTGGATGTTTGCCTTTACTGAAACAATGACCGTAACGGATGCAGTTGCCTTGTGTAAAAAGACTGGAATTAATGTGTTTCTAGCAGAAAATGATTCTATTGTTAATAGTGTATTATTAGCTAAGTTATTTAATAGTAAGCTCATTAAGGATCACAGTCATCTGGAGCTATTACACTGTGCTTTGAATGAGGCCGGTGTATGTTAAAATCACCACGCATAAGCTTTAGTGCAGCTAAAGATAGCTACCATCAGCATGACCAAGTGCAACGTAAGGTAGATAAACATTTAAAAGGTATGGCATTTGAGTATCTTGTGCAATTTCAAAATACACAAAATATATTAGAATTAGGCTGTGGTGATGGCATTTCTAGTATTGATATAGCAAAAAAACTTATGCCACTGACTTATGATGCTGTTGATATTGCTGATGCTTTAATTGAAAAAGCCAAAGAGATATATATTGATAAATTGCCTATGTCAAAGCACATATTTAATTTTATGCAGGGTGATTTTAATCAATCACATTTTTGGCAATCATTACCTCCAAAAAAATATAACGTTATTTATAGCAATATGGCATTACAGTGGTCTAGCTGTTTATTGACGTTATTCAAGCGTATTGATCAAGTATTAACGATCAATGGCATATTTGTCTTTTCTATTCCACTTCATGGCACCTTTAAAGAACTTGAAAAAATTGTGCGTATTAATGCATTTACAAATCATCATGAGCTACAGTCTTTTTTTAAGATATTTGGTTGGCGGTGTCTAAACATTGAGAGACAAAGCATTCAATTAGAGTTTGTTAATAGAATGGCACAATTTAAACATTTAAAAAGCACGGGTGTTAATAGTTATTTAGGATGTAAAAAACCAGCAATAAAAAGGCTTTGGAAATATCTGCATGATGATAAGGATGAATTGACAACGTTAAGTTATGAGGTTGGATTGTATGTGATTATAAAACAATCTTTGTAGGGGTAATTCATGAATTACCCCTACGATGAAATATGTATCGTGCAATTTACGAATTGCCCGTGATGGTGTGTATATCCGACAATTGATGAATTCGGCATATATTAGGCGATTTGTGAACTGCTCTCATCACCTTAAAATTATATGGTTGGGTTATGTGTGATTATAAAATAATTCCTGTAGGGGTAATTCACGAATTACCCCGTGTATAATCAGGCAATTCGTGAATTTCCTCTACGGCGGGTTCTGTTATTACCAAATACCGTAGGAATGTATTGCATATGCCCTGTGGTAAAACATTAAACACAATAAGGAAAACAGATGAATATAACTTTATTAAAACATCATAAGAGAATCGCCATTATCGGTACTGATACCGAAGTTGGTAAAACTTATGTATGTGTATACTTGATGAATCAATTAAAGAAGCAGGGCTTAACAGTTGCTGGATTAAAACCAATGGCGTCAGGTGCCTTTATTAAAGATGGTCACTTAGTCAATGAAGATGCGTTGGCTTTGCAAAAAGCGTCTTCTATGTCACTTCCTTATGAATGGATAAACCCCAATGTCTATGAACCAGCAATTGCACCACACATTGCCGCAGAGCAAGAAAATAGCATATTAAATGTTGAAAAACTCATTGTGCAAACCAAACATTCTCTAGCACAAATCAATAGTGATATTACCTTTATTGAGGGAGCAGGAGGTTTATTAACACCGCTGAACTATCAGGAAACATGGGTGGATTACTTAAAGGTATTGGATATCCCTGTGCTTTTGGTTGTCGGTATGAAGCTTGGCTGTATTAATCATGCCTTATTAACAGAAAGCTATTTAAAACAACAGCAGATCCCTTGTATTGGCTGGATTGCTAATTGCATTGATCCTGGTATGCATGTTTTGAAAGAGAATATTCTAACATTGGAGCGAATGTTAAATATCCCTAAAATAACTGACATTCAATTTAATCTGTAAATGGTTAACGCATATGGGTGTTAATAGTCTGATTTTATAATGGTATTTGCTCTACTTTGATTTTTATTTGTTTATTTTCTTCCTTTTAAAGGCGCTATCATTTTTATGTAATTTTTATAACAATTGTCCGATATTTTTGTCGCGCATGCTCACTTTTTTCGGTAAATTACTGTGAGGACTGATGAATAGGATATTGCTGAATGTTATCAAGTACACTTAAATTTTCGGTGTATTACATTAAATTAAGGGGAAAGGTATGAAATCAACTAAATTAAAACGCGATTTAAAAACGCGTCATTTAACGATGATTGCGTTAGGTGGCACCATTGGTACTGGATTATTTCTTGCAAGTGGATCAGCGATTTCGCAGGCAGGACCAGGTGGCGCGTTGATTGGTTATGCGCTAGTTGCATTGATTGTATATATGTTGATGACCAGTCTAGGTGAGATGTCAACTTATGCGCCATGCACAGGCTCGTTTAACAAGTATTCAGAGAAGTTTGTCGATCCAGCGCTTGGATTTGCCATGGGTTGGAATTATTGGTTTAACTGGGCGATGACAATCTCTGCTGATTTACTGGGTGCGGGATTATTGATGCAGTTTTGGTTTCCTGAGATACCTGTGGTGTTATGGAGTGCTATTTTCTTTGTCATTATTCTTGCTGTTAATTTATTTTCGGTATCAATGTATGGCGAGTCAGAATACTGGTTGTCATTTATTAAAGTATCCTTTGTGATCATTTTTATTTTAGTCGGCGCGTTGGCTATTTTTGGTATTAGTGAGAATGGTCATGCTGTTGGGTTTCAAAACTGGCATGTTGCAGATGCGCCATTTAATGGTGGGTTGTTTACGATTTTAGGCGTGTTTTTGATTGCAGGGTATTCCTTTCAAGGTACTGAAATCGTGGGTGTTGCAGCAGGGGAAGCAAAAGATCCAAGAAAAGCAATCCCCAGAGCGATTCGTAGCACTTTTTGGCGATTAACCTTATTTTATATATGCGCATTAGGTATCATTGGCTTTTTGGTTCCCTATACAGCAAGTTGGTTAGCTAATCCTGAGTCTAATGTAGCCATGAGCCCATTTACCATGGTCTTTCAAAGTACTGGATTCACCTATGCAGCAACCCTCGTTAATATTGTTTTGGTAACTGCTGTTTTGTCAGCAGCTAATTCGTGTATTTATACGTCATCACGTACCTTATGGTATTTATCTAAATCTAAGCAGGCGCCTAAAGTCTTATCCAAAACCAATCGTCGCGGTGTGCCTGTCATTGGTGTACTAGTAACTTCTATTTTGGGTGCAACCTTTTTCTTAGCGTCTTTTATCGGTAATGGTGCAATTTTTAACTGGTTGGTTAACTTGATTAGTTTATCTGGATACATAGGTTGGTTGAGTATTTCTATTAGTCATTTACGTTTTCGCCGCGCATATATCAAACAAGGGCGCTCATTGAATGATTTGACTTATAAATCAAAGTTTTACCCATATGGTCCGATTATTTCGATTATTGCTTTGATTATTATGATGTTTGGCGCACAAGTCGAACAAGTAATATCAGGCACGGCAACGTGGGGGGCTTTCTTTGCAACTTATAGTGGGGTTATTTTATTTATTGTTTTATATTTGGGATACAAATGGCGTAAGCGTACAAAGTTTGCACGCTCTAAGACGTCTGATATTGATTTTTTCCATAAAGAAGCGCATCAAAGTGCATTTTAAGCCATATCGCTAATGATACGCGGCATTTTAATCAAAAAAATAACAGCCATGCTAGCAGTCAAATAGGCAAATAATACAACGATCATGCCGTTATGATAGCTAGAACCAACATATAGATAGTTTATTGCTGCTTGTGATTGACTTGCGCGGATGACATAGCCAACAAATGGCTGAAAAATAAAACCTGAAATAACAACGGCCATATTATTAAAACCAATAGCAGTAGCGCGATGTTCAAGTTTATTGTTGCATGAGACCAAAGAGAAGCTTAATGCTTGTCCAGCACACGCAGCACTTGCTGTAAAAAATAATATAATAAGGACTGTTACATTAGTAATTGGTGCTAACGTAATAAACCCAAAAGCAATGACACCAAGTACTGCGCAAAGAACAAGTATGGGCTTGACATGCCCCATTTTATCGGCAAGAAAGCCGAATAAAGGACTACCAACGGCAATGCCAACCCACATGAAAGTAACAATGGTTGCGGCAACTGAAAAAGGAACATTAAAATACTGTTCAACATAAGGAATGCCATAAAGTGAAGCAACAACTGCCATTGGCATCCACAGTAAACAAGCATAAATTGCAATCATCCACGTTTGAGATTGGCGAGCAACAGACTTGAAAGTAAGCCATAAACTTGTTACGGGTTTAGTTGTTAGATGTTTGTTGGGAAGCTTTAGATAGAAAAACATGATCATCAGTAGAATCAAACCAAAGCCGCTGATAATCATCATTGTTGCGCGCCAGCCAAAGTGATCAATCAGTGGGATAAGTGGTAAAGCACCACACATAGCACCCAATGCTGCAAGCATTTGAATAACACCTGCAATTAAAGTGAAATAGCGTTTACTCAAAACATGACTGGCAACGACAAGGACACCAATAAAAGCAAAGGCTGAGCCAAAGCCCATAAAAATACGTGCGCAAGCTGCAAGATAAAAGTTTGGTGCTAACCCAAATAGAAATCCGCCAATAACACAAATTAAAAGTGGTAGCATAATCACGTTACGTGCGGAGAATCGATCATAGATTAGACCTGTTGGAATCTGCATTAAAGTATACGTAATAAAATAAGCCCCAGAGGTGACACCAAGCCAGAATATATCAATGTGTAAGCTACTCATGAGGTTTTCGGTCATAATGCCTGGAGAGACTTGAAGCGCCATTTCAAAAAAAAGAAACAGTGCGGCTAAAATAAATACAAGTACTGATTTAAACATAAGGTTATCCTGTTAATTGTTTATGTATCTTCACTTAAAAATGCGAAATACCAAGATGCCTAATTAAAGATAAACTGACACTTGAATAACATAGGTTGACTGCAAAGTGCAGTAGATCTTAATTAAGCTTAATACATCGACAACAATAAAAGATATCAATAGAGATAGCAGCATAGACACTTAAGCTACATAACTGTGTGTGTAGATATTTATCATGCTGCATTTAAGTTTTTTTTACCCAAAAGGTCAGTGACTAGAAAGATAGACTACCCTGAAAAAAATAAAATACAAAATGTTTTTTGTATCTTGATTTAATTGAGATGTAATTGGAAATGAGAATCTTAGTAACTCCAGTTAGTAATTGTTTATTTTGATTTTACACGTTATAAACTGCGGGAAAACAAATTTTTAATCCGTTGACACAAACGTTAAAACACATTACCCTTTGCGCATATGATACCAAGCCAGTACTATTTTGATGTTAAAAGTCAGTAAACTTGCTGATTATGCTGTGATGATCGTGCTCAAATTTGCGCAAAATCCGCAAGGACTATACAGCGCCACTGATCTTATTAGCTTAACAGGGCTTAATTTGCCAACTGTGCGTAAAGTGCTTAAACTATTAAGCCTAAAGGGTATTTTGCTTGCCAAACGTGGTGCCGAAGGTGGCTATGCTTTGGCTTGCCATGTTAGTGAGATTTCAGTACTTGATATTGTTGAAGCAATTGATGGGAAATTGGCATTTACTGAGTGTTGCAGTGTAGGATTTGTATCATGTTCTGTAAACGATTGCCAGATGGGTGGGTATTGGCATGTGATTAACAAAAAAGTGCGTGAAACTTTAAGTACATTTAAGGTGCTGGAGTTAATGAACACAACATCTTATTAAGTTAAATAAACCAAACTAAGATAAGAAAACAGTAAAGAGATCATGCGACATGGCGGATGAAAAAATAAATAAAATGCTTGATCAGGAATATAAGCATGGCTTTGTGACTGAGATTGAACAGGAACGTTTTCGCGATGGCTTGGATGAAGATATTATTCGTCAGATTTCCAAGCGTAAAAATGAGCCTGAATTTATGCTTAAATGGCGTCTACAAGCTTACCATAAATGGCTAGAGATGAAGGAACCAACATGGGCGCATGTGAGTTATGCGCCCATTGATTATCAAGCGATTAGTTACTATGCAGCGCCCAAATCGGCAGCTGATAAACCAAAAAGCTTAGATGAAGTTGATCCGGAGTTAATTGAGACCTATAACAAATTAGGTATTCCTTTACATGAGCAAGAAATGCTCGCCGGTGTTGCGGTGGATGCAGTTTTTGATTCGGTTTCTGTGGTTACCACTTTTAAAGAAAAGTTAGCTGAAGCTGGTGTGATATTTTGTCCAATTTCAGAGGCGTTGCAGAAATATCCTGAGCTTATTGAGAAATATATTGGTTCAGTTGTGCCACAAACGGATAATTATTTTGCGGCATTAAACTCAGCGGTATTTAGCGATGGTTCGTTTGTATATATTCCAAAAGGTGTGCGTTGTCCAATGGAGTTATCAACGTATTTTCGCATTAATGCTTCTAATACTGGACAGTTTGAACGCACTTTGATTATTGCCGATGAAGGCAGTTATGTCAGCTATTTAGAAGGATGTACAGCACCAATGCGTGATGAAAATCAGCTGCATGCTGCAGTAGTTGAATTAGTAGCACTAAAAGATGCTGAAATTAAATATTCCACTGTCCAGAACTGGTACCCAGGAGATAAAGATGGTAAAGGAGGGATCTATAACTTTGTAACCAAGCGTGGTGTATGCAAGGGAGATAACGCCAAAATCTCGTGGACACAAGTTGAAACAGGTTCCTCTATTACTTGGAAATATCCATCTGTCATCCTTCGTGGTGACAATAGTGTGGGCGAATTTTACTCCGTGGCATTAACGCGTCATGCACAGCAAGCTGATACCGGTACTAAAATGATTCATATGGGTAAAAACACTAAGAGTACGATTATTTCAAAAGGTATTTCCGCCGGGCGCGCACAAAATGCTTATCGTGGATTGGTGCGCATGTTGCCAACAGCTGATAATGCACGAAATTTCTCACAATGTGATTCGTTACTCATAGGGCATGAGTGTGGTGCGCATACTTACCCGTATATTGAAAACAAATCAAAAACAGCACAAATTGAGCATGAAGCAACGACGTCTAAGATCTCTGATGAGCAACTTTTTTATTGTCGACAACGCGGTATGTCAGAAGAAGATGCAGTGGCGATGATTGTCAATGGTTTTTGTAAAGATGTTTTTAAGAAGTTACCTCTTGAGTTTGCCGTTGAAGCACAAAAGTTGATGGAAGTTAGCTTAGAAGGAGCAATAGGGTAGCTTCATATAGGGTGTTGAAAGGCAAGAGAAGTAGATAAGACTGTAAGAAAGTAAAAAAGTAAAATAAAAAGTAGAAAGATAAAAGCGAAGTAACGATATGTTGTTAGAGATTAAAAATTTACATGCTCAAGTTGAGGATAAAGTAATCTTAAAAGGGATTAATCTGCAGATTAAATCCGGTGAAGTACATGCAATTATGGGACCAAATGGTGCAGGTAAAAGTACTTTGGGTAATGTGCTTTCGGGTAAACCTAGTTATGAAATAACCAAAGGAGAAGTGCTGCTAAATGGTCAAAATATCTTTGAACTAGACCCTTCGGAGCGGGCACATGCTGGGATGTTTTTAAGTTTTCAATATCCTGTTGAAATCCCTGGAGTGAGTAACACACAATTTCTAAAAACGGCAGTCAATAGTACACGCAAAGCCAAGGGGCAAAGTGAGCTTGATGCCATGAGCTTTATGAAAAAATTACGTGCTAATATGGATATCCTTGAAATGGATCAAAAATATATGAAACGTGGCGTTAACGAAGGTTTTTCAGGTGGCGAAAAGAAGCGTAATGAAATGCTGCAAATGATGATGCTCGAGCCTAAAATATGTATTTTAGATGAGACAGATTCAGGACTGGATATCGATGCTTTGCAGGTGGTATCAAAGGGTGCAAATCACATGCGCAATGGCGAGCGTGGGTTTATTGTTATTACCCATTACCAGCGTCTGTTAAATTATATTGCGCCTGATTTTGTCCATGTTTTAGCAGATGGTAAAATTGTCAAATCAGGAGGGCGAGAGCTCGCACTTGAGCTTGAAGATAAAGGTTATGCTTGGATCAATGACTAAGGAGCACGATATGTTGCAATTAGAACAGCCGATTTCAAAGCTTAATCTGGCAGATGAGGCAATTAAACAGCGTGAAAATGCATGGCAAGCATTTATTGATCAAGGTTTTCCAAATAAAAAGAATGAACGTTGGCGTTATACCGATTTAACTTCTTTGTATAAAAAGTATGATATTGCTCAAGTCAAGCTTGGATTGAATACAAATCTTGACGAGACATTGTCAATGATTAATCTAAGTACTGATATGCATAATATTATCTTTGTTGATGGGCAGCTTGCTTATATTGATAAAATTGATGGTGTGACTATTCAGGATAGTTTGTCTCTACAGCCCCAGATAGAAAATGATGATGCGCTGTCTAATTTAAACATTGCCTCGTATTTAGGTGGTGTGACGATTCAGGTTAGGAAAAACACGCGTCTAACAAAACCTATTATTATGACTTATCTACATACTGATAATAGTCAGAAGATGCTGGTTAACTACCAGCATACTTTAGTAATTGATGAATATGTAGAGTGTATGATTTGTGAAAATTTTATTGCATTGGGTGACTCATATTCAGCAGTGAATATTTGTAGCAATATTCATCTTAAAGAGGGAGCCAAGTGCCGCTATGACGCTTTGGAAAGTAAAAGTGTAGAGCAGTTATTGGTTACGCATAAACTGAATATTTCCATAGGCAAAAATGCATATTATGAAACGTTTCAAATGGCAGCTTATGCGGCGCTTAAGCGTATTGAGTTTAGTGTGGATTTATACAGTGAGGGTGCTGTTTTTAATGCCAAGGGAATATATGCTTTGGCACATAACGCAAAAGTAGATTATCACTTTAACGTTAAACATAATGCATCCAATACACAAAGCGATGTCGCATTTCGAGGTGTTGTTGGTGGCAAAGCATCGGCAACTTTCAATGCAAAAGCCTATGTTGCTAAAGATTTACATAGCGTAAAGGCGCTGCAAAATAACCGTAATATTCAGTTGACTAATACTGCTGAGATCAATACCAAACCTGAGCTTGAAATTTATTCCGATGATGTCGTTTGTAGTCATGGAGCAACGATCGGTCAGCTTGATCCGCAAGTTTTATTTTACTTACAATCACGTGGAATTAATAAGGGTCAGGCAACGAGCTTGCTCATCGAGGGCTTTGTCAAGGAGCTTATTACTTTGCTTGATCGTGATGAATCAACGATTGAGAGTTATCTGAATAGCCTTGAAGGCCATATTAAGTATTTAGTTTAAACAAATGCACTAAAGGCTTTAGTATGTTTGACGAGATCAAAACTATGATAGCTATAACTTGCTACCTTTTCAGTGATAAAGGGATCTTCTTGCAATAATACTTTGATTTCCTCTAAGTTACCTGATGCCAGTATCACACCTCCGTTGTATAAGCTATTTGGACCTGAGGCAATAAATAACCCTTTTTCATAACCGCGATCTAAGAATGTGCGATGTCTTGAGCGAACTTGATCTACAATTTCAGCAGGTGCGGTATAGGTGATAGTAATAATATGGATTTGTTTCATTGGGTTAACTCGAACTAACATCATGTAAGGCTAATTTTGTCATAGTTATTAAGCTATTTGTACTTTTTTTTCAAGAAACTAAAGCGTAAAATGGCACCAGCAATTTTGCTTATTAGTGGTAAAGACAGTTTTCATGAAGTATTTTGATTTAAAAGCGCTAAAAAAAGATAAGATTTTCACTGAGTCACGCAAGCTTATGTCCCTATCGCTTTGGCGAAGGCGTTTGATCTTCTGGGGAGGGGCAATTCTTGTTGGGCTGATTTGTGTATTATTTGCTTATCTGTGCGATAACTTAAATGACAGTTTTAATGAGTTAAGTCAAGATCATCCATATTGGCCTTTGTTTATTATGCCGATTGGTTTTATGGTGATTATCTATTTGCTTAAAACGTATTTTGATGGTGCTGAAGGCAGTGGTATCCCGCAGGTGATGACCGCTCTTAAAGTCAAGAATATGCAACGACGCAGCAAATTGATATCACTACGTATTGCGTTGGGCAAGTTTTTATTAACTGCATTAGGCTTTTTAAGTGGTGCTTCGATTGGACGCGAGGGTCCAACTATTCAGCTAAGTGCATCGGTTATGCATTTTTTAGGGAGGTTGGAGAAGTTTAATCGTGAGGATACTGAGAAAGGCTTATTGTTAGCTGGAGGGGCAGCAGGGATTGCAGCAGCCTTTAATGCCCCTTTAGCAGGAGTTGTTTTTGCTATTGAAGAATTAGCTGGCTCTTTTGATAAAGGGATTACTGGTACCATGATCACTACGGTAGTACTATGTGGTTTTGTATCATTAGAGATTATGGGCAATTATGCCTACTTCGGTGCAAGCTCTGCAACCTTAGATATTTTAGGTGGTGGCTGGATTGTGCTTATTATTGTTGCTGTCGTTTGTGGTTTTTTAGGAGGACTCTTTAGTCGGATGCTGTTACTTCTATCAGCAGCTGTGGCGCAAATAGTTCGCAAGCATCCTGTGTTATTTGCAGGTAGCATTGGCTTTGTTATTGCCGTAATTGGTGTATGTACTAGTGGCGTGATCTATGGCAGTAGCAAAGAAACAGCAGTAGCTCTACTAAATGGTCATGAGGTACATGTGTCCATTTTCTTTGGATTGTGGAAAATGATTGCGACTTTACTGTCGTTTGTTAGTGGTATTCCAGGTGGTATTTTTGCACCATCGTTATCTGCAGGTGCTGGATTTGGGCATATGATGAGTGGTTTTTTTGATCCTAAATATGCAGGTGCAATTATCTTAATTGGTACGGTTGCTTATTTCTCAGGTGTAGTACAAAGCCCCATTACTTGCTTTATTATTGTGTCTGAGATGACGCAAAATGTCTCAAGTGGAATGCTTTTACCAATTATGTTGGCAGCACTTCTAGGCACAGCTTCCTCACGTGTAATTTGTAAAGAGCCGATTTATCATATGCTGTCACTGCGTTATTTAGATAAGTTGCGTGAACAGAAATAGAAAAAGAAGTTATTTAATAGGTTTTAGTTATTAGTGTTTGATCAATCATTATTTCATAAAAAACGTCAACAGTATGAGAGGCGTTTTGTGCATGACAGTTTTATAAAAAATGAAATCGCTGAGCGTTTATTAGATAAATTAAGCTTTATCAAATTAAATCCTGAACATATTTTTGTTGAAGGGTTAGACGCACATTTAGCAGTGATCAAAGAGATCTATCCAAATGCCGTAATAAATAATCATACGTTGGATAAAGAGGTGTCTTATGATGTGATTATTTCGCATTGTAAAATTCAGCAAGTGGCAAATATCAATGTGCAACTAAGAAACTGGCATAAGCAATTAAAACCGCAAGGGGTGTTGGTTTTTACCAGTTTTGGCAGCACTAGTTTACAAGAGATAAAAAAAGCCTGGCAGTTAATCGATGGCATGGTACACATCAATCAGATGCTGGATATGCATGATATGGGTGATGTGTTAAATAAAGAACAATACCAAAGTGTGGTGATGGATGCCGAGACGATTAAGTTTCAGTATGAAACGATTAAAACCTTGCTTGGTGATATTCGTGCATTAAATGAACCATTAGCAGATACGAAAATGCGTAAAACTTTGATAGGTAAAAACCGCTGGCAAAATTTTTGTCAGCGGTTGGAAAAGCTTGGATTATCAGCAAGCTATGAGGTGTTTTATGGTTATGGCTATAAGGGCAATGAATTGATTGCTAGAAAAGAAACCAATAGCGAGGCAATGATTCGTTTTGATCAATTAAAAGATGCGCTTAAACATAAAAAATAACTACTCACAGACAATTTCATCCTGAAAGGCAATGCCATCTTCTGCTCTCAAATCATTAGAGTTTACTATACAAGTTTTTCCATCTTTGGTTTCAAGGGTGAGTTTGTTGCCTAATATGACATCGATTTGTGCAAAGCCATCGTCATCTGTTTCAGATGGCTCGAGTCCGCCAGTGACTTTGGCATAGCTGAGTATTTCACCTTGCATGTTGACAAAGTTGCCCATAATTAAAATGGCGGGTTTAGCATTGAGCTCAATGGTTTCTATATTGCCTGGGTAAAGTGTAACATCGCGATCATTATGAGGAACACTTAATGTCACCTCATGTGATTGTACTTGCACATTATGCTCTTTGTAGACTGACATTGGCACGAAATAACTTTGATTATTATCAATTACTGCATTTTCTTTGCCATCAACATAGATTGTGTATTTACTAGGAATATCTGCATTAATATAGATAAGTACACCACTGCGATTGTCTGAGCCACTAACTCCCCAGTTGGTCATTGGTGTATACGCAAGTGAGCTTGATGTCTGAATGTTGTAGCTAATGACAGGCTTATTATGTTTGGATTGTGCTAAATTTAGCTGCTGTAAAGTATTAAAGTATCGGTTGCTGGTGCTTGCGTATTGTGAGTAGTATTGAGTGTTATGGTTAACTTCAGTACTAAGCCCTATATCATTTTGATAGTCATTCCCTGTAAACTCTTTGCCAACGTTGAATTTAACATTCTCTTCTCTTTGTATTGGCTTTTCACTTTGTTGACTTATTTGACTTTCAAGACCTGCGACCATATACCAGCCATTTTGCGTACCAAAGCTCCATGTCAGTTGCAAGAAGGCGCTTTTGTTACTCTCTGAGTGATCCAAGGATAGTGAAAGTGTCAAGTAGTTGTTATCACCAAAGCTAAAGGTTTTAGAAACGTCAAAGCCAATATCGTGTTGGAAATTATTATCAACATAGGCATAGCTTAATGAAGTTGTGAAATTAATCTCATGCCAGTTAAAGGATAGTGATGTGCCGATATTTGTATTACTAGTCTGTGTGTCTTCAAAGTATTGATTGATATAATTGCTACTATTGTCTTTAACCCAAATTTGTCTAAAAAAAGTATTTAGTGTCACGCCTGAGATATTGCCAGCAACAGAGAAAGCAAGACCAAGATCACCAAAATTACTTACTGCAAATGAGTTATAAAGGCTTAAATGTGATAACTCCATCATTAGCATAAACTCGCCAATAGCTTCTTGTTGATTAAACATTGTCAGATGTTCACCAACACCAAAAGATTTACTTAAGCGCTGCTTAGCCTCAAAAGTTAGGACATTAAGATCAGTTAATGTAGGAAAAATTGTACCTGAAATAAGCTCAGCTAAACGACCATAGCTAATATAATAATTAGGTAAAGTCAAAAGTGGCAGAGCATTTGTTTTAATAAAGTAGACTTGTTTATTGGAGGTTTGGTTGGTTAATGTGCGTGTTTCAAGGCGCAGCATATAGGCGCCTGATGGAAAGCTGCGTGTATCAAGAAAATGATTTCCCGGTGGAAAGTATTGCGTATCGATCAAGGTATTACCTCGGTAAACATCAACATAACTTGGTACAATAATATTGACTTCAACCGGCGTGGCAATTTGCTCATTTAGATTGGTTAAAAGCTCAAGATTGGTTTGTAAGCTAGCACCAACAATTTGCAAGCTTGGGATAATCATCGTGCCTACTGTGTCTTGCAAACCTAGAGATAGATGATATTGTTTATGACGCCAATTTAGATCGAAATCACGAAATTGAAACTGCTTAATCGGCGGTTGTCCAGGGGTAATAGAGTAGGTGAAGTTATCCTTGTAGTCTAAATGCCAGTTACCATAACCTAAATAACCGTTGTGATTTACAGCCATTGAGTGGTTTTGATCATTATTACCTGATAAACCAAGCTGCAATAGATTAAGCGTGCCAAAGCCTGCGGTCGAGTTTTGTAAAAATTTAGCAGGAACAGCATCTTGTGCCAGAAGATATTTAGGATTAATAAAAAGTTGTGCGCGATAATTGTTGCGATCAAAAATAACCCCCAGTACTTGTGGGCGAATAAAGCCGCAATTGGAGCCATTACTGCAATTACGGTCGGCATTGGTTTTTTGTGATGTTGATATTTCCTCTAGTAGCAAATGTTGTGCAGTTTTCGTGATATACGGTTTAAGTTTTTGTAAAATAAGATCAGGCTCATCAAACGTAATCTCATCATCATTAAAAGTTGCAGTTGTTTCTAATAGTTTTTCTTTACCAAAAACAATAGTGACAAGACTTGTTTCATCATCTTCAATAAAGTCTTCAAAGCCAGGCGGTAAGTCTGATGCGGCAGCCACTTTAGGGACGATGCCAACAAACAAACAGTGACTTAATATAAGGCCAAAATATATCAAAAGGCGTTTTATTTTCTTTTTCCCGCAATAGGGCTGATAAAAAGTCATAACTTATCTGCTTTGCAGAATTAATGAGAGTTGATAACGCCCAGCCTTAGCATGTTGAATCGTATACTTAGAGAATTTAATCGCAATTGTTTCATAGAGTTGACATTCATTAAAGTCATGATTATTCGTTTGAATACCTTGAATTTGGTTGTAGGGTATTTCAATTTTGTTAATTAAAATCTGATAGGGAAGGTTGCCTTGATTATCTAAACCTTTAGCAATGAAACTACCCTCATTGGTAGTAATGCGCAAAGGAAAGCGCTTATTACCTTTGTGATAAGCACAGAAAGTTCCTAAAGAGATAATTTGATCTCTACCTTTAGTGATCATATCTGCACTAATAACAACTTTTTCATTAAGTGTCAGATTGCCAACTACAAAGCGCGGATTTTCCTGCTCCTTTTTGGCTGGGCGCTCATAGTATTTGGAGTTGTTTTTAAACTGATAGGCGTTTACTATCATGGGGGGTACAGTAGCAATAAAAAAAGCAAAATAAAGATATTTGCCTAGTTTGGTCATTTAATCTGCCCCTATTTACGATCAATTATTAGCTGATTGCAATATTGGCAATATAATGGATAGATCCCTGAACATCAATCCCTGCTGCATCCTCAGCAACCTCTGTTTTGTCATTAGCTGATTTTTTATACTCACTAATAACGAGTTGGAGTTTCATTGGTTTAGTGACATTACCTTTTTTACGCACAGAAATACGCTTATTATTGCCAGAGCCTAAATTACGAATCAAGATAGGACTAATAATAACAGGTAGTGTTTTAAGTTCATTATTGCTGTAGGTGATGACGTGTTCAGGGTCGGTTACATTTTTGACTTGCACAATAAAAGTCCCACTTTCATTGCCAATATTGGTTAATGGAATATAGTCACGTTTAACTTTTTGATTGATCACAATATTCGGTTTAACAACATCAAGTACCGCACCGGCAAATAGTGATGATGTAGCGGTAATGAATAAAAAAATACTTGCAAGGATACGCGTTAATTTCATAGTTTATTCCTTTTTAGTAAGTTTATGTATAACAAAAAGGGACTCTAAAAAGATATCCCTTAAGTTCTTACCTATGTACTGAAAAAATTAATTGAATATGTGTTGTTATGCAACACTTAAATTCAAAGAGGCACTATATGTCCCTGCTTTAGCATTGCGAATATCCGTACCTTTGAATGTCATGAAAACGGCTTCTTTTGTTTTGCAACCAGATGGCAAATCATTGGCATCAACAGTTAATTCATTTTTACCGTATTTTACGGCGGTTTTATTGATGACAAGTGTATAAGGTAGCTGACCTTCACCTTTGGTGCCAACAACGGCAAACTTCTTCTCATTGTTTGAAACATCAACCGTTACTTTGCCATTTTTATCATTGGTGTATGTGCAAAACTCAGCTAATTCAAAAGTTTTGTCTTTGCCTGCAGCAACATCAGCAGATGAAATGACAATCTTTTGATTCATGCTTAGATCACCTAGAATGTTCTTGGATTCAACAACTACCTGTGATTTGCCTGCTTCTTTAGCAAAAGCTGAAGTGGATAACAAAGCACCTATTGTTAATGCTACGACTAAAACTCTCTTCATAAATTATGCTCCTTTATTTCTTATTATTTTCCTGAAGATTTTAGATAAAATCTAATCTACTGATACGTAACTTATAACAATTTGTGTAACAGCACATTTATTATTGCGTAGGTTTATTAATTCTGTAAAGTGATAACAAACAAAAAATGCCAGTACTCGTCTGGATAGGGTAGGAAATTCTGTGAAACGAGCTAGCAATAGGTTACACTAACTTTGCTTTAAAATGTTAAGTTAAATAGGAAGTATTGACAGTTATGTCAAACAGACCAAAAAGATCACTATATCAAGAAAAAGATTATTATCGTGGTGTATACGAGCCGCATCCAAAAGAGCATTTCTCTGCCTTTCGTCGTGATTATGCGCGTGTGATACACTCGGCTTCTTTTCGGCGCTTGCAAGGGAAAACGCAGATTTTTCCATGTTCTGAGAGTGAGTTTTTTAGGAATCGTTTAACCCATTCGCTTGAGGTGGCACAAGTTGCTAAATCCATTGCAACAGGAATTAATTTGCGTTTTGATTTAGATTTAGATACTGATTTGGTTGAAACAGCAGCTCTGTGCCACGATATTGGACATCCGCCATTTGGACATAATGGTGAAAAAGCATTACATGACAAAATGCGGGAGTTCGGTGGCTTTGAAGGCAATGCACAAACCTTGAGGCTACTAGCAAAAACCGAGAAGAAAGTTTTTAAAGGAGAAGGTCCTATTCACTCGGGAAAAGATAATCGTTTTGGCTTGAACTTAACGCATCGCACGCTAGCAGCAATACTTAAATATGACAAAGAGATTCCTAGCTATATTATCAATTTAAGTGACCAACCAATAAAAGGTTATTATGCCAGTGAACAAGCCATGGTCGATAAAATCAAACAACATGTATTATTTGGCTATTCTCATGATATTTTGCATGGGCGCAAATTTAAAACGATAGAATGTTCAATTATGGATTTGGCGGATGATATTGCTTATTCGACTTATGATATTGAAGATGCATTTAAAGGTGGCTTCCTAGATCCTTTATCAATGGTTAATGCGGAGGAAAAAGTACTGATAAAAGTGCAACAACAAGCTAAGGTTGATGGCCTTAATTTGTCCATTGCCGATATTAAGATGATTTTAAAGTCAATTTTTGAAGGTATTATAGATTTTGACGCCAAATTTGATGTTGTTTATCAACAGGCAAAAAAGCTTGCAAATTCAAGTTATTTGCGCACAAAATTTACGTCAAATCTTGTCCATTATTGTATTTCACATGTCGCTCTTAATTATGATGAAGCTTGTCCGGTATTATCTTCGGTTTATCTTGAACCTGATGTTTACAAGCAGGTTGAAGTATTAAAGCTTTTTGTTTACTTTATGGTGATTAGCTCTCCCAAGATGAATGTTGTGCGTTATCAAGGACGTGAGATTATTTCGTCATTGTTTGATATTTTAGTTAACTCACAGGTAGAAACGTCACTTTTGCCTGAGGATATTGGTGAGATTTTCTATGCTTTTGATCCGGATGATCAGGTTAATCGTGCGCGTGTGATCAGTGATTTTATTGCTAGCATGACCGATCGCTATGCGATTGAACTACATAGTCGCTTAACATCCTCATCCACACAAAGCATTTTTAAACCAGTTTAAGTTTTTTTGGCTTATGTATATTAGCACACTCAATATCTTTCAGTTTCGTAATTTAGTTAATGCATCATTATCATTACATCCATGTGTGAATATTATTTGTGGACAAAATGGCAGTGGTAAGACATCCATTTTAGAGGCGATTTATTTTTTATCGATGGGGCGTTCTTTTAGAAGTTCTCAGCTTGCCCGAATTATTGCGCATGAAAAGGATAATTTTCAATTGTTTGTTAAATTTTATGATGTACATCAATCAGGTGACTTGATGGAAAAAACGCTTGCTAGTATGCGTGATAAACACAGTAAAAGTGTAGTGAAACTAAATGGTGAGGATGCACAATCTCAAGCACAGTTAACGCGGGCACTCCCTGTACAGTTATTTAATCCTGAGAGCTTTAGCTTAATTAACAGTGGTGCACAACAACGCTCAAAGCTTCTAGATTGGGGCGCTTTTTATCATAAACCAGAGTTCTTAACATTATGGCAGCAATCAAAACGCTTGATTAAACAGCGTAATGCTGCATTAAAGCAGGGCTATCCATTAAACTATATTGAAATTTTAGATCAAGAGCTTATTGCTAAATCAGAAAGTTTAGATCAGGCACGCCTTGAATATTTTGAAATTTTAATGCCAAAAGTAATGGAAATTCTTAAAGAATTTAATAGTGCGCTTGCAATTGATATGAGCTATTACCGTGGCTGGTCACAGGATAAAAATTTAGCAGATGTATTAACATCAAGTTATATGAGTGATAGCAAAACTGGCATCACCAGTCATGGTGTGCATCGAGCAGATTTGCGCTTCAAAGTCAAAGGGCATCCAGCACAAGATATTCTCTCGCGTGGTCAACAGAAGATTTTAATATCAGCCTTGAAATTAGCGCAAGGTGAGATCTTTTCAAAAGAGCATCAAACTGGTTGTATTTACCTGGTAGATGACCTGCACTCAGAGTTAGATCAAATACATTTAGAAAAAGTGCTCATGAAGCTTATGCGTATTAATGCACAAATCATTATGACGGCAATCAAGCTTGAACATTTACAAAGTCTACTAAATGGTGTTGAGTTTTCACATTTCCAGTTAGCAGATAATGCTTGTGAAAAACTGAAGAAAAGCTAGCAAGAGCACAACAATAACATGGTTGTTTTTTATAATTATGCTCAAGTTTGGCAGTTTTTGAGACAATCTATAATTGCAAATGCGCAACATTACGGTGCAGAACCATGTTGCGCAACATTTTTTAGTTGACAATTGTTGCGCATTTAGTATTATTAAATTTTGCAGGCTAATCTGGAGGGAGATGATGCAGTGGAATGCTTTAGGATTTAGTGACAACCCGTTTAATACGGACCCAATTAGGCAAGCGACATTAGATTTGTACGTTGGTCGTGATAAAAGCGTTGCCACTTGTAAAAATGTCCTAGCAGAAAAAAACGTGTTACTAATAGTCGAAGGCGCAAGAGGGATAGGCACCACGTCGTTTGGCAATTACCTGAGATTCAATTCTCAAGCACAGAAAAAATACTTTACACCGTCGAATGAAATAAGAGTCGGTGCGGGCTGGAATATCGAGACATTATTGGCTGTCGTAGTTGGCAATATCGTGCGTGAACTTGATATCTTTCAATCAGAGCTTGTTGCAAACAATAAAAAATTTCAAGATGCCAAGGCGCTCACGATGCGTATTGCTGAGACATACCGTTCCTTTGGTATTGATGCACTGGGCTTTGGATTAAGTTATGGAAAAAATGCGGGTATCGCTTCTCAACCTAGTATTGTGCCAGCAGCAATTTTAGGACACCACCTTGAGGATTTAGCCAATTTAGTGCAATCCCTTGGTTATGAATTTGGTATTTTGCTGCAATTAAATAATTTGGATGTTGGTGCTATACACGAAGCAAAACACTTAAAATACTTATTTAATGAGCTAAGAGACTATATCCAAACTGATATAGTAAGCTGGATGTTGGTCGGTGATGTTGGCTTAAGACGGTTTATTGCACAACAAGTTGACCGACTAGATGATATCGTCAGTTATGAAGTAAAAATTGACGCTTTATCAGAACAGGAGTTTCTAAATCTGGTCAATCAACGTGTCAGTTTCTACAAAACACATAAAAATGCAGAAATGCCTGTTGATCAAGAAGTGTTTTTGCACCTCTTTAAAATAACCAAGGGCAGATTACGATATGTGTTTGGACTTCTTAAGCGGCTGCTTAACGAGCTAAGTGTTGGAGACCTGACAGACCGCTTAACGCTTGATATTGCAAAGCCTATGGTGACAAAGTTGGCACAGGAGAGAATTGCACAATATGACGTTACTCCAAAAGAATTAAGTCTATTACAAATGATTGTAAAAACAGGCCATGGTAATGCTAGCAAGCTTTCTGTTGAGTTGGGGCAATCACGCCAGGCTGTATCACGGGCATTGGTCAATTTGCTCGAAATAAAGCTGTTGACTGTCCAGCAGTCAGGACGGGATAGAACTTATTATCCTGTACTTGAAGCAGAAATAGCTTACTCAAGTGAGGAGTAGTCGAATTTTCAGTAGAGAGTTACGGTTTGAAAACCAGTTTTTGCAATTTTTCATATCGAAACCGTAACTTTTTGTTGGTTCGCTCCCGCTGGTCCAAATAAATGCCAGTCTTTTGTTACTTATCTTCTATGCTATGGCATATAATCATTGCTAATACATTGTTAGGTGAGATGCTAAAGAGGTTAGGATGAACTACAAACGCTATCAACGTCACTTTCCGGTGATGGGAATTAAGGGACAGCAAAAATTACAAAATGCGCGAGTTTGTATTATTGGTTGTGGTGGCATTGGTTCTCCGGTGTCGATGTATTTGGCAGCAGCTGGTATTGGAACACTCGGGCTTGTCGATTTTGATGTGGTAGAGTTATCTAATTTGCAACGACAAATTTTATTTACTGAAGATGATTTTGGCACTGCTAAATCAACGGCTGCAGTAAAGCATTTATCAGCGATTAATAGTGATATTACGTTAATTGAATATAATAAACGCCTAGACTTTGAATATGCTTGTGCGCTTTTTGAAACTTATGATTTAATCATCGATGGCAGTGATAACTTCCAAACGCGCTATGCTGTAAATGATGCTTGTTGCAAACTTAACAAACCCTTTATAAGTGCTAGTGTGCTTAAATCACAAGCACAATTGAGTTTTTTTGACCCTACGAAGTCTTGTTATCGTTGTTTGTATCCATCACCGCCACCAGCGCATTTGGTACCAAATTGCTCAGAGGCAGGTGTCTTAGGGGCAAGTGTCGGTGTTGTTGGTACAATGGCGGCAAATATGGCTGTTAATTTCTTTTTAGGCAAAGAGATTAACCAATATTTGATGATATTTGATAGTGATGCATTAGCTTGGCAAAGTTACGCGTTTAAGCGCAATCCAGATTGCAAAAGTTGTGTAACACATGATTTTGGTCTTGAGCAAAACAATAACACAGTGATTGAAGTAAAGAAGGCATATCAGCTTGATCCAGAGGCATTGATTATCGATGTTCGCGAAGCATGGGAGCTTGATATTGCTTCCTTAGATGTTGAAGTAGATCATTTGCCATTGGCGCAAGTCTTGCAAGGTGCTATTCCAGAAGATGTGCGTAAAGCACAAAAAATTATTGTGATTTGTAAATTAGGTGTTAGAAGCCAAAAAGCCGCGCAAAAGCTGATTGAGCTTGGCTTTAAAAACGTCTATAACTATGAAGGTGGCATTACTCGCTATTTTGAAGAACAGCAAAAAGAGATGTGTTATTAACTTATTATAAAGTGAAGTCGTATTGAAAAAACAAAAATTAAGTGAAAGGAAAGTGATCTATGGAAAAAGATTATTATCAGCTTTTAGGCGTGGCAAAAACAGCGACTGATGCTGAGATTAAAAAAGCCTATCGACGTTTAGCGAAAAAATATCACCCAGATGTCAGTACAGAGCCCAATGCTGAAGAGAAGTTTAAAGAAGTACAAGACGCGTATGAAGTTCTTAAAGACACAGAAAAACGTAAGCTATATGATCAATATGGTGCTAATTGGCAGCATGCTAAAGAGGGTGGCTTTCATCAAGGTAGAAATACGCAAGGGCAGAGTCATCACCAGCAACATTTCTATCAAGGTGGTGATTTTGGTGGCTATGAGGATATTTTTAGTGAGTTCTTTCGCCAACAGCATAAGGAGCGTCAAGGTCGCAAACAAGGTTTTGCAATGAATGGACAGGATTTACATACCAAGGTTGAGATTAGTGTGCATGATGCTTTAGCTGGTGTTGAACGCGAATTGCATTTTGCTTATCAAACGGTTAATGAAGAAGGACGTATTATTGAGAAAACAAAACGTTTAAAAGTTAAAATTCCTAAAGCAGTTGGTAATCATCAACAAATTCGGCTGAAAGGTCAGGGGGAAGCAGGTGTCGGTGGTGGATTAAGTGGCAATTTATATCTTGAGATTATTGTTCAATCTGATAAACAGTACAAAGTGGTGGGCAACGATATTTATAGTCATATTCCAGTTGCTCCTTGGGAGGCGGCATTAGGGGCTGAGATTAATGTGCCAACACCACATGGTCATATGAAGCTTAAGGTGCCAGAGCATACCCAAAGTGGTAAGAAAATGCGTTTGACAGGCAAAGGCCTGGCAGGTGGTGATTTTTATGTGGTTTTAGATGTTATCTTACCACCAGCGGTATCAGCAGCACAAAAAGCCTTTTATCAAAACATGGCCACTGAAATGGCATTTGATCCACGTAAAGATTTATTAGGAGCATAAAGATGGCAGAGATGATCGTAGCAGGAGATTATATTAGTATTGTTGAATTGTCAGAGATGCTATGTGTGCCACAGACTATCATTATTGAATGGATTGAACATGATGTAGTGAGAGCTAAAGTGCAGTCGGATATTTATTATGTCTCAGCATATGATATTGCACGCGCTAAATCAGCAATGCGTTTAATGCGTGATTTGGGTGTTAATTCATCCGCTATTTCAATTATCTTAAGTTTAAGAGAGAAAATAAAAGCATTAGAAGCTGTTATTCCCGTTGAATTACGCTAGATCGTTTATCATTTCCTGCTTGTTTTGGCAAAAAATACATACTAGAATACCGCCGACGACAGGGGGCTTTTTGCTTGAGAAGGTTTTACCTAATAACCCTTTGTCTTTGAACGAGTTAATTCTAGCGTAGGAAGTCTCTGAGATTTGCATTATGCATGCGCTTTATTTGTCTTCTTGCGTATATTAAGAGTAAAGCCAATGGGGAGATCAAAGTGTGATCGGTCATATCAGTATTAATATTTCATTTATTATTTATTGTATTTATTTCTTGCCGCAGATTATTCATAATCAGTTAAAACACCAAGCAGGACATATTAGTCATGGCACACATTTGTTGATGGTTATTGCTAATGTTTTAGATCTTATTTATGGGTTTGGCTTTGATTTACAGTGGCAGTATAGAGTGGTCACTATGCTAACTTTAGGATGTTTACTATTTCAACAATGGCAAATATATCGCGATAGTGAAAGAACAAAGAATGAAAAGAGAAAAAAAGCTAAAAGCTATAATTTTCACATTATATGTTTGCTTGTTATTGCTGTGGGTATTGCTTTAGTAAGTCTACATAATTTAAACGATACCATGTTAGAAAACATTGGCTTTATCAGCATGTTTTGCTATGCGGTTTATTGGTTGCCACAAATTATTAAAAACATAAAAGAGAAAAATGCCACAGCGTTTAGCCTGATTTTTTTGGTATTGAATGTACTGGCATTAGTCTGTGATGAAATATCCGCCTTAAACTTTGGCTGGCCACTGCCAAGTATTATCAGCCCAATCATTATCTTAAGCTTGTTATTTATCATGGTGGGGCAGTACTATTATTATCAACGCCTGAGAATGATTATTAATTAGTACTAAATTAGTGCTATATTGAGCCTTTTGATATACAAATCAAGAAACTTCAGTATGCTAAGCACAAATAAGCTTAAGTAAAGATGTTTCAAATATGGCAGTTTCTGAAGTAGAGCGCTATCAAGAAAGTAAAAAAGTTACCATCATCGGGATGTTTGTCAATACAGCCTTGGCATTGTTAAAAATGTTGATTGGATTAGTGGGTGGGTCTCCTGCATTATTCGCTGACGGTGTGCATTCATTTTCTGATTTGTTAAGTGATATTATGGTGTTGTTTGCAGCCAAACACGCTAATAAAGGAGCAGATAGCAATCACCCTTATGGTCATGAGCGTATTGAAACCTTAGCGACGGTTATTTTATCGATTATTTTAATTTTGGTTGCTTTACTTATTACTTATCATGCCCTAGCTAATTTGTTTGCTGGAGAATTAATAACTCCCGATCAATCGACAATTTATGCTGCCATTTTTTCAATTTTAGCCAATGAAGGGCTTTTTCGTTATACGATGATCACTGCTAATCGTATTGATTCTGACCTTTTGCGAGCTAATGCTTGGCATAGTCGATCAGATATGTGGTCATCCGTTGTTGTGCTTATTGGCTTAATCGGTAGTATGCTTGGCTTGATGTGGATGGATGCATTAGCAGCAATCATCGTATCTATTTTGATTGGTAGGATGGGTATTAAGTGGTGCTATAAAGCATTGTCCGAGTTAGTAGATACTGGTGTCGATGATACGTTATTGCATCATATTGAGAAAATTATTAAAAGCATCGATGGTGTGAAACATTATCACCGTTTGCGTACACGTAAAATGGCAGGGCAAGTTATGCTTGATGTGCATATTCTGGTTGACTCACACATCACGGCATCAGAAGGACATTATATTGCTGAACATGTTCGAGGCGCTTTAACCTTAGCGATTGATAATATTAAAGATATCACAGTGCATGTTGATGTTGCCGAACATCCTGAGCAGGTAGTTAATCCCAAAGAGATGCCACCGGCGCGTAAAGAAATTTTGCAACAATTAGCAACCTATATTACCAAAAAGCATCAAAACGTCGATTTATGTCAAATTGAGATGTTTGTTTATTACTATCCTAAACGGATTGAGCTATACTTATTGGCGCCGGCTAAGGAGCTGGAGATATTGCAATTAATTGATATGCATGATTTTCAGATCGATGGTGTTGGATCAACTAATGTGAAGCTGTTTGGCAGTAGCAAAAATATGGATGATACATGTCCCGAAATGTATGGGTAATGACTGTATACCAGCCAATATTTTTTGTCTATCGAATGCCTCAACATAATGAATAAAAGATAAGGATGATGTAGATATGCATAGCTTGGTATTTGTGTTCTTTTTAGTGTTTTTTGGCGCGTCAGTCTTTGCGACGTTGGCACTTTATACACGACAAGCTATTATTGTTGCTTATATTATTTTGGGATTGATCGTTGGACCACACTGCTTGGGATTAATATCTGATACCACAACCGTGCATGAGATATCGGATATTGGTATTATGTTCTTGTTGTTTTTACTGGGACTTAATTTAGAAATCAAAAGCATGATCAAAATGCTTGGTAAAGCGATGTTTGTTTGTATTGCCAGTAGTGTGATTTTTATTGCAGCTACCGTGTTAATTTGTCACTTCTTTGGGATTGGTGCGCAAGGCTTCATTATCGGTGCAGCTTTGATCTTCTCAAGTACGATTATTTGTTTGAAACTGTTACCAACGACAGCATTGCACCATAAACGTATTGGCGAATTAGTCATTGCCATTTTACTGATTCAGGATTTAATTGCAATTTTGATGATCACCTTTATCAGTCTCTGGTCATCACAAACTGAAAGCTTTCATTTATTTTCGTTAATTAAATTATTGCTTGCGTTACCCGTACTAGGTGGTGTTGGTTTTTTAGCGCAACGCTATTTCTTGTTTAAACTATTTAAAAAATTCAGTCGTTTCCAAGAGTATATATTTTTATTATCTATTGGTTGGTGTATTGGTATGGCACAATTGGCGATTGTTTTTGGTTTATCTAATGAGATTGGTGCATTTATTGCTGGTGTCACAGTTGCAAGCTCACCGATTGCCAAATATATCTATGAAAATCTAAAACCGCTGCGCGATTTCTTTTTGATACTTTTTTTCTTTTCCGTAGGAGCAGGGTTTCAAATTGCATTACTACCTTCAGTATGGGGAGTTGTTTTAGCCTTAACACTATTGATCCTAATACTTAAACCTATACTTCATTTTGTAACCCTATGGCTAGTACGTGAAACGCCAAAAGAGTCTTTTGAGATTGGTATGCGTTTGGGGCAGGGCAGTGAATTTTCACTGATGCTAATTGCATTAGCTAATACCGCAGGAATTGCCACGATAAGTTCTGAGATTATCGTTGAAGCAGTAGCTATTTTAAGCTTTATTGTGTCATCTTATATAATTGTATTGAGTTATCCAAGTCCAATCGCTGTCTCAGATCGTTTAAGAAGAGATTGATGTTGGCTGAGCGTAAGTCGAAGCCATAGTGCAATTCAATCTTAAGTCCACCCTTCGACTGGGCTCAGGGTACGGTTTATAATTAACGTTGGCTGAGCGTAAGTCGAAGCCATTGCGCAATTGAATCTTAAGTTCACCCTTCGACTATGCTCAGGGTACGGTTCATAGGTGGAAGAAGCTTCACATTAGGTGGGATTATCTAGTGACAACCAGACTCTTTGCTATTAACCGTTACAGCACAGCCTTTGCTACAGGCTTTATTTAACTCTATTTCGAAGCGAAACTTATGTGAGAAATATTTCATCGCAAGCACCAATAGAATCATGTAGATCACCATGGCAATAATCCAACTAAGTGCATGTAGTGGGTCAGTTGCTAATTGTGCCAATTGATAGACAATAACTGCAGCAACATAGGCAATCGAAGTACTCCAGATTACAGATAGCCATGCCCATCCACGTGTTGCCTCACGTGCCATCGCACCGATGACAGAGACGCAAGGAACATACAAAAGAACAAACAACATATATGCAAATGCCGCAGCTAATGAACCAAAGGCAGTAATCATCGAGCCCATTGCTGTCTTATCCATATTAGCATCTGCCTCGTTGGCGGCAAATGGGTTGATAAATGCACTTAAATTCATGTTTTTAAAGCTATCAACAGTATCGTGCCAAGAAGCAGCAATTCCACCCCAGAAATCAAATTTTTCACTAGCAGCATTAGCTAAACTCTGTGGTTTTTCCTGTGTATAAAGCGTATTTAATGTGCCAACGACGACTTCTTTAGCTAGTGTGCCGGTCAACAGACCAACGGTTGCTTGCCAGTTATCTTCAGTTACTCCCATAGGCTTTAATATTGGCGTAATTGTGCGTCCAGTTTGCGCGAGAATTGAATCCGGTGAACCGCCGGCAACGATAATACCATTGGTTTGAATGCTATTTAAGGTACCAATCAAAACACAAATCGGAACGATAACTTTACCTGCTCTAAAAATAAAGCGCTTTAAACGGTTCCAACTATTTAGGCCTATGGTTTTAACGTTAGGCAGGTGATAAACGGGTAATTCCATTACAAAAGGTGCGCTTTTGCCAGTTAATAAGGCAAGTTTTACAATATATCCGGTAATAATGGCGCCTAAAATGCCAGAAATATATAGACTAAAGACAATTAAAGCACTGTTTTGTGGGAAAAATGCAGCTGCAAACACAGCAAAGATCGCTAGGCGCGCACCACAAGACATAAACGGTGCCATCATGATAGTCATTAAGCGATCGCGACGTGTCTCTAATGTTCTTGTTGCCATGACTGATGGGACATTGCAACCAAAGCCAACAATCAGTGGTACAAAGGCTTTACCAGGTAAACCAATCGCTTGCATAAAGCGATCCATGACATAAGCCGCACGCGCCATATAACCCGAGTCTTCCAAAAAGGATAAGAATAAAAACATACAACCAATTTGTGGAATAAAGGTTAAGACGGTGTTAATTCCTAAACCGATACCCTGAGCAATAACTGCGACAAGCCAAAGTGGTAAGCCAAGATAAACGCCTAAATGCGTCATGCCTTCAACAAATATCACACTGGATGTGTTATCAAATAAAGGCTGTAAAGCACCACCAATGGTGATTGAAAATTCAAACATTAGATACATGACAAATAAAAATACTGGAATACCTAAGTATTTATTCATGCATAGCTTGTCGATTATTTCAGTTGTTTTATGTTGTGAAATCTGGCCAGTTTGAGTGCTTTTGTTGACGATATCAGCAATAGCTTGGTAACGTGCACTCGACAGTGTGATATCAGTTGTGTGATCAAGTTTTAGCTCAAGCTTTAGTGCTTGTAAGCGATTAAAGTCGGTAGGTGAAATCAAATATTTAAGCAAATAGTTGTCTTCAGCAACTGAAGTACTTAACCATAAACTGGGATAATTATAATTAGTCTTAGTGATTTGGGTAGTAAGCTTATTAATAGCTTCAGGGTAATAATTGCTAAGGTCATAACTTGAGATGTGTTGAGACTTAAATAATGCGGTTTTCAACGCACTAATACCTGTTTTTTTGCGCCCAATGACGGGGATAACAGTGCATCCTAATGTTTGCTCAAGTTTATGATAATTGATGACTATACCTTTTTTGCTGGCAACATCAATCATATTAATAACTAGAATTAACGGAATACCCGTTTCTATTAACTGTGTGGTCAGATATAGGTTACGCTCAAGGTTTGATGCATCAATGACATTGATAATTGCATCGGGCTTCTCTTCAACAATAAAGCGCGCAGCAATTTGCTCATCAATAGATGACGCATCACTAGCGGTTAAGGTATAGATACCCGGTAAATCAATAATTTCTAGCTTTTGATTATTTAATTCAACTTTTCCTATTTTTTTATCAACGGTTACACCACTCCAGTTCCCAACCTTTTGTTTAAGGCCAGTTAGTGCATTAAAAAGTGTTGTTTTACCACAGTTTGGATTACCGATAATTGCATATTTCATTGCACTTTTACCTGCATGTAGAGAATTTCTGACTTGCGTAATGACACGGAGAAATTTTTAATTGAAATATGATATGGATTACCAAACAGTGCTTTTTTAGCAATATAGAAGGTTTCACCAGGAATAAAGCCTAAGGATAAAAGTTTCTGCATATAATTACGTGGGCAATTATCATTAAAGCCAAGGATTTTATAATTTTGTTTCGTTTTGATATTCATAAGAGCTGGTATATCAAGAAAGGGTGATTAATTGTAAACACTAGTTGATATCAAGTCAACTTAATTGAGAAAGGTTATCATTTTTGTTTGGCTATTTCGGCAACGCGTTTCCCCAAGGCTTTTGCTAAGGTAATCTCATCTTGAGAAATTGCTTTATCGGAGTTGATCCCATTATAGTGACTTAAGCCATAAGGTGTTCCTCCCGTTTGTGTATTTTGTAGTGACGGTTCGCTATAGGGGATGCCAACAATCATCGCACCATGATGCAAAAGTGGTAACATCATCGAAAGCAGTGTCGTTTCCTGACCACCGTGCAAGCTTGCCGTAGAGGTGAAAACAGCCGCAGGTTTATTGATCAATGCACCTTTAAACCATAAGTCACTGGTAGTATCAATAAAGTATTTAAGGGGAGCTGCCATATTACCAAAGCGCGTAGGGCTACCCATGATAATACCTGAGCAGTTAACAAGATCTTCTTTAGTAACATAAATTGCACCACTATCAGGGATGTTACTTTCGGTTTTTTCACAATTTGTTGACACATTTGGCACGGTTCTAAGTATTGCTTCCAAGCCGCCAAGTTCAACACCCTGAGCAATTTTCTCTGCCATTGCTTTTGTTGAACCGCCTTGACTATAATAAAGTACTAAGATGTTTTGCATAAAAGGATCCTTATGACTGAGTTAATACAAAACTATAGTAAGCGATTTAGCCGTTTCTGGGTATCGGTGTTTAGGGAATATTTACAACAAAATTGTTTAACCAAGGCATCAAGCTTAGCTTTGACAAGTCTTTTTGCACTCGTTCCTTTATTGATGGTGTCAATTTCAATTTTAAGCATGTTGCCAGCATTCAAAAGCATTCAAGGGGAGTTTCAGCAGTTTATTTTACATAATATGCTGCCAAGCTCAGGAGAAGCTGTAAATGAGTATCTAAAACTCTTTATGAAGAATCGTGCGGGACTGCCAATTACGGCAGTGGTAGTACTGTTTTTTATTAGCATTATGATGATGCGCTCACTAGAGAAAGTATTAAATGACATCTGGCAAGTCAAAAAAGAACGTCCTTTATCACAGGCTTTTTTACTGTATTGGGCGGTGTTGAGCTTGGGGCCTATACTTGTTGGTGCAAGCCTAGGCTTAAGTTCGTATTTATTGTCATGGCATTGGTTGAATGATGGCTTTAGCCAGCTGATGCGCTTTTTGCAGGTTTTACCTTTTATTTTTAACTTAATTGCTTTTACGTTTATTTATCAAGTCGTTCCATATACGCGTGTTAAGTTCAAGCATGCGCTATTGGGTGGCCTAATGATGGCAATTGTGTTTGATTTAGCGAAAAAAGTATTTGCATGGTATGCATTAAACTTGCCAACGTATGAGATGCTTTATGGTACTTTAGCGATTATTCCATTATTTATTTTATGGATTGCAATTTCATGGCAGCTGTTTCTACTCGGTGCCATTGTCGTGCGGATGTTAAGTGTGCCATCAGCGTTACGAGTGAAGCAGAAAACACCGCAATTTAGCTTGGCTATTGATGTGTTGCGTCTTTTACATGTCAAACAAAAAAGCAAATATCCCATTGATAAAGAAGAATGCACGAAGCATTTACCACATGTTGATTTAAAGCGATTAGATTCAGTACTTATAGCATTAGTTAAATATCAATATGTCAGCATTACTCAAGAGCAAAAATATGTCTTAAGTTGTGACTTATCACAGGAAAAACTCAATGATTTTTATCAAAATATGCATAGCTTTTTGTCACTTAAAGATGATCGCAATCAGGCGTTAAATGGCTTAAGAAAAACCATTTATCAGCAAATGGATAAGCCTTTAATTGATTTTATTTCGGCATTTTAAATGACTTGTAATTGTTAGTTATCAAAGTGCAATGCATTTAACACAGCTTTTGGATTGCTGGCAATTACTTTCAGTAATACTAAGGTTGCGCCGGAGGGTTTTTTTCGCTTTTGCTCCCAGTTCTGTATTGATTTTAAGTTTAAACAAAACTTTGCTGCAAAATCATGCTGAGACATATGTAGCGATTCACGAATATTTTTAACATCAATATCATCAAAACTGTGTTGTTTTGCATTTTTAACGAATCCTTTTTGATAATATATGGCTTCTTGTAATCCTTGTTTAATCTCTTGAAATGCACTCATTTTTCACCTCTTTTTAAGTAGTTCAACCATAATGGCTAAATCGTTTCTTTCAGCTTTATTTAAGTTTGCCTCCTCACTCTTTTTGAACATGGCAATTAAATATAGTGGCATAGTTTCATTGTAATAATAGTAAATAACACGTACGCCACCACTTTTACCACTGTTTTCAGTTGCCCACCGTAGTTTGCGAATGCCTCCTGTTCCCTCCATAATCACACCAGATTCAGGGTAAACTGCCAAGTAGTCTACAAGTGCTTTTTGATTATCTGCTGTAAGACATCTGCTTGCTTTTTTATGTAGCTTGGAAGTTCAACAATTGTAATCATTAGGCGATTCGCTATGTTTTTATTAAACTAAATTTATACGCCTTGGGCGTATATGTCAAGTTATAAGCTATGATCGATTACTGACATTCAACGGCAAAGTGATTACACTGTAGCAATTGATAGTAAGGAATGAAAACTTCATGGCAAAAACTTTTCTTTTTTATGATTTGGAAACAACAGGAATCAACAAATGTTTTGATCAAATCATTCAGTTTGCTGCAGTGCGTACTGATGAGGCGCTAAATGAAATTGAGCGTTATGAGTTTTTAATCAAATTAAATCCAGACACGATTCCCAACCCCGAGGCATCAATTACCCATCATATCTCGATTGAACAAGCTAATAGTGGATTGTTTGAGTATGAAGCGATTAAAAAAATTTATATCTTGTTTAACACACCTGAAACAGTGAGCTTAGGCTATAACACTTTAAGCTTTGATGATGAGTTCTTACGCTTTGCTTTTTTTAAGAATTTATTTCCAGCTTATGATCATCAATATAAGAATAATTGCTCACGCATGGATTTATATCCGATTGTTGCTTCCTTTTATTTATTTGCCAATGAAGTGCTTAGCTGGCCTATTAACGATGAGGATAAAGTGTCATTGAAATTGGAAGATATCAATGCGCAAAATGGTCTTTATAGTGAAGGGCGCGCGCATGATGCGTTAACCGATGTATTGGTTACTTTGGAATTGGCACGTAAATTAAGATCACACCAACCTAAAATGTGGGATTATTTAACTGCGCGCTTTAATAAAACCGAAGATCAAAAAATACTGTCACAATTGGATATTGGTCTGAGTATTAATGGCGAGGATTACCAACAAGCTTTAATGATTTCAGGTCGCTTTGGCTACAGTGAGCGCTTTATGCTGCCGGTGCTTAATTTAGGGCAACATTGGCATTATAAAAATCAATGGTGTTTTTTACGTCTTGATTATGCTGAGCTTACCGAGGTGAATTTAAAGAATTTATCAGAGCACTTTTTAACTGTGAATAAAAAATGGGGTGATTTGCCGCTGGTATTGCCCGCTAAAAAGCGCTTTTTAGCGCATTTATCGCCTGAGCGTATAGCATTGATTAAGCGCAATAAAGAATTCTTAATTCAAAATCCGAGTTTATTTGTAGATATTAAAGAATCCGCATTAGATTTTAAATATCCAGATATTGAGAATATTGATGTTGATGCTTCCCTTTATACCGCAGGATTCATGAATTATGCTGAACAAGCGCTATGTGCGCATTTTCATCAAAAAGCAGTTGCTGATAAAGTGAAATTAATGCAGGAGATGAATCGCGGGTTCTATGAACGCGCTTTGCGAGTCATTGGTAGAATGGCACCAGATGAACTAACACCTGAGATGCAAATTGAGTTTCAGGAATATTTAGAGAAAATTGCAAGCTTTGAGGCTGAGAATATGCCTGTTGATTTTAAAGGAGGAAGAAAGGTTTCTATTCCTGAGGTTTATGAACGCATCCAAAAACTACGCGAAACCGACCTTACTGAAGAGCAGTTATATTTATTGGATGAGTTAGAGGCGTATTTGTCTTTGTGAAAAAATAATAACCGTATATGCTTGGAATGTAGGGGCGTTGCCCTGTTATGATGTATAAAAAAGTTGTATTAGTTAGCACCTCTCCCCTTGCGGGATTGCTCGTGCAGCTTAAGTTGCGCGGGTGAGGGAGTAATTAAAACTCAACTTATTCTTAATCTATGCTACACCCACTTTGATAAGGTAATAAAAATGTTGCAATTAGATAGCGATGGTTGGTTAAATGAAGCCAACATTATAAAATCACCCAATTACAATGCGCGCCCAGATAATATAAAAATTGATTTGTTGGTTATTCATTGTATTTCCTTGCCAGAAGGGCAGTATGATAACCATTATGTTGAGTCGTTGTTTTTAAATAAACTGGATTATAGTTTAGATCCAAATTTTAAAGATCTTGAAAACCTTAAAGTTTCAAGTCATTTTTATATTACAAGGCAGGGTGAGATTATCCAATTTGTTGCAACCAAGGACCGCGCTTGGCATGCGGGTGTGAGCTGTTATAAAAACAAAGACAATTGTAATGATTTTTCCATTGGTATTGAGCTGCAAGGCACCGATAAAACTGCTTTCACCAAGGTGCAGTACAGTAGTTTAATTAAATTAACAAACGCAATCGTTCAAAGATACCCTGAGATTAAAGGTAATATTGTTGGACATAGTAATATTGCGCCACAGCGCAAAACCGATCCAGGTTGTGAGTTTGACTGGACTTATTTTCTGAACAATATAAGAGACTGATGATTTACAAGTGGTATAGTGAGTAAAATTTTTACTGTAAAAGAAATATTTTTTTGTTATATTTGTCGCCTTTGAAAATACAGTTCGCAATTCGGAGCGTTATGACTTCCACTTCGTATCAGGAAAAACTGGCTCAAATGTCACTGGCAAAATCTTGGGCAGTAGTAATTTTAATTTCATTTTTCTTTTTTTTTGAATTTGGCTTAGGCAATGCTTTTAATACATTGACCCCCGCTATTTTAAATGCTTATCCAGATTTAACACCAGTAAGTGTCAGCTTTATTGCGAGCTTGTATTTTTATACGAATATCCTTTGTTTAATTCCTGCAGCATATATCCTAGATAGATTTTCTCCACGTTTAGCAATATCAATTGCCTTATTAGTTTGTGCTTTGAGTATTTTTGTAATGACATTAACAACAAGCATTTATGTAATGGGTATTTCTCGTTTGTTTATGGGTATGGGGGCAAGCTTTAGTCTTGTCGGTTGTATTCGCATTGCAACAAACTGGTTTCCAGCAAATCGCTTAGGTTTTGTCATTGGGATTATTATTGCAATTGGTATGTTGGGTGGCTATGCTGCACAAGCGCCAGTTGGCTATTTGCTTGATGCATTTGGTTTAGAACATACTTTACATGTGATTAGCTTGTTTGGTTTAGTTTTAGCAGCGCTTATTTTTATTGTTGTGCGTAATGCGCCAAAAGTATTAACAAAAGCACGTACGATGCAAACCAAAGCCTTGCGATCAGAGTCTATCTTAGCAACCTTAAAATTGGTTTTATCCAAGCCACAAAATTGGTGTGCTGGCATTTATGTTGGTTTGATTAACATTGGTACATGGATGTTAGGTGGCATGTGGTCAAATGAATATTTGATGAAAACCCATGACGTAAGTATGTTAGAGGCGCGTTCTATTACTGGCTATATTTTTTTAGGAATGATCTTTGCTTATCCTTTTTGGGGTTGGCTGACAGAGCGTATGCGTCGCCGTAAACAACCACTGATCTTAGGCGGAATGGCCTCAGTGATTATCATTGCTATTATTATGTTTTGCACAGTCAGTGTTACACAATTATCGGTATTATTTTTCTTATTAGGATTCGTCACTAGCGCACAAACGGTTGCTTATCCGTTTGTTGGTGAAACAAATCCAATGAAAAACAACGCAATTGCAACAAGCATTGTATCCATGAACTCTTTATTATGGGGTGGCGTGATCGCTATGCCACTATTTGGCGTGATGACGACTTGGTTTAATCACAGCAAAGGCTTGGATGATATAGCAGCTCCTGGACTTAATTTTGGTATGGGGATTTTGCTAATTGGTTTTATCATTAGTATTATATTTGCTTTATTCATTAAAGAGACGTATTGTAAGCGTCAAGTGGACTAAGTAAGGGAAAATATGCAATTTCTTGAATTTGAAAAACCAATTGCCGAACTAGAAGCAAAAATTGAAGCATTGGCTAAGTCCAATGCGCATAGTGAAGATGTTCAACAGGAAATCGAGAAATTACAGGGTAAAACAGCCGATTTAATGAAGAAGATTTATAGTTCATTAAGTGATTGGCAGATTATTCAATTAGCGCGTCATCCTGAACGCCCGTATTTTTTAGATTTACTCAATAAGATTTTTACTGATTTTCAGGAGTTACATGGTGATCGCGCTTTTGCAGATGATAAGGCTGTTGTTGGTGGTTTAGCTAAACTTGATGATCAAGCTGTGATGGTTATTGGTCAGGAAAAGGGACGTAAAACAAAAGATAAATTGCGTCATAACTTTGGTATGATGCATCCAGAAGGGTATCGCAAAGCGCTGCGTTTGATGAAACTTGCTGAGAAATTTAATGTCCCTGTAATTACTTTTATTGATACCCCTGGGGCTTATCCAGGGGTTAAAGCTGAAGAGCGTGGGCAAAGTGAAGCCATTGCACGTAATTTGCTTGAAATGTCAAAGCTGAATGTCCCTGTTATTTGTGTGGTTATTGGTGAAGGCTGTTCAGGTGGTGCCTTGGGTATTGGGGTAGGTGATAAGCTCGTCATGCTTGAATATAGCTATTTTGCTACAATTTCCCCAGAAGGCTGCGCTTCGATTTTGTGGAAGACAGCTGAAAAGGCGGCAGATGCAGCTGAAATTATGGGCATTACTGCCAAGCGTTTAAAGGAACATGAGATTGTTGACGAAGTCATCAAAGAGCCTTTAGGTGGTGCGCATCGCAATATCAATGAAGCAGCCAAAGAGATTAAACTAAGCTTACAGCGTTTATTGAGTGATTTAAGTGCTTTATCTAATGATGATCGCTTAGCAAAACGTTATAACAAATTAATGTCGTTTGGTGCGTTTGAAGGGTAAATATTTAAGAGTTTCCCAGCCATTTCTTTAGTTTTTCTTCGGCTTTTAATACATGTTTCTCTAGTTTTGGAAATCGATGCAATAATCGATGAAGCCATTGTCTTACTGGTGGAATCAGCCATGAAAGTACAATAATTCCTGCAAAAAAGAATACAAATCCCGGAATGATCGGCAAAATCGCGCCAAGTAAGGCTAATGTGAACAAAGCGATTACGATGACAATGAGTAAGGTTTTTTTAAAGATAACACGCATGATTTATGTTCATTGTTTATTATCATCAAATAGATAAAGATAGTCGCCATAGCCTTTTTGTAGCATCTCATCTTTAGGAATAAATTTAAGTGCTGCTGAATTAACACAGTAGCGTAATCCTGTTGGCTTTGGCCCATCATTAAAAACATGACCTAAATGTGAATCTGCAATTAATGATCGGACTTCCGTGCGTACAATAAAAAAGAACTTACGATCTTCTTTCTCTTGAATATATTTTGCATCTATGGGACGTGTGAAGCTTGGCCAGCCTGTGCCTGAATCAAACTTGTCAGTCGAGCTAAAAAGTGGCTCGCCGGAAACCACATCAACATAAATACCTTCACTTTTATTATCCCAATACGTATTATCAAAAGGTTTTTCTGTTGCCTCTTTTTGTGTCACTTGATATTGCAAAGTCGAAAGTGTACGGAGCTTTTGCTTTTTCATTTCAGCATTAAAGTGCTGATAATCCGTAGCCATTGTCATACTCCCTATACTCATTAATATGAATCCCATGCCAAGATGACGTTGATACATTGAGGATCTCCAATTAGTTATATGGTTATATACCCACCGCAAAATGATTTACGATGGGTATATTCTAGCAGGGCAATCGCTATAAAGTCACAATTAATTCTAATCACAAAATCAGTAATGTATCAATTTTTATACATAGTAATACGTTATTGAAACGGATTTTTTACATCTTACTAAATATAATGTCATTCATTCGATCATGTTGATCGTTACATAAATATGTCGAAATTTTTATCTATAAGGAGTAAGAAAATGACAAAAGAAGTTCAACAGAAAGCATCATCTTGGCAGAAGTTTAAAAAAGAATATGTGAAATTCTGCTCATTACAAGCACAAGCATCATTGTATTTATAAGGCAGCTAGCTATGTAGAAAGGTAAAGATGGTTGGATTAACATTAAGCTTTTTTACCACAAAATAGGTTAATACAAGATTCCAGAAAATCATTGCAATGGCAGAAGCAATTGCAACACCATAGGCATGTAAACTTGGAATAAGAATAATACCTAGTACGATATTAATGATAAGCGCAATATAGAAGACGCGACACGTTGTTTTCTCAAACCCTGCCATATTCAAGATGGTAAAGACACTTCCACATAGTACGTTGACGGCTTGGCCAATCATCAATACACAAAATAGCGAATAAGCCTGAGTATAAGCTGCACCATAAAGCATGGTAATCCAATAGCCTGCAATAATCAAAGTCACCATTCCAAGTGCCGAGAGTCCACAGATAATACGTGTATATTCGGTAATCTTGGTTTGAAATGCTTCTCGCGTGAGCATTTTATAATCATTGGCTACTTGTGCCATAATATTGGCACTAACTGCATTTAAGACAAATACAACCAAAGCACTCAGTTGCAAGGCAACTGCATAATAAGCAATATTCTCATTGCTAGAGAATATTTTAAGTAACACGATATCAATTTGGCTTAACAGCAGATTTCCCCATTTTAGTAACATAAAAGAAACATTACTACCTTGTGGTTTATGACTTTTAAATCCATACTTCACACTTACTTTCAACCATAAGGCAAGCATATAGAGAGTAATGGCCGCAAACATAGAGCCGACAAGTAGTGGCGCATTATGAATTTCAATTACGATATAAATGCCAATCATTATCAACATAATAAGGCGCATGACGAATTGGATTAAATTGGCGTAAATCACTTTTTTATTGGCAACATAAAAAGATTGTAAAAGATTAGCAATAAAAAAAGGCAAGGCAAACAAAAAGGCAAAAACTTCAACAAAGCTTGCATTAGAGTCAAATAAATAGATATAACTAAAACAGGCAATGCAAGCAAATAGAAGAATGAGTAACCCGCGGCGCCAAAACCAGTTATGCAACTGAAAAACCTCTTTAGTGCGTATGATATCAGTATTATCCGACCATCCCCAGCTACGCGCCAAAATCCCATCGGCACCTAAGGTAGCAATTACAGCTGATATAGTTGCAATAGTTACCCCAAACATATACTGTCCATACGCATTAACAGATAAATAGTGTGCAAGCAAAATGGCAGAAGCAAAGGCTGTCATTTGTCCTAAGGCTTGTACAAACATGGTACCTAAGGATTTAACTAGAATCTCATTGTGAAGTAGTTTTTTCGCTTTTGTTATTAACATTATTAAATGCATCTTTTAGGTTTGGGTAAGCCTGCAATTTTGGCAGCTTGTACAGCAGGAGAGGTTGGAAAGAGCGTTTGTAAATAAAGGCTATTACCAATGTTATTACCATATTGCGCTTTGAGTGATTTAACCAAAAGGCGAATAGCTGGTGCTGTACTATGTGTCTTATAGTACTCACGTAGGAAATAAATAACTTGCCAATGTGCATCAGTTAGTGTGATGTTTTCTTCTTTAGCAAAGGTATAAGCTATATCAGGTGACCACTGTGTGTGATCTTTTAAAAAGCCGTGATCATCAAGTAATTCAATAAATTGGGTCATTAAAGGAAAGATAGCGTATGTTCAATCGGTGTATAGTAGAGGAATTTGCTTTGATAGTGAAGTCGAAATTAAACAGTCAGGTTGTATAAACCTGTTTCTATATTAGCTATAATCTGTTTGTATACCCAAGAGAATGGTAGCTGATCTGGGTTGAAATTATAAACATGGACATCCCATTGTTTCCTTGACTTACCATAATAATCAATCACTAGGTTTAAATAACACGGTGCATTACTATTAGCGTTTAAGGTATAAAATGAGTCAGCAGACATTACTTTAAAGGCGGGTAATGGGTATTTCGAATTATTGGTAGTAACCCAGCATTGTTGAATTTCTGTTTGTGCGGGTAAAACTACTCTTTCTCGAGAGTAAAAATATATTGCGGTAATGCCTTTCTCACGATGAAGTTTTGTTAATAATTTAAGATAATTACTATTAATGTACTGGCTTAATAGTAATGAAATGCGGTGTGAAGAGGCATCTGTTTCTTCACATGTATGGCGTGTACAAGATGTCAGTGAAAAAGTGGTAATCAAAAGAATAAAAAAAACAGGTAGTAAACTAAACCATCTTGATGCTTCTCTAAATGCTAAAAATTGCTTATATAAAAGTGTCAATATGATTCGCAAAATAAATTAAGTCCTTTAATTTTAGTGAAAAATATATCAACAGGTAAAGCTAAAAGGCAACCTAAATGTTGCCTGAAATAAATACTTTACTTGCTCAATTTTTCTTTAATTAAATCACCAATCGTTGTTGGTGCCATTTGTTCAGCTTTGTAGTTAGTTTTAGCTGATTTTTCCATGTCTTCATCTAACGCTTTGATAGAAAGATTGATGCTACGGCGTTTAGTATCGATATTACTAATGCGTGCTTCAATTTCTTGATCTACTTTCAGAACATGGCGTGCGTCTTCAACGTGTTCACGTGAAATATCAGCAACACGGATGAAGCCTTCTACTTCAGGTGCAAGTTCAACGTTAGCACCGTTTTGCTGAACGGCAGTAATAACACCAGTTACTTTAGCACCTTTGTCATTTGCAGAGGTGTATTGTGTAAATGGATCATTAGAAAGTTGCTTAATACCTAGAGCAATACGCTCACGCTCAATATCAACAGAAAGCATAACAGCTTCGATTTCTTCGCCTTTCTTCAATTGCTTAACAACGTCTTCAGCTTTGTTCCAAGCAACATCAGAAATATGTACAAGACCATCGATATTACCATCTAAGCCGATAAAGATACCAAAATCAGTGATAGAGCGGATCTTACCATGCACTTTATCACCTGGTTTATGTGCATCAGCAAATGCTTGCCATGGGTTGATAATGCATTGCTTCATGCCAAGAGAAATACGGTGACGTGAAGCATCGACTTCTAGTACCATAACTTCGACTTCTTGACCTAAAGAAACTAGTTTATGCGGGTTAGCGTTTTTGTTTGTCCAATCCATTTCAGAGGTATGAACAAGACCTTCAATACCTTCTTTGAGTTTAACAAAACAACCATAATCAGTGATGTTAGTGATTTTGCCCATAAGCTTAGTACCAACAGCAAGTTCTTCAGCAACGCTCGCCCACGGGTCTTCGCCCAATTGTTTAATACCAAGAGAAATACGGCCTTTGTCATTATCGAATTTAATGATTTTAACATCGATTTCATCACCTAGTGCTAACATGTCGCTTGGATGTTTAATGCGGCTCCAAGACATATCAGTGATGTGCAATAAGCCGTCAATGCCACCAAGGTCAATAAATGCACCAAAGTCAGTAATGTTTTTAACAACACCTTTAACAACTGAGCCTTCGTTTAACTTCTCGAATAATGCCTCACGATCTTCTTGTGTTTCAGCTTCGATAACTGCGCGACGAGATACAACGATGTTGTTACGTTTAGTATCAAGTTTAACAATCTTAAGTTCAATATCTTTATCTTCTAAGTGAGAAATATCGCGCAATGGACGAACATCAACAAGAGATCCTGGTAAGAATGCACGTAAGCCTTTCACTTCAACTGTATAACCGCCACGAACGTGGTTTGTGATACGACCCAATACAGTTTCTTGATCATTACATGCTTTTTCAAGAGCATCCCAAACTTCAATACGCTTCGCTTTTTCACGCGATAGGCGAGTTTCACCGTTGCTATTATCTAATGCATCAAGCACAACATCTACTTGATCGCCAATTTGAACTTCAATTTCGCCTTGATCGTTTTTGAATTGATCAAGAGAAACGATAGATTCTGATTTTAAACCTGCGTCAATCCAAGCAAATTCACGATCAATCGCAACAACAGTTGCTTTAATGATCTTGCCAACACGCATTTCAGTTTCTTTCAGTGAAGCTTCAAAGAGGTCTTTAAAATTTTCAGTCATGGTTTTAGTTCCAATATATCTTAAGCCAGTGGTTAGTTATACATTGAGTTTACTGCATTCACTGGAAAACTGCATAAACTCAGCCCAAAAGGTGGCAAAATTCTAAAGGATTACATTGATATTTTCAATGAATTGTTGCCGTTTTGTGCAAAAAAGTCTTAAGTTAAATGATGGATATGTTTTCTATTGGCTGAAATAGTCTAAGTGGTATAGGCTAAAGCGCATAAACTTTTAAAAGAAAGATCATAAAAGCAAATATGAATAGTTATCTATGTTTTGATTTAGGGGGCACTTATACTAAGTATGCACTCATTAACACAAAAGGTCAGATTGTTTTATCAGATAAATATCATACTGGGGAAATTACCGATCCGGAGTTATTACTTAAGCAGTTTGTATTACGCTTTTTTGCGTTAAAGAAACAGTATCATATCATTGGTGCTGGCTTTTCTTGTCATGGGATTATTGATCCTAAAAGGGGATATATTGCCTTTGGCTCACCTTATGTTAAAGCATTAGAAAACTATCCGTTAGTTGAACGTTTTAAACAAGAAACAGGCATGACATGCGTGGTGATTGAAAATGATGTAAATGCCGCTGCTATCGGTGAAGCAGCGTATTGGCAGGAGAGCCATTACCAGAACTATCTTTTTTTGACATTAGGCACGAGCATCGGTGGAGCGATTATTCTTAATGGTCAATTATATCGAGGAGTTAATAATGCCGCAGGTGAATTCGGCTATATGGTGACACATGCGCAAGCTAATAAGCTAGGTAGTGTGAACAAAGAAAGTAAGGGAAAAAGGATGTTACCGGGTGCTTGGGAAAGTTATGCCTCAGCCAACAAATTGTTGGATATGTATTGCGCTGCAACACAAAGTGACAAGGTCAGTATTGTCGATTTTAAAGCACAATTATTAAATAGTAATCCTGTGGCAGTGCAGATTTTTGAAGAGTATTTGTATGAGCTTATAATGGGGCTTGTTTCATTGACGCATGTATTAGCTCCTGAGCTGATTATTATTGGAGGGGCTATTTCAGAAGAGAGTTTTTTTATTGATGCAGTGAAGCAATATTTTCAGCAGAATGTATTACCTTTTTATCGAGAAACCAAAATTATGCCAGCGCATCTGGGTAATCAAGCTGGCGTCCAGGGAATTGCATGTTTGTTAAGCAAAATTAAAGTATGTTAATTATTATTTGTGTGAAGTTCTTGACGAATGTAGTGACTTTGGTTATGAATAAGAGCATCGGAAGTTAAATAACAAAAAATTAAAAAAGAAACAGACATTTAAACATCTTTAGATGGTTATCAGCATGAAGCAAAGAATGAACACGATGTTTAGGTGTAGGAAGGAGTAGTAAAATAATGGCAAATCAATATTCTCAGAGCTTTGAAATCATTCTGTCAAAGAAGTATGGACGACCGGCAGAAGAAGTGTTAAAGGATTATTCGAATGAAGGCTTAAGTTACGAGGACGTTGCTGGCAAATTTGGGTTCAAAACTACCACTGTCCGTAAATGGTGTCGCAAGTATAATATAGAGCTTTTAGGGCCTACGGATGGAAATGCAGCAAAAGCTTACGAAACGCTTTATCAATCAAGTCTCAATGCTGTTTCAGTCAATACCTATAATGTATTATATCGCTCTTGGTCAATTGATCATCAGTACTTTACAGTTGATCGAAAGAATTAAAAACTTACATAACTAATAAATCTTAATCAACTCGATCAGTAGTGTGAGAATTATTGTAAACAAGAAAGACGTTGATAATAGGAATGAACAGAGCCTTAGGCTAAGATTGTTAGTGGTTAAGTGAACGAGTGAGTTAATGACTCTAAAGCTTACAAATAGCCAACCAAGTACCAGAAAATAGCCGATCTTCATCAACTCTGGGTTCAATAAGATAATCATAAAACAGATATAAAAAAGCATGGGCAGTTGAAATAAGTTATCAAGATGCCTTGAGGTGATTTCAAGCCAAGGGTGCTCTTTTTTGCAAAAATCCATTGTGCGTAGATCATCAAGAGAAATTTTGTTTTTGCGAATGGCTTGAATTCGACTAAATAAGGTAATAAAAACACTGATAATGGTAAGAATCATCATCACAATAATTGGTATTGACCAGGCAGTTGTTGACATCACTACACTCCATTTACATTATTGCTTAGTTATTTAATGACTGCCATTTTTCAGGTGTATATGTCTTCATAGCAACGGCATGTAGTTCACCTGAGGCAATATAATCATTAATTGCTGCATAGACCATTTGCTGTTGTTTGACTTTGCTAAGAACACCAGTAAAAAGATCACTGATAATGGTTGCATTGAAATGCACATTATCATCACTTTCAATCAATGCTGTGGTATTACTACCTAGTTTATTTTCGATTAAGGTTTTTAATTCTACTGTATTCATATCATAAATCTCTTGTTTGTTATTTGTTGTCGTTAAAATACATTATTTAATAAAAGGTGAAAATAAATCATCTAGACCATGAATGCTAATCAATGATTTTGTATTTTCAGAAACAGGACCTAGAAACTGCAAGGCAATATTATTACTTTGGCAATAATGAATAATGTGCATAAATAGTGCAATACCCGCGCTATCAATTTTTTGAATGTCCTTAAGCTCAATTTCAAGCGAAGATTTTACAGATTTAAGGGCACGATCTAACGCTTTCTCAATGTTTGATGCATTGCTAAAGTTAAGGTTTCCTTGCAGAATAAAACTATTTGGACTTTTTACTGATAAGCTCATTGTTCTTTTTCTCAATGGCAAGGTTAATATCTTTAAGGGTTTTATAATCTTTAAACTGTGCTTTGAAGTTATCTAATATGCTGACACCAGCAACGGAAAGATCGTAAATTTTCCACTTAGGTGCAGCCCTTTTTCCTGCTTCATTTAACATTTTAATGCTCAAATCAGAAGAGGATTTATTTTGTAAATTAATGATTTTGCCGGTTACAACAATCAGACGTTGCTTTTGCCAAGAATTATTACTAAAAGGAAATATTTGGATATCATAATTGCCTGCTTGAGCAATGTTTTCAGCATATGAATATGCCAACATTTGGGTAATTTCAGTAATGAATTTTTGATGCTCTTTCTCATTAGCAGCTTGCCAACGTTCTTTACCTACTAACAGTTGTGCAATAATGTTTGTTGCTAATAATGGCATTACATGATTATCAATTAATTGAATAAGCTCTTTGGGGTTTTGGCTTAACTGTTTCTTTGATTGAATCAAGGTTTTTTGTGTTTCAACAATAGATTGTTGCAATAATGCTATCGGAGTGGTGTTTTTTGTGGGTTTGCTAATGTCAGCAGTTATTTTTGTGGCTGCAGAGGTCACAGTTGTAGCAGGTTTAGTCTCAGATGCGAAGCTCAACTGCATACCACTGAGTACTAAAGAAGCACTTAAAAACATCATAATCTTTTGTGTTTTATCCATATTATTTGCTGTTTTTATCATATAACTTATTTCTTATTTCCAGAACCTGATACAAAGGTATTCACCAATGAGTTTAGATTAATGGCTGAAGAGGTATTTGACAACTCTATCGTGCTACCATTTTCTAAGTATTTGCTGTTGTATAGTCCGGGGATATCCATATCTGATGGATATAGGGCAATAAAGCTATCACCTAAAATGCCGCTGGTATCAATAGCAGCGCCATAGCTACTAGGAATGTTGTTATAGCGTTTGTTGATATTTAAAGTGACATTAGCAATAAAGCCATTGTAACTTGGCGTGAGTGTGATGCTGTTGACTTTACCAATTTCAACGCCAGCAATACGTACTGCTGCTCCTGGACGTAAACTGCCTATATTTTGGAATTGAGCATTGATTTGATAATATTTGTTATCAAAACCAGAGAGCGAAAGTCCACTCACTTTTAATGCCATAAAAATAAGTGCAACAATGCCAAGGAGGACAAAAACACCTACTAATAGCTCATAAGATTTTTTATACATTTTTAAACTCCTTTGAACATTAAGGCGGTCATAAGAAAGTCTAGACCTAAAATTGCTAAAGACGAATAGACAACAGTTTTTGTTGTTGCTTGAGCAATACCTGCGGAATTGGCACGACAATTATATCCTTGGTAAAGTGAGACAATTGCAATTGCAATACCAAATACCAGGCTTTTTAAAACACCATTCATCACATCATCATAAAATAACACTGAAGCCTGCATATTGCCCCAGAAAGTTCCACTAAAAAGACCAAGCAGTTTGACACCAATAAGATAACCACCCCAAATGGCGACAGTGGAGAAAAATAAATTTAAAATAGGTACGCTTAAAACACATGCCCAGAATCTAGGAGCTAAAACAAAGCGCACAGGATCAACCCCCATCATATTGAGGCTAGCTAGTTGCTCTGTTGCTTTCATTAATCCCACTTCAGAGGTAAGCGCACTTCCTGCACGTCCGGCGAATAATAAAGCGGTGACTACTGGACCTAACTCGCGGATAATACTTAAAGCAACCATTGGACCTAAAGCTGATTCGGCACTGAATTTAGCAAGTGTATAAAATCCTTGTAACGCTAAAACAAATCCAATGAATAACCCCGACACTAGAATGATTAAAACCGAGTTTATGCCAACGTGATATGTTTGTGCAATAATACTGCGTGGGTTACAGTGGCCGAAAATCATTTCAAATGTAAGTAATATTGACTCGCCAAGATTAGTAATTGTGTTTAAGGTGTTGCGACCAAGCAGTTGGATTATTCTTAGCATTAATCACTTCCTTATTGCAATGTGCTCAAAAAATCAGGTGCGGGATAATCAAACGCGACTGGGCCATCCGCGCTACCGGATAAAAATTGTGAGACAAATGGATCTTTACTGTTTCTAATGAATTCAGGTGAGCCTTCAAGCATGACTTGTTGATTGGCGATAATAATAATATGATTCGCAATGCTCATGACCTCATTGATATCGTGTGAGACGATCACTGAAGTCATGTGTAGTGCGTCATTGAGCTGTTTAATCAAGGTTAAAATTACCTTTAAAGAAATTGGATCTTGTCCAGTAAATGGCTCGTCATAAAGCATAAGCTCTGGATCCAAAGCAATGGCACGCGCAAGAGCCACGCGTCGCGCCATACCACCTGATAACTCGCTTGGCATCATGTTAGTAGTACCACGCAGTCCAACTGATTGGAGCTTCATCAGTACTAAGTTATGAATCAAACGCTCACTTAGATTGCTATTTTGACGCAAAGGAAAGGCAACGTTATCAAATACTGACAGTTGAGTAAAAAGAGCGCCTGATTGGAATAAAACGCCCATTTTTTTACGTAAGTCTAGTAATGATTTTTTATCCAATTGATTTAGGTTATGATCAAGTACATGAATATTACCACTTTGCGCTTTTATCAAGCGGCCAATTAAGTGTAAGAGAGTAGTTTTTCCAGTGCCGGAAGGACCTAGTATTGCTGTGATTTGGCCCTTAGGAATGGTGCAACTTAAGTTTTTATAAATGCATTTTTCCCCACGGAAAAATGCAACCTTATCAAAGCTTACGGCAAAGTGATGATGAGACATTAGGCGTTTAATACTTGTTTAGGTTGGCTTGACTCTTCAGGAATTGTAACATTAAGCTCAAGTACAGACCTATCCCCTTGGCTATCGATATCAATTTTTATGTCATTATGTCCGATATTGACATATTTTTTGACAACTTCAAGAATGTCGTCTTGTAATCTATTGATGAAGTCAGGTTTTTTATTGCCAGAGTGTGACTCATTTCTTTGATGTGATACGATGATCTGTAAACGTTCTTTAGCAATATTTGCACTGCTATTTGTCTTTGGTTTATTCTTAAAAAAATTAAACAACCCCATGCTACTTTCCTCCAAATAAACGCTTTAACAGACCAGGTTTTTCTGCGCTAATAAAGCGAAGTGGCTTATCATGACCTAAGAAGCGCTCAACGGCATCAACATAGGCTTGGCCAGCTTCACTATCCTGATAAGCCGTCACAGGTACACCTGAGTTTGAGGCTTGTAATACCATTTTTGATTCTGGAATAACACCAAGTAAAGGAATGGACAAAACATCTTTGACATCTTCAAGTGACAACATTTCACCTTGTAGAACGCGTGTTGGGTCGTAGCGTGTAATTAAGAGTTTGGCATCAACTGCCTCGCCTTTTTCTTTAGCTTTGCGCGTTTTACTTGATAACACACCAATGATGCGATCTGAGTCGCGCACAGATGAGACTTCTGGATTGGTAACCACAATCGCTTTATCAGCATGTAGCATTGCCATTAATGCACCTTTTTCAATGCCTGCAGGTGAGTCACAAACGATATAGTCAAAATTTGCTTTAAGCTCTTGCATAATATCTTCTAAGCCAGCCTCTGTTAACGCATCTTTATCACGTGTTTGCGAGGCAGGTAAAATATAAAGATTTTCAGAGCGCTTATCTTTTATCAATGTTTGATTGATATTAGCTTCTTTGTTAATAAGGCTAATTAAGTCATAAACAACGCGACGTTCGCAGCCCATGACTAAATCAAGATTTCTCAGACCGACATCAAAATCAATAACAACGGTTTTAAAGCCTTTCATGGCTAATGCTAATGATATCGCGGCACTGGTTGTGGTTTTACCAACACCACCTTTACCTGAGGTGATGACCACAGTTGTGGCGCGTGGCTTGGTATTTTTAGTTTGTGTAAAATCTGTGCTCACAGTATTTAATCCTTGATTCAATTGTTATTTTCTTAAAGTGTGGGGTAGCCTAAATTTGGCTAATCATGATTGTACCGTCTTTTAGCTGTATTTGATAGCCATTATTGTCATTTCCAAGTGCCTCAATAGGTTCCTCAAAAATTTTATACTGGCCAGCAATTGATACAAGATCTGCTTCTAATTTGTGACAAAAAATTCGCGCATTGGTATCACCATCTAATCCAGCTATTGCACGGCCACGCAATGTACCATACACATGAATATTGCCACTGGCTAAAAGTTCAGCGCCAGAGCTTACTGATGATAAAACAATCAAATCACCATTTTGTGAGATCAATTGCTGACCCGATCGCACACGTGAGCTGATGATTTTATGTTGTGAAGCTAATACTTTGTTGACCGAAACTGTAGGAGCGGGAATGTTTTTGCCTTCTTTGAATATTGGAAAACCTTTTGCTTGCAAAGCATCAGCCAAGGTTTGATCTGGTAATCTAAAGCCAACAGTAAGTAGAGTATGTTTTCTTAACATGCCGGTTAGACTTTCAATAAACTCGATTGTTAGTCCCGTAGTTAAAGCAGTTAATTCAATGACCATCGGTGTGTTATTAAAGAATTGTGGCGCTTGTTTTATCTTGGTAGTGATTTGTTTTTCAATGTCATCAAGATCAGTGCTTAATATTTGCAATACACTTAACGTAAAGAGACTTCCTTTGATTTGAAAAGCTGCCGGCATTTTGTTTCCCTTGTTATTTTTTTTATTTTTTAATACTTTACCAATAATGGCAGAGCAAAAGCATTATTGCATCGTTAAAATATATCGATTTTATAACGAATATCATCATAATTGGCAAGGCGAATTGTGTTTTTAGATCATAAAATATGGTAAAAGGACGGAAAAGTTGCAAACACGAACAAGTAAAGCAAAGCAAACAAAAAAAACAAGAAAAATAAATAGGGTGGTTGGCTTTCATGCTACACTTAGCTTGCTATGGTTGATGCTGTTTATTATCGTAAGTTGGTTATCATATGGGCAAAGTGCACATCTAAATAGCGTGTTGGCAAGTCAGTTATTTTGGCAGTATCAATTAATCATCTGGGCTGCTGCAACACTTGTTGGTGGCGGATTAGGTGTTAGTGGCGCCATTTTGCAATTGGTATTACGTAATCCGTTAGCCGATGCCAGTATCTTAGGCATTTCATCAGGAAGTCAGTTTGTTGGGCTTATGCTATTGTTTATCTTGCCCGCTTATTTTGTGGCACTTACACATTACTCGTATTTGCTTTTTTTCCTTGCTTGTGTGTTTGGTGCATTCATTGTACTTATTATATTTTTATTGGTGATTAGCTTGCAGGATCGGCTTGCTAATATTGCTGTGGTGATTTTGCTTGGTGTTGGTGTTTCAGCCATTTTTAGTGCGTTAACGGCGTTGATTATGAGTTTTAGTCAGGCACAAACATTGCAACAAATTACTTTATGGCAGTTTGGTGGCTTTGTAAATGTCACTTGGCAGCAGGTGATATTATTAGCTATTATTACCTTGATATTTTGTGGTTTTGTCTATTGTAAGCATCAGGCATTTGATTTATTAAGTCTTGGTGAGTCTGAAGCGATGATGATGGGGCTTAATGTCAAAAGATTGCTGGTACATCTGGTTGTGCTATTGGCATTCTTAATCGCCGCCATTGTTTCGGTTGCAGGCCCCATTGCCTTTTTAGGACTTGTCGCACCGCATATTGCTAGAATGTGTATTGGTACAAACAAGATGAAGTATTTGTTTATGAGCAGTTTTTTGTGTGGTGCAATCTTAATGTTAATCAGTCAGTTTTTATCACAAACATTACTTTATCCAATGATCATTCCTGTTGGTGTGATTACTGCTTTAATTGGTGCGCCATTTTTAATTTTCTTAGTGATTCGTGCATTGGCGGGCAAATAGCATATACCTATCGTAAAATGGTCTATGGTGGCTATAGATTGTCATAAGGCGACTATGTTATGATACGCGCTAACTTAAAACCAGACTATTGATTACTATGAGTCGTTTTCAACAAAATATTATTTATGCAGGAATTTTAATTGCCGTGATTGGCTTTTTTTGGACGATTGTACCTAAGACGAAATATGAAGCGCATGCGGTGTACTTGCCGCAAACCAAAGAAGTCTACTCGCCAGTGAAGCTTCAGGATGTAGAATTTTATGCTTCAGAGGATATGAATTTAAGAAAGGCGGTACCGGTTGTGACAGGCTTTAATGAGTCACCAATTGGTATTATCCGTGTTGATACGCATTATACGAGCAAAAAAGAAATCCAAACAGCGTGTGAGCAGAATGTGCAAAAAGCCAAAGAAGTCGCAGCACAATATGGTGCAACTAAAGTTGTTGGCAATTGTATGGCTTCTGGTAAGACAGGACCTTTAGATGGTGCGAATTTTTACGCCTACGCTTATCATTAATCATTAGGTATTTTCAGCATATATGTCAAATAACCCTAAGTCTTTACGTATTGTTTTTGCAGGAACACCTGATATTTCGGCAACGGTACTTAATGCTTTAATTCAAGAAAAATATAATATTGTCGGTGTTTTTACACAACCAGATCGAGCCAAAGGGCGTGGCAAAAAACTGGAATACTCACCGGTCAAAGCTTGTGCTTTGACACATAATATTCCTGTATTTCAACCACTATCTTTCAAAAAAGAGCCAGAAGTAATCAAGCAATTAGCGGACTTAAGTGCTGATGTCATGGTAGTTATTGCCTATGGTTTATTATTGCCAAAGATGGTACTAGAAACCCCAAAGCAAGGTTGCATTAATATTCATGTATCGCTTTTACCAAAATGGCGAGGTGCCGCCCCTATTCAGCGTGCAATCGAAGCAGGAGATAACAAAACGGGCATTACTATCATGCAAATGGATGTGGGTCTGGATACCGGTGATATTTTGCATGTACTTGAAACGCCTATCTTAGACAATGACACCAGCTTAAGCTTACATAATCGCTTAGCAGAGCTGTCAGTTCCTGCTGTTTGCACTGTGCTTAAAGAAATCGCAGAACATAAACTAAATCCTCAAGTACAGCCAGAAGGTGCCACGTATGCGCATAAGCTTACCAAAGAAGAAGGGTTGATTCACTTTAATAATCCTTGCAAGGTAATTGATTGTAAGGTTCGCGCCTTTACCCCTTGGCCAAGTGCTTATATGATGATTGATGGTGAAGCAGTGAAATTTACCGATGTTGAAATCGTTGAGCAGATGACAAACTTTGCGATGGGGACGATTATTTCAGTGGATAAAAAAGGCCTTAAAATTCAGGCACAAGACGGGGTTGTTAATATTGGTTCATTGCAGTTTCCAGGCAAAAAAATGCTGTCTTTAGCAAGTATTCTTAATGGTAAGGATTTAAGTTATCTTGTAGGAAAAGTAATTTAAACTGGATGTTTAAATCAAGTGATCAATCAAGAGAAAGTTAAAAAAAGATCTTAACGCCATGTTCAACTTTTTAAATTCCTAATTTTTCAAACTGTATGATTGAATAGCCTTTACTTTTG
>NZ_QLIU01000027.1 GCF_003574425.1 Cysteiniphilum halobium | reverse complement strand
CTAAAATAATGTAAGTTAGGTATTCTAAAGTATGACGAGTATCGTTAAAATAATGCTTAAGTAGCTGCTGAAGTTCCTTTGCGTGTTCCATGCTTCTTTTTATTACGTTTTTAGCAAAACAAAAATGACATGAAAACACTTAAAAATAAAGGGCTTCAGTGGCTACTGTCCTGTAGTGTGATTAAAATTATTGAGTAATAATCAAATATTACAATGGGGTTGGAGAATCCCATTTGTTTTTGGATTTATAATTATACTCTCTGGTTTATACATCAGGTATAAATCATCAGAAACTCGAGAATTTTTGAATCTTAAAATAGAAAAAAACATAGTAAAAAACCCTATTAGTAATGCCTTTAAATATCAATGGAGGAATATGCTTGTTACCTTTTTTCTTTCTTCTCTCGTAGCTGTATTAGTATTTATGGGCATTTCATATATGCCCACCTATGCAAGCCATTATTTAAATTATGATTTTAAGAAAATATTATTAATTTGTACATTTAGTATTATAGGTCTTATGATCTCATCCGTCATATTTGGATATATTGCTGATAAAGTTGGAGGAAAAAAAGTTTTGATTTATGCCGCAATAGTTTTATTTATAACATCTTTACCAATTTATCAAGTCATTATAAATTATCCTCAATATGTATCCATTGCAATTTTTTTACTTATGCTTATCAGTGGCGCTGTTATTGGTCCAATATTTGCAAATACTGCGGGATTATTCCCAGTACAAAATAGAAATACAGGTTTTGGAATAAGTTTTAACGTAAGCGTTTCATTATTTGGAGGAACTGCTGCATTTATTATGACTTTATTAATTACAGCTACTGGGAATTATTTAATTCCAGCTTACTATATCATGTTATTATGTATCCCTTTTTTCATTGCATCATTATATATTCCTAAAAAACCACCTCAACATGATTACCACCAACTTTGTGATGGAATATTACAGCGTCTTAGTTGAGAAGCGTAGCGATAAGCCATGTCTTGCGTCTCTCGTGCATACTTTAATAAAAACTGATTATTGCGGTAGCTTTTTTTTATATAGCCGTAAATGCCTTGGTTATAGGCTAAATATAATTGGTAGGCATTATCTTTGGAAATGCCGGCAATGCGCTGAGCGCGATTGGCATACCAACCAATAAAGTCAACCGCATCTGAAAAGTTAGTACGACTTGCCCATGAATTTCCCGTTTCTTTTTGATATTCCTCCCACGTGCCATCTAGAGCTTGGGCATAACCATAAGCCGTTGATTGTCTTCCAGTTGGAATAAAGCCCAGCACGTATTGCATTGGTGTTTGCGCATCAGCAATAAAGCTCGATTCTTTGCGAATAAACGCCCACTGTACACTGATCGGCACACCCCATTTTTTATAGGAATCTAAAGAGTCGTAATACCAACCAGGGTATTGCTGTGCGATTAAACATGCGTTATTAGGATTGTTTGGTGGCGCAGTAATACATCCGGCAAGTGGTAAAACAGCTAAAATAGCTAAGAACTTAAAATCAAATTTCATTAAATTAAATAGCAATTTTTACGTGACATTGGGTCACAGCCTAACGGATTTTTTAGCGAACGCGAACTATTTTCAACAATTTTTTACTCTAAGTAGATGTACAATACAGTATCTTGGTGATTAAGATACTTTTGCTTGCCGTAAAATCTGATCTTTGTCACAATGCTTAAGATTGACTATTGTAAAGAGGGGGGCGTGTGAAGTCATACTTAAAAGCGCGTATTGCATTGTTTAAAAATAGCTCATTTAGCTGTGCGTGTGTTATGAGCTTTTTTTCTGCGATTGCCGTTGGTGTGGCATATGTCTCGTTTAGCTGGCACTTACTAGCAATTTATAATAGTGTCAATGCGATTATTATTTTTATGTTTAGTTGGTGGGTCTCGGGTGCTGTTTTATCTCCTGTAACTGGCTATGTTGCCGATCGATTTCCTCGGCAAAAAATCATTATTGCGACCAATAGTGCACGTGTTATTGTTATTGTGGCATTTTTAATGTTTGGCTACCTTGATACATTAATTGAGGTATACTTTTTTACTAGTTTTTGGGGATTGATTTTAGCATTTTATATGCCGGCAATGCTCATTATGGTGCGTGAGATTTTTAGTGATGATAGTTATCTGCTATACGCCAATAGCACCATGGATGGTGTTTTTGAAATCGGCATGGTTATTGGTATGTCATTGGGTGGTTTGCTGGTGGTATTTTTTAATATGCATCAAATTCTATATTTTTTATTATTTGGCACAGTAGTCGCACTTGTCGCAAGCTTTGGTGTTAAGTCTAAACGCTATGTTAAACGCAAAGACAGCAGTTTTATTGAAAATTGGCGCATGGTCTATCGTTTCTTACGACAAAAGCGCTTTGTATTTTGGTTTTATGTGGCAGAAATTGGCTTTACCTGTTTGTTTATGACAGTGCCAATTTTTATCGCACCCTATGCTAAGAATATTTTACAGGCAACATCATGGCAGTTTGCATTGATTGAAACCGGTTTTTCCATTGGTTTTATTATTGGTTGTATTATCATGCCATGGTTTGCTGATCATTATAGTGAAGTCAAAACAATTATTAGTGCATTATTGGTATCCGTATGCTTGTACTTTATGTTGGCATTAGTCCATAGTATTTGGCTGGCATTGATCTTTTATCTTATTATTGGGATATGTGTTTCATGCTGGGCGATTTCGGTGACCCTTGCCCAGCGACATACTGATATCAGCTTGCAAGGAAAAACCCAAGGCTTAAGTTATGGCTTATCTGGTTTAATGGTAATGGTGATTTATACGATGTTTTTAATCATCAATAGCCAAATGCACTTCCCCAGTAACTATTGGTTTTACTTTATTATCGTCTTAGCATTAATGATTATCTATCCGCTGTTGCGAGGTCAAAGTTTGCAAAAAAATAAGGATGAAATTTGATCTTTTGAAATATTCAGATTAGAGAAATCAATGTCAAAGCCGTTTTGGCAGATTCTTGTGCGCTTTTTCTATAATAAACTGGCGTTAATGGGCTTACAAACTAGACTTATTAAAAAGTAAATATGATTGCTTAAGGTCTCAAAAATGAATAAATGCCTTGTGATTCTATGTTGCATAATTCTGTCAGGGTGCTCCGCACCCAAATATTTTGTTCAGCCAGTACACAAAAAAATGACAAATACATGTGTTATAGAAAACCCAGAGGTAACAGTTTCAGGATTTAAGTATTTACTTATAGGGAAAATTCGTGAAAAGGGAATTTCAGTGAAAGACGTTAATAAGGTAACAAGCTGGTGCCAATTTAGAGTTGATTATACTGCTCGTAGATCTTGGGATATTGGGGGGACATTTTTATCATTTGCTGTGGTAAATGTGTTTCAAGAAAGTGGCAATCAGAGAGTCGGTTATATAACATTGAAAGTATCAAATAATTTTAGGTTTGATAAATATAAATCTGTTGCTTCAAAAATGGAGCCGTTGTTGGACAATCTATTAATGTATCAAGAGAAAAATAAGTTCAATCTTGATCAGTAAAAAACCTTACACTATAGCTCAAACAAAAAGTAAGGGTTATTAATTTGAATGTTATAAAGGGGCTTTTTAGTATTTGCCAAGTATGGTGATTGTTTTATTTTTTGTGTCTCAGGGGCGTATTTTGGGTACTAACTGCTGAGCAGCCACCGAATGAAACGATGAGAATGAAATCAAGAGTGTACTTGCAAGCTCGTGGATGCCGAAAGGTGCTTAAAGTTGTAAGATGATAACTTAGTTTTTATTTTCAAACTGCTTAACATATTGCTTATAGGTACTTTCATCATGACTGGTAAAGCGGCGTTTGTGTTCGTTGAGCAAGGTGCCACCAAGACGCGTGTTAATTTTCTCAATGCTTTTTGTGAAATGCTCAAAACACACTTGCGCTTCATAAAATTGTATAAGGTCAACAATCTCACAGGTACATAACAGGCGGGTATAGTCTTTTTGTGTGAAGTTCTCGGGGTCAAAACCTTTAATGGGAGCGTCAGCCTTGATGCTAAATAATACATCTTTGTCTTGTGTTAATAGCTCAAAGCTTTGTTCTTCAGCATTAAAACTTAGCCCATTATGTTTAAATAAAGTATCTAAGTCTTCACCATTAAACACATAACCGCGGGGTGCACTAATAAAGTAACTAATAATGCCTTTTTCTAGCTGTGGATAGTCAGCGTGTGATTCCTCTAATACGCTAATAGGTGTATCAGATAGAGGGTCAACTTTGATATCGGTATCAAGTTCAATTTTTTGTGCGACATCTATCGCTTTTTTCTCAGGGGTTGATGTATTTTTGTACGGTTTTTTGGCTTCAACTTTTTGTTTGGTTGTTGCTTTTTCTGCTTTTTTTATGGTTCTTTCTTTTTCCTGAATGGCTTCTAGCTCTGCCATCTTACGCTTATATTTCTTGCGTTTGCTGCGGCGAAATGCATCAATCAACAGTAAAATCACAATAATAATACTAAGCAATAAAATCAATTGAACTTGCGTCATGTTTATAATCTATTAATCGTACTTCAATAGAGGCTTATTCTAATCAATGCATGCCTAATTAAAAAGACATATGCGCTAAGAATCTAATAAATTTATAATTTCATCCGTGACTTTATGATCAGTGTCAAGCATTAACAGTTTGTGTAAGGTGTAAAAGGTTGATTTAATTTGTTGGATATAAAGTTGATCATCAAAAAAGCGTTGCAACTCAAGGGTAAGCATATTTGCGGTGAAGTTTTCCTGTAATAACTCAGGTACTACCTTCCTGTCCGCAAGGATGTTGGGTAAGCCAACAAATTTGGTTTTTAGCATGTGCTTAACGATGGCAGCAGTAAGTTTTGACATTTGATAGCCAATAATCATCGGTTTTTTGTAGAGCATGGCTTCTAGTGTTGCCGTACCTGAAGCAATCATTGCAAAGTCACAGGCTTGAAGTACGGTGTGTGCATTGCCATCAAATTTTTGAATATTGAGTTTATCAATGAGCTCTTGATGCTTATTAACCTCGTGATATAAGCTTTTTTTAGCAACAGGTAGTAAGGTATCAAAATCGTAACCTTGACTTTTTAACTGGGCAATACTTTGCAAAAAAACAGGTAAGATGCGTACAATCTCTTGTGTGCGACTACCAGGCAGCAGTGCAATAACTTTTTTATTTGGATTTGTGTCGATATCTAGTTGTTTGCGCGCACTAATAGTATCTTCAGAGATAGGAATTTTATTCGCTAAAGGGTGTCCAACAAAGATCGCTTTGTGTTGGTGTTTCTGATAAAAAATTTCTTCAAAAGGTAAAATGGCAAAAACGACATCGGTGGCGCGTTTGATCTTTTTCATACGTCCTTCACGCCATGCCCAAACAGAAGGGCTGACATAGTGTGCAGTTTTAATGCCACGAGCCTTTAGTTTTGCTTCAATCGGGAGGTTAAAGTCAGGTGCATCAATACCAATATAGATATCTGGGGGATTATCTTGACAATGTTTAAGAATGCCTTTTCGCACCTTTAAAATAGACGGAAGATGCTTTAAAACCTCAAAAAGTCCCATCACAGATAATGTTTCAATTGGATAGAGGCTTTTGAGTCCTGCATCAATCATTTGCTCACCACCGATGCCTTCTACAATGGCATTGGGATAATACTTCTTTAATAAGCGTACAACACCGGCACCAAGCTGATCGCCGGAGAGTTCACCAGCAACAAGCATAATGCGCATTAGCGAATGATCCCACGTTTTGAGCTTTCCAATAATGTGACAAAGCGTTCAATTGCTGGTGTTTCTTGTTGCATGACTTTAAGCTTCTCAATCGCTTCAACCAACCGTAAACCTTGACGATAAATGACCTTATAAGCTTCACGCAACTGACGAATGTCTTGTGAGGAGAACCCGGCTCTTTTCAAACCTTCGACATTAATGCCACAAGGCGATGTGGTCGGTAATGACGCGACCATCAGATAAGGTGGTACATCCTGCGTGATAAGCGCCATATGCGCAATAAAGGCATATGCGCCAATGCGGCAAAACTGGTGAATTCCCGAATTGATACCTATGGTGGCAAAATCATCGACATGTACATGCCCGGCAAGGGCAGCGTTATTCACAAGTGTGACATTGTTACCAACACGACAGTCATGGCCAATGTGAACATAATTCATAATCAGATTGTTATTACCAACACGAGTAATGCCATCTTCTTTGGCGGTACCCCCATGGATTGTAACACATTCACGAATAATATTGTTATCACCCAAAATAAGCTGTGAAAACTCCCCATGAAAAGTACGATCAATGGGTTCTTCACCTACAGAGGCGAATTGAAATATGCGGTTATTTTTGCCGATAACAGCATTTTTACCAATAACCGCATGAGCAGAGATATTACAGCCTTCACCAATTTTGGTATTTTCACCAATAATAGCATATGGGCCTATCGTGACATCATCAGCAATTTCTGCTGTTTCATGGATAACTGCTCTGCTATCAATCACGTTTATATTTCCCTATAGGCTGCAAGGAACTCGGCACTAGCAACAAGCTCACCATCAACATAGGCTTCAGCTTCGCTTTTACACATACCGCGCTTGATTTTTCCCATTTTTGCATGAAATTTTAATACATCCCCTGGAACAACAGGGCGTTTGATACGGACATTATCAATTCCAGCAAGTACAAAAAGCTTCTTATGATCTTGTGAATCATGTTCATCGCCCATCATTTTAACACCCAAAATGCCAATTGCTTGTGCCATGGCTTCAACGATTAGAACCCCTGGCATAATTGGTTGGTTGGGAAAATGACCATTAAAAAACTCTTCATTGGCAGTGACATTTTTCTGAGCAATCGCAATGCCTTCCTCAACATTGATTTCAAGGATTTTATCAATCATTAAGAAAGGGTAGCGGTGCGGTAAAATTTCTTTAATTTGTTGAATGTTAAGCTGCATGTGTAATGTGCCTTACGTTGGTTTATTCAGAATCTTTGCATTTTTGCTCGAGCATTTTAACACGAGTTTCAAGTTTATCTAACCTAAATATGCGTGCACTAGTGCGTTTCCATTCCATATGGGGACGAGCGTTAAAGGCTGCAGTATAAAAACCAGGCTCGGTAATGCTCTTACTCACATTTGAGGCCGCAGCTAACAAAACACCATCGCAGATTTCTAAGTGACCACTAACACCAACTTGACCGCCAAGTAAGCAGTTTTTACCAATAGTAACGGATCCCGCTATGCCTGTTGATCCAGCAACTGCGGTATTCTCACCAATGATAACATTATGTGCAATCTGCACTTGATTATCGATTTTCACACCATCGGCGATGATTGTGTCATCAATAGCACCGCGATCAATGGATGTGCTAGCACCTATTTCAACATGATTACCAATTGTAACTCCCCCGATTTGCGGAATTTTAACCCAGTTACCCTTTTCATCTTTGGCATTACCAAAACCATCTGAGCCAATCACAGTATTGGCATGAATAATGCAGTGTTCACCAATATGCACACTGTGATAAATAGTGACATTGGGTTTTAGCTCTGTTTTTTTACCAATGCTGGAGTTATCTAAAATAACGCAATTAGCACCAATAATCGCATCTTCAGCAATGATGACGTGTTCACCAATAACAGCATTTGCACCAATCGATGCATTCTTGGCAATTTTAGCAGAGTTTGCAATCGTCGCATTTGGGTGAATACCAGTGTGCGCTTTAGGTGTGCGATTGAACAAAGCGGCAACCTTGGCAAAGGCAAGATAAGGATTATCCAAAACCACTGCATTGGTTGGACAAAGTTCAAGGGCTTCTTTTGTTAATAAAACTGCTGAAGCCTTGGTTTCTTTAAGGTCGCTGATATATTTGCTATTGGCTAAGAACGACAGATGCCCGGATTTTGCACCTTTAAGCGTTGCTAAACGATTAACAACAACAGAGTCATCACCATGGACATAGCCACCAAGATCTTCGGCAAGTGTTTTAAGTGAGTACATGTTTATATATCCTTATTTATATAAAAAAAAAGCCCCGTTAAGGAGCTTTTTAATCAACCAGCTGATGCATAATTACGCAGCAGCAACTTCCAATGCTTTGATTTTAGCAACAAGACGGCTCTTATGGCGCGCTGCTTTATTCTTGTGGATCAAACCTTTAGTCGCATAGCGATCTAGCACAGGTTGAAGTTTAGCAAAACAATCTTTTGCTAAAGGTAAATCGTTTGCTTCAATCGCTTTAATGGTTTTCTTCATAAAAGTTCTCATCATTGAACGACGAGACATGTTGTGCTGACGGTTTTTTTCTGCTTGTCTTACACGTTTTTTAGCTTGCTTACTATTAGCCAATGTTCTTCTCCGATTATTTAATTACACGCCCAACGCAAACTATTTCTGCAGTACTTCTGCCATTGAATTTCCCGTACTTTTAGGTGATTGGATTTTGCCAATAGTCTAAGCTATTACCTGCAATCCAATCACCCAAAATCATCAAAAATTTCTTTGACATTAAACACCGCAAAATGATTTACGATGGGCATGAAGTTGTTTTAGGTATCAAGTGGCAGATCATCACAATCAAGAAACGGACACGCTTTTCTGAAATAGGATCAACTGCTAATTTAAAATCGCAGCGTATTTTGAACCGATTTGAATAATATGTCAACACTGTGTTTTTAATCATTAGAAAAAAGGCTTAATTTTGGCTACAATAGCAAACTGCTTATTAACCTAACGGTGAAAAACACAGTCATGCAGGCACAAAAAGATAATATTATTCATACCGATGTTTTAGTGATTGGTGGTGGCGTTAATGGTACAGGTGTAGCCGTTGATGCCGCATTAAGAGGTTTAACTGTTACATTATGCGAAGCAAAAGACTTTGCCTCAGCAACATCATCGGCCAGTAGTAAGCTTGTACATGGTGGGTTACGCTATCTAGAGCAATATGAGTTTAAGTTGGTCAAGGAGGCTTTAAAAGAGCGTGAAGTACTTCTTAAAAAAGCACCACATATTATTCATCCTTTGCGTTTTGTCTTGCCACATGCTAAACATTTACGTCCGGTATGGATGATTCGTATTGGTATGTTCTTATATGACTTTTTAGCTGGTAAGATGTCATTAAAAAAATCGCAAAAGATATCATTAGTTAATACACTGGAGGGTCAGAATCTAATCGATGACTTTAGTGTTGGCTTTGTCTATTCCGATTGTCGGATTGATGATGCGCGTATGACCATGCTTAATGCACAACAAGCCAAGACGCATGGTGCTAAGATCTTGATGCCATATCAATGTGTTGAGGTGAAAAAAGTACAAAATAACTGGCAAGCAAAACTTATAAATGATAAGTGTGATGAAATAACGATAGTTGCTAAAGCAGTTGTCAATGCTGCAGGTCCTTGGGTTGCCAATGTGATCCACGATGTATTGGAGACAAATTCGCGCTCAGCGGTGCGCTTGATTAAAGGCAGTCACATTGTGGTGCCAAAGCTATATGAGGGAGATCATGCTTATATCCTTCAGAATGCAGATGGTCGTATTGTCTTTGCACTGCCATATGGTTTTACGGGTGAGCATAACAATGAATTTACGTTAATTGGTACAACGGATGTCGATTACCAAGGTGATCCACGAGATATCACCATTAGCCAAGAAGAAACCAATTATTTATGCCAGCTGATCAATGGTTATTTCAAGAGTAAAATTGCGCCAAAAGATATTATCTGGAGTTATGCCGGCGTGCGCCCGTTGTATGATGATCATGCTAAGAATCCTTCTAAAATTACGCGTGAATATCACTTGGAACTTGAAGATGATCACGGACGACTGCCAGTATTATCGATTTTTGGTGGCAAGATTACGACCTATCGCACTTTGTCCAAACATGTTGTCGATAAGCTTGCTCCTTTCTTTCCTGACATGAAAGACTGTACGACTGATAAGATAGCAACGCCAGGTGGTGAAGCCAATACATTTACTGAGATTTTGGCAAAGTTAACCTCTACTTATCCATGGCTTCAGGAGAAGCACATTTATCGTTTAGCGTCATCATATGGTATGCAAAGTATTGATGTATTAAAGGATGCACAATCTTATGATGATTTAGGTATATGTTTTGGTTATAACCTATACCAACAAGAAGTTGAATATTTGATTGAACATGAATGGGTACGTGATGTTGGTGCGTTATTGTGGCGTCGCAGTAAGCTTGGGTTATGGCTGAAGAAAGGTGAAGTTGCGCAATTGACGCAATGGTTGGACAATCATTTGAAATCACTGTAAATGCAAGTTGAAGGACTTTTTAGATAAATATTGGCTTAAGCGCAGTTAAAATGATTGACTTAACGTTCCCTGAGCATAGTCGAAGGGCGTGGTTAAAGCTTTGATAACAGATGTGAAATCCAAGCCAAATGTGAGCAGTGATGTAGAAAAACAAAGGAAATTAAATGGAAAGCAGTTTTAAGAAAGTTCCGAAAACTGGGGTGATTTACGTCATGTCCAAAGCGCAAGCGCATGGCTTTTATTATGGTAATCCTGAATGGTCGAATCTAGGACAAGGGGCTCCTGAAACAGGTGCTATGCCTGAAAGTCCAACACGTTTAAAAGATATCTCATTAGATCAAATTTCAGCTGAATATAGTCCAGTAGCAGGTGATATTGAGCTTAGAAAAGCAGTGGCGGAATTATATAATCAACGTTACCGCTTTGATAAAAAATCGCAATATACCTATGAAAACGTGGCGATTTCTTCTGGTGGGCGTTTAGCACTTTGCCGAATAGCAGCAACGATGAATAATATTAATCTTGGACATTTTCTGCCGGACTATACAGCTTATGAAGAGTTATTAAATGTCTTTGGTGGCTTTGTATCGATGCCAATATCATACCGCATTGCTGATGGCTTTAAGCCTGATGCCAATGAGATGGAAAAAGCAATGATTAATATGGGGTTAGGGGCAATGCTTTTATCTAATCCATGCAATCCAACAGGACAAATTATTATTGGCGATGAATTAAAACAACTTATTGATTCAGCGAAAAATATCGGTTGTTCGATGATTTTTGATGAGTTTTATTCACATTATTTGTATGCACAAAACCAAAAAACATTAAGTGCTGCAGCTTATATAAAAGATGTTGAGAGAGATAATATTTTAATTGTTGATGGGCTTACAAAAAACTGGCGTTATCCAGGGCTACGTATCTCATGGACACTAGGACCAAAAGAGGTAATTGAAGGTATTGCTTCAGCGGGATCATTTTTAGATGGTGGGGCGGTGCACGCGATACAAAAAGCAGTTGTACCATTATTGGATCTTAAACATGCTGATCAAGAAGCTGACTCTATTCAAAATGCGTTTGTTAAAAAACGTGATTATATGGTATCAAGACTAAAAAAGATGGGGTTTGTACTATCACGAGTACCTGAAGGTGGATTTTATTGTTTTGTGTCTTTAGAGAATCTTCCAGAGAGTCTGGCTGATGGTATGAAGTTTTTTAAAGCTTTATTACACTACAAAGTGATTTGTGTACCGGGCGAGTTTTTTGATGTCAACCCAGGGCAACGACGCAAGGTCATTAATACACGATTGAAGAAGTATGTGCGTTTAAGCTTTGGCCCAAGCTTTGATGAGATTAAGCTTGGTTTAGATAGGATTGAGCAGATGTTGCAGGAAACTATGCCGTAATTTTCTTGTACTTAATGCGATGTGGGTCGACAGAGTCATCACCTAAGCGTTTCTTTTTATCTTCGATATAGGCTTCATAGTTGCCCTCAAACCATACGACATTACTTTCGCCTTCAAAGGCTAAGATATGTGTTGCCACACGATCTAAGAACCAGCGATCATGCGAGATGATCATCACCGAGCCTGGGAAGGCAAGAATGGCTTCCTCCAGTGCACGTAATGTCTCCACATCAAGGTCATTAGTTGGTTCATCAAGTAATATAACATTGCCCCCCTTGCGCAAGAGCTTTGCTAAATGCACGCGATTGCGCTCACCACCGGAAAGTTGGTGGATAAATTTTTGCTGATCAGAGCCTTTAAAGTTAAAGCGTCCAACATATTGACGTGAGGCAATGGTGTATTTACCAACGGTGATGACATCCAATCCGTCAGAGATTTCTTCCCATACAGTTTTGTTGTTATCTAAGGTGTCACGTGACTGGTTAACATAGGCAAGTTCAACCGTTTCACCAAACTCGACATTGCCAGCATCTGGTGTTTCAATGCCTGAAACCATTTTAAAGAATGTTGATTTACCAGCACCATTGGGGCCAATAATGCCAACGATGGAACCAGCTGGGACTTCAAAGCCAAGCTGATCAATCAATAATCGGTCACCAAAGCCTTTACTAATGCCATCAATATTAATGACTTTATTACCTAAACGAGGCCCTGGTGGGATGTATAAGTCCTGTGTGGCATTGCGCTCTTGGAATTCCTGTGAGCTTAATTCATCAAAGCGAGATAAACGTGCTTTTGATTTGGCTTGACGACCTTTAGCATTTTGGCGTACCCATTCAAGCTCTTGCTGTAATGCTTTTCTATGCGCTGTTTGTTTTTTCTCTTCTTGGGCTAGACGTGCTTCTTTTTGCTCTAACCAGCTTGAGTAGTTGCCTTTAAAAGGAATACCTTCACCGCGATCAAGCTCAAGGATCCATTCAGCAACATTATCTAAGAAGTAGCGATCATGGGTAATGGCAACGACGGTACCTTTGTATTCTTGTAAGAAGCGCTCAAGCCAAGCGACGCTTTCAGCATCTAAATGGTTTGTTGGTTCATCTAGTAGCAGAATATCAGGAGATGATAATAGTAGTTTACATAGGGCGACACGACGTACTTCACCGCCTGAAAGCTTTGAAACATCAGCGTCCCATGCCGGTAGACGAAGTGCCTCAGCTGCAATCTCAAGTTTGCGATCGATCTCCCAGGCACCTGCGGCATCGATTTTGTTTTGTAGATCACCTTGTTCAGCAAGCAGTTTGTTCATTTCATCATCGGACATTGGCTCACAAAATTTCATGCTAATTTCATCAAAACGGGTAACCAGTGCTTTTAAGTCGGCTAAGGCTTCTTCGACATTGCCTTTAACATCTTTTGTTGGGTCAAGTTGTGGTTCTTGCGGTAAATAACCAATTTTAACACCCTTGCGAGGCGCTGCTTCACCGACAATTTCGGTATCAAGTCCTGCCATAATGCGCAGAAGTGTCGACTTCCCTGAGCCATTAAGACCCAGAACACCAATCTTAGCACCATCAAAAAAAGATAGCGAAATATCTTTCAAGATATAGCGATTAGGTGGTACTACTTTGCCGACACGATGCATCGAATAAATATATTGTTCAGACATTTAAGAATCCTTAATTTTATTTTTGCTGAAGTTAATCATAGATAGATTTTTGTAACGCAGGCGATTGTAGCAAAAAAACGATAAGCTTGGTATAGCACTTGCAAGATGTTTTGATATGAAACTCAGTGCAAAATTAAGTCTTTGAAGTAACTTTGGGTTACTAGCCAGAAATATGCTTACCTTGAGAGCAGTTATATCTCGATGATCACACAGTACATGAGTAGTATTGCAAAAAATCGCAGATATTCACATGAACAAACTAGCCAAAGATCAGGTTTTTAGGCTACACTTTTGATGGGAATGAAGTTAAAACAAGATTCCAAATAATCAACCTTTAAAAGGAGTTTAAAATTTATGAATAAAGTGATTAGACCAAAACGCGTGTATGCAGCCATTTGGATGCTTTATGGTGCTAGCATCTTGGGGCTTTTGGATTTGATGACCTCATCGACTTTGGTAATGGTGCCGATGGCGCATGTTTGGCTTGATGTAGTTGCCTATGTCTTGCTGATTCTGGTGGCGTTTGTAATTAGTTTGGGGGTTAAGGCAGCAAGATGGGTTTATATTGTTTTGGCCATTATTTGGTATGCATTTTTAATCTTTTATTTGCCAGAACATATGGGACATCCGCTTAACTTTTGGTTAGTGTTTATTGAAATTATTTTAATCATAGCGGCTTTTTATATTCTTTATCAACCAAAGGCATTGCGTTGGTTTAACAAAACACAAAAAGCATAATGTTTAAGCTTTCTTTATGATGACTTAGAATGATAGCTTAAGCACAATGCTAGATAATACTTCACACCATAGATCATAGCATCAATAGATAAATCAAAGGTCGGTTCGTGCACCATCGAGGTAAAGCCACAAGCCTCATTGCGTACCCCTAAAAATGCATAGCATGCAGGGATTTCTTTGGCAAAGTATGAAAAGTCTTCTGATGCCATCCATGGGATGTGCGATAACAGAGTATTTTTCTTACCCACAACTTTTTGTGCTGCAAGAATGGATTTTTGTGCACAGTTTGTGTCATTTTGCGTTTCAGGGTACCCTGGTAAATAATTTATTTCGACGGATCCAGCATAAGTATGCGCAACGCCACTGGCAATCTCATATAGTCGCTTTTTAACGAGCTCACGTGCTGGCTGGCTAAGATAGCGAATGCATCCCTTAAGCTTAGCTTTATCAGCAATCACATTATAAGCACTACCGATATTAAGTGCAGTGACTGATACTACTGCAGGGTCAAAGCTTGAAAGGTTTCTTGAAACAATCGTTTGCAGTGCATTGACAAACTGTGTTGCCATGATCATCGGATCATTTGTGGTGCATGGTGTACTAGCATGTCCGCCTTTACCAATAAATGTGAGATCAAATAGATCGACACCAGCTAGGGCAACAGGTTGGCAAATTTGCATTTTCCCTTCATCAATTGACGGGAATACATGAATACCATAAATAGCGCTAATGCCCACTAATGCACCATCTTTGATCATAGCGGGTGCGCCACCGGGTAAAACCTCTTCAGAAGGTTGAAATAAAAAGCGTACATTAATCTTCAATGCTGCTTTTTGCGTAATCAAGGTGTGTGCTGTGGTTAGCACCATCGCACAATGCGCATCATGCCCGCACATATGTGCTTTACCATTAATGGTTGACTTATAGTTACAAGTGTTTTGCTCGTGTATTGGTAATGCGTCCATATCAGCACGCAGTGCAATCATCGGATAATCAGGGTTGACGATCAAATCAGCGATAAGCCCTGTTTTACCGATATTACGTTTAACCTCTAGCCCAAGCTTTTGTAGTTTGTTCGCAATAAAATCTGCGGTATTCTCAACATCAAAGCCCAGTTCAGGGTGGCGGTGAATATGCTCACGTACTTCGCGTAAATAATTTTGATCAATCGTTAAGTGATCAATGATACTAGACATCATGAGACTCCTTTTTTGTCAATCGTTTGAGTGTGTTTGCAGTAACTAATGAGGCTGTTAAACAGCTGGTTAAAATCAGCAAAATAGTACTGTTTAAAATGGCATTACTTAAAATACCGGTTTTATAACCAACCAGGATGATAGCTAAAGTTGCAGCAGCGTGCGCGCTGCTTAAACCAAAGATTAAATTTCCATCAAGTGGGGATAGCTTAAGCATAAATTGAGTGAATTTCGCAGCAAGCCATTTACTTAAAAGGGCAACAATAATCAATGTAATAGCAGTATCTAAGACATAGTGAATATCAACAAGTATATGTAAATCAACGATCATACCAACGCTAATGAGAAAAACCGGAATAAATAAGGTATCACCGATAAAATGGATTTCTGCTTTTAACTTTTTCTTTTTGGCAACAAAACGGTTTAAGGCAAGGCCGGCAAAAAATGCGCCAATGATCGCATCAACACCGATGATCTCAGCAAGTAATGCTAAGAGAAAAACGACTAATAACACAAAAGTGTAATGTAGACTTTTCTTGCGTGCAAAAAGATAGAAAAAACCTTTAGCAATATAGGGAATAATAACAAAGGCAATCAGACTAAAAAGGATAAAACCAATCACAAGACTTATCAGCATTACAATGTTGCTGCCTTCTTGGTGAAGCCCGGTAACAAAGGCCAAAATAAGCAATACCACCGTGTCGGTAATAATCGTGCCACCCACGGCAATAGCAACTGCTTGACGCTTGGCGTGGCCTTTTTTGCTGACCATAGGATAAGCGATTAAGGTATGGGTTGAAAACATAATGGCAACTAAAATTGCCGCACTGGCTTGAAAATCAAATCCATAATAAAATACTGGGAAGCCTATGGCAAAAGGGATGATAAAGGTTAGTATGCCAAAGAGCATGCTTTTGCGTTTATGCAGTTTAAATTCTTTCATCTCAAGCTCAAGACCTGCTAAAAACATAATATAAAGAAGCCCAGTAGTTGCAAAAATAGTTACAGCAAGGTTTTGATCCAAGATATTTAGTGCATGAGGCCCTACTATGATGCCGATGATAATCAGTCCGATGATGCTAGGTATTTTGCTATAATGACAAATTACTTTAACCGTAAGAATAAGCACTAAAACAACGGCAAAAATGCTCACAGGGTTATCTAGTGGTAGAGCAAACAGATGTTTAAGCGTCTCAAGTGTGTGCATGAGTATCCTTGTTAATTATGTCTTGAAAGGCTTATGCAATGTGCCCCTACATAGTGATTTATCATGGAAAAAGATGCTGCTAAAGTTACTTTTAACCTAATACATCAACGCCTTTAGGTGGCGTGAAATCATAGGTTTTCGTCGGGATTTTTGCGGTTGAAATATCATAAAACTCAATGTGCGTTGATTGTCCAACCTCTGTTTGGATTAGCATTGATTTTGGTGTATCACCAGCGAAAGTAATGTCGATATATTTTATCAAAGACTGATCATTCACTTTAGGTGTCAAGCGATAAGTATGTTTGCCATTTTGTGTCATGCTAAAGAGCTTTTGTAATATCTTACTATCCCCAGTTAATAACAGTAAGTATGGTGCTTGCGAGATGTTTTTAGGCACTTCACTGATTGTGACTTGCTCTAAATCTTCGTCATAATTCCACAGCTTTTGACCATTAGATAACAACATCTGTTTTTGTGGGGACTCAACTTGCCATTTAAAGAAGCTTGGTTTACTGACCCATAACTCACCAGTGCTAATTTCTTTAATACCTTGTTGTGGATTGATCAAACTTTGACGAAACTTGGCATGCATGTTTTTAAGATCAGTTAATAGTTTAAATAGCACGCTCTCAGAGTCATTGCCCTCTTTTATTGCAGTTTTAGTTACTGTTGTGGTATTGCTTTTATCCTGTGCAAACGCAGGGTTAAGTAGTGCGCCAGAGAGTGCAGAAATTGATGCTACACTTAAGACACTGTATTTAATCAGTTGGCATATGTTTTTAAAGTCACTCATTTTTATCACCTTTTTACTAGTACTTCGCGCATACCATTGCTTTGCATTTCACTAACAAGACCAGCTGCCTCCATCTCTTCGATTAAACGTGCCGAGCGGTTATAGCCAATGCGTAATCGGCGTTGAATGTTTGAAATTGAGGCGCGTTGAGTTTCAAGCACGATTTTAACAGCTTCATCATATAGTGGATCAGAACTATCAACTCCTCCTTCTCCATCGCTACCTTCTTCATCCTCGCTAGCAGTGATGCTATCAATATACTCAGGTTCGCCCATTTCTTTCCATGCGCCAACAACACGATGTACCTCATCATCATCAACAAAAGCACCATGCACGCGTGTTGGCACGCCTGAGCCAGGTGGCAGATAAAGCATATCGCCATGACCTAATAGCTGTTCAGCGCCTTGTTGATCTAAAATGGTGCGTGAATCAATTTTGGATGATACTTGAAAAGCAATGCGTGTTGGGATATTGGCTTTAATTAAACCGGTTACGACATCGACGGATGGGCGTTGTGTTGCAAGGATCAAGTGAATGCCTGCTGCACGCGCTTTTTGTGCCAAACGTGCAATGAGCTCTTCAACTTTTTTGCCAACAACCATTATCATATCGGCAAATTCATCAGCAATAACAACGATATAAGGCAATTTTTCTAAACATGGTGCATCTTCATCGTGCCCAGGGCGCAGTTTAAGCCATAGTGGATCTTTCATCGGTTCGCCTGACTTTTCTGCTTCAAGGACTTTTTCATTTAATCCAGCGATATTTCTAACACCCGTTGCTGCCATAAGCTCATAACGTCGATCCATTTCTTTAACACACCAGCGTAGGGCATTGGCAGCTTCGTTCATATCAGTAACAACCGGTGTGAGAAGATGCGGAATTCCCTCATAAATTGATAGCTCAAGCATCTTTGGATCTATCATAATAAGACGCAGATCATCGGGTGTTGATTTATAAAGCATGCTGATAATCATCGCATTTACACCAACAGATTTACCTGAACCAGTCGTTCCTGCAACCAATAAATGTGGCATTTTGGCAAGATTAGCAGTCTCGGGAGTCCCTGCAATATCGACACCTAACCCCATAGTCAGTGGTGAGCTTGATTCAATAAACTTTTTGTGTGCGAGAACTTCTTTTAAACGCACCATTTCACGCTTTTGGTTAGGCAGTTCAAGACCAACATAGGGTTTGCCAGGAATCACCTCAACGACACGCACGCGTGCCGCGGAGAGTGAACGCGCTAAATCCTGTGCTAATCCACTTAATTTGCTGACTTTGACACCGGGGGCAAGCTCAACTTCAAAGCGCGTGATCACCGGTCCTGGGTAACTGCCAACGACTTTAACTTGCACACCAAAATCAGCAAGTTTTTCCTCAACTAATAGAGCCATCTTCTGTAAAAACTCTTTGGAAATCTGCTCTTTTTTCGCTTCGGGGTTATCCAATAAATCTAATGATGGCAGACCGGTAATCTTATCGGTTTTATTTTTAAATTTTTTAGGTTTTATTTCCTTATTAGATACTGCAGATGTTGTTGTAGGTGTAGGCAAAGGAGAGTTATCTAACTCAGTAAACGCTTCATCATCAAGCTCTTTTGTAAGTGATGTTGGTGTGAATTCATCATCAAAAGGAGCAAAAGAGATATCGCGATCATCAATACCCTGATTAATTCCAGGGTCATTGTAATTAAGGCTATCAAGTGTATCATTCTCAGCGATAAAGCCATCTTGATGTAATTGAGTCTTCTTTTCTTTGTCAGCACTTTTTGCCAGTAGCTTTTGCTCTTTTAGTGCTTTTTTTTGTTCCTTACGTTTAGCGCGTTCAAGTGCCTTTTGTTCTTTTTCTTCAGCAGAAGTTGTGAAAAAATCTTTTATTGTCATCACAATAAAACGAATAAGGGCAGCAAGCACGCGAATCCAAAAACCACCGGAGAATAAGGTTAAGCCTAAGGCAAAAGCAACGATAAGTACCAAAATACTTCCGGCGGTACTAAGATATAAGATTGCATATTTAGCGACTTCTTGCCCGAGAATGCCACCGGCGCCTTCAGGCATGTAAACACTAAAAAAAGACAGTGCGATTTGTGCTAGCCCACTACCTGAGAAGACTAATAAAATAGCACCGGCAAAGCGCATGAGCATCAGTAGAATACTGCTTTCAGCAAAGTTTTTACGCTCAAGAAAAAGCTGCCAGATGCCATAAACCAATAAAAAGGGAATTAAAAAACCAAAGACGCCGCAGATGCTCAAGATGACATTGGCAGTATAAGCGCCGACAATCCCTGCGTAGTTATAGACTTTATCTTGTGATTGAGCAATCGTCCATCCTGGATCATTACTGTTATATGAAAAAAGTGATAATAATAAAAACAAGGTGATTGCGCCCATCAATACAAGCCAAGTAATGCGTAAGCGATCAACCAAAAGTGGATGAAGCTCTTTTTTAGGTGTTGCTTGATTGGCAGATTGCTTTGCTATTTTAGCGGTTTTAGTTTTCTTAGAATCCGCTTTTGATGATGTGTTTTTTTTACTTTTACGCAGCAGCGCCACTATTCATTCCTCATGTTCATCAAGATTAAACGCTCTTATCATACCAAGGGCAAAACAATCCAAGCAACTCGTTTTGCCGGAATGTTAAGAGATTAACAGTTAAACTTGTCGCTTGTAGCTCTTCTCAGGTAGAATGGCGCAAGTGTATTTGGTATTAAAAAGCTAACAAAAGGAAACTTAAGATGAATAGTGCGTTTTATGATCATTTGCGTCGAGGGATTAATGAAATTAAAGAAGCGGGAACTTATAAAGGTGAGCGTATTATTAATTCACCACAGTCGTCAGATATTACGCTTAAAAATGGGGCACATGTTATTAATTTCTGTGCGAATAATTATCTAGGTCTTGCGGATAATAAAGACCTGGTAGAAACCGCTAAAAAAGCACTGGATCAATACGGGTATGGTGCGGCATCTGTGCGCTTTATTTGTGGTACACAAACGCCTCATAGAGAGCTTGAAGATTTGATTAGTCAATATCTAAAAATGGAAGAAACAATCGTTTTTCCATCATGTTTTGATGCCAATGGTGGTGTGTTTGAATCTATCTTAACCGCAGAAGATGCAGTGATTAGTGATGCGTTAAATCACGCGAGTATTATCGATGGTGTGCGTTTATGTAAAGCGATGCGCTTTCGCTATAAAAATAACGATATGCACGATCTTGAAACACAGTTAAAAGCAGCAGATGAGAAAGGCGCACGTTTTAAGCTGATTGTAACAGATGGTGTTTTCTCTATGGATGGTATTATTGCAAACTTGCAAGGGGTATGTGATTTAGCGGATAAATATAATGCAATCGTGATGGTTGATGACTCACATGCTACCGGCTTTATTGGTGAGCAGGGGCGTGGCACACCAAGTTATTGTGGTGTTGAGGGACGTGTTGATATTATTACCAGCACCTTAGGTAAAGCGTTAGGTGGAGCCTCGGGTGGTTTTGTGTCAGCTCGAGCGCCAATTGCAGAAATGCTAAAACAAAAAGCACGCCCTTATCTGTTTTCAAATGCATTGGCACCGATGATTGCAGCAACGTCAATGGCGGCAATTAAGCTTGCGATGAGTTCAGATGAGAGACGCGATGTGTTGCAACGCAACCAAAAACATTTCAGACAAAAAATGACAGCAGCAGGTTTTGATCTTATTCCTGGTGAGCATCCGATTATCCCAGTGATGTTATATGAAGAGAAAAAAGCGGCTGAAATGGCAGAAAAATTGCTTAAAAAGGGCGTCTATGTGATTGCATTTTCGTATCCAGTTGTGCCAAAAGGCTTAGCACGTATTCGTACACAGATGTCAGCAGCACATACGCTTGAACAGATTAACAAAACGGTTCAAGCATTTACTGAAGTTGGCAAAGAAATGGGGATTATATAAAAATGCACAAAACAATGAAGGCATTATCTAAGCTTAAAGCCGAGCCAGGTATTTGGATGACTGAGCTGCTTGTCCCTGAGGTTGGGCATAATGATGTATTGATCAAAGTCAAAAAAACAGCGATTTGTGGTACAGACTTGCATATTTATCTATGGGATGAATGGTCGCAAAAAACGATTCCAGTACCTATGGCAGTTGGACATGAGTTTGTTGGTGAGATCGTGAGTTTAGGTTGCGAAGTCAAAGGCTTTAAAATAGGGGATCGTGTTTCAGGTGAGGGGCATATTACTTGCGGGTTTTGCCGCAATTGCCGCGCGGGTAAGCGTCATCTATGCCGTAATACGGTCGGTGTTGGTGTTAATCGCCAAGGTGCATTTGCTGAGTATTTAGCAATTCCAGCGGAGAATACTTTTAAAGTTCCTGACTATGTTAACGATGATATTGCCAGTATGTTTGATCCCTTTGGTAATGCTGTGCATACAGCGCTATCTTTTGATCTTACGGGTGAAGATGTACTTATTACTGGAGCCGGTCCCATAGGTATTATGGCGGTGGCAATTGCGCGGCATGTTGGTGCTAAGCATATTGTGATTACTGATATTAATGATTACCGTTTAGAGTTGGCAAGAAAAATGGGTGCAAGTGTTGCTTTAAATGTCAAAGGCTATAAAACGGCGGCTGAGCAATCTCATGCACTAAAAGAAACAATGAAGAAGCTTGGTATGACTGAAGGCTTTGATGTTGGTCTTGAGATGTCAGGCCATCAAGCTGCGATTAATGCCATGATTCAAACGATGAATAATGGTGGAAATATAGCATTATTAGGCATTGGTGGAGCAGAAGTTACTGTGCCATGGAACGATATTGTTTTTAAAGGCTTGCACTTAAAAGGGATTTATGGCCGTGAAATCTATGAAACTTGGTATAAAATGGCAAGTATGGTTGGCTCAGGCCTAAATGTAAACCCTGTGATAACACATCAGTTCCATGTTGATGATTTTCTACAAGGGTTTGAACTGATGAAATCAGGGCAATGTGGAAAAGTCATTTTGAACTGGGCATAGAGTTTATAGGAAGGATAATAAGCTCTTGATTGTCAGTAATTTTTTTATTTCTTGCTTTTTGCTTACTTTTATTATCGAATGTTCACCTTTCTAGGGAAAATGATTAGAGAAACATATGAACGTATTGAAAGGGCAAGGTAGTGTTCTAACCATTGCAAGTTTGACTGAATTTGGCGAGCGCTATAGCTACTACGTAATTCAGTCATTACTGATTTTCTTTTTAATTCACAAATTTAATTTACCTGAGGCAAAAGGTGCTTCACTCGTTGGCACAGTGCTTAGCATGGTGTATATTTCGGCCCTTGTTGGTGGTTATATTGCGGATAAGCTTATTAGCTATTATCGTGCGGCAACGCTTGGCGTGGCATTTATGATTGCCGGCAGCTTAGTGTTAGCAATTGCAAACTCTGAGAATCTACTCTTTCTTGGCCTTTCGTTTATTTCAATTAGTACAGGGTTGATTAAGTCAAATATAAGCTCATTTATTGGTCGATTTTACGATAAGACCGATGCAACAGAAGGTCAGCGTGATTTTGGATTTAATATCTTTTATGTAGGCATTAATTTAGGTGGATTTGCCGCATTACTTGTCGCTTCTTACTTAAGTGAAGCCTATGGATTTGCGGCTCCCTTTTATTCAAGCTTGGTTGTATCGATATTAGTATTGATTAATCTAACTGTTGGTTTTTTCATTTTGGCAAGACACATTAAAGAGGTTAGGATCAATTTGGCAATTGTTGTTAAAACATCCTTAATCTTGGTGGTGTATTTTGTAGTGGTTTTTCTGGTGTTAAAAAATCCCATGATTGCCAATGTTGCCATTACTGTCGCTGGTTTGGGATGTTTTATCGTCATGCTCGTCTCAGCGCAAAACAAATACTGGCGTAATGTGATTGTTGCCTTTATCTTCTTTGCCTTATCCATTTTATATTGGGCATTATTTTTTCAGATCTTTATTTCAGTCTTGCTGTTTATTTCAAAAGGGGTAAGCAATGATTTCTTCGGTTGGCATATTTTAGCCTCGCAGTTTTTAAGTTTTGAGTCAGTTGGTGTGCTGATCTTTGGATTCTTTATGGGGAAATTATGGTTGTCATTAGAGCATAAGGGCAAGGCTGTGCAAGATATTGATAAATTTAATATTGGGTTTATCTTATTAGCTGTTGTTTTCTTGGTGATTTGGATCGGTATTCAGGTAACCTCTAAAGACCAAGGAGTCCCGGCAATATATATGATCATCGCGTTTTTGATTATGGCAGTGAGTGAGTTGTCATTATCAGCAATTGGTTTGTCACTCATCACAAAATTAGCACCGCCTAACTATGTCTCTTTATACATGGGAATTTGGCTGGTAACGCTTGGAATTGGTGGCAAACTTGCTGGTGTCATTGCCCAGTGGGCGCCTGTTTCAGGTAGTATTTATAATATTAAAACAGGGATGTCATCAGGCTTAGAATTGTTTATTGTATTGACTATTGTCGGTGCTTTCTTGTGTTTGTTGCTAAGAAGATTTGTGATTGCTAAGCGATGAATCAAGAATAAGTTGCGCTTTAATTTCCCCCTCACCCGTGCAGCTTAAGTCGCACGAGCGATCCCACAAGGGAAGAGGAACTAGCTGGTGCAATTTATTTATACATCGTTACTAAGCGATAATTAGCCTTTTCTGGCACCAAATGCAATAGACAGTAAAATCAGCAAGGTGCCAATGCCTTGCACTAGTGTGATGTGTTCGCCTAAGAAAATAAATGAAAATGCTAATGTCGAGATCGGCATCGCTGCGGTGACAAGTCCTGCAGTACTCGCACTGACTTGATCACACCCCATAAACCAGAAAAGATAAAATAGTGCTGAGGCAATTGATACCAAAAATAATACAAAACAAGCATTAAAACTCAAACCAAGTAGCTCATGCCAGTTAGCAAAAAATGACAGCGGAATCATTGCAATTGCATTGATTAGGTTCATCAAAAATGCAGATTTAACCGCAGGCAATTGATTGTTTTTAAATTTGCTAATCACATAATAAAGCGCCTCAGGGATCATCGCTAAGAAAATGATTGCATCCCCGATAATTGATAGTGCTGAAAAATCATTATTTGAGAGGTTTGCACCATTAATCGCAATTAATCCAATGGTGGCAAAAAGGATACATAATGCTTTAAAACGGGTGATGCGTTGGCGGAAAATAATGAAAGATAGAATAATAATCATCGCCGGCAGCGTGCTGGTGATAAGTCCTGCCATACTTGCACTGGTAAATTGAATACCCGAGAGCATTAAAAGATTAAAGAACATTCCCGCGCATAAGGCTTGCGCAATCAACACAAGCCAGTCTTTTTTGTTAAGCGATGAAATGGTGCTATGCGAGGTGTTGGTTTTCTTAATAAAGGGAATACAAGCTAAAAGTACAAGACTGCCGACAATGAAGCGTATTTCAAGCAAAGCAATAATTGATAAGTGTGACACCAAGAATTTGGAGCCGGTGATATTGGCTCCTGTCACCAGTTGAGCAAAGATTAACGATAAAATACTCCACATAAACTCTAACTCTCTCGCAGTACTGATTACAAGTGGTATTGTACACTTTTATGATTTGAATAGCTTCCAGTATAAGCCTTTTTATCTCTATTTTAAAATGAGGAAGTAGATGGTGATTGGCAAAATGATAAATGATTTATGATGGACATAGAAAGTAAGTATAAACCTCAAAAAAAAGCGTAATTCTAGTGTCTTGTTATGACCTGGCGATATTTAATGGCGCCCAACTCTGACAAGTTGGCATTACTTCTAGTGTGTTGATGTTAATGTGTTGAGGCAGCGAGGTGGTAAAGTAAACAATCTCAGCAATATCATGCGCAACAAGTGGTTCAGTTTGTTCATAAACTTGATTTGCCTTGTGCACATCCCCTTTAAAACGCACAATGGAAAATTCAGTTTGTGCAAGCCCCGGCTCAACATCAGTCACACGAATATTCTTGCCTTGAAGATCAGAGCGTAAGGCGCGCGAGAATTGTTGGACAAAGGCTTTACTTCCGCAATAAACATGCCCGCCTGGATATGGCCAATTGGCAGCGGTTGAACCAATGTTAACGATATGTCCATAACCATTCACAAGCATCAACGGTAATATGCGTTTTGTAACATATAACAGGCCATTGATGTTGGTATTGATCATTGTTTCAAAATCAAGCTCATCGGCATCTTGGAAAGAGGATAGACCCAAAGACAGCCCTGCATTATTGATCAAAATACCGATGTTTTTAATATGTTCAGGCAGGTTGCTAATAACTTGTTCAATAGCATTTTTATCGGTGACATTAAGCTCAGCAATATGGATTGGATAGTCTTGATTTAGCGTTTTAGCCAGTGCTTGTAAATGCCCAAAGCGTCGCGCGGTTAAAATCACAGAATAACCATTGGCATTATACTTGCGTGCCATTTCAGCACCAAAGCCGGAGCTCGCGCCTGTGATAAAAACAACAGGTTTAATGTTGGTGATAGATGTTTTAGTAGGTTTATTGTGCATGATGTATCGACCTTGGTTTGTCGCTGGACTAGAGTTAAAGTGTACGAAAAAAAAGTGCAACAATCATCCCTGTTGATGCGCTTTTTTGATACCATAGCGAGAATGAATAGTTAGCTTTGTTTAGTCAAATTAATGCAGCTTGATAGTTTAGTAATTTTTAAAAATCGCCCAGCGCGTGTGATTGGATTTGTTGATAAGAAAATTGAAATTCAATTAGAGGATGAAAAAACCGTTAAATTGCCCGAGAAAAATTTGCTGTTATTGCATGATGGTGGCTTTAAGAAGTTTGAGGTATTAAGTACAGATTTAGGTGAAGGTGAACTTATTGATGCCTGGGGTTTATTGCAAGGTGCTAAAACCAATTATGGTGAGTTGAGTGAGCTTATTTATGGTGAATATAATTGTGCAACAGTCTATGGTACTTGGCAGATTGTACAAAAAGGTTTACATTTCTTTGCGCTTGAGGATGAAATTGGTGTTAACACACCAGAGGTAGTAGATGAGATTACCAAGCAAGCACAAGAGAAAGCACAAAAAGCGCAAGCACTAGAGAACTTTATTACGCGCTTAAAACAAAAAACTTATGCACCAGAGGATGAACCTTTTGTTAAAGAGCTTGCCTCATATGCCTTGGGGCAAACGGCAGGATGTCGTTTTTTTAAACTAATTGACCGGGAAGAAACACCGGTAAATGCACATGCATTGCTGCTTGATATTGGCTATTGGGATACGTTTATTAACCCGTATCCAATGCGATTAGATGTAGCGTTACAGGCACCTGTTTTTGAGTTGCCCAAGCAGCAAGGAGAATCGCGCGTTGATCTAACACATTTGGCAAGCTATGCCATTGATGATGAAGACAGTCATGATCCTGATGATGCGTTAAGTTTTGATGAGACAACACAGAAATTATGGGTGCATGTTGCTGATCCTGCCAGTTTAGTGGCTGTTGATGGCGAAATTGACAAAGAAGCGCGCGCTCGAGGGAGCAATCTTTACCTACCTGAAGGGGTTATTCCGATGCTGCCACATCAGGTTACCGAGGATTTGGCATTGGGGCTTCATCCAACATCTCCGGCGTTATCGATTGGTTTTAAGCTAGTGGATGGGCAGGTTGAAGATGTTGAGATTGTATTATCCACCATTAAAGTGACACGCTTAAGCTATCAGGAAGCTGAGCATAAGCTTAGTGAGGCACCATTTAGTCACTTTGTGCGCTTTTCTAATGCATTTAGTAGCTATCGCCAAGTGCATGGTGCTATTGAGCTTCAATTCCCAGAGGTTAAACTAAAGCTGCGTGATAAAAAAGTCGATATAATTCCTTTGGCAACATTGCAAAGTCGCAATATCGTACGCGATGCAATGCTGATGGCGGGAGTGGCTGTGGCAACCTTTGCTGATGAACATGAGATTTCTTTACCTTTCTCAACGCAGCCAGAGCATGATTTAACCCAAGAAGAGCAAACACCTAAATTAATGTCTCAAATGTTTGCCGTTAGAAGACGCTTGCAAAAAGGACAATACAAAAGTAGTGCCGATAGACATGCAGGCATGGGATTAAATGCCTATGTACAGGTAACCAGTCCATTAAGACGTTATTTGGATCTTGTGGTACACCAGCAATTAAGACGGTTCTTAAAATCTGAAACGTTGTTCTCAGGTGAGGAGATCTTCATGCGTATTGGTGAGAGCGAAGCAGGTATAAAAGCTGCGCGCCAAGCAGAGAGCTTTAGCAATAATCACTGGAAATGCGTCTATTTGACACAAAACCCAAACTGGCAAGGTGAGGCTGTGGTGATTGAGAAACAGCAAGGCAATCGCGTCACTGTTTTTATCCCCGGTTTGTCATTGATCAAGAAGTTGACATTAGCGGAGTCTGCGGATTTAGATACAACGATCACAGTAACGCTAAGTGATGTAAAACTCGCAACACAGGATATTTATTTTCGGGTTTAAAATATGCAATCTACTGATTCATTAATAAAAGTTATTAACAATGTACAAACGCGAGATCGTGCGCGATTAGTGATGCGCTTCACTGAGCTTGCTAAAGCACATAATAAGGATGATGATAAATGGCAAAAACTGATCACTGATGCGGATCAGTCGAAAGAAAAGGTAGCATTTCGTCGCATTAGCATACCAAAGATCAACTACCCTGATTTGCCAGTTAGTCAGCGTGTTGATGAGATTAAAAAAGCCATTTGTGATAACCAAGTGGTGATTATTGCTGGAGAAACCGGTTCAGGTAAATCAACGCAATTACCAAAAATTTGCCTTGATTTGGGCTTAGGTGCTAAAGGCTTTATTGGTCACACGCAACCAAGGCGTCTGGCAGCACGCTCAATTGCCAATCGTTTAAGTGAAGAGACCAATATGCCACTAGGGCAAGGCATTGGTTTTAAGATTCGTTTTAGTGACCAAACCAATGAGGACACCTTTATCAAGGTGATGACCGATGGTATTTTATTAGCGGAAATTCAAAATGATAAATATCTCTCGCAATATGAAGTGATTATTATCGATGAGGCGCATGAACGTAGTTTGAATATTGACTTTTTATTAGGGCATATCCATCAGATTTTAAAAAAACGTCCAGATTTAAAGCTTATTATTACTTCAGCGACAATTGATCAGGCGCGTTTTGCTGAGCATTTTAATGCGCCAATTATTGAAGTCTCGGGACGGACTTATCCGGTTGAAGTTCGTTATCAAGACCCATTAGATTTTGAAGATGAGTTATCACAAGCTGAGCAGATTTTGCGTGCTGTGCATAGTTTACATCATGAAAAACCAGGCGATATTTTGGTGTTTCTAGCGACTGAGCGTGATATTCATGAAACTACAGAGGTATTACGAAAAGCGCAATTAAGGCATACCGAAATATTGCCATTATTTGCGCGATTATCCAATGCCGATCAGGATAAGATATTTAACCCACGTGGTGTTGGTAGGCGGATTATTTTATCAACGAATGTTGCTGAGACTTCATTAACTGTTCCTGGTATTCGCTATGTTATCGATAGTGGGGATGTGCGTATTAGTCGTTATAGTTATCGCACCAAAGTACAACATTTGCCAATTGAACCGATTTCACAAGCCAGTGCTAATCAAAGAGCGGGGCGCTGTGGGCGTGTGGCTGAGGGGATTTGTATTCGACTTTATTCAGAAGAAGACTTTCTATCACGTGCAGCATTTACTGATCCTGAGATTTTACGCACTAACTTAGCGTCAGTTATTTTACAGATGGAAACATTAAAGCTTGGCAATATTGAGAAATTTCCGTTTCTAGAGAAGCCTGATTCGCGCATGGTCAAAGACGGCTATCGTTTACTGCATGAGATAGGCGCGTTGACTGAGCACACAAAAAAACATCACTTACAAATCACAGCCATTGGGCGACAAGTTGCGAAATTCCCATTGGATCCGCGTTTGGCGCGAATGCTTGTCAGTGGCGCAAAGCTTGGTGTTTTGCGCGAGATTTTGATTATTGTCAGCTTCTTAAGTATTCAAGATCCACGTGAGCGGCCGATGCAGTTTCAACAAAAAGCAGATGAAATGCATAAGCAGGATCATCATCAGGATTCGGATTTTTTGGGTGTCGTTAATCTATGGCAACGCTTTCACCTTGAAACAAAGGAATTATCTCATCGTTTAACACGTGAGTATTGCAAAAAGAATTTCTTATCTCCTTTACGAATGCGTGAATGGCGTGAGGTTTATTTCCAACTATTAAATTTAGCTAAGTCATTTAAATGGACAATCTCAGAAAGCGAGTCAAGTTATGCGCAGGTTCATCAAGCATTATTATCGGGATTATTGGGCTATATTGGCTTTAATTACGAGCTTAAGGAATACTTAGGCGCTCGCGGTATGAAGTTTTATATCTTTCCAGGTTCATCACAGTTTAAACGCACACCGAAGTGGCTGTGTGCCGCTGAAATTACTGAAACAACAAAACTATATGCGCGAATGGTCGCAAAGATCGATCCTGATTGGTTAGAGTCTATTGCCGAGCATTTAACCAAAAAGCACTATAACGAGCCGCATTGGAGCCAAAAACGCAAAGCGGTGATGGCAAGCTTACGTATTACGTTATATGGTTTGGATATTGTGGTTAATCGCAAGGTGCAATATGGTGAAATTGACCCACAAGTCTCGCGTGAGTTATTTATTCGTCATGCTTTGGTTTATGGCGAGTTTGCAACGAATGCCGAATTTTTCCAAAAGAACTTGAGTCTATTAGAAGAAGTTGAAGATCTCGAGCATAAGGCTCGTAAACGCGATATTGTCGTTGATGAAGAAACCTTATTTAGCTATTACGATAAATTGATTCCAGAGGATGTTAATAATGGTGTTGTATTTGAAAAATGGTATCAATCCTTATCAAAGCCGGAGCGTGAGCAACTGGTCTTTGATAAAAAAAGCCTAATGCAGCATGCAGCGCATGAGGTGACCGACAATGCCTATCCTGATTTCTTTGACTTTGGCGGGTTTCAATTACCTTTGAGTTATCATTTTGACCCGACGGCAAAAGATGACGGGGTGACGATGACGATACCTTTAGTGCTCTTAGATCAAATCGATGTCAATCAATGTGATTGGCTTGTCCCTGGATTACTGGAGGAAAAAATTATTGCGCTTATGCGTGCATTGCCTAAGCATATTCGTAAAGCCTGTGTGCCAGTGCCACATTATGCAAAGGCGGTAATTGAGGCGATTGATATTGATTTAGCTGTCAACTTCTATGATATTTTGGTGCGACAATTAGTGCGCATTAGCGGTGTTTCTTTTGACTCAAGTGTTTGGCAAGATGCAACTATTGAGCCACATTTATTGATGAACTACCGTGTGGTTGATCCACAAAATAAAATATTGGCGGAAGGGCGTGATTTAAGCGTGATTCGGGATCAATTGAGTGGTGTTGAACGTCCACAAGTAAAGGTGGCTAAAAAAGACAGCGACACACTTTATCAAACGTGGGATTTTGGAGATATTGCGTTAACACGCGATGTCACAGAATATGGCATTAAACTGAGCGTTTACCCTTGTATTGAATCATGCGATGATGGTGTGGTACTAACTCAAAAGTCAACCTTACTAGAAGCCGAAATTGCAACAAGGCTTGCAACACGCAAGCTGTTAAAGCTTTCATGCTCACATATCAATCGCACATTGGTAGAGCGTATCGCGCATAATAAGAACTTACATTTGTTATTTAGCCTGATAAAAGAGGGCAAATGGCAAGATGAATTAATCGCCAAAGCCTATGATATTGCCTTTGCGATTGAAAAGAAGCCTGTCGTACGCTCACGTCAACAGTTCAATGCGATGTATGACTCAGGAAGAGGGCAATTAGTGTCGACAATTGAAAGTCTATGTAATGATATCGAAGCCTTAATGTTGAGTTATCAAAACTTGCATAAATTACTTAATCGTAAGAAGCTGCCACTTGATTTATTGGTACTTTACAAGGAAGTGCGTAGTATCGTTGATGGTTTGGTTTATAAAGGGTTTATCGTCAAAACACCTTATCAATGGTTAAAACGTATTCCATTATATTTACAAGCGCTTAGCAATCGTTTAGATAAGGCACCAAGAGCGACAAAACAAGATCGCCAATATCAAATTGAGCAAGAGGAGCTCACTCATTTGCTTAAACAAAAAATGCAGCAAAAAGGCGTGATTGATAAAGAAAAAATGGATGAAATTCGTTGGTTGATGTATGAGTTATGGATCTCATGGTATAGTCAGGATATTAAAACGACTGAAACAGTTTCAACAACACGATTGAAAAAAAGGATTCAAGCACTGTGATGGGTATCACTCAATAAAACTATTGCATATCATATATTTCGTATAATCTGGATTTAGATTCCAGATTATACGAAATATATGATTGTTCAGCGAACGTTACAGAGTATAGTACATAAGGCCGCGCAAAGTTTTCCTGTCATTTTGGTGACAGGGGCACGCCACATCGGTAAAACAACTTTACTTCAGTGACGCCATCACGAACGGCATCGAAACATTTTTCGGTGCTCAATAATCTTAACAAGAAGATTGCCGAAGGTGCTGTTGTATGTTTAAAAGAGACCGATGGGTTGTTATCAGAATCTGTTTCGTACTTGGGCTAAAGGTAAAAAATTCAAGCGGAGAAACTCTTTGGTGTACTATAGTATGACCACAAGCACCATTAAAGAAAAATAACCTTAGTGCCAAATTTATAATGACAACGCAATGTGAGGCTATACACTAACTAAAACGTTAGACTCTTTTTGTAACTATAAAATATGACACAACAATCATTACCATTAGCAACAAAGAAAATATCTGCAGAGGTATCGTTACCGGGTTCAAAAAGCTTATCAAATCGCGTGTTACTTATTGCGGCACTAGCAAAGGGTGAATCGGTGATTAATAACTTGCCGTTAAGTAAGGATGTGTTGGCGGGTGTTGATGCATTAAAAGCTTTGGGTGTTTCACAGCGGTTTGATGAAAGTTTAGGGCGCATTGTTATCCAAGGAACTAATGGCTCTTTTCCTAGGCAAAAGGCACGTATTTTTTGTAATGAAGCGGGGACATTGACGCGTTTTATCATTCCACTGTGTGCTGCACAAAAATCAGGTGAATATTATATCTATGCCGCGCAAAGAATGATGGCGCGTCCAATTGCTGAGCAGTTATTGATATTAAACTCACTTGGTATGCAAGCAAAGTATGAACAAAATCAATTGTCTCTACCCATGACTATTTTGGCAGAGGGATTAAAGCAGAAAGAAAGTTTAAGCATTGATGGCACTAAGAGTAGTCAGTTTCTATCTGGGTTATTAATTGCAGCGCCTTTGATAGATGGTGGTTTAATCATTCACTCAAACACTGATCATCCACAGCCTTATGTACAAATGACGGTGGATATGATGCGTGACTTTGGTGTGGCGATTGACGTTGACAACAATATGTATAAGATACAAGGCAGTCAAAGCTATCAAGCACGACATTATGCGATTGAACCGGATATTTCAACGGCATCGTACTTTTGGGCGCTTGCGGCGATTACACAAGGTGATGTTAAGATTAAACATGTAGTACGTGATGCTAAGCAGGGTGACATTCGTTTTTTAGACGTTCTTGAAAAAATGGGTTGCCAAGTGATCGCTGAAGAAGATGGTATTCGTGTGATTGGTGGCGATGTGCTACGTGGTGTGACGGTGGATATGCGCAATTTCTCTGATACGTTTATGACGGTTGCGGCAATTGCATGCTTTGCTAAGGGTCAGACGCATATCACAGGCCTTGCGCATACACGCTTACAGGAGTCAGATCGTGTCAGTGCGATGGCTGAGGGCTTAACACGCTTAGGTGTTAAAGTTACAACAACGCAGGATAGTATTCATATTTATCCTGAAAAATCAGCGCTTAGAGCAGCTACTGTTGAAGGGCATAATGATCATCGAATTGCAATGTCATTGGCACTTATTGGCTTAAAGCAGGAAGGTGTTATTATCAATGGGGCAGAATGTGTCAGTAAAACATGTCCTGATTACTTTGAACGGATGGCGAAAATTATTTAGTTCATGGTTAATTCACGGTAAACTACAGCCATTTTTGATAGAAAGGACGATTGATGCAAGATAGGCAGCTACTAGATTTAGAGGTGATTTTATCGCGCTTTAGCGTCAGACGCGCTTTTTATATAGGGAAAGTTAAAAAAGCGTATTTTGATCGTGTTTCGGCAGTGCATCATTATGCAGCAAGCGGCTTTATTTATGATGCCCAGTTATTTGGTGCAAGTTTTAATGTTGGCAATTGGCCTTTTTCTAACAAAAGCTTTGACTTGATTGTGCTTGATAATGTGTTATTAAATCCCAATGAGGTGCATGAAATACTGATGGAAGCCATTCGTGTATTGAGTGATGATGGTTGTTTGATTGTAGTGCAGTATAAAAAAAATCCTGGTATGGCCATTCCATTTCGATTAGTCAATAAAGAGATAAAATCCCATGGACTACACAAAATTGAAAGTCATTACTATGACGTGTTTAATATCAAAGATTTTAATAAATGGTTGCCGTGTTTATTGCCTGAGAGCTTTTCTTGTGAGTATATTGCAAGCTTCAGCAAACAGATTATTCCTCTAAGCCCACTTTTTTCAGGGGCAACGGAAATGGTTAAGTTGCCTGGGAAATATGCCATTGGTATGAATAAAGTATTTAAAGTGAAAAAGTGATGAAAGTTAAGAAAAGTAGATAAAACGAAACAGATGAATAGACAAAACGAGCAAGAAGAACAAAAAGTAAAAAAGCTAGGGCAAGCCAAGAAAGTTGTGATTTATACTGATGGGGCTTGTAAGGGTAACCCTGGGCGTGGTGGCTGGGGGGCGATCTTACAATACAAAGGCAAAATTAAAGAAATCTATGGTGGTGAAGACAATACAACCAATAACCGTATGGAGCTATTTGCTGCCATTGAAGCATTACAATTGCTAAAAGGGTCTTGTGATGTTGAGCTTTACACTGACTCAAAATATGTTCAGCAAGGTGTCAGTGAGTGGCTTGATAATTGGATACAGCGTGGTTGGAAAACCGCAAATAAGCAGTCAGTAAAGAATCAGGACTTATGGCAGATGCTTGATCAGTTGCGTCGTAAGCATCAGGTGAAATGGTGTTGGGTTAAAGGGCATAATGGGCATCCATTGAATGAACGTGCCGATGAATTAGCTAATAAAGGGGTGACGCATCGTGCGCGTGAAATCCATTAAAGATAAGAAGATCTATGTGATCTATACCGGTGGCACGATTGGTATGGTCAAAACTGATCAAGGCTATGCACCAAAGCAAGGGTATCTATTGGATAAAATTAAAACGATTAAAGATTTTTATCATAATGATGTGCCTGACTTTGAGATCAATGAGTATCCACAGTTGATTGACTCAGCAAATATCAAGCCAGAAGATTGGATCACCATTGCATTGGATATTGTCAATCACTATGAAAAATATGATGGCTTTGTAGTGCTGCATGGTACGGACACATTAGCATATACTGCATCAAGTCTATCGTTTATGTTAAAAAACTTAAATAAACCGGTAATTTGTACAGGATCACAGATTCCTATTTCTGAGCTAAGATCAGATGCATCTGATAACATCTTGCATAGTTTGATTTTGGCAACAGATAAACGTATTGCTGAGGTTTGTGTGTATTTTAATAAGCAGTTATTACGAGGTAATCGCTCGGTTAAGGTTAATGCATCAGGTATGGATGCATTTAATTCACCTAATTATCCGGTATTAGGGCAGGTGGGTATTGATATTGAATTAAATGAAGCCTATCTATACCCTAGTGATTACAATAAACCCGCTGAAATTGAATTTAAAACCTTAGGAGTGCCTAAGATTGCTGTCTTGTCAATTTTCCCCGGGATGGATGCAAATATCCTAAAAAAAGTATTACAACCACCATTGCAGGGTTTGATTCTTAAGACTTATGGAGCAGGTAATATTATGAACTCACCTGAAATTTTGCATGAGCTTATTGAAGCGTGTCAGCGTGGTGTGATTATCATTAATTGTACACAATGCTTAAAGGGTAGTGTTAAGATGGGAGCGTATGAGGCAGGTGTTGGGCTTGTCAAAGCTGGTGTTATTTCAGGGCATGATATGACCGATGAGGCGGCATTAACGAAACTTTTTTATCTTTTGAGTATTCCGGGACTAACACAAGACGAAGTGAAATTGGCATTACATAAAGATTTGCGAGGAGAAATAACGCTATGAAATATTTAACGAAGTTGATGGAGCAAAAAGGTAATGATAGATAATAAAGCTAAATTTTTTGGTTATTTAAGCATTGGTGTTGGCATGGCGTTAGCCGGTGGTTTTATCTCCTATGGAATTTTAAACTTTCACTCCTTTAATCGTTATGTCGCAGTTAAAGGATTGGCAGAAAAAGTTGTTAAGTCTGATAAAGCGATTTGGAGTATCAGTTACACGGTTAATGCCAACAGCTTAAAAGAGGTTTACCAAAAGGTTGATCAAGATCAATTAGCGGTAAAAAACTTTGTGCGTCAATCAGGTATTGATGCTAAGGCGCTGCAGTATGGCAGTATTTCATTAAACCAAAATACTCATAGCAAAGATCAGGTCAATACCTCAAATTATAGTGCTTATGGCAGTATGACGATCACGACAGATAAAGTTGATTTAGTGCAAGGCCTAGCACAAAAAACTAGTGATTTGGTTGCCAAAGGTGTTGTTGTTAGTAGTAGCAATGTCGCCTATAAATATACAGGTCTTAATAGCATTAAGCCAAAGATGCTTGAAGATGCTACACAGAATGCTAAAACAGCAGCATTACAATTTGCCAAAAATGCACAAACCGCCTTAGGCAGCATTCGTCAAGCATCACAAGGTGCATTTACTATCAGCAATCAAGATGCTTCTTATGGAGATGCCGACCCCTATAAACTGGTTCGTGTTGTGGTGAGCTCAGAGTATTTTTTGAAATAGAATGATGGTGACGATATTCTCACCTGTTTTCATTGGGTAAGGGTTGACTAAGCATAAATCAAAGCACAACTTGTTCTTGATTCATTACTAAAGTATAAATGGAATAGCTATATGTGGATAATGATTGGCTATTAACCCTCGTTTCTGCTAGCATTTTTATGATGCTTAATACCGCTTGTGAATCACTTTGCGGGAGGTATGTTAATATTTAACCTAAGTTTGGAGTTATCAATATGGCAAAGACACTTTATGAAAGAGATTTTTATGCTTGGACGATTCAGACTGTTCAAGCGCTAAGAGCTAAAGCATTTAATAAGGTTGATATTGAGCACTTAACAGAGGAGTTAGAAAGTATGGGCGCAAGTCAAAAGCATGCATTAAAAAGTAGGCTGCGTGTTCTTTTAGTGCATCTGCTTAAGTGGCAGTATCAACCTTCTTATAGAAGTAGAAGTTGGGAAAATACGATTATTGCGCAAAGGGATGACTTGAAGGATCTCATACAGGATAATCCTAGCTTGAAAAGTAAAATTGATGAAACACTTCCTAAGTCTTATAAGTTAGCATTATTGGACTTTGAAAATGAGACAGGCATTGATCCTAAAAAAGCTGAAGTGCCGGAGGTCTGTCGTTATAGTTTTAATCAGGTATTAGATGATGAATTTTATCCTGAATAACTTTAGTGGTTAATATATATACCGCTCGTAAAATGTTTTGTGGGCAGTATATTATGCAAGTGTTGGCTGAGTTTTTATAAGTATATGCATTTCCAAGCACCACCGTTAACTTATGCTCAGGGTGCAATAAATGCTAAGGGTTGGTTTTTTTGAATATAGATTTTTTTATATTGCCTAGTCAAGATGATGAGCGTTTTTATCAGTTTGTTAGCGTGCAAGTTAAATCATATTATGAGAATGGTAAAACTGTTGCAGTCTATGCAGAAGATGCATTGTGTCAGGAGTTAGACGCTAGATTATGGTTTGATGGCGATGATGAATTTTTGCCCCATGCTTACATGGCTGAGGTGTCGCAAGACTATGCAAAGCTACCGGTAGTGCTTATTAGTGAGCCAACTTCTGTTACGGGTGTTAATAAAAACATATTGATTGATTTAACGTTGAATAATATGCCCGCTAATAATGAGCTGAAGCATTTAGTGAAAATTGTTGATCAAGAGCCTTCAAGGCTACAGGCTTCAAGACGTTATTATAAAACGTTACAACAACAGGGATTTGTGGTTAATGTGCAGAAATTATAAGAAGTTGATGGTAAGTCTTTCAAACTTTATCAAATTGAAATTTATTAAATGAAGTGATATTTAAAAATATATAAGATGTTTGAATTTAATACATTTTTTTGCTGAGTTTGGATTAATTCCGCTTGCTTGCTTCTTCACGGTAGCACTTCAATTTATTTATGCTAGAATACGCAAGATTTTGTGTTTAACACGTTAAATTTCTTGATAAGCAGGAGAAAGCAATGAAACATCAAGGACCACGAAATATAGGGCTTGGCTCAATTAAGTCCTATTCGTTCCCTATTACTGCAATAAGCTCGATTATTCACCGGATTACAGGTGTATTAATGGTCGTACTATTGCCGTTTTTGTTATGGGGATTTAGTTTATCAATGCGCTGTGGTAGCGACTTTTATTATGTGCAGAACTTATTAGTTCATTCTGCATGGAGTATTGTTGTGTGGATTTTTATATCTGCCGTGTCATATCACGTGATTGCGGGTATTCGCCACTTGATTATGGATTTAGGTTTTGGTGAAGAAATGTGTGTGGCTCAAGCTTCTTCAATCGTGGTTTTAGTGTTAGGCGTATTGGTAACGATTTTCTGGGGGCTTTGGTTATGGGTAATGTAACTTCATGTACACGTTCTGGCTTGAAAGACTGGTTATTACAGCGTGTTACGGCAATTATTATTATGTTGTATGCGATATTCGTGGTGATCGTTGTCTTATCCCTATCGGATGATGGTTCATATCATACGTGGCTTGCGATCTTTCAAAATACTTGGGTGAAAATATTTACTATCTTAGCATTTTTGTCATTAATGGCGCATGCATGGATTGGTATGTGGACAATTTTTACCGATTATGTGAAATGCGCATGCATTCGTGGTTTTTTGCAAGTAGCGGCAATTGTCGGTTATTTGATGTGTTTTATTTGGCTTATTTGTATTTTGTTTTAAGGGGTGGCGATAATGAAAATTGCAGTACAACAATTTGATGCAATCGTTGTTGGTGCCGGTGGTGCTGGCATGCAAGCGGCATTTCAATTGGCGCAGTCTGGGTTTAAAACCGCCGCGATTTCAAAAGTATTTCCAACGCGCTCGCACACTGTATCAGCGCAAGGTGGAATTGCCGCGGCATTAGGTAATGTTGAATATGATGATGGTTTGCCATCAGATGATTGGAAATGGCATACCTATGATACGGTAAAAGGTTCTGACTACATCGGTGATCAGGAAGCAATTGAGTTTATGTGTGAAAATGCACCACAAGCAATTATTGAGCTTGAGCATATGGGTATGCCGTTTTCACGTTTAGAAAATGGCAAGATTTACCAGCGCGCTTTTGGTGGGATGTCACGTAATTATGATGTGGGTAATATTGCTAAAAGAACGTGTGCTGCTTCTGATAGAACGGGGCATGCGTTACTGCATACCCTTTATCAAGGTAATTTAAAGCATGAAACGAAATTCTTTAACGAGTGGTATGCCCTTGATTTAGTAAAGTCTTCAGAACACGCTATTGCCGGTGTTTTGGCAATGAATATGGAAAGTGGTGAAATTGTTTTCTTTCAGTCAAAAGTCACAATTTTAGCCACAGGTGGTGCAGGACGCATTTATGAATCAAGCACCAATGCGCATATCAATACCGGTGATGGTGTTGGCATGGCATTAAGAGCCGGTATTCCATTACAAGATATGGAGTTTTGGCAATTCCATCCAACGGGTATTGCAGGTGCTGGTGTTTTAGTCACCGAAGGTTGCCGTGGTGAAGGTGGTGTTTTGCGTAATAAAAATGGTGAGCGTTTTATGGAGCGCTATGCACCAAATGCAAAAGATTTGGCGTCACGTGATGTGGTGTCACGAGCATCTCAACAAGAGATTAACGAAGGCAGAGGACTCAAATTTGCTGGCGTTGATTGCGTGCATTTAGACTTGACACACTTGGATGAAAGTGTCATTAAAGAGCGCCTACCAGGCATTCGTGAATTAGCGATGACATTTGCTGGTGTCGATCCTTTAAAAGCCCCGATTCCTGTGGTACCAACTTGTCATTATATGATGGGGGGAATTCCGACTAATAAATATGGCCAAGCATTGACACAAAATGCCAGTGGCGAAGATGTCGTCATCGATGGTTTATATGCCGTTGGCGAGTGTGCCAGCGTTTCTGTGCACGGTGCGAATCGCTTAGGTTCAAATTCTTTACTTGATTTAGTGGTATTTGGCCGTGCTGCTGGCATGCATGCTGAAGAGGCATTGCGTGCAGGTATGCAACAACATGACGTAACAGATGAAGCATTAGATCAAGCGATGATCCGTTATAACCGCTGGGAAAATAACAAAGGCGGTGAAGGGGTTGCAGAGTTGCGTGCTGAATTGCAAAAGGCGATGCAGGTTGACTTCTCAGTGTTTAGAACAGAACAACAAATGCAAGATGGTTTAGAGCGTTTAAAGTCATTACGTGAGCGTGTGCAAAAAGCATCGTTAGCTGATCACTCACATGTCTTCAACACCGCAAGAATCGAAGCGCTTGAGTTGGATAACCTTATGGAAACTGCGATGGCAACTGCTGTCTTGGCATTGACGCGAAAAGAGTCGCGTGGTGCGCATTCACGTGAAGACTATCCAGAGCGTGATGATGTAAATTGGTTGAAGCATACGCTTTATTTCTTAGAGGGGGATCGCCCATCGACGCGTGAAGTGAATATGAAACCATTAAAATTAGAACCATTCCAACCAAAAGTAAGAAGCTACTAAGGAGATAACAGTGGAAGTTAAATTTAAAGTTTATCGTTATAATCCTGAAGTCGATAGTAAGCCTTACTATAAAGACTATACCGTGACAGTTGAGAATGAGGGGACAAAAGTTTTAACAGCGATTGAATCCATTAAGCAACAAGATCCAACACTTGCTGTTCGTCGCTCATGTCGTGAAGGTGTCTGTGGTTCGGATGGTATGAATATCAATGGTAAAAACCGTTTGGCATGCATTACCTCAATTGGCGAGTTATCACAACCGGTCAAGCTACAACCTTTACCTGGGTTGCCAGTCATTCGTGACTTGGTTGTTGATATGAATCAATTTTATAAAAACTACGAGAAAGTGAAGCCATATTTGATTCCAGCTGAAGGTGACACACCGGTTAAAGAACGTCTACAGTCACCAGAAGATCGTGCCAAGCTTGATGGTTTGTATGAATGTATATTATGTGCGTGTTGTACAACTTCATGCCCATCATTCTGGTGGAATCCGGATAAATTCATTGGGCCATCAGGATTACTACAAGCCTATCGTTTTGTGATTGACTCACGTGATGGCGCAACACAAGAACGTTTAGATGCATTGCAAGATCCATTTAGCGTCTTTAGATGCCGTACGATTATGAATTGCGTTAGCGTCTGTCCAAAAGGGCTTAACCCAACTAAGGCGATTGGTAAACTCAGATCAATGATGTTGAAAAACAACGTATAACGAATCAATCAAGTGCTGTAATCCAGTGCTTTTTTGTTTGAGCTAGAGAAAATTTAAAAGTATAAAGAGTAGAAACTATGAGTGGAACCCAAGAATCAATGTCTTCATGGTGGCAGTCTTCGCAACTATCTGGTAGTAGTAGCGCATACTTGGATGCTATTTATGAGGATTATTTACAAGACCCAAATTCAGTAGATAGTAGTTGGCGCCAGTATTTTGACGCGATTCGTGACAATAAACATGAAGTCTCACATGCGCAAGTCCGTGAAGATTTTGTTGCTTTGAGTAAAAATCCATTTCGCTTTGCTGTGGCGACACCTGAAGGTATGGTCGTTGACTCGGGTAATTATCCGGATGGTGGTAATAAGCTCTCGGCAGTGATGGATCTTGTTTACATGTATCGCAGTATTGGTCACAAGGTTTCACACTTAGATCCTTTAGGTATTAAGGAGCCGGAGGGCACGCCTGAGCTTGAGCTTGATTTTCATGGGCTTAATGCGGACAATTTAAATGAAAAATTTAATGTTGGTGTGTTTTCTGATTATCAGGCATTACCACTTAAAGACATCATTGCTAAATTGCAGCATGTTTATACTGGCAGTATTGGTTATGAATTTATGCATTTAAACAATATGGCTGAGAAGATGTGGCTTAGACAGCGTATTGAAAAACAGATTCCTAATTTGTCTGCTGAACGTAAAACTTGGCTGTTAGATCGGCTAACGGCTGCGGAAGGTTTAGAGAAATACCTTGGCATGAAATACGTCGGGCAAAAGCGTTTTTCATTAGAGGGGGGCGAGTCGATGATTCCTGCATTAAATGAGATGATTAATAAAGCAGGTGAAGTTTCTGTTGAAGAGATTGGTCTTGGCATGGCGCATCGTGGACGTCTGAACGTACTTGTTAATATCATGGGTAAATCACCAGAGAATTTATTTAAAGAGTTTGAAGGATCACAGGATAAAAAATTTCTATCAGGGGATGTGAAATATCACATGGGCTTTGCTTCTTGGCATAAAACACCTAAAGAAGAGCTGCGTTTGGCACTTGCTTTTAACCCGTCACACTTGGAAACAGTTGATCCTGTTGTTGAGGGTGCTGTTAGGGCAAAACAAGATTGCTTTACTGATGAAGAAAAACCCCATGCTAAGGTTGTACCTATCTTAATTCATGGTGATTCTGCATTTTGTGGTCAGGGTGTAGTGATGGAAACCTTTGCTTTATCACAAACCCGATATTATGGTACAGGTGGTACAATTCATATTGTGATTAATAACCAAGTCGGCTTCACTACCGATAAAAAACAAGATAACCGCAGTAGTTTGTATTGCACTGATATTGCCAAAATCGTAGAAGCACCAATATTACATGTCAATGGTGATGATCCTGAAGCTGTGTTAAGAGTTGCTGGACTTGCGATGGATTACCGTATGATGTTTGGCAAAGATATTGTAATTGATTTGGTATGCTATCGTCGTCATGGGCATAACGAAGCAGATGAGCCATCAGGTACACAACCATTGATGTACAGCATTATCAAAAAATTACCAACAACGCGCGCTATTTATGCTGATAAGCTTGCAAATGAGGGTGTTGTTTCAAAGGCGCAAGCCGATCAAATGGCTAAGGCGTATCGTGATCGTTTACAAAAAGGTGAAGTAGTTGCTGATATTATCACTGGCAAGCATGAACGCCATAGTAAATGTGTTGTTGATTGGCATCCTTATATCAATCAAAAATGGGACCAAGCAGTTGATACACGCGTTGATAAAAAGAAATTAATAACACTTGCCAAAGCCTTAAATACTTTGCCAGAGGATTTGACATTGCAACCGCAGGTTAAAAAAGCCATTGATGATCGCATTAAAATGGCAGCTGGTGATATTCCAGGAAACTGGGGTTTTGCTGAAAACTTGGCTTATGCCACATTGTTAGCTGAAGGTTATAATGTGCGGTTGTCAGGCGAAGATTCTGGGCGTGGAACGTTTTCACATCGTCATGCAGTATTGCATAACTATGATTACAGTAAAACGACATTGCCAGATTATACGCCGTTACAACACATTAATAAGGATGTACAATGCCATATTATTGATTCCATTTTATCAGAATATGCTGTACTTGGTTTTGATTATGGTTATAGCTGCTCAGCACCTCAAACATTAACTTTATGGGAAGCACAATTTGGTGATTTTGCTAATACAGCACAGGTGGTGATTGATCAGTTTATTGCTGCAGCAGAAGAAAAGTGGGGTATTTTGTCAGGTCTTGTGATGCTATTACCGCATGGTCAAGAAGGTCAAGGGGCTGAGCATTCATCCGCAAGGCTAGAGCGTTTTCTACAGTTGTGTGCATATGATAATATGCAGGTCTGTGTACCCACGACACCTGCGCAACTGTTTCATATGCTACGTCGTCAGATGTTGCGTCCATATCGCAAGCCATTGATTGTAATGTCACCTAAGAGTTTATTGCGTCATCCGATGGTGCATTCAACGCTGGATGAAATGGCGAATGGAAAATTCTATAATGTGATTGCTGAAGTGGAAAAGATAGAGCCAAAATCAGTGGCACGCGTAATTTTATGCTCAGGTAAAGTTTATTATGATTTATTGGCAGAGCGTAGTGAGAAATCGATTAAAGATATTGCTATTGTGCGTATTGAGCAACTTTACCCATTCCCGCAGGTCGATTTAGAAAAAGTACTTGCACCGTATGAGGCGGTTAGTGATATTGTTTGGACACAAGAAGAGCCAGAAAATCAAGGCGCTTGGTGGATGATTCAGCATGAATTGCGTAAAGTATTGCATAAAGATCAGCATTTATCTTATGTTGGTAGAAAAGCAGCGTCAGCGCCTGCGGTAGGCTATCCATCTTTGTTTCATGCGCAGCAGAGCGAGCTGGTTGCCAAAGCATTAAAATTAGATAAATAATTGGAGTTACGTACTTTTGCTTAACTACCTCTCCTTGCAAGTGAGGGGAATTTAAAGAATCTATTGCCTACATTCTCCTTCATTAGCGAAGAGGTAGATGCGAAGTAGGTGAGGTAGCTTTTGAAAAATCATGAAGTGTGTAATGCCATTAAGTAAGATAGTTTGAAAACTAAATGGAAAGTAAAAAGTAACATAAATAAAAAATTTAAGGGTGAACCATGATAGAGGTAAAAGTTCCTGTTTTTCCAGAATCAATAGCAGAAGGTACAATTGCAACATGGCATAAAAAGCCAGGGGATCACATCGAAGAAGGCGATGTGTTAGCAGAAATCGAAACGGATAAAGTTGTGATGGAAGTCCCAGCAATGACAGCCGGTACCATGGGTGAGATTACCAAACACGAGGGTGACACGGTACTTTCCCAAGAAATCATTGGCTCAATTGTTGATGGTGCTGCTGAAGTACCAGAAAAATCACAGAAAAAAAGTACAGCAGAAGAAACAGAAAAAACGGAAAAAGCAGAAAAAGCAGTAACTGCTACAGCGGTTTCAGAGGATGCTAAAGCGGTTACGGTTAATGCGCCAACTTTCCCTGAATCGATTGCTGAAGGTACAGTTGCGACATGGCATAAAAACATAGGTGACCAAATTGAAGAAGGTGAAACACTGGTTGAAATCGAAACCGATAAAGTGATGATGGAAGTCCCTGCAGCGCAAAGTGGTGTTTTGTCTGAGAAGCTTAAAAATGAAGGTGACACCGTGCTAAGTGCAGAAGCAGTTGCTAAGATGAGTGTGGGTGCTGTGAGTAACTCGGCATCAGTTGCTGCAGAGGACACAAACTCAAAACAAACTGAAGCACAAGATCATTTATCCCCTGCTGTGCGTCGTGCTGTTAAAGCCAATGATGTTGATGTGAATAATGTTCAAGGTACGGGTAAAAATGGTCGCATTACTAAGCAAGATGTCGTTAACTCGCCAGCACAAGTTGCAAAACAAGAACCCGTGGCTCAGGTAGCTGATGTGATGCATTTTGAAGGAGACCGTCCTGAGAAGCGTGTACGCATGACACGTTTGCGTCAAACGATTGCTAAGCGTTTAGTTGAAGTACAACATACTAATGCTATTTTGACAACGTTTAACGAGGTTGATATGAAACCTGTTATGGACTTAAGAAAGCAATATAAAGATCTTTTCCAAAAGACACATGATGCGAAACTTGGCTTTATGTCATTCTTCTTAAAGGCAGCAACAGAAGCGTTAAAACGTTTTCCTGAGGTTAATGCATCAATTGATGGCACTGATGTCGTGTATCATGGTTTCTTTGATATTGGTGTTGCGGTTGGTTCAGATCGTGGCTTGGTGGTTCCTGTTATTCGCAATGCAGATCAAAAGTCTTTTGCCAAAATTGAGAATGAAATCATCGAAAAAGCGATTAAAGCACGCGATGGCAAATTGTCATTAGAAGAAATGCAAGGTGGAACGTTTACGATTACCAATGGTGGTACCTATGGCTCGATGCTATCAACGCCAATTATTAATGCGCCACAAAGTGCGATTCTGGGTATGCACAATATCGTTGAGCGTCCAGTGGTTGTTAATGGTGAAATTGTTATTCGTCCGATTATGTATTTGGCACTATCCTATGATCATAGAATCATCGACGGCAGTGTATCTGTTAAATTCTTAAAAACAATTAAAGAGCTCATTGAAGATCCTGCAAGGATGTTGTTGGAGATTTAAGTAGATAAGTTTTCTAAAGAGCTTTCAAGCCTCTCTACCAAACGGTAGATTCATCTGTTTTGTGATAGGGTTTCTCGTTTAAAATCGCCAACATTTATCAGTTCTTGTTGTTTGCTATTCTTATGTTTCAGTGTTAGGCATATCATAGCTATAAATAATCGTTATATGTGATAAAATCCTTATTGGAAATCAATTGTAAAGGGAGTTCGTTATGACAAGTAGTGTTTGGTGGAGTAGGAACATAGGTCGAGAGTATACTCAGGGTAATGCTGATATTACTAATTATGGCATTGATAAAAGTCGAATTGTGCACTCAAAATTTTTTAGAGCATTGCAGGCAAAAGCTCAAGTATTTAATATAAATGAGCATGATTTTTTTAGAACTAGATTGACTCATTCAATCGAGGTGGCGGATGTTGGTATGCGTATTATTCGTGATTTAGAAAATAACGATAAGATACGATTTAAAGATACGCCAAATTTATCTATTGAACTAATTGAATCAATTTGTTTGGCTCACGATATTGGTCATCCTGCCTTTGGACATGCCGGTGAGCAAGTTTTGCAAGATAAAATGCTTTTAAAAGGAGGTTTTGAAGGTAATGGTCAAACATTTAGAGTGCTTACAAAACTTGGAGAGTATTATGAAAATAATGGATTTAACTTAACTCGAAGAGCTTTACTAGGTGTTATGAAATACCCAGCAAAACACGCTCAATTTTTAAATGCAGTTTTATCAGAGAGAGAAGAATGGTCTAAAGACAAAGATAAAGTTAAATGCAAAAAAGAGCAGCAAGAATGGATGCAGCAAAATTTATTAGTGAAGCAAAGAGCCTTTAAATGTATTCATGATACTGAAAGTAAGATATTTGATTGGATTCTCGAGCCATTAGCTTATAAAGATAAAAAACAATTCAATAGCATAAAGAAGTCTGGTGAAAAATGGAAAACTTCTTATAAATCGTTTGACTGTAGCATTATGGAATTAGCAGATGACATCGCCTATGGTATTTATGATCTTGAAGACTCTTTAGCTATGGGGTTGATCAGTAAAAATAAACTTGAAGAATTAGAAGATGACTTACAAATCATTGATGATAAAAATCTAGGAATTTTTCAAGATTTATGTAGTGATAATCTGAAGTTTAGAGTTTCAGATTAATTTTTTATTGTGTCTGGCTATTTTTAATCGACTTATGGCATGGTGATTGGCAGGCTATAAGTGCAAACAAAACAACAAGCCAATCACATGGAAGATTATAACGATAAACCAGCAAGATTTGTAAGCGAGTTCATTAATTTTTTAACAAAAGCACTACCGATTAGATCAATTCCGACTTTTATTGAATTGCTTGTAGGCTGTATGCTGAGCTCACAAGGCTTTGTTAGTGAGGCATATCTTGCCTCAGGATGTGTTAAACACTGGGGAAGCTATTATAAATGGATAGAGAAAGGTCAGTGGTCATGGTTAAATCTATCAAGACAACTGATTGGCTTTATTTTGCGGCAATTTCCAGCACGTTGGCGTTTTTGGGTAATTGACGATACCTTGGTTTTGCGTTTATCAACAAAAGCCCCTTCAAGTCAAACGCATTACGATCACAGTCATAAAGGGAATCGCCCTTATTATGTTCCAGGGCAGTGTTGGGTTGTATTAGGTTGTGTGCTTGGTGGATTATCACGACTTATTGGCATACCTGTTTTAGCACGCTTAAGCAAAGTCTCTGGCAATACAAATAAGCTGGACATTGCATGCACATTGATTAGAGCCGTGTCCTCGTTTTTCTGTAAACAAGATGTGCTGCTATTGGATTGTTGGTATATGAAAGCAAAAGTCATACTCTATGCGCTTCAACATGATCTGATCGTCATCGGTCAAGCGCGAATTGATACCGCATTATATTTTGTGCCAGTGACAGCAACTAAGCGACGTGGGCGTCCACGTAAGTATGGTACTAAAATTGAGAATGATGACATACAAAGTATGAGAAAGCAGTATATTACGGCGAGATTATATGGTCGCAAACAGCGATTGAGATATTGCGAAATAGCGGCAGTTGCTAGATTTTTAAATGGTCGAATCGTTCGAGCTGTTTGGTGTGAATTTGAATTAGCCGATGGTATTTGGTCACAACCACGCCTACTGTTGTGTAGTCATGCTGAAGTTAGTGGTGTTGATGTTATTTTAGGCTATGCCAGACGCTACTATATTGAGCCTGTCTTTGATGATGTGAAGAACAGATGGGGTTGGAAAAATGCTTGGCAACAAACCAGACAGGTATTACATCGCTGGACGCATTTGATCTTTGCAGCCTATGCGCTACCCAAATTACTTATTTTGAAGCTTGCTGAGTGGAAGCTTGACCTTAATGCTATTCCTTGGAGGCAGAATCAACCAATGACCGCTGGATTGGTACGCATTTGGCTTTGTCGTATTTTTTCGCAGTTTGGGATTAGAGATGCATGGTGTGCAAAAGCAAGAAAATTCACTATTCCAATTTCGCAGATAAATCGTGGCAGGCATAGAAAAGTAGATAAAGCCGCTTAAAAGCTAAGTTATATAATCTGACAATTAGATAAAGTTATCAAAGATTTAATGTTTAAAACTCTAAACTTCAGTAAGAGAGCTAAGAGAGATTAAATTAGATGAACTACAGGCAAGAGCAAAGACTGTTTTTAATGATGTATCACCGCAGCATATAAATGAACTGATAACGATTAACTTTGATAATGGTATTGCTATTATTGAAAATGGGATATGGCAAAAGAGTGTAATTGGTAAAAGTGACGTTGATATTGCTAAATTAATCCAACAACTTAATATGAATGATTGGGTAGATAAAGGACGTGAATATTTGTTAGAAAGTTCAAATACTTGTCCATTTTGTCAACAAGATACGGTAGATGATCAATTTAAAAAGAAATTAGAAAACTATTTTGATACTGAATATAAGCAGAATATCGATACAATAATGCAGTTATATGACCGTTTTGAGCAATATTGTAATAATTTGCTCTCAAAGCTCAATCCAATTGCACAACAGGAGACGGAGTATAGTGACTATTTTGATAAAGATATTTTTTCTTCTTATCAGTTGGGGTTAGAAGCGGAGTTGAGAAATATAGGATCTGCTATGGTAAACAAAAGAACTGAACCAAGCAGATCAATATCTTTAGAGACTCCTTCTTTAATAATATATAACATGAATCAATTGATTATTCAGACAAATGAAAAAATTAAACAGCATAATGATATTGTACAAAATTATGAACGTGAAAAAGAAAGTTTAATTTTAGATGTGTGGATGTATATTATAAGTGTTAACCAGTCCCTAATTAGAAGTTATATAGGCAGGAAAAGCGGCTTGAACAAAGCAATTGAGTCAATAGAGGAACAATTAAATAATAAAAGGAAAGCATCTTCTGAGTTAAAAGCTGAGATCAAAAATTTAGAAAAAAATATTACCAGTGTACAGCCAACCGTTGATGAAATTAATAGGCTATTAAGAAATATGGGTTTTGAGAACTTTCAATTGGTTTCAGCAAAAGAGCAAAAAAATCACTATCAGATCCAGAGAGAAAATGGTGAGCTTGCAACCGAGACACTCAGTGAAGGGGAAATGACATTTATTACTTTTTTATATTTTTTACAGCTAGCCAAAGGCTCTGTTGAAAAGACTGACGTTTCTGAGAAGCGCATTTTAGTTATTGATGACCCGATTTCTAGTTTGGACAGTGATGTTCTTTTTGTAGTAAGCACATTATTGAAAGATTTCATTCATGACTTAAGGCAACAAGAAAATAAATACCCAATTAAGCAGTTAATTTTATTGACGCATAATATCTACTTTCATAAAGAGGTTTCATATAATGGGAGTGGGCAACAGACTTGTAAACATACAAACTTTTGGGTTTTGAAAAAGCAGGATAAAAAAACCACGCTTAAGGCATATAAACAAATAAACCCTATTCAAACTTCCTATCAATTGTTATGGGATGAGCTAAAAGATCGAGATAAACTCTCTAGCATAACTCTTCAAAACACGATGCGCAGAATTATAGAGTATTATTTTAAGGTTTTAGGAGGTTTTGAAGATAAAAATTTAATTTCTCGATTTGAAAACTATCAGGATCAACAAATCTGTCGATCATTGCTTTCATGGATAAATGATGGTTCGCATACTATTTATGATGACTTATACATCTCTGGTTTAGAAAATACTATTGGGAGATACTTTGAAGTTTTTAAACAAATCTTTATTAATGAAGGACATAAAAAGCATTTTGATATGATGTTAGGTATTAATAATAAACAAGATGACCCTATTAATATAAGTCAAGAAGCTATAACACCATGAAAATCCTCCACACCTCTGATTGGCACTTAGGGCGCATGCTTTATGGCAAAAAGCGTTATCCTGAATTTGAAGCCTTTCTAAATTGGTTAATTGAAACCATTAAATTGCAAAAGATTGATATCTTATTAATAGCTGGTGATGTCTTTGATACCACAACACCAAGCAATTATGCCCAAGAGCTGTATTTTCAATTTTTAAGTGATGTCGCTAAAAATACGGATTGTCAGCATGTGGTGGTGATTGGTGGTAATCACGATTCACCAAGTTTGCTCGAGGCGTCCAAAAGTGTGTTAAAAGCGCTTAACATCTACGTTGTAGGGGCGGCTAATGAAAACCCACAAGATGAAGTCATCGTCCTTAAAAATGACAGCAGTATTCCACAAGCAATCATTTGTGCAGTACCTTACTTGCGTGATCGTGATATCAGAAAGGTAGAAGCCAGTGAAACGTTGGATGATAAGAATAAGAAATTAATCTCAGGCATTAAGCAGCATTATCATGCAGTTTGCGAGTGTGCTAAAGAAAAACAGGTTGAGCTTTGCAAAAAACATAAGCTTGAACACTTGCCAATGATTGGTATGGGGCATTTGTTTGCCGCCGGAGGCAAGACTGAAGTTGATGATGGTGTGCGTGAGCTGTATGTTGGCTCGTTAGCACATGTTGATGCGAGTGTATTTCCTGATTATCTTGATTATGTTGCCTTGGGGCATTTGCATGTGCCGCAAATGGTTGCTAAAAAAGATCATATTCGCTACAGCGGCTCCCCGATTGCTATGGGCTTTGGTGAGGCTAAGCAGCAAAAGCAGGTGTTAATGATCGACTTTGAAGATGGCAATAGCGTCATTACACCTATTGCTGTTCCATGCTTTCAACCGTTAGTTAGCATTAAAGGTAATCTGGAAGGTATCTTGGCATCCTTGTCACAGTTAATCACTGATAAAAGTAATAGTTGGCTTGAGATTGAATATATAGGTAAAGAAATCATCAGTGATCTGACAGAGCAAATTAATGCTCACATTCAAGGCAGTGAACTTGAGATCAGACGCATCAAAAACAAACGCATAATTGATAAAGCAATAAGCCAATCTCAAAGTAGTGAAACACTAGAGGACCTCGATGAAATAGAAGTATTTGAGCGCTGCTTAGCTGCGCATGATATTCCAAAAGATCAGCAAGCTGTTTTGATGGGTTGTTATCAGGAGATTATGATGCAGCTTGTTGAGGAAGATGTGCAGGCAGAATAGAGGTTAATTTCCTAAGAGAGTGATATTTAAGGAATATGCATAAATGGCAGATGGTAAAGAGTCAAAAGAAAAGCTACAGAATGATGATAAAGAAGTATCAATAGTTAATGAGTTACTACCAACTAAAGCTTTAGAAAAAATATGGTTGTTTTCAAAAGTCTCGTTTATTTTAGGCGTTATCATAGGTTTTGTAATTATTTTTTTATATCTATTACGCCATGTTCAACTTTT